>CAVSSV010000026.1:0-86384 GCA_963730695.1 uncultured Pseudomonadota bacterium
GGCCCCCTGTCTCGCGCTGTTTCTTCTTTCCTTCCCCTCCCTCCCTCCCTCCCCCTCCTCCCCCGCCCCTCCCTCTCTCCCCCTGCCCCTCTCCCCTCCCTGCCCCTCCTCCTGCCTGCTGATCGCCTTCTACCGGCTGACATTGTCGAGCGTGCTGGGCCGCGAGTGCCGCTACCTGCCGACCTGCTCGGCCTACGCCGATGAGGCGGTCGACCGCTACGGCCTGTGGGCCGGAAGCTGGATGGCCACCGCCAGGCTCTGCCGCTGCCACCCCTGGGGCGGGGCAGGATACGACCCGGTGCCGTCGCAGGTGGGCAAGGGCGCCGCGTGGCATCAGCCGTGGCGGTATGGGGTTTGGCGGTATACGTGCGTGGATGAGGGGCCGGTAGTTACGTAGGGTTACGTCTTCGCACACGCGCTGTGCGCGCTCCTTCTCCAACTTTGTTGGAGAAGGAGTCGCTCCGGTGGTCACTCAAACGTCGTCGCGATCAGCTTCCCCTTGTGCATGCCGACGCCAAACTCGGCTGATTTGCCGAGTCGGCGTTTCTCGATTCTTTCGAAGATCACGCTCCAATCGGCATAGGTCCGCCAACCGATCGTCGCGTGACCGATGCTGACGCGGTAAAGCGTGCCCTGGACTTTGACGGCGAACCGCAGAGGATTCTGGTCGAGAATCTCCTCGGATTTGCCCCTCGCGGGATCGTCGCCGGTGTCTCCGACTTGCACCGCCGCAAAAGCCTTGCGTTCATCCGGGGCGAGCACAGCAAGGGCATCAGCCCTCGCCTTTGCGGGGTTGGCGTGAACGTTCTGAGCAAGCTGAAGGGCCGTTTCCTTCAACGCGTCGCACGCCAGCTCTTTGCAATTTGGGTCGGGTGGGTTGATCGGTCGGTCGTCAAAGACCGGCGCGTAGCGGAAGGAGACGGCGCAGAAATCTCCAAACCCATCGCCTGCCCAAGGCGAAGCCGTAACGCGGTCGGTGAGTTCAGGCCCCGCGTTAGTGCCGTCGGTATAAGCGACGGGCGCTCCTTTGAATGAGCCGAATGCGGCTTTGGTCATGCAGTCGTCGCTGCCCCAATTCGGCGGCGGGTCGATCGCCATGGTGGACGCCTTGCTGATGTCGAAAGGGACGGCGTAGGTGCAATTCATCGTCCCTTGTGTCTGGAGCCCCGCAAGGACAGGCGTATCGGGGAGCGCTATCAAAGCAATTGTGCCATCGCTGAGCTCGTCGAGCGCCTTGGAAACATCGGGCGAGAATTTAAGCCCAGGATGCGCCTTAAGCACGAAGGCTCGTAAAGCCGCTGCGTCTGCGAGGCTATCGGCGAGCGGTTTGGCGAGAATGACGCCGGTGGCGCGGTCGGCGTTGAGGCGATCCAAAACATTGGCGGTGAGGAAATCGCCGGAATTGCCGAATTCCGATTGCCCCAGGGTCTTCTGGTAGGCCTGGGCGATGCCGCTGCAGAGCGCCGCTGAGGCGGAGGCCTTGGCTTTCAGACCGGCGATGCGGTCTTCGTAGAGTTTGCTGAGGCAGGGGACAGCATTTTGCGCCTCCGCAGGACAATTCTTGTCGCGCTCGCCAAGCCAACGCTGTTCGTCGGCAATGAGCGTCTTGGCCGCTGTGGGCTGATGCGATTGCAGCGTCTCAAAAGCATCGGCGAGCGCCTTGTCGAGGTCGCCGAGAACGCCGTTCGCGCACAGGAGCTTTTCCACCGGCGCCCGCGCCTTGGCGCAGTCGAAGCTGGGGCCTGCGGCTTGGGCAGGGCCGCTAATGCAGGCGAGGGCGGCGGTGATAATGACGAGCCCAGTGATGATGCGCATCGCAAAACCCGCTCAGGAGACTTTTCACATCTCGCATTGCTCGCGCTCGGAGCGCAATTGCGTCGCCGAAAAGCGCGCCCCTTCTCCAGCGAAGCTGGGGAAGGTGTCGCGCCGAAGGCGTGACGGATGGGGTGTGGAAAGCGGGGCTGAGTGCGGGGTGATATGGCCTCAAGCGTCTGTGCAACGCATTCGACGAAACTTCCCTCCTTTCCACACCTCATCCGTCGTTGCTTCGCAACGCCACCTTCTCCAACTGCGTTGGAGAAGGGCTGCGCCGCAGCCTTGCTCACGCAAGCCATCCCCCCTATATCCGCGCCCGCCGCTTACGCCGATTGGTTTCGGCGAGTGAGACGACGAGGTTCGAATGATTAACGTCACCTTCAAGGACGGCGCACGCCGCGAGATTCAAGCCGGGCTTTCCGGCCTCGACGTCGCCAAAAGCATCTCCCCATCCCTCGCCAAACGTTCGGTCGCCATGGTCAAGGACGGCGCGCTCGCCGACCTTGCCGACCCGATCGAGCACGACGCCAAAATCGAGTTCATTTCGCGCGACGACCCGCGCGCGCTCGAACTGATCCGCCACGACGCCGCGCACGTGCTGGCCGAGGCGGTGCAGGCGTTGTGGCCGGGCACGCAGGTGACCATCGGCCCGACGATCGAGAACGGCTTCTATTACGACTTCTTCCGCAACGCGCCGTTCACGCCGGAAGACTTCCCCGCCATCGAAAAGAAGATGCGCGAGATCATCGCGCGCGACCGGCCTTTCGCCAAGCGCGTGGTCGGCCGCAACGAGGCCAAGAGTTTCTTCGAAAAAAAGGGCGAGGCCTTTAAGGTCGAGCTGGTCGACGCCATTCCGGCCGATCAGGATGTGAAACTCTACAGCCAGGGCGAATGGACCGACCTGTGCCGCGGGCCGCACATGCCCTCAACGGGTAAGATCGGCGACGCCTTCAAGCTGATGAAGGTGGCCGGCGCCTATTGGCGCGGCGATTCCACGCGCCCGATGCTGTCGCGCATCTACGCCACCGCCTTCGCCACCAAGGAGGAGCTCGACGCCCACCTCAAGCAGCTTGAGGAGGCGGAAAAGCGCGACCACCGCAAGCTCGGCCGCGAGATGGACCTGTTCCACTTCCAGGAAGAGGGCCCGGGCACGATCTTCTGGCACCCTAAGGGCTGGTCGATGTTCCAGACGCTGGTCGCCTACATGCGCCGGCGCCTGGCGGCCGACTATCAGGAGGTCAACGCGCCGCAGGTGCTCGACAAGAACCTGTGGGAGACGTCAGGCCACTGGGGCTGGTATCGCGAGAACATGTTCATGGCCCGACCCGCTGGCGACGTCGCCGAGGGGGAGGATCCGCGCATCTATGCGCTGAAGCCGATGAACTGCCCCGGCCATGTCCAGATCTTCAAGCACGGCCTACGCTCATACCGCGAACTGCCGATCCGCTTTGCCGAATTCGGCATCGTGCATCGCTACGAGCCCTCGGGCGCGCTGCATGGCTTGATGCGCGTGCGCGCGTTCACGCAGGACGATGCGCATATCTTCTGCACCGAGGAACAGCTTGCCGCCGAGTGCCACAAGATCAACGAGCTGATCCTGTCGGTCTATGCCGACTTCGGCTTCGACAAGATCGTGGTGAAATTGTCGACGCGGCCAGAAAAGCGCGTCGGCACCGACGCCGCCTGGGATCACGCCGAAGCGGTGATGTTGAAGGTGCTCGAGGAGATCAAGGAGCGCCACGGCAATGTCGTGACGACGGCGCTCAACCCGGGCGAGGGCGCGTTCTACGGGCCGAAGTTCGAATACGTGCTGCGCGACGCCATCGGCCGCGATTGGCAATGCGGCACCACGCAGGTCGACTTCAACCTGCCCGAGAGGTTCGGCGCGTTCTACATTGATTCCAAATCGGAAAAGACGCATCCTGTGATGGTGCACCGCGCCATCTGCGGCTCGCTCGAACGCTTCACCGGCATCCTGCTCGAGCACCACGCCGGGCATATGCCGCTATGGCTGGCGCCGACGCAGATCGTGGTCGCCACCATCACCCAGGACGCCGACGATTATGCGATGAAGCTGGTCGCCGATCTGCGCAGGGCCGGCTTCCGCGTCGAGGCCGACCTGCGCAACGAGAAGATCCCGTACAAGGTGCGCGAGCACAGCCTTGCCAAAGTCCCGGCGCTGCTGGTGGTCGGCCGCAAGGAGGCCGCCGAGGCGACGGTGTCCATCCGTAGGCTGGGGTCGCAGGAGAACAAGACCTTGGCGTTTACGGAGGCGCTGGCGTTGCTGAAGAACGAAGCGGTGCCGCCGGACTTGCGGGAGTCGCTCTCCGCATAGTTTTGTCGGCGCGGCGTGGATGGCCGGGTCGAGCCCGGCCATGACGTATAACATTGAAAGTTCTAAGAGAATTCACAAAGGCCGGGCTTGACCCGGCCATCCACGCCTTTGCGAGATGCAGTCCGCCCCGGCGTCAGGCCCGATGCGGCCCGTTCCCCTCCGCCGCCGTGCCTCGGTGAGGCCAGGGCAGGCTTAAAAAAGCTTGCAGCAGTCCGTCCCACAACGGCGGATGCGCCTTCTCCTCGGTCGGCGTCGACGGTCCGGTTGGACTCTCGCCCCAGGGCACATCGCCTACGTTCTGCCGCGAGCGAATGACGCGACTTCAAACTTAGGTATTCGCCGCGTGGATATCGTAAATTCTCGTTCAATCAATTCTATAAGTGCTATGGATTTTATTGTTATTTTGATTTCATCCTATTACACTGGAGTAAGTCGTTGTTTTACTGGCGATTTTCTTTACACCTGGGGCTGGTAGTCTTGCCAATGTTGATAGGAGCGAGCTACTCAAGTTCCGTTCAATGTCTATCGAATGGGGGGATTTGCAATGACCTTGAGCGTGATCGGCGTCGGCGTCGGGCGTACGGGAACTTATTCTCTCAAGCTAGCGCTTGAGGCTCTAGGGCTGGGGCCGTGCCACCACATGGAGGCGGTGTTGCACGATCTTAACGGGCAGGTGCCGCTTTGGGTCTCGGCGGCGGGTGGAAAAGCGGATTGGCCGTCGATCTACAAAGGTTTCAACAGCGCAGTGGATTGGCCAACGGCGACCTACTTCCGCGAATTGCGGGCCGCCTATCCCAAAGCGAAATTCATCCTGAGCGTTCGCAGTTTCGAGAGTTGGGCGGAAAGCTATTCCGAGACGATTTTCGCGGGGTTGTCGGGGCGAAACGACGCTCCGCCTGAGCGGCATGCCTGGTTGGATATGGTAATCGATGTCTCGGCCAAAGCAGGGTTTTCCCTGGGACTCGACAAGGCAGGACTGGCGCGCGCGTTTGAGGCCCATATTCACGCGGTGAAGGCGGCGATCCCTGCGGACCAATTGCTGGTGTATGAGGTGAAGCAGGGATGGGAGCCGCTTTGCGCCTTCCTCGGCGTGCCCGTCCCCGACAAACCGTTCCCCCGTAGCAACGACCGCGAGGAGTTTATCGCCCGGTTCCGGAAAGCCTGATAATGTGACGCGTCGCTCCCCCTTGCTCGTATAGGCTGCTAAAATTCGCTGGAATTCATAAAGTTTGGCACGCGATGCGGCCCGTACCCTCCGCCGCCTTGCCTCGGTGAGGCCAGGGGCAGGCTTAAAAAAGCTTGCAGCAGTCCGTCCCAGAACGAGGGTTGCTTTTCCTGAGGCGGCGGCGGGGTGAGGCTTTCCACCCAAGGCGCGTCAGCATTGGCGCGCGTGCCGTAGACTACGGTCTGGCTATCGAAATTGTAGCAATAGCGGAAGTTGAGCGCGTCGCGGATGATGCAGATGAAGCGCTTTTTGTTGTCGAGCGTCCGCGTGAAGGCGACGTATGTGCCGTCCTTGGCCTGAAGAACATAGGAAGCGGTCTGATCCAGCACCGTCTCGACGCCGCCGTGCTTCTTGGTTTGGGCGATCAGTTCGTTCCATTCTTTGTCGAGGGAGTTGGCGGCGAGGCTCGGGGTGGCGAGAAGAGAGCCGAGAGCAAATGCGCAGATCGTCGAACGCATGGCGTTTCCACCCACCGGCGGAAAACCGCTTTCGTCTGGCCCGACGTGAAAGACGTACGCTCGATTGGCGGCAAAGCGCTAGGTGAAAACGGTGAGGGCCGAAATAAGATTGTGCTGTGTCCTTGAAATCGGGATCTTAGTTCCTATTTCGTTCTCACTTCTGGGTTCGCCCGGATGGTTTTTCATCGTGAAGAGCACGCAACAAGCTGCCACGAGCGGCAACGGCGGCGTTCGCTCTTTGCGCCGGCCGTCGTTTGCCCGCAATGCCGGGGGGAGATTGTATAAGTATTTGAAATATTGCAATAAAACGTGAAATGACTGTTGTTTTAATTTGGTTTAGTTTGGAAAAGTTTGCTCCAGCTTGGTTTCACTCGCCTCCACCTTGGTTTAACGTTGTCAAAACTTTCGGATACTAGGCCTCTGCAAGCGCCGGTTTGGCCCGCTCCATCCACCCCTCGAGATCCCGTCCCGCCCGCGCCGACAGCAGCCGCTTCCGCGCCATTCCGCGCTCCGGCCCGCGCAGCCGCTTGCCCTCGCTATCGACGCGCGGCTCTTCGATCGGTGGGAACAAGCCGAAATTGACGTTCATCGGCTGGAACGAACTCGGGCCTGCGACGATCGCCTCGAGATGCCCGCCAGTGATGTGATTGAGCAGCGCGCCGATTGCGGTGGTCGGGGGCAGCGCCTCGACCGGACGCTCCAGCCGTTCCGCCGCCGCCATCCGCCCCGCGATCAACCCGACTGCAGCGCTCTCTACATAGCCCTCGCAGCCGGTGATCTGGCCGGCAAAGCGCAGCCGCGGGTCCGCCTTTAAGCGAAGCCGATCATCGAGATGGCGCGGCGAGTTCAAGTAGGTGTTGCGGTGCAGCCCGCCCAGCCGGGCGAATTCGGCGCCCTCCAAGCCGGGGATCATCCGGAAGATTTTTGCCTGTTCGCCGTATTTCAGCTTGGTCTGGAAGCCGACCATATTAAACAGCGTGCCCAGCGCATTGTCCTGCCGCAGTTGCACCACGGCGAAGGGTTTCACGCCGGGGTTATGGGCGTTGGTCAGCCCGACCGGCTTCATCGGCCCAAACCGCAATGTCTCGAAGCCGCGTTCGGCCATCACCTCAATCGGCAGGCAACCGTCGAAATAGGGCGTTCCCTCGAATTCCTTGAACTCGGTTTTGTCGGCCGCCAGCAGCGCGGCCACGAAAGCTTCGTAGGTTTCGCGGTCCATCGGGCAGTTGATGTAGTCCGCGCCGTCGCCGCCCGGGCCGACTTTGTCGTAGCGCGACTGCCGCCAGGCCTTGTCCATGTCGATGGAGTCGCGATGGACGATGGGCGCGATGGCGTCAAAGAAGGCGAGCGAGGATTCGCCCGTAAGCCCCCGGATCGCCTCCGCAAGCGCGGACGACGTTAGCGGCCCCGTGGCGATGATGACGCTGTCCCAATCCGCCGGAGGGAGCCCGGCGATCTCGCCGCGCTCAAGCGTGATGTTGGGCTCGGCGAGAATCGCGGCTTCCACCGCCTCGGCGAAGCCTTCGCGGTCGACGGCCAGTGCGCCGCCCGCCGGCACCTGATGGGTGTCGGCCGAGCGCATGATGAGCGAGCCGAGCGCGCGCATCTCGCGGTGGATGACGCCCACCGCGTTATGTTCGGCGTCATCAGAGCGGAAGGAATTGGAGCAAACGAGTTCGGCGAGGCGCTCGGTGCGATGGGCCGCCGTCGCCCGAACGGGGCGCATTTCGTGGAGGAACACGGGAACGCCCGCTCGGGCAGCTTGCCAGGCAGCTTCGCATCCCGCGAGGCCGCCGCCGATGACATGAATGGGGCGCATCGCGTGGCTTTGGACCGTCACGGCGCCAGGGTCAAAACAAAAAAAGCCCGCCTCTCCACGAGGAGAGGCGGGCCAGGAAACCCGCGGCCTTGGGAGGAAACCCGCGGGGAACCTTATATCTGTTAGGATGTGGCGACGGCGGCCTGGCGGGCGATGAAGTGGATATCGCCACGGCGAACGCCGATGTCGGCGAGGTCACGGTCCGAAAGCTGGGTCAGCTCGCGGACGGCGTCACGGTAACGGCGCCAAGCATTGAACTTCTCGCCGAGGGACTTGATGGGGGTCATGTTGATCTCCTATTGCTAGGGTGAATGGGGGAACGAGGAGAAAACTCCTCGCTGTGAGGCCGGCAAACGGCCTGGGCACGAACGCTCCGAAGTCGGAACCGTTAGTGAGCCACGGCGGCGGTGCGCGCGATCGACGGAATGTCGACCCGGCTAATGCCAATGTCGCTCAGCTCACGGTCCGTAAGCTGAGACAACTCACGTATCGCGTCGCGATAGCGCCGCCAGCCCGAGAGCTTGGTGGCGAGAGTCTTCAGCGGTGACATAGGAACCTCCTGGTTCTGTCGTCAGTCGGGGCTGAACCGAACGGCCCGGCCCTCTCTGATGCAACGCAACATAGATGCCTCGGCTGCCTGCAGGTAGGGGGTAGTCGTTGATCCAGCCATGCGAAAAACTCATGAAAAATTTATCTGAATTTAACGAAATGATCGATTATCGATCTTTATGATATGAAAATTAGAAATTCAGTCACTTTATCGTCGCAATTTACGACCTTACGATAGGTCACAAAGCTTTACCAATGTGAAATTTTCATGTCAGTTTCCTGTTGCAGTGCGAAAGAATGACGCATTGGCTGCATGCGAATCGTGCGTTTGTCGTACGATTCAGGCAATGAGTGCCGGCCGGCGCCGTTTCGCTGCGTTGCGACGGCAAAGATCGAGGCGGGTGCAAATTGCCGCCACAATCTTGATTTTGCCGCCCTTAGGCTTCAACGTCTGGCGCGCAAGACGGCGCCCAAGCCGCTTCTTCCCGAGGACCGTATGGAAAACTTGATCGCCCGCGTCGCCACTGCCGCCCATCTCCAGCCTGATGTCGCGAGGCAAGCGACCGCGCTCGTCCTGGATTTCATCCAGCGCGAGGCGCCCGCCGACGCCATGCAGCGTCTGCTCGACAAGGCGCCGGAGCTGAAGGCCATCGTGGCTTCCGACCCGCAAACCGGCGGGCAGGGCTTTGGCGAGACGCTGCGCGGCCTGATGGGCGTCGGAACCGGCACGATGGGCGGCGGCGGCGTCATGGCGCTCGGCGGCCAGTTGATGGGCCTCGGCCTCGACATGACCCAGATGCAGGCGATGGGCAAAGCGGTGTTCGACTACGTCCGTGCCCACGCGGGCGATGAGGTCGTCGGCGAAATCGTCGAAGCTGTGCCTGGATTGTCGCAGTTCATTTAGGGCCGCACCCCCGTGAGCGGCCCGCCCGACGAACGCGCATGGCGGGCGGAGGCCGCGCGGGTCCTGAAAGGGCGCGATCCCGACACCTTGGCGTCGGCGACCGCCGAGGGTTTTTCCATCGGGCCGATCTACGCGCGCAAGGCGGGGCCGCGCGCCTTCCGTGAGGCGCCCGGCGGTTGGCGCATCGTACAGCGGATGGATCTGCCGAGCGTCGAGGCGGCGCTCGACCAACTCGCGGAGGATAAAGAGGGCGGGGCCGACGATTATGTGCTCGTCACCGCGGACGACGCTAATGCCTTCGGGCAGGGCGCTCCCGCCGTTACTTCATTTAAAGCGATTGTTGCTGCCTTGCCCGCGGCGACGCGTCTTTATCTCGATTGCGGCCACGAGGCCGTAGCGCTCGCTCTTAAGATCGCCGGATGGCGCGCCCCAGCCGGGACCGACGCTTCGCAAGTTCCAATTTCGTTCGGCCTGAACCCCTTTTCCGCCGCCGGCGGCGCGATCAACGCTTTGCTGGAACCGGTCCAGGCGCTCGTCGGCGCGGGCTTCCGCGGCCCGTTCCTGGCGGCGGACGGGCGCCAGCCGCACGAGGCCGGCGCCAAGGCGACCGAAGAATTGGCCGAGGCGCTCGCGCACGCCGCGCTGATGGCGCAAGCCCTGATCGGCGCGGGCTTTGCGCCCGAAGCGGCCGCCCGCGCTATAGAGTTCCGGCTGGCGGCGACGCAGGACCAACTCCTCACCATCGCCAAATTCCGAGCCTTGCGGCTGCTATGGGCGGCGCTGCAGGCGGCGATGGGCACTACACCCCAGCCCGCGCACGCGCTCGCGCAGACCTCGCGGCGCATGCTCGGCGCCGATGATCTCGACAAGAACGTGCTCCGCACCACGCTAGCGGCGTTCTCCGCCGGCATCGGCGGCGCCGACGCCATCATCGCCTTGCCGCACACGTTGCCCGTGGGCGCACCCGATGCCTTCGCCCGGCGCCTCGCCCGCAACGCGTCCCTGCTTATGCTCAAGGAGGCGCATCTCGGCTTCGTCGAGGACGCCGCCGCGGGCTCCGGCGCCATCGAAGCGCTCACCGAAGCGCTTTGTCAGGAAGCCTGGCAGGCGCTGCGCCACCGCCTAGGCCCGCGTCTGCCCTTGCCGGACGCTTTCGCTCCAGCGCCTCAAGTCGCCACGCCGCCCTTGCAGGAGCGCTCAACGCCGGAAGGAATCGCGGTTCGCTCGTTCTATACGCCGGAGAACTGGCGCGGCCTTGAGCCGCTGATCGACTCCTGGCCTGGACTGCCGCCGTATCTGCGCGGCCCGTACCCCACGATGTACGTCAATCAGCCGTGGACGGTGCGCCAATACGCCGGCTTCTCAACCGCCGAGCAATCCAACGCCTTCTACCGCGCCAATCTCTCTGGCGGCCAAAACGGCCTCTCCGTCGCCTTCGACCTCGCCACCCATCGCGGCTACGATTCCGACCATCCGCGCGTCGCCGGCGACGTCGGCATGGCGGGCGTCGCCATCGATTCCATCCTCGACATGCAGACCTTGTTCGCCGGTATTCCGCTCGATCGCATGAGCGTGTCGATGACGATGAACGGCGCCGTGCTGCCGATCCTCGCGCTCTATATCGTCGCCGCAGAAGAGCAGGGCGTCGCGCCTGCGCAATTGTCGGGCACGATCCAGAACGACATCCTCAAGGAGTTCATGGTCCGCAACACCTACATCTATCCCCCTGGCCCCTCGATGCGGATCGTGTCGGACATTTTCGCCTACACGGCGAGGCAGATGCCAAAGTTCAATTCGATTTCGATCTCCGGCTATCACATGCAGGAGGCGGGAGCGACGCAGGATCTCGAGCTCGCCTACACGCTCGCCGACGGCGTCGAATATCTGCGCGCCGGGCTCGCCGCCGGATTGGCGATCGATGATTTCGCGCCGCGCTTGTCGTTCTTCTGGGCGGTAGGCATGAACTTCTTCATGGAGGTGGCGAAGCTCCGCGCGGCGCGCGTGTTGTGGGACGACATCGTCGCCGCCTTCGGCGCTAAGTCGCCCAAGAGTTTTCCGTTGCGCGCGCATTGTCAGACATCAGGTTGGTCGCTGACCGCACAAGACCCGTTCAACAACGTCATGCGCACGCTGATCGAGGCGATGGCGGCGACGCAGGGCCACACGCAAAGCCTGCACACCAATTCCTACGACGAAGCGCTCGCGCTGCCGACGCCGGCGTCCGCGCGCATCGCGCGCAACACGCAGCTGTTCCTGATCGAGGAATCCGGCGTCAACCGCGTCATCGATCCCTGGGGCGGCTCCTACTATGTGGAGAGACTGACCGCCGATCTGTCCGACCGCGCTAAGGCCCACATGGCGGAGATCGAGGCGCTTGGCGGCATGGCCAAGGCGATCGCGACGGGCTTGCCGAAGCGCCGCATCGAAGAGGCTGCAGCGCGCACGCAGGCGCGCATCGATACGGGCCAGCAGCCGGTGATCGGCGTCAACGTATTCCGCTCGAACGTCGAGCCCAAGGTCGACGTGCTGAAAGTCGACGTGGGCGAGGTGCGGCAGGCGCAGATCGCCAAGCTCAAGACGTTGCGCGCGACGCGCGACGCCGGCGCTGTCGAGCGCGCGCTCGACGCGTTGACCGAAGGCGCACGCGGCGACGGCAATCTGCTTGATCTCAGCGTCGCCGCGGCGCGCGCGCGCGCCACGGTCGGAGAAATGTCGTTGGCGCTCGAGAAGGCGTTTGGCCGCCACAGCGCGGAGACGCGCGGCATTTCCGGCGTCTATCTCGCTGAGAGCGGCGAGCGTTCGGACGGCAACGCGCGCGTGGCGGCGATGACGCGCGCCTTCGCTGAGAACGAGGGACGGCGGCCGAAAATCCTCGTCGCGAAAGTAGGACAAGACGGCCATGACCGCGGCCAAAAAATCATCGCGTCCGCCTTCACCGATCTCGGCTTCGAGGTGGAGATCGGGCCGCTGTTCTCCACGCCGGCCGAAGTGGCGTATCTGGCCAAGCAGTCGCACGTTCACGTCGTCGGCTTGTCGTCGCTGGCGGCCGGCCATCTCACGCTCGCGCCCGAACTCAAGCGCGCGCTCGGCGCCGAAGATGCTGGCGAGACGATGCTCGTGGTCGGCGGCGTCATCCCGGAACGGGATTTTGCAGCGCTGCGCGAGGCCGGCGTCGAGGCGATTTTTCCGCCGGGCAGCAGCGTGGTCGCCGCAGCGACTGAGATTCTGGAGAAATTGAACGAAAAGCGCGGCTACGCGCAGCGTTCCGCGCTCTAAGGTCTTCGCCGTCGCTCACGTCTTATTGTCTGGCGCGGCTCGCCGCTTAATTGTTTGACGCGCTCCGCGAAGCAACGCTAAAGGATGCAGCTTCGCCTTCGTTATTGGCGTTCGAGGGGGGATTGGCGAGTATGGCGCGCGGACGTAACCTGCGTACACGCAAGCATTTGTCGCGTTCTGAAGTGACCCTTGAATTCACCGAGCTTGGCTTCGGCGCCGCGCCCATCGGCAATCTCTATCGGCCGCTAACGGAAAAAGAAGCGCGCGCCACGCTGGACGCCGCCTGGCTCGCTGGCTGCCGCTACTACGACACGGCGCCGCTATATGGCCTGGGGCTTTCTGAAACGCGCCTGAACGGATTTTTGCGGGCGAAGCCGCGCGACGAATACATCTTGTCGAGCAAGATTGGCCGCTTGCTCAAACTGTGCTCGCCAGAAACCCGGTCGCGGCCCAGCGCTTTTTATGAAACGCCGTCGCGTCAGGAAGTGTACGATTATTCCTACGATGGCGTAATGCGTTCGCTCGAATTTTCGCTCGAGCGGCTCGGCGTCGATTCCATCGACGTGGTCTATGCGCATGACGTCGACGCCTTCACCCACGGCACCGTGGAAGCTGCGGACAAGCGCATCAAGGAATTGATGGAGGGCGGCTACAAGGCCCTCGCCAAACTGCGCGACGAAGGCGTCGTCAAGGCGATCGGCGCCGGCATCAACGAGTGGGAGATCGCGGAGAAACTGGCAAAGCTCGGCGACTTTGACGTCTTCCTGCTGGCAGGGCGGTACACGCTGCTCGAGCAGGAATTGCTGGCGAGCTTCTTGCCGCTGTGCCTTGAGAAAAAAATCGGCGTGGTGATCGGCGGCCCGTTCAATTCCGGCATCCTGGCGACGGGGCCGAAACCGGGCGCGCGTTACAACTATGCGCCCGCTAGCGAGGACATTCTCAAGCGCGTGCATGCGATTGAAAAAGTCTGCCGCGCCCACAGCGTGAAGCTCGCTGAGGCCGCGTTGCAATTTCCGCTCGGCCATCGCGCCATCGTCAGCGTCATCCCAGGCGGGCAGAAGCCGAGCGAAGTGTCGCGCAACGCCGACATGATGCGCGGGACGATCCCAGCGGCGCTGTGGCGCGACCTGAAGACCGAAGGCCTGTTGCGCAAAGACGCGCCGACGCCGAAGTCGTAATTTGAAGCGCCCGTTTGCGTCGATAGGGAAGGCTGCGCCATGTTGAAGGGCATCAACCCGTTGCTCTCGCCTGATTTGCTCTACATCCTCCGGGCGATGGGGCATGGCGATGAGATCGCCATCGTCGACGGCAACTTTCCCGCGGAGAGTTGGGGCCCGGAATTGGTGCGGCTCGGCGTAAGCTCGACCGATGTGCTCGACGCCATTCTTTCCGTGATGTCGCTCGACCACGAAGGCGGCACGGCTGCGTTCCATCCGAAGGTGCTCGGCGAGGACGGCAAGGAGCTGCCGATCTTCCTCGAATTTCACGCCATCCTGAAAAAACACGAAGGCAAGAAGCAGACGTTCGGCGCGCTCGAGCGGCCGGCGTTCTATGAGCGCTCGAAAAAAGCCTACGCGATCGTGGCGACCGGCGAGCGCCGCTTCCACGGCAACATCGTTCTGCGCAAAGGGGTCGTGGCGCCGGGGGCGTAGGCGCCGCAATTTGTCAAAAACCGCCATTGCGAGGAGCGTGGCGACGAAGCAATCTACCGTGTCTCAGGTCAACTGGGTTTTGAACATCTGGCGAGAGTTTATCATGGCGTTGAGGGTTGTGATGAGCTTGCGCAGGACGGCGACGAGGGCGACTTTGTGAGGTTTGCCGTTCGCTCGTAGGCGTTCGTAGAAGGTCTTGAAGACGGGATTGTGCTTGCTGGCGGTGAGCGCGGCCATAAAGAGGATGTCGCGTAGCGCTTTGCGGCCGCCAGTTATGCTGGCGTGATTTTGCGACGATCCGCTGGCCTTGGTGATGGGCGCCATGCCGACGAGCGCGGCGATCTTGCGCCGGTTGAGGGCGCCGATTTCGGGCAGCATGGCGAGGATGGCCTGCACGGATTTGGGGCCGACGCCCTTGCAGGAGCGCATGATCTTGGCGTTTTGGCTCAGCGTAGGATCTTCGGCGATGAAGGCGTCGATCGCCTCTTGCATGGCCTGGATCTGCGCCGCGATGACCTTCAGCACGGCCTCGACTGAGGCTTTGGTCCTGGCGCTCGCGGCCTGCTGGCTCCGGCAGCTTTCGCTTTGGCGCAGATCGGTCAATTGGTTCAGACGGCTGACCATGTCGGCCAGTTCCTGCGTCCGCGCCTCGGGCAAAGCCATGGGGGATTCCTTGGCCGTGAAGGCCGCGAACCCCGCCAACATGCGGGCGTCCAAAGCGTCGGTTTTAGCGAGCTTGGCCGTCATTTGCCCAAAGGCGCGGGCGCGATTGGGGTGGACCCGCCGCAGCGGCAGGCCGCGTTGCTTGGCCACGCGCATCAGCGCGCGCTCGTAGCCGCCCGTCGCCTCGCAGACGATGTTGGCGCAAGCGGACCAAGGGCCCGTGAACGCCGCGGCGATCGCCGTTTCTTCGTTGGCGACGCGCAGCGCGCGTCCTTGCGTGTCGGCGATGTCGATCCAACCCTTCGATACGTCGACGCCGATAAAAAGAGGCTCGTCAATGAGGCGTTCGCCAGGCGCCGGCTTTGCAAATCGAGGAGCCGCAGAGCCTCGAATTGAACGGGGCGAAGAATCCGCTACCATGATCAAACCTTTCGCAAGAAGGTAAAGGTCCTCTGGCACTGGATTGTAAACTCGGGTTCAGGCCCGTCCTACCGTTCGTGCTCAAGACCGTCAGGCAGGATGACGGATCAAGATTGCTTGCGAGCTCACGCTCCACCCAGGAACGATCTCGCCATCCTGCCCCCACCTTCCTCGCCTAAACGATTCGAGGAAAGCGGAAGACCAGACGTACAACCCAGGGGCCGCAAACAGCCGTGTTTCCGGCCCCTGGGTTGCTTCGCTGCGCTCGCAATGACGATGCTCGCGACGCTTGCCACTCAGCGCTGGCGGCATCACTCCTGCCCAGCCGCCAAGCTCTCCTCAAGCATCAACCGGGCCCGCGCGCGCAGCTTCTCGGTCTCGCTCTTCAACTGCCCGCAGGCGGCAAGGATGTCGCGGCCGCGCGGCGTGCGCACGGGGCTGGCGTAGCCGGCGTTGAAGACGATGTCGGAGAAGTTTTCGATCGTCTCCCAGTCCGAGCATTCGTAGGGCGTGCCCGGCCAGGGGTTGAAGGGGATCAGGTTGATCTTGGCCGGCATGCCCTTCAGCAGCCGCACCAGCGCGCTGCGCCTCGGCGGGCGAGTCGTTGATCGCCCTTCAGCATCACATATTCGAACGTGATGCGCCGCGCGTTCGAGGCGCCGGGATAGGTCGCGGCAGGCGTCCAGCAGATCGCTTGATCGGATATTTCTTGTTGAGCGGCACGAGCTCGTCGCGCAGCGTGTCGTTCGTCGCATGCAGCGAAATGGCGAGCATCGTGCCGCATTCGCTCGCCCAAGCTCGCCATCTCCGGCACGACGCCCGAGGTCGAGACGGTGATGCGGCGCTTCGACAGCGACAAGCCCGTCGCCGTCGGTCAGCACGCCGATCGCGTCGCGCACGTTGTCGAAATTGTAGAGCGGCTCGCCCATGCCCATGAACACGATGTTCGACACCGCGCGCACGCCTTCGCCCGACGGCACGAGCCCGTCGGTCGGCGCGATGCCGCCGGGGAAATCGCCAAGCCGGTCGCGCGCCACCATGACCTGCGCGACGATCTCGGCCGCCGTCAGGTTGCGCACCAGTTTCTGCGTGCCGGTGTGGCAGAAGGTGCAGTTCAGCGTGCAGCCGACCTGGGCGGAAACGCAGAGCGTGCCGCGGTCGTTCTCGGGAATGTAGACGCACTCGATCTCGGCGCCTTTGTCGAAGCGGTGCGCGGGCGCCATCCGCATCAGCCATTTGCGCGTGCCGTCGGCGGAAACCTGCTCGGCCACGATTTCCGGGCGCGCCAGGGTGTGGCGCTCGGCGAGCAGCGTCTGCATCGGCTTGGCGACGTTCTTCATCTGCGAAAAGTCGGTCGCGCCGCGATGGTAGATCCAATGCCACACCTGGGCGGTGCGCATGCGCAGATCCTTCGCGGCGACGCCGGCCTCGGCGAGCGCGGCGGCGAGTTCCGAACGGGTCATGCCGGCGAGCGAAGCCGGCGCGGCGGGCGCGGGCGTCGGCGAAAGGGCGGGGGCGTTCATCGCGCGCTTCTATTCCATTCCTGCCGCGGGCGGAATTATATATTTGGCGGGCGAGGGGCAGGCAGGCGGGGGCAGCATGACAGGATTGCCGGATTGGGCGGGCTTTTTCACGGCTGAGGTCGGCGCCGCCGCGGCGCTGGTCGGCTTTCTCGCGGTCGCCATCTCGATCAATCTGCCAAGAATTCTGTCCTATGCGCCGTTGCCGGGGCGGGCGGCGGAAGCGTTGATGGGGCTCGTCAGCGTTATGGTGATCGCCAGCATCGGGCTGGTGCCCAAGCTTGCGGACGTAGCGTTCGGCGCGCTCGACCTCGCCGTTTCCGTGGTCGTGCTCGCTATGGTGCTGATCATCCAGTGGCGCAGCCCGGCGGCGACGGACAAGGAGCCCAGATATGGCAAGCCGATCCGCAGGGGGCTGGCGCTTTTTGGTTCCTTGCCGTTGGTCGTCGGCGGCGCGTTGCTCGCTGCCAGCGCGGACTCCGGCTTCGATTGGATCGCATTTGGCGTCATAGGGTCGCTGGTGACAGGGATTTTCACCTCCTGGGTGCTCCTCGTTGAAATTCTCCGCTAGAACACCGCAATGACATCGCCGCCCGGACCCGCTATCGAAGCCTACAAGCGAACCATTGCGCTCGACCTCGACGGCACCTTGGTCGACCCGGCGGCGGGCATCATCGGCTGTTTCCAGGCCGCGCTGACCGCCCTTGGCCGCGAGCCGCCCCCCTTTGCGGAGCTGTACTGGGTCATCGGCCCGCCGCTGCGGGGATCCTTCCGGCAATTGCTCGCAACGGACGAAGAGGCCGACGAGGCGCTTCGCCACTATCGCGCCTTCTATGGCGGCGGGCGGATGTTCGAAGCCGCCGTCTACGATGGGGTGTTTCCGGCCTTGGAAAGGCTGCGCCGGGAGGGCCGCCGGCTCTTGCTTTGCACCTCGAAGCCAAAAGTGTTCGCCGAGCGTATGCTGTCGCATTTCGGCCTCGCGCCGTTCTTCAGCGGCGCCTATTGCGCCGACCTTGGCGGCCGGTTCGACGACAAGGCCGTGCTGTTCGCCCACATGCTTTCCACGGAGGCCATCGCGCCGGCCGACATTTTCATGGTCGGCGACCGCAAGTACGACATGGAGGCGGCAAGGCGGCACCGCGCCGACCGGATCGGCGCGCTCTGGGGCTACGGCGGCGCCGCGGAGCTTTCGCTCTCCGGCGCGTCCGCGCTGTGCGGATCGCCAAGAGATCTGCCCAACGTCATCAGCGGACTGGAGGAAGCAAAAGCCGCCGCGATGCGCCGCAGTCAGTAGTCGCTCTTCGCTGCCGCGATCCGATCCGCGGACGGCTTCCTGCTGAGCCAGGACTCGAGCGACCACGCCCCGGGGCCAAAAGCCGCCAACAGCAGAAAGCCGCCGCCGATGGCGAGGTTCTTCTGGAAATTGACGATCTGATCGAAGTCAGAGCCGTTATGGAAAAACAGCGCGGTCAGCACGCAGAATCCGGCGAGCGCGATCGCGGCCCATCGCGCGCCGAGCCCGAAGACGACCATGAGGCCGCCTCCGAGTTCGGTCGCGATCACGAGAGGCAGCAGACGCGGGTCGACGCCGAAGGATTGCATATAAGTTGCGGTGCCCGCCAAATCGACGATCTTGTCGTGGCCTTCGACGATGAAGACATAGGCCATCGCCACGCGGCCGATCAGCGCGATTGGGGCCGAGAGAGAATTGAGAAAGTTCAAGCTCCAATCGAACGTAGGGACGTCCGCCATGGCGATAGCTCCTTTTGATTTTGGGGATGCGATTAGAGGTTCGTGGCTTTGCCGATCGCGGCTGAGAGGTCTTCGTATTCCTCGCATTTCGTGCCGCCGCAGATTGTCTTGATGGTCGAGAGTTGATCCTTGGCGAGATCGAACTTTCCTTGGATGACGTAGGCTTCGCCGAGATATTCGCGCACCTGCGCATAGTGCGGATCGAGCGCCACCGATTTCAGGTAATAGGAGATGCCCTCGTCGGTGCGGCCGAGCTTGCGCGTGGCGTAGCCGCGATAGTTGAGCGCGCGCGGCGTGTTGGGATCCTGCAGCAAGTCAAGTTGGGCGATCGCTTCCTGAAAGCGACCGGCCTTGGCGAGCGCATAGGCGTATTCGGTCATGGCGGGGTCGGGCAGGGCGCCGCTGTGCTGGGCGATGCACTTCCTGTGCGCGGCGTCCCACACCATGCCCGGATTGCAGGTTGTCAGGTCCGTCGGGGCTCCGCCGTGCTGACCGTTCGAGCCGGACATCCCGCCGGACGCGCCACCGGAGGCCGCCGCAGGATGTCCACCACCGCCACCGCCACCACCACCGCCTGAGGCCAGGGCGACGGACGCCGTGAGGAACGCGCCGACGGCGACGGCGCCCGCGGTGATCCGCAACAGCGCCGTTGCGGAGCGAAGATGAGTGCGTGTAGTTGTTTGCGACATGGTCAGCGTCTCCAAAAGCTGCGACGGGGGAGAAACACGCGACCTCGGCGATTTATTCGCTTCGCATCGACAACTTTCGACGCGTGAGAAAAGCCGCCCGCGCCCGCGAGGTTCGCCATGACCGCCGCGGGGCGGCAGGAAGTCCGGGCTGGATTGGAGGCCAATCTCGCGCGGCTTTGGCGCTACGGCCTGGTGCTTTCCGGCGCGCGCGACGTCGCCGAGGACCTGGTGCAGGCGACCTGCGTTCGCGCCATCGAGCGCGCCGACCAGTTCCAGACGGGCACCAACGTCGGCAATTGGCTGTACTCCATTCTCCGGTCGATTTGGCTCAACGAGGTCCGCGCGCGACGCGTGCGCGAGGGCGGCGGCTTCGTCGACGCCAGCGAGGCCTTAACTTTTGACGGAAAGCGCGAAATCGAAACGAATATTTTCGCTGCTGAGGTGTTGAGAGAAGTTGGCCGCCTTCCCGAGGGCCAGCGCGAGGTCGTCCTTTTGGTGTATGCTGAGGGCAGAAGCTACGGCGAGGCCGCGGCGCTGCTCTCCATCCCCATCGGCACGGTCATGAGCCGGTTGGCCGCGGCGCGTCTGGCGCTGGCGAAGTTAAAGTCGAACGATTGAATGTCCATGACCGAAGACGACGACGCCCTTCTGACCGCCTTCGCCGACAATGCGCTCGGCGCCGAGGAACGCGGCCGTTTGCAAGCGCGCCTGGCCGACGAAGCAGGGCTGCGCGCCCGACTCGTTCAGATCGTCTCCGGCGGACGGCCCTTCGCTCCGGCGCTCGACGCCTTGCTTGACGAAGCGCCCATGGCGCGGCTGCGCGCCTCCCTGGCGGCGCTGCCGGCGGATCGCCCGCAAAAGGCGATGAAACCGTGGATCGCCGCAGTCGCGGCGGCTGCGGCCGCGGTGTTTTTCATCGGCGGATTTGCGGCCGGGCGCTTCGCGCCATTGGGGACGCCCACGCAGGAAGCGGGCGAAAGCCGCGACGATTGGCGTCACGCTGTCGCCGCCTACATGGCGCTCTATACCGCCGACACGCTGAGCCATGCGCCTGGCGATGCGGCGTCGCAGGCGGCGGGACTCACCGCGCTCGGAGAACGCCTTGGCCTGTCGCTGACCCCGGACAACGTCGCCGTCGCCGGCCTGCCGTTCAAACGCACGGAGTTGCTGAGCTACGACAAGGCGCCGCTGGGCCAGCTTGCATATCTCGACCCGGAGGCGGGCCCCGTGTTGTTCTGCATTATCGCAGACGCCCGGCCCGACGCGCCGGTAAGCAACGCCGCCGTCGACGGCTTCGCCACGTCATCATGGGCGAAGGGAGGCCGCGGGTTTATGGTGATCGGACGGCTTCCGGCAGCGAGGGCGGCGGCAATCGCCGGGCATCTTCGGCAACAACTGTAGGCGGCGAGGCTAAATTCTCGCGGACGTGCAAATTCTCGCGGACGTGAATGAATAAGATCTCCGCCTTGCGCGTATAGTCATCCAGCAACGGCGCGCCGGCCGTCGCGGGAACGCGTGTGGAGACGCTCGTCATGAACCGACCTTTTACGCAAATCGCTGCGCTGGCGCTCTTCGCGTTGATGTCCGTTGAGGCGCAAGCCGCGGCGAATTGGACGATCAACCCGTCGCGCACGCATATTGCCTTCGACATCGATGCGGTGGGCTATCCCCGCACGCACGGCGAGTTTCATAAATTTGACGGCAAGATCGCGGTTGACCTCGCCAACGCCGCCGCGAGCCGCATCTCGTTCCATGTCGCCTCCGCCTCTGTCGACGTCGGCTCGTCGTCGTTTGCCGATTTTATACGCGGCCCGGCGATGCTCGATGTGCAAAAATTTCCCGCCATCGATTTCGCTTCGACCAAGGTCGAGAAGCTCGATGAGCATCGCGTCCGCGTTGTCGGCGACCTGACGCTGCTCGGGGTGACGCATCCGCTCGATGTCGTCGTTGACGTGGAGCGGCAGGGCGAAAGCGGACATGGGCGGCTTGGCTTCGTCGCCAAAGCAGTGATTCACCGTCTCGATTTCGGCATGAATTCCGGTTTTCCCGTCATTTCGAACGACGTCGACCTCGTGATCTCAAGCGAAGCGGTCGAAAACTGACGCCATTGATGAAAATATGAGCAGCCGCGAGGGGCGTCACAGTCGACGTTTTGCGGTGCCGCCCGCGATTTAGTAAACTCAGCTCATGTCAGTTCCCATATCCGTGGCGGTGATCGTCGTCAGCTTGATCGCGGCGGCGTTCTTCGCCGGCGCCGAGACCGCTTTTTCCGCAGCCTCGCGCGCCCGTTTGTTGGCGCTCGAGAACGCGGGCGATACTCGCGCGGCGCTCGTCAATCGCCTCATCGCCAAGCAGTCCAGGCTGATTTCCGCGATGCTGATGGGCGGCCAATTCGTCACCATCGGCTCGTCGGCGATCGCCACCGGCCTGTTCCTCTTCGAGTTCGGCGAGCGCGGGGTGGTCTATGCCACCGCGCTCATGACGGCGCTGGTGATCGTGTTCGCCGAGGTGCTGCCCAAGAGCGTCGCCATCGCCTATCCCGATGACTTCGCTCTGGCGACCGCGCCGGTCGTGAATTTCTTCGTGACGGCGCTTTCGCCGATCGCGGCGGCGGTCGAGGGGATCGTGAAGCTGCTGCTGTGGCCGTTCTCCTCTACGGCGCCGCGCGAGGAGCCGGAAATCTCCGGCACCGACGAGCTGCTCGGCGCGGTCGACCTGCTGCACCGCGAAGGCGGCGTCGCGCGTGAGGAGCGCGACATGCTCGGCGGCCTGCTGGAGCTTGGTGAAATCCCCGTGGCCGACGCCATGATTCACCGCACCAAGATGCGGACCATCGACATGGATCTGCCGGCGACTGAATTCGTCAAGGAAGTGCTTGAGTCTCCCGTATACGCGCGTGCCGCTGTGGCGCACCGAGCCCGACAACATCGTCGGCGTTCTTCACATTCGCGATTTTCTGCGCGCGCTTGTCGCGGCGGGCGGAGACCCCGCCAAGGTGAACCTCGAGAAAATCGCTATCGAACCCTGGTACATCCCGGAATCGACCAGCCTGCGCGATCAGTTGCGCGCCTTTCTCGCACGCAAGACGCATTCTGCGCTGGTGGTCGACGAGTATGGCGTCGTGCAGGGCCTCATCACGCTCGAGGACATCATCGAAGAGATCGTCGGCGATATCCGCGACGAGCACGACTCGATGATCCAGGGGGTGCGTAAGCAGCGCGACGGATCGCTGGTCGTCGACGGCTCCGTCACCATTCGCGAACTCAACCGCCTGATGGATTGGAAGCTGCCCGACGAGGAAGCGGCGACCATCGCGGGGCTGGTGATTCACGAAGCGCGGGCGATTCCCGAGGCCAGGCAGAAATTCAGTTTCCATGGTTTGCGCTTCGAGGTGCTGCGCAAGCAGCGCAACCGAATTGCGGCTCTGAGAATAGAGCCGCTGCCGCCGCCAGGCGAGACGCCTGTCGAGCCTCCCGCCAAAGAAGACGTGGCTGCTCGCTAGGTGGGACCTCCCCATCGGCATTGTTGCCGCGGCTCAAAAAGGTGGTAACCCCTTCCTCCCGGTCGCCAGCGAGGGCCGCGCCACTTGGCCGGAGCTGGCAGTCCGGGCGCTGACGGAAACGACCTATGTCCTGGAATTCTAACAATAATAACGGACCGTGGCGCTCGCCGGGGCAGGGACCCTGGGGCCAAGGCCCCAACAATCCGCCGCCTCCCAACGACATCGAAGACGCGATTCGCCGAGTTCAGGACTCGATCAAGCGGTTCTCCTTCGGCGGTGGCGGGCGCGGTGGCTCAGGCGGCGCCCCCAGCTCCGGGCCCAGCTTCGCCGGGCGCGGCCTTGCGATCCTGGTGATCGCGGCGCTCGTGCTTTGGCTTGGTTTCGGCTCTTTCTACACCGTGCAGCCCAACGAAGTCGGCATCAATCTGGTGCTTGGCAAATACACGGGCAAAGTGCCCGCGGGCCTGAACATGAATTGGCCCTGGCCGATCGGCTCGCACATCGTGCTGCCGGTCTGGGACCAGCAGATCACCACCGTCGGCTACACCGGCGATCAAGGCGGCTCGGACAATCCGACGGAGAGCCTGATGCTCACCGGCGACCAAAACATCGTGAATGTGCACTTTCGCGTGATTTGGCAGATCGATCAGGATCATCCAGAAGACTACGTCTTCCACATCCTCAACCCGCAGGAGACCGTGAAAGCGGTCGCCGAGAGCGTGATGCGCGAAGTCGTCGGCCTTAAAACCATCGAGGGCATCCTCACCGCCGACCGCAAGTCGATGGAGCCCGACGTCCTCGCGCGTATGCAGGCCGTGCTGACCAGCTATGGCGCCGGCGTGCTCGTCAAGCAGGTGCAGTTGCAGTCGGTCGACGCGCCGCCGCAGGTGATTTCGGCGTATCGCGACGTCACCGCCGCCCAGCAGGACCAACAGCGGGCGGTGAACGAGGCCGAGACGCAGGCCAACAACGTCATTCCCGCGGCCAAGGGGCAGGCCTCCCAGATTTTGGCGCAGGCCAACGCCTACAAGCAGCAAACGATTCTTGAGGCGCAAGGCCAGACGGCGCGCTACGGGCAGATCTACGAACAATACAAGAAAGCGCCCGAAGTCACGCGCGAGCGCATGTATCTGGAGACGATGGAACGCGTGCTTGGGCCGATGAACAAAACGATCATCGACACTTCAGGGGCCAGCGCCCCCGTTCCCTATCTGCCGCTCGACGCCCTGACCTCCAAAGCTTCGGGAGCCGGCAAATGACCGCGGGCCGTTTGTTTTCGATCCTGATCCTTGTCGCGGCGGTGCTGCTGATCGCGTCGCTTTCGCTCTTCGTCGTCGATCCGACCGAGCAGGCGCTGGTGCTGCGCTTTGGCCAGCCCGTGGGCTCGCTCATTGACGCGCCGGGGCTTTATGCGCGCGTGCCGTTCATTGATTCAGTCGTCTACATCGACAAGCGGATCCTCGCGCTCGACAACGAACGCCAGGAAATCTTGGTGGCGGACAATCAACGGCTCGAAGTGGATGCTTTCGTCCGCTATCGCATCGCCGAACCCCTGGTGTTCTATCGCTCGGTCGGCGACATTAGAGGCGCCAACGCGCAATTGGGCGGGTTGTTGAATTCGGCGTTGCGCCGAACTTTGGCCGACGCCTCGATCGCCGATATCGTGCGCAACAAGCGCGAGATCCTAATGAACGCCATTCGCGATCAGGTCAAAGCCGAAGCGGCGCGATTTGGTTTGGAGGTCGTTGACGTCCGCATCAAGCGCGCCGATTTGCCGCCGGAAAACTCCGACGCGGTGTTCCGGCGCATGCAGGCGGAACGTCAGCAATCCGCGGCGCTGTTTCGGGCGCAAGGGGCGCAACAGGCTCAGAAGATCAGGGCGGATGCCGAGGCGACAGCGACCGTGACCGTGGCGCAAGCGCAGGCGCAAGCGGAGCAGATCCGCGGCGAGGGCGACGCACAGCGCAATCAGATATTTGCCGAAGTGTTCGGCAAGGACGTCGACTTTTTCGAGTTCTACCGGTCGATGCAAGCCTATGAGACCGCCTTCAAGGGCGACTCCAAGGCCTTGCTCAGCCCGAAGTCGGCGTTCTTCCGCTACTTCTCCAGCCCGAACTCCAGGCGCCCCGGCGCCGGAGGCTGCGCAAGCGCCGTCGACGCCCGTCCCTTCCCCTGCGCCGACGCCAGCCCAGTAATCCCCCGGGGAAGGGGCCCGCTCCACAGCCGCGTGGCGGTCCCTCCCGAAGTTTGTCGAGCGGCCTGATTTCGCCATGATGGCGCCGTTAGGCTGACGTTACCCCGCATCAAAGTAAGTCCAAGGAAACCGCCATGTCCGCCCGATCTGCGCTTCTGCCCGCCTTGATCGCGTCAGGCTTCGCCCTCGGGGCTGCGCGCGCCGACGACGCGCCGGTGATGGTGATGGGTAAGCCGAGCAATCTCGCCGATCTCGTCGATCAAGTCTCATCGGCGGTCGTCAATATTTCCGCGACCGAAACGCTTGAGGACAAGAGTTCCGGACGCCGCTGACCCGAACGTGCCCAAGGGCACGCCATTCGACGATTTCTTCGACCAGTTCTTCAAGCAGCGCGGCCTTGGCGGCGCCCCGCACGCGGCGCGGAAATCGCAGTCGTTGGGTTCCGGCTTCGTCATCGATCCCAGCGGCATCGTCATCACCAACAATCACGTTATCGGCGACGCCAACGAGATCGTGGTCATTTTCACCGACGGGCGGAAATTGAAGGCTAAGGTGGTAGGCAAAGATTCCAAGGTCGACGTGGCTGTGCTCAAGGTCGAGGGCGACAAACCGTTCAAGACCGTGCCGTTCGGCGACAGCGATAAGGTGCGCGTCGGTGACGGCGTGATGGCGGTCGGCAATCCGTTCGGCCTCGGCGAGACCGTCACCGCGGGAATCTTAAGCGCGCGCAACCGCGACATCGAATCCGGGCCGTACGATGATTTTCTGCAGACTGACGCCTCGATCAACAAAGGCAATTCCGGCGGCCCGCTCTTCAATTTGAAGGGCGAGGTCATCGGCATCAATACGGCGATCCTCTCCCCCAGCGGCGGCTCGATCGGCATCGGCTTCGCCACGCCTTCGGACACCGTCGGTCCGGTCATCGACCAATTGCGCCAGTTCCACGAGACGCGGCGCGGCTGGCTCGGCGTGCGCATCCAGGCGGTGGACGACTCCATCGCCGAGAGCCTGTCGATGGACGCGCCGCATGGCGCGCTGATCGCCGGCATCGACGCCAACGGCCCGGCCAAGCCCGCCGGCATTCAAACCGGCGACGTCGTCATCAAGTTCGATGGCAAGGACGTGAAAGAATCGCGCGATCTGCCGCGCATTGTCGCCAACACCGCGGTCGGCAAGGAAGTCGACGTCGTGCTGCTGCGCGACAAACAGGAGCTGACCAAAAAGGTCACCGTTGGCCGCTTGGAGGATGGCGAGAAGCTGGCCTCGGCGGAGACCCCGGCGCCGGCCGAGACCAAAGTCGACACCAAGTCGTTCGCCACGCTCGGGCTCGAACTGTCCGGCGTCACCGACGCGCTGCGCAAAACCTTCGCGCTTAAGAGCGATCTGAAAGGCGTGGTCGTCACCAAGGTCTCGCCGGACTCGCCTGCCGCCGAGAAAGGGATGGAAGCCGGCGACGTCATTCAGGAAGTCAACCAGCAAGGCGTCGACGTGCCCGCCGACGTCGCCAAGCAAATCGATGGCTTGAAGAAGGCCGGCAAGAAGACGGCGTTGCTGTTGGTGACCAACGCCAAGGGCGACGCGCGGTTTGTCGCTCTGGCGCTGAATTAGGCGGGGTCGCGAATATCGTTCCGGTCGGAGGCCCTTGAATAGTAAGCGACCGCACTTCTGCGGGCCTTTCCTAGAGGTATCGAGTAGAGAACGGACAGCGTTGGCTCGGCTGTCGCGTCATTCCCGAGCGGAACCGCGTCCTTGATCGCGAAAAAATTCCTTGCCTCGACTGCATTGCTCGAGGCGGGCTCTCTTCGCTATGACTCCAACGCTGACGAGCGAGCGCTTTGTTTCTCGGAGTCCCATCATGTCGAAAGAGTTCGATTTCACCGCGACAGGCGTGGCAGGCTCCAGTTTCAATATCAGCGGAAAAATCACGGCCACATTCGTAAGTGGAACACAATATCATGTAACCGGCATCTCCGGGACGGCCGATGGAAGTTCTATCAACGGGCTTGATGAAGCCGGAACGTTTTACGCCAGCGGCGACGACGACATTTCCACTTCAGAGCCTTATGTCGACGACCAAGGCCTCGTGTTCAGCACGGCCAATGGCAATCAATACGATTTGTACTATCTTCCGAACGAAGACTTTCACACCAAATATTTCATAACTGAAGAGAACGGCAAAGGTCAGGTGATTGGCGCCGCCGTCGCCAATATGTCGCTTTCCGCTCCGACGTGTTTCGTCCGCGGCGTTCGCATCTTGACCCCAACCGACGAAACGCCGGTGGAGTCGCTCGCCATCGGCGATCTCGTCATGACGGGGGCGGGCGAAGCCAGGCCCATCAAATGGATCGGCCGCCGCAGTTATGTCGGTCGGTTCGCACGCGGCAATCCGAAGGTGCTGCCAATTTGCGTTAGGGCGGGGGCGCTCGCCGACCGGGTCCCAACCCGGGATCTCTGGGTCTCCTCGGAGCACGCCCTTTATCTCGATGGTGCGCTCGTCCCGGCGGGGCTGCTGGTCAACGGCGACTCGATCGTCCGGGTCGACCAGATCGACGAGGTCCATTATTTCCATCTTGAACTGGACAGCCACGACGTGATCGTTGCCGAGGGCGCGCTCGCAGAGACGTTTCTCGACGATGACAGTCGCGGTCTGTTTCAGAACGCCCCGGAGTATTTCACGCTCTACCCCGACGCGCCATCCGGCTCGTCAGGCTTTTACGCACCGCGGCTCGAGGATGGCGATAGGCTCGAGGCCTTGCGGCGCAAACTCGCCGGCCGCGCGCGGCGTTTGCGACGGGACGGAACCGCTTCGTCTTCGACGCTGCGCGCGAAAATCGAACTCGTCACGCACGAGGTCCTCCGCGGTTGGGTCTTTGATCCCGTCAACCCCGCGGCTCGCATCGCGGTAGTCGCGACGGACAATGGCGCCGTTATTGGAGAGGCCGTCGCAGACCGAAATCGCCCCGACCTTCGGAGCGAAGGTCTCGAGGACCTCGCCCACGGGTTCGAGCTGTCAATTCCCGGCGGTCTCGCATTGGACGGCCGGCACGAAATCGTTTTGTTTGGCAGGGATCATTGGACGCCGCTTTGCGAGCCGTTCGGTCTCGAACCTCCGCCTGCGACGGCGGGTCCGCTCGGCCGTTTGGAGGGACGTCTGGACCGGGTCGATCAAGGCCGGGTTCGAGGCTGGGCGATGGATAGCTCAGATCCGCAACGCCGCGTGCGGCTCGTCATCCTTGTCAATGACCAACCGGTCGGCAGCTTGCTCGCGAACGCGCGCCGCGCGGACGTCGAGAGGGCGGGGTATGGCGACGGGCGCTGCGGCTTCGATTTCCGCATTCCCCCTGGCGCGGTGCTGCTTCGCGATTCAGTCGTGCGCGTCAAGCGCGAGGCCGACGGCGCCGAACTTGTGGGTTCGCCCAAGTTCGCGCCAGCCGCCGCTCGCCTTGACGGCGGCGCGCAACAAGCCATCGAACGGTCCCTGATCGCCGCCAGCGCAGGCGGCGAGGCGGACGAGGATCGCGCGCTGGCCTTCCTCCTGCAGCAGACGGAACTGCTGCTGAAGCGACGGGCGGACCGGCGAGGCGGCCGCGCCGAACGCGAGTTGCTCCGCCTGTTCAATCGACGCTGGGGCCACTTGGAGGGGACGCTTGAGCCCGGCGCCGCCGACGCCCCGCGCGCGCTTGTCGTCGATGACCGCGTGCCGGATGCGAACAGGGACGCTGGTTCCGCCGCGATTCTGTCTCATATGCGCGCGTTGCGCGCCCTTGGCTACGTCGTCACTTTTGTCGCATCGCAGGAGATGGCGAGCAGCGCCGCTTTGGCCGCGCTGGCCGCGGCGGAGTCGGTCGCAGTATGCGCGGCCCCGTTCTACGCGAATGTCGAGGACGTGCTGAGGCGCCACGCGGGCGCGTTCGAACTCGTTTATCTCCATCGCTGGACCAACGCCGACAGATACTTGCCACTTGTCCGAAGGGACCTGCCCAGGGCGAAGGCCGTGTACAGCGTCGCGGATCTGCATCATCTTCGCCTCGCCCGCCAAGGACGCGTCGAAGAGCGGCCTGAGATTGTAGATTTTGCGCGGCGCCTTGCGCAGACCGAGATAGCGGCCGCGCATCGGGCTGATATCGTCATCACCCACTCCCCGCAGGAAGCCGAGGTCCTGCGCAAACGCGGACTAACCCATGTTGCAGTGGTCCCTTTCGGCTGTGCCGATCAGCCGCCTGTTGCGCCGTTCGAGCAGCGGCAGGGCTTGGCATTTATCGGCAGCAATGCGCATGAGCCGAACAGGGACGCCGTGCACCATCTGATCCAGGACATTTTGCCGCGCATATGGGCAAAAGATTCGACGATCGCCTGCAAAATCATCGGCCATGGCTGGAGCCGTCAGGCTTTCGGCGAGACCGATGCCCGGATCGAGGTTCTCGGCCCGGTCGATGATCTCGGGTCCGTGTTGAACGCCGTGCGCCTGACGGTCGCCCCGTTGCGCTACGGCGCGGGGATAAAAGGCAAGGTGCTTGAGAGTTTCGCGTCGGGCGTCCCCTGCGTCATGACGCCTATTGCCGCGGAAGGGCTGCCGCTCCCGGAGGACGTGCTGCCTCTGGTTGCGCACAACGCGGATCAATTCGGCGAACTGTGCCTTCGGCTGCACAGCCAGGAGCGAGCGAACGGCCAAGCCGCCGTTGGCGGCAGGCGCATGATTGACAGTGGATTTGGCGCCGACAGCGTCGCCGCCGCCATGCGCGCCGCTGGACTCGGGGCCTCGAAATCGCCGACTGTCGCGCGATCCCGGCGCGATGCTGCGATGTTAAGTTCGTAACGGCGCACTTTTGGGGATCGGGTCAGCGGCCTAGAGTACGCGCGTCGGAACGCCATACATGGCCGGGGCAGGCCCACTGCGAGGCGACAGACGCAGCAGCCCCTCTGACGCAGCTTCCGCCTGCGAGCGACTTTTCCGCCCGGGCCCGGCGCCTGCCCGGTCGCGGGATTTGCGCCCTCAGTTCACCTGCGCCGTCACTGCGCTCGAAGCGTTCGGCGCCTGGCCGATCAGGGCGAGAATGCGGTCGTGCTCTTTCTTGAACTGGGCCAGCATCTTGCCGTCGAACTCGCGCGTACGCGCAAGTTTGATGCCCATAGGATCGACCCAGTTGCCGTTGATGATGACTTCGTAGTGCAGGTGCGGCCCGGTCGCCAGGCCCGACTGGCCTAGATACCCCACAACCTGCCCCTGCGCGACGTGCACGCCCGGCACGATGCCTTTGCCGAAGCCCGACATGTGCGAATAAGTCGAGACATAGCCGTTGACGTGCTGAATCTCGACGCGACGGCCGTAACCGGAGGTGAATTCCGCCTTGATGATCGTGCCGTTGCCGGCGGCCAGCACCGGCGTGCCGATCGGCGCGCCCCAGTCGACGCCGTTGTGCATGCGGGCGTAGTGCAGGATCGGGTGAAAACGCCAGCCAAACGGCGACGTCTCTTCGCCGACCGCGATCGGCTTGCGCAACAGGAATTTTCGCGAAGATTTTCCGGTGTCGTCGTAGAAATCGACGATCCCGTCATCCGGGGTCCGGAAGCGGTAATAGCGATAGGTCTGGTCCTTGACCGTCAGCGACGCGAACAGCAGTTGCGGCTTGGGGTCGATGTCGTCGGGCGCCGAATAGAACGCCTCGAGCGAATCCGCCGGGGACGCCGCACGCTGATAATCCACGTCGCTGGCGAAAGCGGACACCACGGCGTCGATGACCGGCTTGGCGAGGCCTTGTTTCAGTCCGGCCTCGTAGACGCTCTGATAAAGGCTGATGCCGCCGTTATCGTCGGCATTCTCGTTCTTCTTCGTCGTCGCTCCGGGCGCCGCCGCCTTCACGATGTCGAACCTACCGTTATCGTTGATCGCCGCCGCCATCACTTCTTTTTCGTCGGCGACGAGGCCCACGCGCGCGATCTGCGGCTGCGACGAACCATCGTCCGCATCTTCAAAGCGCAAAAGCACCTTCTGTCCGTCGCTCAACGCGCCGACGCCGCCGCGCTTGAACGCATCCAGGATCGGCGCGATCCGCTGCGGCGCGGCGCCATTGGCCTTCAGCACATCCTCAAGGCCCTCGCCGTGTTTGACCGACACGAGCCGGTCAGGCGGCGCCGGAGAGCCGGTGAAGCGTGCGAAGTTCGTCACGTTCTCCGGCGTAATGCGCACTTCCAGCGCGCCGTAGGGACCGTTGCGGTTGATGGTGCCGGTCGCCGCATAGGGCAGGGCGCCAAGGGCGACGCGCGAGTCGCTGACCACTTTGAGCATTTCCAGCGCGCCCAGCGGATCGGTCGCGCTCTCCTTGGGTGGCGCCTTCAACATCGCCGCGACTTCCGCCTCGACGTCGTCGGCGGACAAGTCGCCAGCGACGACGCTAAAGTCGTCCGTGGCCAGATTGCGGGTCGTGAAGGCGATCTCGGTATTTTCGGGCGTCAGGTCGACCTCGGGCAAAGCTTGCGGCTGGTCGCTGATGCCGGCGCTGAGGCGATTGGGATCGAACGACGGCACTGCGGAAGCGAAGCTCGAAGCGGCCGTCGACAGGTTTGTCGAGACCAGGGTGAAGGTACGCGGTTTGACGACCTCGCTGTCGCCGACCTTGATGGTCTCGTCGGCGTGGAAGGTCTGCTTGGCCGCGATGACGTCAACCGGGCGGACAAGGCGGTCGCCCTTTTCGACATTGACGCCGGCGTCGGGCGGGGGCGTCTGCGTCGCGCTGGCGAACTCTGGCGGTCCGGCGAAATTGGATTGCGCATCGAGCCCGAGATAGATGGCCGCGCCCAGCAGCGAGCCTCCGGCGACCGCGCCGATGGCGCCGCCCGCGATCCAGCGCAGCACGGAGCGCAAATGCTCGCGCTCATCCAGCGGAGCGCCCGCAAGGGCGACGGGGGGGTCATTGCCGATTTCAACCGCCAATTGTCCGGCGTCGCCGCGGCGCCGGGCTTGGCGCAGGCGATTTGCAAATGGCGTCATCCCGTCGTCACATTAAGCTCGGCAAGGGTCACGTACGGGCATAACCTTGAAGCGTGGGCGCGGCAAATCGCGGGCCCCCCGGGGTTTCAAAACTTCGTGGCGCGAATGGGGCGGCGCGCCTTGCGCCGATTGCCTAAAATGATCACAAATCACGCCCCTTCACCTTCGGCGGCGCCCACGATGCAACTGACCGGCATGCTCGATTCTCCCTTTGTTCGGCGCGTGGCGGTCGCGCTGGTCAAATGGGGGGCGCCGTTTGAACACAAGCCGATCTCGCTGTTCCGTCATATCGATGCTTTCGCAGCGATCAACCCGTTGCTCAAGGCGCCGACGCTCACGACCGACGAGGGCGTGGTGTTGATGGAGTCCTCCGTGATACTTGAGTATCTCGCCGGGGCGAATCCGAAGTTCCCAAGTCTGTGGCCGGCCGGCAGAGCCGATCGGCTCGCGGCGGCGCGGCTGACCAGCCTGGCGCTCACCGTCGGCGAGAAGGCGGTGCAGTTGCACTACGAGCGCATGCTTCGTCCCCCCGAGCGGCAACACGAGCCGTGGCGACAGCGCGTCAGCGACCAGCTCGATCACGGCCTGAAGGCGCTGGAGGCTGAAGCGCCGGCGGCGGGCTGGGTAGGCGGCGAGGGCATTGGCCACGCCGATATCGCCATCGCCTGCATGGTTGGCTTCACTAAGGATCAATTCCCCGAGCAATTCGACACCACGTCCTGTCCTTGCCTGCTGGCCCACTCCGCGCGGGCGGAGGCTTTGCCTGAATTTCGCGCCGCGCCGTCGGTGGATGGCGTCGCCGTCAGTGTGGGCGGCTAGGCCTATGAAGGCGGTGGAGATCGCCACGCCGGGGCCGCCGGACGTGCTGCGCCTGGTCGAGCGCGCAACGCCAGCGCCGGACGAAGGCCAGGTGCTGGTCCGCGTCGCCGCCGCGGGGGTCAATCGTCCCGATGTTTTCCAACGCCTCGGCAACTACGCGCCGCCGCCTGGGGTGACCGACATCCCCGGGCTGGAAATCGCGGGCGAGGTCGTTGCGGTCGGGCCGGGCGTTTCGCGCTGGCGCGCCGGCGATCGCGTCTGCGCGCTCGTCCCTGGCGGCGGCTATGCCGAGTTCGCCGTGGTCCACGAAAGCAATGCGCTGCCCGTCCCGCTTTACGTCTCGATGATCGAGGCCGCCGCCATCCCGGAAACCGCTTTCACCGTCTGGAGCAACATGTTCGAGCGCGGCGGGCTGAAGGACGGTGAGACCTTGCTGGTGCACGGCGGCGCGTCCGGCATCGGCGTGACCGCGATCGGATTCGCCAAACTGTTCGGCGCGCGCGTTCTTGTCACCGTCGGATCCGACGACAAGGCGCACGCGTGCAAGGCGCTTGGGGCTGACGTCGCCATCAATTATCGCACGTCCGATTTCGTCGCGGAGACCATGAAGGCGACCGACGGCAAGGGCGCCGACGTCATCCTCGATATGGTCGGGGGCGACTATGTCGCGCGCAATTATGCGGCGGCCGCGATGGACGGGCGCATCGTGCAGATCGCGTTCCTGAAGGGCGCGAACGTCGAACTGAATTTGCATCCGATTATGACGAAGCGGCTGACCCATACCGGCTCAACGCTGCGCCCGCGCACGGTTCCGCAAAAGGCCGCCATCGCCGACGCGCTTCTCGCGCATATCTGGCCAAGCCTCGCAAATGGCAAATGGCGGCCGACCATCGACGCCGTATTTCCGCTTGGGCAAGCCGCCGCGGCGCATCGGCGCATGGAAAGCTCGGAGCACATCGGCAAAATCGTGCTCGAAGTCTGATGCCGCGCTTCAAGCTGACCATCGAGTACGACGGCACGGACTACTCTGGCTGGCAGCGGCAGGAAAACGGGCGCTCGGTGCAAGCGGCCATTGAGACAGCGTTGGAAAAGCTCACCGGTGTCGCGCATCGCATCCAGGGGGCAGGGCGAACGGACGCGGGCGTCCATGCGCTTGGCCAAGTCGCCCACGTCGATCTCGCCGCCGACTGGCCGGAGTGGAAATTACGCGAGGCGCTCAACGCGCATCTGACCGGGTCGGCCGTCGCCGTGATCGAGGCCGCGACGGTCGAGGCCACCTTCGACGCACGGCGCAGCGCGCAGCGGCGGCGCTATCTCTATCGACTCTCCAACCGCCGCGCGCCGCTGGCGCTCGAACTGCATCGCGCCTGGCATGTCAAGCGCCGCCTTGACGACGGCGCGATGCACGAGGCGGCGCAGGCGTTGATCGGCAAGCACGACTTCTCGACCTTCCGCGACTCGCAATGTCAGGCGAAATCTCCGGTGCGCACGCTCGATCTGTTCAGCGTCGAGCGCACCGGCGAAGATATCGCGTTCCATGTCGAGGCTTTGTCCTTCCTGCATCGCCAAGTGCGCTCGATGGTCGGATCGCTCGTCGAGGTCGGCTTGGGCAAATGGGGCGTGGCGGACGTCGGCGATGCCCTGGCCGCGGCGGATCGGTCCCGATGTGGGCCGGTGGCGCCCGCCTGCGGTCTGTACCTGGAGGCCGTCACGTACGGCGAAGTCGAGACGCAAGGGAAGCGCGAGGCGTGCGCCTAGCTCCTGTCAACCTTTTTTTGGGCGCCTAAAAGCGGACACAAAGGCGCCGCTTGAACATCAACGTTACCAATCAAGCCTAATGGCGCGAAGGGGCGGACCGACGCCCCTCGGGGTTACGGTTATGTCTTCAAAAGCGATCAGATTTGAACGAGACGTCATTGGCGGCTCAAGGTTTGCGCGGCGGGCCCCCGCGCGGCCGGACTTCGTCGGGCCAAAAGGGAGTAAGCAGTGAAGAACGCAGTTATTGTTGTTGCGGCGACCCTATTGGGCGCAGCCGTCGCGCCCGCAAGCGCGATGCCGATCGCTCCGGCGCCGGCAGGCGACGCCAATATCACGCTAGCGGCGAACGGCTGCGGCGTCGGCTGGTACCGCGGGCCGTACGGCGGCTGCCATCCCATGGGCTATTATGCGCCGGTGTATCGGCCGCCTGTCTACCCCGTTTATCGTCCGTACGGCTACTATCGCCCCTACGGTTATCACCCCTACGGCGTTCATTGCTGGTGGCGGGGCGGCTACCGCGTCTGCAACTAAGCCGGAGGAGCTCCCTACCGTCGCGGCCGGACACCCTCCGGCCGCGACGAGCTGCGCGCGGCCGCGTTTTATGCGCTTGCGCCGAACACGCGCTCGAAAATGACGTCGACACGCTTGAGGTGATAGCCGAGGTCGAACAAGGCCTCGAGCTCGGACTCCGACAACGCCTTGCGGACGTCCGCGTCGGCTTTCAGCAGCGTCAAAAAATCCCCTTCGTCGCGCCAGGTCTTCATCGCGTTGCGCTGCACCAGCGCATAGAACTCTTCGCGGCTGACGCCCTTCTGCGTCAACGCCAGCAGCACGCGCTGCGAATGCACGAGACCGCCGAGCCGGTCGAGATTCTTGCGCATATTTTTGGGGTAGACCAGCAGCTTGTCGACGACGCCGGCCATGCGCGCCAGCGCGAAGTCGAGCGTGATCGTCGCGTCGGGCGCAATCATCCGCTCGACCGAGGAATGCGAGATGTCGCGCTCGTGCCAAAGCGCGACATTCTCCAGCGCCGGCGTCGCCGCGGAACGCACCATGCGCGCGAGGCCGGTGAGGTTTTCCGTGAGCACCGGATTGCGCTTGTGCGGCATGGCGGAGGACCCCTTCTGCCCTTCCGAGAAAAACTCCTCAGCCTCCAGCACTTCCGTGCGCTGCAAATGCCTGATCTCGACGGCGAGGCGTTCCACGCTCGAGGCGACCACCGCGAGGGCGGAGAAGAATGCGGCGTGGCGGTCGCGCGGGATCACCTGCGTCGAGATCGGCTCGGGCCGCAAATTCAGTTTCGCCGCGACATATTCCTCCACCTTCGGATCGATGTTGGCGAAGGTGCCGACGGCTCCGGAGATCGCGCAGGTCGAGATTTCCTCACGCGCCGCGACCAGGCGGGCGCGGGCGCGGGTGAATTCGGCGTAGGCGAGCGCCAGCTTCAGGCCGAACGTCGTCGGTTCGGCGTGCACGGCGTGCGAACGGCCGATCGTCGGGGTCAGCTTGTGCTCGAACGCCCGCCTTTTCAGCGCAGCGAGCAGGGCGTCGACGTCGGCGATAAGGATGTCGGAAGCGCGCTGCAGCTGCACGGCGAGGCAGGTGTCGAGCACGTCCGAACTCGTCATGCCCTGGTGCACGAAGCGCGAGTCCTCACCGAGGAATTCGGCCAGATGCGTGAGAAAGGCGATGACGTCGTGCTTGGTGACGCGCTCAATCTCGTCGATTCGCGCGACGTCGAATTTGGCGTCGCCCGCCTTCTCCCAGATCGCTTTAGCGCTCGCTTTGGGAATGACCCCGAGCTCGGCCAGGGCGTCGCAAGCGTAAGCCTCGATCAGGAACCAGATTTTGAAACGCGTCTCCGGCGACCAGATTTCCGTCATCGCCGGGCGGGAATAGCGGGGTACCATGGATGCGTCCTAATGAAGCTGGGCTTAGCGCTCTACCCCGTCTCGCCAGGGCGGCGCCGAGCCTCTAGACTAGTTTTTCCCTAACCACCACGGGCGGTTGAGACGATGGCCGATCGAAAATTTGACGTTGTGGTTTTGGGCGCCGGAATCGTCGGCGTCTCCGCCGGAACTCCACCTACTTTCGCGCGGCCGCAGCGTCGCCATTCTCGAGCGCACCGGCGTCGCGTCCGAGACCAGCTTCGGCAACGCCGGGATGATCCAATCTGAGGCGGTGTTCCCCTATATGTTTCCGCGCTCGCTGAGCGACATCGCGCTCGCCGCGGCGAACCAGGACCCGCGCGCCGAAATCCGCTATCACACGCTGCCGCAAATCGCGCCGGCGCTATGGCGCTATTACTTGGCGTCCACGCCCGAAGGCCGGGGCAAGAGCGCCCGGGCGATGCGCGACCTCGTCGGCAACGCCAAGGGCGAGCACATCGCGCTCGCGCAGGCGGCCAACGCCATGGGCCTGTTTCGCGACACCGGCTGGATCAAGGTGTTTCGCAGCGCCTTCGGCGAAGGGCTGGTGCACGAAGAGATCGAGGAGCTGAAGCCCTACGGCGTGCAGACGCGCCTGCTTGACCGCGAGGCGCTGACGGCGCTTGAGCCGTCGATCGGCGACCGCGCCATCGGCGGCGTGCATTTTCCCGACCCGATCACCACGAGCGATCCGGGCGCCCTGGTGAACGCTTATGCGGACTTGTTCGTCTCGCGCGGCGGCGTGATGCTCACGGGCGACGCCATGAGCCTGGCGGAAGACCCGCAGGGTTGGAGCCTCGAGGCGCGCGAGGGCCGCATCATCGCGCCGTCGGTCGTGGTGGCGCTCGGGCCATGGTCGGCGGCGCTGGCGCGGCGCGCTGGGCTATCGCCTGCCGTTCTTCGTCAAACGCGGCTATCACATGCACTATGCGCCGGGCGCCGCCGCGCCGATGCGGCCTGTTCTCGATATGGAGAAGGGCTACGTGCTGACGCCGATGGCGCGCGGGCTGCGGCTGACCACGGGCGCCGAATTCGCTCCGCTCGAAGACGCCCCTTCGCCAAAACATCTGGACCGGATCGAGCCGTTCGCGCGCGAGATGTTCACCTTCGGCCGCGCCTTGATCCCGAACCCTGGATGGGCCGGCGGCCGTGCCTGCCGGACATGCTGCCGGTGATCGGCGCCGCCTCTCGCCACCAAGGGCTATGGTTCGACTTCGCTCATCAGCATCTGGGATGACGCTTGGCCCGGTGAGCGGCCGGCTGCTGGCCGATCTGATGACCGGCAAGGCGCCATTCATCGACGCCAGACCCTATCGCCTGACGCGCTTCGATTGAGGGCCGCTAGACCTTCATCTGCGCGCCCAGTTCGACGACGCGGTCGGAGGGCAGGTGGAAGAAGTCTGGCGCGCTCGCGGCCTGTTTTGCCATGCCGACGAACAACTGGTCCTGCCAGGGCGGCATTCCGGAATTGTTGGCGGTCTTGAGCGCGCGCCGGCCGAGGAAAAACGACGTCGTCATGATGTCGAACTTCAGGCCCGCCTTGCGTAACGCGACGAAGGCGTTGGGCACGCGCGGCAATTCCATATAGCCGAAGTGTAGCGTGACCGAAATGAAGTCCGGCGACATAGAGGCGATCTGATATCGCTGGTCGGCCGGCACCCGCGGCGTATTTTCGGTGCGTACGCACAGCATGATGACGCGTTCATGCACGACCTTGTTGTGTTTCAAGTTGTGCAGGAACGAAGCGGGCGCGCTCTTGGGGTCGCTGGTGAGAAAGACCGCGGTGCCGGGCACGCGGGTCGGCTTGGATTTCTCCAGCATCTTGATGAGCGCTTCCATCGGAAGCAAGTCGCGATGCGACTTTTCGGCCAGCAGCGCGCTGCCACGCCGCCAGGTCCACATCAAGGTGAAGGTTGTAGCGCCGAGGAGCAGCGGCACCCAGCCGCCATCGAGAACCTTGTAGAGATTGGCGATGAAGAAGGCGATGTCGACGGCGACGAACGCGCCGACGACGGCCAAGCTGAGCGCCAGCGGCCACTTCCACAAATTGCGCACGACGAAGAACGCGAGCGTCGTCGTCGCCACCATGGTGCCGGCGACAGCGATGCCATAAGCATTGGCGAGCGCATCGGAGGAGCGGAACAGCGCCACCAGCAGAATGACGCCGATCAACAAGATGCGGTTGATCCTGGGGATATAGATCTGCCCTTCCTGGGTGTCCGAGGTGTGGACGATTTCAAAGCGCGGCAGCAATCCGAGCTGGATCGCCTGGCTCGCAAGCGAAAAGGCGCCGGTGATGACCGCCTGGCTGGCGATCACGGTGGCGGCGGTCGCCAAAACCAGCATTGGGATCAGGCCCCATTGCGGCGCCAGCAGGTAATAGGGATTGTCGGCCGCTTTCGGGTCGACGAGGATGAGCGCGCCTTGGCCGAGGTAGTTGAGAATAAGCGCCGGCAGCACGACGAAAATCCAGGCGGTCTTAATCGGTTTACGCCCGAAATGTCCCATGTCGGCATAGAGCGCTTCGGCGCCCGTGACCGCGAGAAAAACGCCGCCGAGCACAATGAACCCGATGCCGCCGTGGGTGAAGAGAAAGATCAATCCGGAGAGCGGATTGAGCGCGTTGAAAATTGCGGGGGCCTGAGCGATGTGCGTCGCGCCCAGGACGGCGTTGGTGACGAAAAACACCAGCATGATCGGGCCGAAAAACGCCGCCACGCCCGCCGTCCCGCGCCGCTGCACGACAAACAGCGCGAACAGAATGATCAGGGTCGAGGGCAGGATATAGGGCGCAAGATCCGGATCGACGGTCTTGAGACCCTCGAGCGCCGCGAGCACCGATATTGCCGGGGTGATGATGGCGTCGCCGGAGAACAGCGACGAGCCGAGCACGCCGAGAAAGAACACAAGCTTCGCGCTCTGACCCGACGCGCCGCGCGCAAGCGCCATCAGCGAGAGAATGCCGCCCTCGCCTTTGTTGTCGGCGAACATCAGGAACAGCACGTATTTCGCGGTCACTGTGATGAGCAGCGCCCAGACGATCAGCGAAACGACCCCGATCGTCTCCGTTGGCCCGATGCCGCCAGCCTTGATCTGTCCGAGCGCGGTCTGCAGGGCATAAAGGGGGCTGGTGCCGATATCGCCGAACACAACGCCCAGGGCGCCGAGCGACAGCCACCAGAAATTGCCCCCGGAATGCGGGGCGCTTGGCGCAACGTGGCCCTCGCCGTTCGCCGCGCCCGGAAGGGGGCGACCGCCGGAATCTCAAGAGCCATCGATACATGCGTCCAAAGCCGATCCAGCACATCGGCCAAACGGGGCTGGGCTATAATGGTTTAGGCGTAGCGAAGAAAGAGTGAGGGGCAGCGAATTTGCATGGCTGGGCGGCGTGGAATGCGCTGGGACTGTCGGAACCCGTAGGCGGCTCGGCTTCGGCGGGAAAAGACGTTAAGGGCCGCCATGCCTGAAAACCCTTTGCACCTTCCTTACTTTCGCTGATGCGAGCCTTTCCCCAGAGCCTTCCCATCGACGACGCGCTGCCCGAGCTGTGCGCGGCGCTCGGCGAACGCAACGCCGCCGTGCTGGTCGCGCCGCCGGGGGCCGGCAAGACCACGCGCGTGCCGCTGGCGCTTGCTCGACGAGCCGTTCGCCGCGGGCAAGCGCATCATTCTGCTGGAGCCGCGCCGCTTGGCCGCCCGCGCGGCGCGCAGCGGATGGCGTCGACGCTCGACGAGCAGGTCGGCGAGACGGTCGGCCTCCGCATGCGCCTGCAGAGCCCGATCTCGGCGCGCACGCGCATCGAAGTCGTCACCGAGGGCGTCTTCGCCCGGATGATCCTGGACGATCCGGAACTGACCGGCGTCGGCGCGGTGCTGTTCGACGAGTTCCACGAGCGCTCGCTCGACGCCGACCTCGGCCTGGCGCTGGCGCTCGACGCGCAGGGCGCGCTGCGCGAGGATCTGCGGTTACTCGTGATGTCGGCGACGCTCGACGGCGCGCGGGTGCCGGCGCTGATGGACGGCGCGCCGCGTGATCACCAGCGAAGGCCGCGCCTTTCCCGTCGCGACGCGCTATGTCGGCCGCGATCCGAGCGAGCGGATCGACGACGCGATGGCGCGCGTCGTGCTGCGCGCGCTCGCCGAGGATGCCGGCTCGGTGCTCGCGTTTCTTCCCGGGCAGGGCGAAATCTGCGGCTGGCGCGCGCAGCTTGAGGCGCGCATCAACGACACGGCGTCGACATCGCGCCGCTCTACGGCGCCTTGAGCGCGCGCGAGCAGGATTTCGCCGTCGCGCCCGCTAAATCGGGCCGCCGCAAGATCGTGCTGGCGACGTCGATCGCCGAGACTTCGCTCACCATCGAAGGCGTACGCGTCGTCGTCGACAGCGGGCTGATGCGCGCCCCCGTCTACGAGCCAGACCTTGGTCTGACCCGGCTGGAGACGCGCCGCGTCGCGCGCGCCAATGCCGATCAGCGGCGCGGCCGGGCGGGGCGCATGGAACCGGGAGTTTGCTACCGGCTCTGGGAGGAAGCGGCCAATGGGGGGATGGCGGCGTTCGCGCCGCCTGAGATTTTGGCCGCCGACCTCTCTGGTTTCGCGCTCGACTTGGCCGCCTGGGGCGTCGTCGAAGTCACGACGCTTGCGCTTTCTCGATCCGCCGCCAGCGCCGGCGCTGGCGGAGGCGCGAAAGCTGCTCGTCGAGCTCGGCGCGCTCGATGTCGGTTTTGCGCTCACTGACGAAGGGCGGGCGATGCGCGCGCTTGCCGTTGCCGCCGCGTCTTGCGCGCATGCTGGTCGACGCGGGCGCTGCGGGTCAGGCGAATCTGGGCGCGGAGATCGCCGTGGCGCTGACCGAACGCGGCCTCGGCGGCGACGCCGTCGATTTGGCCGCGCGGCTGGACGGTTTTCGCCGCGACGGTTCCGAACGCGCCAACGATGCGCGGCGTCTCGCCCGAGGGCTGGCCAACGCTGCGCTTCAGGCCGGGGCGGGGCGACCGCCGCTCGGCGTCGGCGCCTGGTTGGCGGCGGCCTTCCCCGACCGCATCGCCAAGGCGCGCGGCAAGCGCGGCGAATTCCTGATGGCCAACGGTCGCGCGGCGAGCCTAGAAGCGCACGAGGCGCTCGCCGGAGAAGACTACCTTGCGATTGGCGAGATCGCCGGCCGCGCCGGCGCCGCGCGCATCCTGACCGCCGCGGCGCTCAGCCTGGAGGAGATCGAGCGCCTGCAAGGCGCGGCGATCGCCGAGGCGGATGAACTCGCCTTCGACCGCGTGTCGCTTGCCTTGCGGGCGCGCCGCCGCCGCCGCTTGGGCGCTCTGGTGCTTAGCGAACGCACGCTGCCTCCGCCGACCGACTTGGCAGGCGCGGCGGCGCTCGCCGCCGGCGTCATCGGCTTGGGCGCGGCGCGTTGGCCCTTCTCGAAGGCGAGCAAGCAATGGCGCGATCGCGTGTTATTTCTGCGCCGGGCCGAAGGCGAGGATTGGCCCGACCTGTCCGACGCCGCGCTTGAGGCGTCTCCTGATTGGCTGGAGCCTTTCGTGTCGGGCAAGGCAAGCCTCGCCGATATCGGCGCTGACGATCTGTTTGAAGCGCTGAAGGCGCAACTCCCCTACGCCTTGCATCGCCGCCTTGAGGCGGAAGCGCCGACGCATTTCACCGCGCCGACGGGCACCGAGGCGGCGGTCGACTACGAGAGCGAAGGCGGCCCGAGCATCGCTTTGCGCGTCCAGGAGCTGTTCGGCCTTGCCGAGCCATCCCGCGCTCGCCAACGGACGCGTGCCGCTGACGCTGCATCTGCTTTCGCCCGCGCATCGGCCGATCCAGATCACCCGCGATCTTCCGGGGTTCTGGAAAGGCTCCTGGGCAGGGGTGCGCGCGGACCTGCGCGGCCGCTACCCCCGTCATTCCTGGCCCGAGGATCCCGCGAGCGCCGCTCCGACGACGCGGGCGAAGCCGCGAGGGACGTGAATCGTTGTCGGGAGCGCTTGACCCGTCCAGCGAATTTGCCAAGCTAAGTTCATCAGGCGCTGACAAGAGCGACACGAAAGGGCAGGCGGATGACCATGACGGCGAGCGAGCACGACGCCATTGCTGCGGATTTAAAGGTGATTGCGCATCAGGAGCGCGAATTGGTGTTCGACCATTTCGACGAGACGGTCGCCTGGGAATTGGGCGCGTCGCTGCGGGACGTCGGCGCCAATGACAGCTTGCCGATCGTCGTCGACATTCGCTGCCATGAACGCGTCTTGTTCTCCGCGGCGCTCCCCGGCTCCACGGCGGACAATTGGCACTGGGTGCGGCGCAAGTCGGCGCTCGTCCATCGCGTGCAGCGTTCCAGCTACGCCGTCGGGCTAAATCTCTCGCTGCGTGGGCGGACTCTGGGCGGCGACAGCGGGTTGGACGATGCGAGCTTCGCCGCCCATGGCGGCGGCTTTCCGATCCGCGTCCGCTCGTTCGGCTTCGTCGGATGCCTGACGATTTCGGGACTGCCGCAGCGCGACGATCACGAGATGGCGGCGCGAGGCATCGCGGGGATCCTCGACCTCGACGAGGCCACTTTGGCGCTGCCGCAGCGCTAGCGTTTCCGCGACCGCACAGTAATTCCCCGGTGACAGCGGGATTTCTATTTTTCGGTTGCGTAGGCTCCACGATGGCGCTTCCAGCGACCGGACCGTAAGATTGGGCATGATTCCTGGCGGCGCCCTTGCGCCGTCCGAAGGCGCGGCGGGGAAAAAACCATGAGCGATTTGCGCGTGCCCGTTTGGATTGTGGCGCTCTGCGCCCGTTTCTTCACAGTGCTTGCTTTGGTCGGAGGGCTTACCGCCGCCCCGGCGTTTGCCGACGTGCAAAAGCGCGTCGCGCTGGTGATCGGCAACGGCGCCTACGTCGCCGCGCCAAAACTGACAAACCCGGTGGACGACGCGAAAGCCGTCAGCGCCTCGCTGAAGCGGCTCGGCTTTGAGGTCGTCGAGGGCTACGACCTCAGCGCCGCCGACATGCAGAACAAGATCGGGGCGTTCTCCCAAGCGATCTCCGGCGCCAAAGCGGCGTTGGTCTACTATGCCGGCCATGGCGTCGCCTTTCAGGACGACAACTATCTGCTGCCGATCGATATCGTGCTGAAGACCCCGAGCGACCTCGACCTGAAGGCGATCAACCTTTCGGTGGTGCTGAAGCTGATGAAGCGTGAAGACGCCATCGACGTCGTCATCCTCGACGCCTGCCGCAACAATCCGTTCGCCGAGGAACTGTCGCGCTCGGCCAAGAGCCGCTCGCTGTTTCTTGACGGCGGCCTGGCATCCGTCGACACCACCCTCGCCCGCGGCACCCTAATCGCCTTCGCCACCGATCCCAAGAAGACCGCGCTCGACGGCACCCCTGGAGATCACAGCCCCTTCACCAAGGCGCTGCTGGCGCATTTGGAAGATGAGAACGTGCCGATAGACACGGTGTTCAATCGCGTACGTTCGGACGTCAATTCCGCCACGAGCCAGCAGCAGACGCCTTGGGTCAACACCTCGCTCATTGGCGAGTTCGTGCTCAACCCCAGCGCCGCGCCGGCGGCCGCTCCCGCCGCCGCCACGGCGACGCCGTCGACGCAGGGTGGGGATCGTGTCGCGCTCGATGGGCAGCTGTGGGCGGCGGCCGAAAAATCCGACACCATCGAAGACTACAAGGCCTATCTCGACCAGATGCCGAATGGCGCGTTTGTGCAGATCGCCAAGAACCGCATGGCGCGACTCGATTCGCGCTCCGCGCTGGCCATAGCCAATCCGGCGCAGACGCCCACTCCGGCGGCGCCTGCCGCTCCTGGGCCCGCGCCGAGCGCAGTCCCTTCGCCCCAGGCCGACGCTATGGCGGGCGAGACCGGCAGCCAAGCGACGGAGGATGCCCTGAAGCTCGACGTGAGCGCACGCAAGGACGTTGAGGCGCGGCTGATGGCGATGGGCTTCGATCCCGGCGATTTCACGGGCGTGTTCAGCTTCAAGACCCGCGCGTCGATCTCGGAATGGCAGAAGCGCCGCGCCGCTCCGGTCACCGGCTACCTCGGCCCGTTGCAATATGCGGCGATGGTGCGCGAAACCGCCGATCTGAGGCCCGCCACGGCCGCGCGGACCGCTGTGGTGGCCCCGCCAGCGGTGAAGAAGAAGAAACGGCTCCCGCCCGCGGGTCAGACCGCCCAGGGCGGCGCAGTGGCCCCGCCGCCCGCGCAGGGCGGGTACGACAATGGCGCGGCGACCGCGGGCGCTTTCCTTGGCGGAGCGCTGCTCGGCGGCGCGCTTGGTGCGGCGATCCACCACTAGAAGCGACCGGCGATTTCTAGGAATCGCCTACCGCCCGCGATGTCTCGTTTTCGCCCGCCTCTCATGAGCCGCGCTAACCTGGGTAAGCGAGCCGCTAACCTGGGTAAGCGAGCCGCTAACCTGGGTAAGCGAGCCGCTAACGCAGGTAAGCCTGAGAAAGACTACGCAAGCCAGGGAAAGCCCCAGATAGCTTCCGCGGCCGTCTTTGGGACCGCTATTCAATGATTTCAATCACTTATGAGATACCTCCATCGTGGGCGGATTGGTTTGTACTCACCGGCTGGGTTTCGCTGTTACGTCATGGCCGGGCTTGACCGGCCATCCACGTCGCACGGCGATGCACGGCCTCCATGAGTAGCCTCTGATAGGGCCAAAACCGACAGGGTCGCCGCGTCGGCACAGCGTGGATGGCCGGGTCTAGCTCGGCCATGACGGAGAGAGTGGTCATGGCGGGAACATAACGAGAACAGAGGACGGTTGTCAAGTTTTTCCGCTGACATTTTTTCCGCTGACATTCTCACTCCCGGCGGGAGGAAATCCGCGTCGCTGCGTCAACGCGACCGACGAAGGCCCTAGTATTCTACGGGGACGTCGCTGCCCGAACCCGCGGGCTTTTGCCCGCTGACCCCGGCCCCGTTGCGGAGCCGGACGCTTTGCCGGGCGCCCGGACCCAACAGGTCGCGGGCGCGGGGCCCGCCTGGACCTGCCACATACCCCGCCGGTCGATCTGAAACGACAGCGTGTCCGCGTTCTTTTGGATTAGCCAAGCGAGACAACCGACGCCCACAAGCGGATGATTGGAAAGCTCGTTCGCAATCGCCGCCAGCAACGCTCCGCGGTCAAAGCTCTCGGGCGCTCCTTTCTCGCGCCACGGCGCCGCCATTTCGAAGTAATCGAGCGCTTCTGCCGCGCCTTCGCGGGTGTTCGGGACCTCCGCCGTCGCCGTCCAAAAGCCGTCGCCGTTCATCCAGGTCGTGAAGGTTGCGCCCGGCAATTTCCGCTCGCAGCGCAGCGTGGACGGCGACATCGACAGCGGCCGGCAATCCGCGCGCTGGAAATGATGCAATCCTTCGTCGGGCCAGTCGATCGTCTGCGCGTTCGCCGGCGAGGCGGAGCCTGCCGCGAGCGCCAGGCTTAAGAGGCAACGCAATGGCAGGGGCGTCACGGGGCTCTCCCTTTCGTTATTTGCGCCGGCGGCGGCCGCGCCCATAGAATTTACGGGATCAATTGCGGCGTTGGGGAGTTGCGACCCTGATGCCGCCACGATCCCCAGGGATAGTCCGGTCGCTAGAGAACATCAGGGAGATTTTCATGTCGCGCGCTCGCGTTTTACTTTCCGCCGCCGTCTTTGGCTTGGCTTTAAGCCTGTCGCCGGCGCTCGCAGACACCGTGAAATACTCAGCCGATCTCAATGCCGCTACGGAAGTTCCGCCGACAACTTCGGCCGGAACGGGCAAGATCGAGGCGAGTTACGACACCGCTACGAAGATGCTCACCTGGAGCGGTAGCTATTCTGGTCTGACCGGCGCCGCGATCGCTGCGCATTTCCACGGGCCTGCGGCCGCGGGGCAGAACGCCGGCGTGATGGTGCCAGCGGACGCCAAGGCCAGCCCGTTCAAAGGCTCGGCGACCCTCACCGACGATCAGGCCAAGGCGCTGTCGGGCGGGATGATGTATTTCAATGTCCACACGCTGGCGAATAAGGGCGGGGAGATCCGCGGCTGGATGATGCCGGAGAAGTAAGGGACAAGATCTTTTAGAGCAAAGCTCGCGTTGCGCTCCTTCTCCAGCTACGCTGGAGAAGGTGGCACGCCGAAGGCGTGACGGTTGAGGTGTGGAAAGGCAGGCTGTGACGCGTGAAGCGTTGCACAGCCGTCGAGCCCAAATCTACCTAAAGTCTTGCGCTGCTTTCCACACCTCATCCGTCATTGCTACGCAATGACACCTTCTCCAGCTCCGCTGGAGAAGGGGCGCTTGTTCGCTGGCTCAGACCGACCCTGATACAGCGCCAGCGGCGCGCCGATTGAGCACACAGCGGCGAACATCAGCCAATTTGCTGGACTTGCTCGGTTATCGGCGAAGACGATCAGCAGACTCGACGGCTGCGGCGTCAACAGCGCCACCGCAAGCGAATAAGCTAGGGCGAAGCAAGAGGCGCGCACGTGCGTGGGCACAACCTCCGTCAAAGCCGCCGCTATTGCCCTGTTTAGAGGCTAAAACCGAGGGAAAACACCATCTCCGCGCCGACAATCTTATCGGCAATTGACGCAGCGCTCTGGGCAGGGGACACACGCAAAACCTTGGCCGCTTCGAAGGGGTGAGGCGATGCGCTTGCTTGCCGGTTTGTTGATGGCCGTGGCGCTTGCGTGGGGGCTGCCCACGGGCGCGTCCGCCGTAACGTCGCTGTGCAAAGCCGCCAAGGCCAGCGTGACCGCCGACGCCGCGCTTGCCGAGGAGGTCGCTGCGGCGTTCGGGACCACGGCTTATGAACTCGGAGGCGGAGGACTGCCTCTATCCCCTGCAAATCCTGCGCTACGCGAGCGCCGACGTGCTGCTCTACCAAGATGGCGTGCCGGGCGCCGGATGCCACGGTTGCGGCGCCACGCTTTCGGCGCTGGTGCTGCAGCGCATCAATGGCGGCTTGAAGGTGGTGGTCAAGTTTCGCGAGTTTGCCTCGCTGGGATCGAGCGGCAGCGCCGGCGCAATCTGGCCGATTGAGATTGTCGGCGACGATGGTTTTGTTGTGGTCAGCGGCGGCACGTTCCAGGGCTACACCTCAAGCGTGCTGAGCTTTTTCGCGTTCCAAGGCGGCAACCTCAAAACCCTCGAGGCGCCGGACCGCATCATTTTGGGCGCCGACAATGGCGGAGCCGCCGGCGATGCGAAAGCCGTGAGCGCCACGGGCAGCTGGTTCTTCGATCCGACGGACAAGGCCTCGCTCGTGGTGGACTGGAAGATCACCGCCAAAGGCGCAACGCGCGTCGATCGCGCGGTGTGGCGGCTGCAAGGCGCACGGCTCGTGCTCACGAAGGGCCGCGTGCCGCCGGAGGTTGCGGCGGCGGCGGGGGGATAAACGCGAAGTCGCTCTCCCAGCCAAAGGCGAGCGCTACTTGCCCAACGCTGTGAGCACGTCGATGATCGCGTCGGCGGGGACTCGGATCAGGCCGCTGTAGGGCTGGCGAAGTTCGATGATGAGAAAAATTGCGCTGCCGATGGCCAAGGCGCCGAAAATCATCGCCGCAAAGGTCATCGGGTTGAGGCGCGAGAGCAGGCCGTAGCCGCAGAACAGGAGCGTCGTCCAACCCGCGAGAATATAAAGCAATTGCGGGGCGACCCCGCTGGCGATCGCCAGCGACATCTGCAGGCGCTGCAGCACGATGGCGTTGACCGCGGTGTTCGCGGTCGACCAAAGCTGCTTCTGCGTCGGGGTCTGCGGGTCGAGCTTCGTCATGAAGTTCGAGAGCGCACGCAGCGCGGGAACGGCCTTCGCGACCTGCAGATCTTCGGGGTTCACGGGCGCTGAGCCGAGAAATTGGCCGAAACCTCGGGCGATGTCCGTTTTCAACAAGTCGCGCGCGCCCTGGGCCTCGGGGCCGTAATCCGCCAAGGTGTTATCGAGCTCCAGCGCGTAGGCGCCAATGGCGGTGAGGGCGTTCCGCTCTCCCGTAAAGACGCCGTAGCTCGAGGAGACCAAGGTCCCGAGAACGAGCGCCAGCAGCAGCGTGACCATGCCGTTGATCGCCGAGATCATGTCGCGCGAACGGTCGGACGTATGCTGCGGCGGCAGCAGGCGCTGCAACTGCAGTCCGACCATCCCGGCGATCATGGCGAGTGCGGCAATCGCGCCGGCGACCGCGACAGAGTCCATGTTGGCTCCCCCCTAAAACTTGGCGTTATTGGTGGACCGCCTCGAGCTTGTGCCCATCGGGGTCAAAGACGAAGGCGGCGTAGTAGCGCTCGCCATAATGCGGCCTGGGCCCGGGCGGTCCGGCGTCCCGGCCGCCGTTGGCGAGCGCGGCCGGTGAAATGCGTCGACGGCCCCACGGTTTGGCGCCGGCAAAGGCCAAGTGGAAGCCCGGCCCCGGGCCCCGCACCGGTTCGCTTTGCTTAATCAGCGCAAGGCGGTCGTTGCCGTCCGTTTGGCCGTAACCGGCGGCGGCGTCGTGGCTCCAGAGCCTTGACACAGCCGAGCGCCCCGAGCGCCGCGTCGTAGAACGCCATCGCGCGGGGAAGATCGGCGACGCCAAGCGACAGATGAGCGAGCACGGGCATTCCCCAACGCGAATCGTCCAGTCTTTTTATCGCGGGTGGAAGGGGCTGTCAGATCTCAACGGGCGTCATCCCGTTTGAAATTGTCTTTGATCTCGTTGCAGAAGGGCGCCGACGAGGGCGGCGAGGGCGATATGGGTAGGGCGCGAATAGCGTGCGTGGGCGATTTGCTGGTGGAGTTCGTCGCCGGGAGCAAGAACGGCCGGCATCGGCGCCCGGACACCTACACCGGCCCGCTGGCTTCGGGCGCCGCCGGCATTTTCATCGACCAGGCGGCGCGCTCGGGCGGGGCGTGCATTTTCGTCGGCGCGGTCGGCGATGACGCGTTCGGCGGCGTAGTGGTCGACCGGCTGGTGGCCGACGGCGTCGATCCTTCGCTGATCAAGATGCGTCAAAGGCGTGCCCACGGGCACCGCTTTCGTCAGCTACAACGACGACGGCAGCCGCGATTTTGTCTACAACATCGTGCTGTCCGCGGCGGCGCAATTCGACGCCGGTCCCGAGGTGGTGTCAAGCGCTCGCCGCCTTCAAGCCGGACTATGTGCATATTTCCGGCTCCGCGCTTGGCGACCCAAGCATGGGCGCGAAAGTGATCAGCCTGTGCAAGGCGATGCGGGCGCAAGGCTTCAGGATCTCGTTCGACCCGAACGTGCGCAAAGAGCTTGCAGGCGATCCCGGCTATTTTGGCCTCGTCACGCGAAGCCCTGGCGATGTCGTCGATCTTTCTGCCCAGCGAGGAGGATCTGCCACGTTCTGTTTCCGGGCGAGCCGTTCGAGGGTGTCGCGCCAAACTGTTCGCGCAAAGGCATGGACTATGTCGTGCTGAAAAAGGGCGAGCGCGGCTCGGAAGGGCTGAGCCGGGCGGGCGAGCGCGTTGTGCTTCGCGGCGCATGAGGTCGAGGTGCTCGATCCCACCGGCGCAGGCGACACGTTTCTGCGCCGCTTTCGTCACGGCGATCGCGTCGGGCGGACGACATTTCGAGCGCGCATGGCGCTCGCCAATGCGGCGGGCGCCTTGGCGGTGACCAAGGTCGGGCCCGATGGAGGGCACGAGCCGTCGCGCCGCTCTTGAGGCGTTTTTGCGGAGGCGATCCATGAGCTCCGGGCGACTTGCTGCTCGCGCTGGCCACGGAAAATCGCGCGGGGGGCGCGCGCGGCATTCCTTCGTGGTGCACCGCGCATCCGCAGACGCTGCTCGCGATCTTGCGCACCTATGCTGACGACGCCGAGCCCATCCTGATCGAAGCGACCTGCAATCAGGTCAATCATCTCGGTGGCTATACTGGGATGACGCCCGCGGATTTCCGCAGCTTTGTCGAGGGCCTTGCGCGCGAGGCGCGGTGTCGATCCGGCGCGCATCATTTTCGGCGGCGATCATCTTGGGCCCCAACCCGTGGAAGAGCCTGCCGGCCGCCAAGGCGATGGCGCGAGGCCAAGATCATGGTGCGGGCCTTCATCGAGGCGGGATTCCAAAAGATCCATCTCGACGCCAGCATGGCCTGCGAAGGCGACGGCATGCTTGCGCGAGGCGACCATCGCCGACCGCGCCGCCGAGCTTTGCGCGGTCGCCGAGGCGCACAAGGGCGCAGGCCGACCCGTCTATATCGTCGGCACGGAAGTGCCGATCCCCGGCGGCGAATTGCAGGCGCTCGATGCGCTCGCCGTGACGCCGCCCGAGGCGGCGCGCCGCACCTATGAGCTGCATCGCTCAGCGTTCGCCGCGCACGGCGTCGAAGCGGCGATGGCGCGCGTGTTGGCGCTGGTGGTGCAGCCCGGCGTCGACATGGGCAACGTCCAGGTGTTCGACTTCGACAAGGCCAAGGCGGCGGCGCTGAGCGCGGCGGTGACGGCAATTCCCGATGTCGTCTACGAGGCGCATTCGACGGATTTTCAGAGCGAGCGTTCGCTGCGCGAACTGGTGGAGGGCCACTTCGCCATTTTGAAAGTCGGCCCGGCGCTCACCTTCGCGTTCCGCGAGGCGGTCGTCGCGATGGCGGCTATCGAAGAGCGGCTTGCGCCGAGCGAACCGTCCGACATCGTGCCGGCGCTGGTAGCGGCGATGGACGCCGACCCCGTGCATTGGCGCAGCTATATCGAGCACAGCGGGCAGGAACGGCTGCTGATGCTCTACGGCCTGAGCGACCGCATCCGCTACTACTGGCCAACGGCGAAGGTGCAGGCGGCGCTTGGGCGGCTGTTTGCGAATGTGGATGCTGCGAACGTGCCGCCGGGGTTAGTGCATCAGTTTGCGGGGGAGGTGCCGAAGGGCGCCGCGCGGCTTTCGGAGCGGATCGTGCAGGCGAAGGTTGGCGCGGTGGTGGCGAGCTATCGGCGTGCGGCTGAGGGCGGGTAGGGGCATTCCCTCTCCCTGCGCGAAGCGCGGGGAGAGGGTTAGGGTGAAGGGCGGGGTGAGTTCACACCGCCGTTCGAAGCGAACGCACCCAGCCCCTCACCCCGGCCCTCTCCCCGTTTTCAACGGGGAGAGGGGGAAGGGCCGCGCCGATGGGGTAGCTAAGCGTTCGGAGGCTGTAGATGATGTTGCTTCCTGAAGGCGTGGCGATCGATGGCGTCACCGGCGCGGTTACGCCGCAAACCGGGCGCTATGAGAAGCGTCTGAGCGAGCTTCGCACCCTCTATCAAAACCGCGCCGCCGCCGACCGCGCTATCGCGGCGCTCAGCGATCCCGTCGTCTACACCGTCGTCGAATACCGCAAGGACGGCAGCGACATCTTCTTCGGCACGACGACGATGGCGCCGGGCAAGGTCGGCGACGAGTTCACCATGACGCGCGGCCACTTCCATCAGCGCCGCGACATGGGCGAGATCTACACCACGACGCACGGGCAGGGCGTGCTGTTGCTGCAATCGCGCGACGGCGAGACGCGCACGGTCGACATGCGTCCGGGGATCACCGCCTTCATTCCGCCGGACTGGGCGCACCGCTCGATCAACACGGGCGCCAAGAGCCTCGTCTTCGTGTGGGTCTGCAACCCCAACGCGGGCCACGACTACGCCGATATTCTCGAGAAGGGCATGCGCAAGATTGTCGTCGACCGCGACGGCGCCGCCGCTGTCGTCGACAATCCGTCCTACGCGGCCGCTTAATCCGCTCTCCCCGTTTTCAACGGGGAGAGGGGGAAATCGCAGTAGCGGCTACCCGAACACGCCCTTCAAGAACGCGATGTCGCGCTCGACGACGCCATCGTCCGGCACGCCCCAGAAGCAATGGTCGGCGCCTTCCATGATGTGCAGGCTCGACTTCGCTCCGGCGGCGAGCAACGCCTTGTGCAGGCTTTCGCTCTGCGCCAGCGGCACAAGGCGGTCATGCGTGCCGTGCTGAATGAAAAACGGCGGCGCGTCCTTCGAGACGTAGGTAATTGGCGAGGCGGCAATCGCCGCTGCACGGTGCTCCTGAAGCGGCCCTCCAACCAACAGAGACTCGGGAGAGTTTGCTTCGTCCTGCCCGGTCATCCCGCCGGGAATGGCTTGCGCGCGCATGTTGAGAAAATCCGCAGGGCCGAACCAGTCGATCACCGCCTGCACCGCGCTCGACCCCTCGACCTCGCCGACGTCGCCCTCAAGCTCCTTGCGATGGCCGGTGAGGCCGACCATGGCGGCCAGATGCCCGCCAGCGGAATCGCCCATGGCGGCGAAGCGCTTGGGGTCGACGCCAAACAGGCTTGCGTGATTGCGCAGGAAGCGGATGGCGGATTTGCAATCGTGCAACTGCATGGGGAAGATGCCTTCGCTGGAGAAGCGATAAGTGATGTTGGCGACGGCAAAACCGGCGCGGATGTATTTGCCGATAAAGTCGAAGCGCCGGTAGATCGGGTTGGTGAAGGCGGGCGAGCCCATCATCCAGGCGCCGCCGTGGATGAACACAATGAGCGGCGGCGGCGAAGACGTGCGCGGCACGCTGACGTTCATCAGCATCGGGCGAAAGCCAAGCGTGTGCGCGAAGACGACGTCGCGCCAGCGGCGCACGCCGTTGGCGTCCGTCTGATCCTGGGTTAGGCCCCACTCGTAGTCCTGGCCGATGTCAACGAACAGCGCGGCGTACGGATCGGCGGTCATGGCGTTCTCCCTGGAGGATCGCGGGTTCTTGCCCAACCGGGCGCCGCAAAACAAGGGGAGGGCGCTTGCCGGTGACGAGGATGTGAAATCAAGGCGCCTGCGCGCCGCTATGTCGCCTTGCGCCGCGCGCCGCCTTGGCGTCTTCACAGGAATGGACAATGACCTCGAAACCAACCAATCTCGCGCTGCAAGGCGGCGGCTCGCACGGCGCCTTTACCTGGGGCGTGCTCGATCACCTCTTGGAAGACGGCCGGCTTGATTTTGCGGCAATCAGCGGCGCCAGCGCCGGCGCGATGAACGCCGTGGTGCTGGCCGAAGGGTTCATCGACAAAGGGCGCGACGGCGCGCGTGAGGCGTTGACGCGGTTCTGGCGATCGGTCAGCGCCGAAGGCGCGATGCGCACGACGGAGTCCCGGCTGTTCGATATCTGGTTCTCCGCCTCCGGCCTCAACGCGGCAATGAAATTCTGGACGAACGCGCTGACGCATTACTCCAGCCCCTACGAGTTCAATCCGCTGAATCTCAATCCGCTGCGCGATCATCTGGCCGAAATGGTCGACTTCGAGCGCTTGCGTCGAACGGACGGGCTGAAACTGTTCATCGCCGCGACCAACGTGCGCACGGGACGAGCGCGCATCTTCCGCCGCGAAGAGCTCGACGCCGACCGCGTGATGGCCTCAGCCTGCCTGCCGCAACTCTTTCAGGCGGTGACGATCGACGGCGAGCCCTTTTGGGACGGCGGGCTCGTGGGCAACCCGCCGCTTTGGCCGCTGTTTTACGACAACGCCTGCAAGGACACGTTGATCATTCAGGTCAATCCGATCGAGCGTGATGGCGTGCCACACACCTCCCTCGAGATTGAAAACCGCCTGAACGAGATCATCTTCAACGGCGCGCTGCTCGGCGAATTCCGCGCGGTGGATTTCGTCATCCGCTTGCACGAGCGCGGCGCGCTGTCGGGCGAGGGTTACATCACCCCTTTCCTTCACCGCATCGGCGGCGCCGACAAACTCAAGACGTTCGGCGCGGACAGCAAGACCGACACGAGTTGGCGATTTCTGACGAGCCTGCGCGACATCGGACGCGATGCGGCAAAGGCATGGCTCGCGGCCAATTTCGATGCCGATAGGCGTGCGCGCGACGCTCGACTTGCGCGCCAATTTCAACGCGTCGCGCGCGCCTCGCTCTTGAAGATGGGGAAGGCAGGGCGGCCGCTGCGCACGCTGGCGACGCCAGCGGCGACGAACAGCGTCGACGCCGCGGCGGCCATGCCATAGGCCAGGTTGTGCGCCGCGTCGGCGATCAAGCCCGGCGGCGATCGGGGCCAAAAATCTGGCCGAGCGCGAAAGCGGAGGTGAACAGCGCCACGGACCGCGCCCATTGGCTGCGCGTCGAGATTGCGCCGTCCGAAGGCAGTGACCGCCGCGGGCCCGATAAAGATGGACAGGCCAAACATCGCCGCCGAGACGAGGATGCCGACAGGCCCGGGCGCAAGGATCGGCAGCAGGGTGCCGAGCCCCGTCGCCGCGTTGGCGAGGGCGAGCGGCTGCCCGCCCTTGAATTTCGCGCCAGGACCCGCGCCCAGGGCACGGGCGAAGCGATGATGCCGAGGCCCGAGCAATCCCCAGGTCGCGGCGACAAGGACGACGCCGGCGCCGATCTGGCGCATCCAGGCGACAAGGAAGGTGAAGTAGACGATGTAGCCGACGCCAAACAGGAAATAGCCGGCGAGCTCGAACGCCATGGCTTTAACGGGCAATGGGCTTGCGGCGTGGCCGCGGGGTCGCGTGCTTGGCGTGGGGGAAGCTTGCGCTGCGAACAGGCCGACCAGCGCGCCGAGCGCGGCCAGTGCTCCCAGCGACAGCCACGCCACCGGCCAAGCTTCGTCGCCGCGCACGGCCAGGATCGCCGGGACCGCCAATCCCGAGGCGACAACGCCGATGCCGCCACCGCCCATATAGAGCGCGATCGCCCAGGCGGTGCGGCGAAGGTCGGTGGGGAAGGCCTGCGAGACCAACGCGGCGCCGGCGACGAAGGCCGGGCCGCCGCCCATGCCGGCTAGGATGCGTAGAAGCGTCAGCACGGCAAAATTCGCCGTCAGGCCGGAGGCCAGCAGCGCGAGCATCATCAGAACCATGCCCACGACAAACAGACGCTTGGCGCCCACGCGGTCGATCGACAGCAAGGCGATCAGGGCGCCGGCGAGGTAGCCGATGGCGTTGGCGGTATTGATCCACCCGGCTTGCGCGAAATTCCAATGCAGGTCGGACCGCATCGCTGGCAGGATCAAGCCGTAGGCGAAGCGGGCGAGGCCGTTGCTGACCGCCGTGCCCATGGAAAGGCCCAGCACCGTGAACCAGGGCGAGCGCATGGAAGTCTTGAGTAGTTCCAACATCGAGCCACGCGGGTAAGCACGCCCGGCGAGTGTTGGGAAGCGGCGTTGGACGGAATGAGTTTCCGCACATACGTCTATCCAGGTTTTTGCTTGCAAATTGCGCAGGGAAAAGGCAACAAAAGCGCGCTGCACCGAGTTTACTGCTGTTTCTTGTTCGCACGCGCGCGTTCAATAAAAAGCAATCGACCGGGAGGCGGCGCATCGTTTTGGTCGGCCGGGGTTGGGGACCTCGCCTGTTTCTAGATCGTGCGCGCCGCGTCTCGCGGAGCCGCTTCTCCTCTGCGCGTTCTTAAGGACTACCCCCATGCCCACCGGCACCGTAAAATGGTTCGATCCCCAAAAAGGCTATGGCTTTATCCAGCCGGATGACGGCGGCAAAGACGTGTTTGTGCACGTCAGCGCCGTTGAACGCGCCGGCTTGACCGGCTTGCGTGACGGTCAGAAGGTCGGTTTCGACCTCGTGTCGGATCAGCGCTCAGGCAAGACTTCGGCGGGCAATCTCGTCGCCAAATAAGCGTCCGAACAGGCGTGAATGCCGCAGGGGAAATGCGGCGAAGAAACGGAAAGGGCGGCTTGAGCCGCCCTTTTTGTTGGCCCGCCGCAATTCTTAATGATTGTGGCGATTTATTGAACATTACCTCGATGTAACTTGAGTTGGCGGCGGCTCTGTTGGATTCTGACGATCCCTCATAGAGGAGCTTCAGAATGCGAAAATCCGTGATTGCCGCCGTCGTTGGTGTGGTCGGCCTCGGCGCCGCCGGCACGTTTGCGATCGCCGCCCAAGGCGACGCGCCGATGCGACCGAACTTCATGCGTATGGAAGCCAATCGCGCCGCGTTGCTCGACGCCGAACTCGCTGGCCTCAAGGCCGCACTGAAATTGAACGCCGATCAAGACAAGCTCTGGACCCCGTTTGAGACCAGCGTCCGCGACGCCGCCAAGGAGCGCGACGACGCCATGAAGGCCATGCGCGACGATCGCAAGCCCGGCGACGCGCGCCCGGCGCCGCTCGACCGTCTCGACAAGATGGCGAGCCGCATGGAGGATGGCGCGAAGTCGCTCCATTCGATCGCCACCGCCGGCAAGCCGCTCTACGCCGCGCTCGACACTGACCAGCAGGAGCGTTTCGGCTTCCTGGCGCGGACGATGATGCGTCACGGCGGCGGAGGCATGGGTCCTGGCGGCATGGGGCCACACCATCCTGGGATGGGCCCGGACGGCGACGCGCCGCCTCCGCCGCCCGACGCGCAGTAAGGCTGCTCAACCAAAACCGCCCCTTCCAAAATTCTGGGAGGGGCGGTTTTTTAATGCCCGCATTGTTGGCGAAGAAGGATCGGCGAGCCTTGATTTCGCCTTTCGCACAAGCTCTAGTTGAGGCTCGATTTCCCCGTGGAGCCGTCTATGCGTCGTGGCCTTGTCGCCCTTGCCGTTTGTCTTGCGCCCGCTGCCGCCTTAGCGAGCCCCGCGCAGACCGTTCGGCCGATGACGATGTTTCAGGGACCGTCGTCGCATTCGGCGATCGTGCAGAGCATCCCGCCCAACGCGCAGATCGACGTGCAGTCCTGTGGCAAGACCTGGTGCTATGGCTCGTGGCGGCAGATGCCGGGCTTCGTGCTCGCTCGCGGCTTGGCGTTCAACGGCGGCCCGGCGCCTTATACCGACGCGCCGCCGCCGGCCTACGGCTATGCTCCGCCCCCGCCGCCTCCAGTCGAGTACCGGCCCTGGGGTTGGGCGGGCGGCTATAGCGTAGGGATCGGCGTCGGCCCGCACTGGTGAGCGTCGGGACTCGCGTCCTCGAGACCCGCGTCGCGCCCGACTGGATCGACTACAACGGGCACATGAACGACGCCGCCTATGCGCGAGTTTTCAGCCTGAGCGTCGATGCGCTGATGGACCGGATCGGGCTCGACGCTGCGGCGCGCGAGGCCAGCGGGCGGACGCTCTACACGCTGAGCATGATGATCCACTACTTCGGCGAGGCCAAGCTCGGCGAGCGCCTGAACGTGGCCGCGCGCGTGCTTGAGCACGATAACAAGCGCTTGCGGCTTTGGCTTGAGATGGCGCGTGTTGCCGAGGAGCAGCCGATCGCTGCCTCGGAGCAACTGCTAATCTCGATGGATGTCTCCGGAGAGACGCCGCGTGTCGCGACTTGGCGGGCGGAGACGGCTGCCGCGCTTGAAACGCTGGCGGCGGACGAAGTAGGGCGGACGCCACCTCCGCAGGCCGGACGGGGGATCACCTTACGCAGGGCGGAGAGTTAGTGGGCCAAAAAGACACTTCCCCTCTCCCTGCGCGAAGCGCGGGGAGAGGGTAAGGGTGAGGGGCTGGGTGAGTTTACACCGCCGTACGAGCGAACTCACCCAGCCCCTCACCCCGGCCCTCTCCCCGTTTTCAACGGGGAGAGGGGGAAGGCCGCCTAGCTGAAATATCGCTCGAGCACGCGCACATAAATGCTTGAAAGCGCCTCAAGTTCATCCACGCGGATGCCCTCATCGACGGCGTGCATGGTCTTGCCGACCGGGCCGAATTCGATCACCGGGCAATAGTTTTTTATGAACCGCGCGTCCGACGTGCCGCCGGTCGTCGACAACTTTGGCTTCTGCTGAGTGATCTCAAATATCGCGTCGCTGACCATCTGCGTGAAATCGCCCGGCGCCGTAAGGAAAGCGTCGGCGTTCGAGGGGTCGAAACTGAGTCCGAAGGTTTTGGCGCCGATCGCCGTCTCCAGACGCCGGCGCAGTTCGGCGGCGGAACTCTCGGCGTTCCAGCGATCGTTGAAGCGGATGTTGAAGACGAGCTTGACCTGGGCGGGCGTGACGTTCGCCGCGGGGTTGCCGACGTCCACCGTCACAATCTCCAGGTTCGACGGCGAGAAGTGCTCGGTGCCCTCGTCGAGCGTCGGCGTGTAGAGCGCGTCACACGCCGCCGCGAGCCGCTTGAGCGGGTTGTCGGCGAGGTTGGGGTAGGCGACGTGGCCCTGGCGGCCGAGCAGCGTCAGACGCCCGGTCAGCGAGCCCCGGCGGCCGTTCTTGATCATGTCGCCGAGCGACTCGGCGGACGTCGGTTCGCCCAGCAGGCAATGGTCGAACGCCTCGCCGCGCTCTTTGGCCCAGGCCAGCAGCTTGACAGTGCCGTCGACGGCAGCGGCTTCTTCATCGCCGGTGAGTAGGAAGCTGATCGTCCCGGCGAAGCTGCCACGCGCGACAAAGCGCAGTGCGGCGGCGACGCTGGCGGCGACGCCGCCCTTCATATCCACCGCGCCGCGGCCGTACAGCACGCCCTCGCTCACCTCCGCGCCGAACGGATCATGGCTCCAGCGCTCGGGCGGCCCGGGCGGGACGACATCGGTATGCCCGGCGAAGACGAAATGCGGATGACCCTCGCCGATCTTGGCGAACAGGTTCTCGATCTTTGGCTGCCCCGGCGATTCGAAGGGGACTCGCTCGCAGGTGAACCCGGACGAGGTCAGCAGGTCCGCGAGATAGGCAAGCGCGCCGTCGTCCGCAGGCGTGACGCTACGGGCCCGAATGAGGGCCTGAGCGATCGGCAGCGCGCGTTGATGCGCTGCGTCCGAAAGCTCAGCCAAGTCAGCGCGGCCGCATTTCGCGGACCACCGCCGCCCAATCGAGCGCGACGTCGTAGATCGGCGGCTCAGTGTTGGAGAGCAGGGTCCAGAGTCCCGACACCTGGCTGCGCTTCAGCGCTTTGATAAGCACGCGTCCGTCAGCGAGCGCGCAGACGCACATCCGCCCGATCAGACCGTCGCCGGGCGAGTCGTGGACGTCGTCGTAAAACACCAGCCAGTTGTCGAACAGCGGCCCAAGCGAGTGGCCGCGAATCTGCACCGCGACGGTGCGCGCGGTCGCCGCGTCCGGCGCATCGACTTCGTCAAACGGGCCTTGGCCGTCAGCGTAGAAATGCGCGGTAGCGCCGGCGCCGACATGGCCGACCAGCGGCACACGGCTATGGCGCTGCGGCCCGCGTCCGCCGCCGATCAGGCGCGGCGGCTCAACGCCCAGGTATTCCGCGGCGATTGCAATCTCGTCCGCGCGCAACCGGCGTTTGCCATTGAGCAGGTCTGTCACTGCCGACGGCGCACGCCCCAAAGCGGAAGCAAGTCCGCTTCGGGTTTTCCCGGTCTCTTTGAGAGCTGTCTTGATCCATTCAATAGTCATGACTTTACAATTTCCGCTTTTTAGAACTTTGCCAAGCATTTTTTTCAGAAATATGTTGACACGCAATTCTGTCCATGAGAAAAGAACAAAAGAAGAACGGAGCGCTGGGCCGGCCTCCTGTCTTCCAAACAACAAGAAGTCCGGAGACTTCACAATTGGCCACGCCAACGACGGAAAAGACCAATTCGCGGCAGCGGCGAAACAAGCAGGCCTGCCGGCGGCATTTGCAGGATCTCCGCGCCGCCCACGGAATACCGCCTCCTGACCTTCGCTTTCCCACGGTTTCAGCGCCCCGAACGCCGATCGCGCCGATTGCGCGATCGTTCTCCACGTCCCCAGCCCAACTCTGTGCGGAGCTCGTCAATGAGTTTGAATTTGCGTCGGAAGACCAAGAAGAAATCTATTGAAATGCCGGATCGTCTCGACGCCACGCGGGAGCGGCTGGCGCGGGCGCTCGAGAGCGGGCAGGGCGTCGAACTCACCAAAGAACGGGTGCGAAAACTCTCCGACCCGTTCGACCTGATGCGCTCGACCCGCGCGCTGGCGCCCAACGATCTCAAGCTCAACGACATCCGCTGGCTGATCGGCGAAGCCTTACGCTCGCTCTACGACCGCGCGCGGATGGAAGCCCTGCGCGCCATGCCTCCCGAGCGCCTCGGGTCCACCGGCTTCGGCCCACGCCCCGGCCTACCGATGGCGGAAGCCGCGCTGTTCGCGCGCGACAAGCTGCACGCCTGCGAGGAGCGCGTCGGGCCAGCGGCGTGGCCGATTTTGAAGAAGATCGTCGTCGATGGCTTTGGCGTGAAGGACTGCCGGCCGATGGTGCCGGACGTTGTCACGGCTTGGCGGGCGGATGCGATTGTGACGGACCGGCTGCGGGTGGGGCTGGATTTGCTGGGGGGGACGTTGGGGGTGATGGGGAGGAGATAGCTTGCCTCTGCCCATCATTTCCCCTATCATAGTGATAGGCGTTCACTAACGCCCTGACGGCTACGCCGATTAGTCAGCAGGCGACAGATTTCTATTCAAGCCTGGGCTTCATTCCTTACAACCGAGGCGGGGGCCAGTACGCTTCGATGTTTCTGCCCGCCGAAGCAGTCATTCAGGCGAGGAAAGACGCTGTGTCGATAGACAGCGGAAACTGATTGGATTTCGAAGGCGCATTATCGGACATCGGCGCGAAGACGCGCGTCGTTTCGCGCCGCTGCCTCACTCCTCCATCTTCGCCACCAACGCATCCGACAGCTCAAAATTCGCCGTCACGTTCTGCACGTCGTCATTGTCCTCGAGCGCGCCGACAAGCCTGAGAATCTTCTCGCCCGTCTCGTCGTCTACCGCGATGGTGTTCTGCGGCCGCCAGGCGAAGGCCGCTTTGCGCGGTTCGCCAAACTTGGCCTCCAGCGCCTTCTGCACATCGATCAGCGACGCGGTCGACGTCACGATCTCATGCTCGTCCTCGCCCGAGATCACGTCATCCGCGCCGGCGTCGATGGCGGCTTCCAGCATAGCGTCGTCGGTGGCCTTCTTCTTGTCGAACACGATCAGGCCGACGCGGTCGAACATGAAGGAGACGGCGCCGGTTTCGGCAAGCGCCCCGCCGGCCTTGGTGAAATACGAGCGCACTTCGCCGGCGGTGCGGTTGCGGTTGTCGGTCAGCGCTTCGATGATCAACGCGACGCCGCCCGGCGCATAGCCCTCGTAACGCACCTCGTCGTAGTTCTCGCCGTCGGCGCCGGCCGCCTTCTTGATGGCACGCTCGATGTTGTCCTTGGGCATGTTTTCGGCGCGCGCGGCGAGCACGGCGGCGCGCAGGCGGGCGTTCATGGTGATGTCGGGCAGGCCCATCTTGGCAGCGACGGTGATTTCGCGCGCCAGCTTGGAGAAAAGCTTGGAGCGGATCGCGTCCTGCTTGCCCTTCTTGTGCATGATGTTCTTAAATTGACTATGCCCAGCCATGGTCCATCCGGTCGCTTGAATTTTACTCCCGAGAACGGCGCGCGCTCATCGGGGAGGGCAGCCTCATATACTGCCGCCGCGCGCCGTCAAATCCCATGGCGCTAAGTCTTTCGATCGCGCCGGGGGTTAAACACTTCCCTGGCTACCTCGACCGCCCTCAGCAAGAGGCGCTGCGGGACGCGCTCTTAGCGGTGTTGTCCGCCGCGCCGCCGTTCCAGCCGCGGATGCCGCGGACGGGCAAACCGTTCTCGGTGCGGATGTCGAATTGCGGTCCGCTCGGCTGGGTTTCCGACGTCTCCGGCTATCGCTACCAGCCGCGCCATCCCGAGACCGGTGAGCCTTGGCCTGCAATGCCGGAGGCGTTGCTCAGCGCCTGGGCGGAGATCGCGCCGGGCGCACCGCCGCCAGAGGCGTGCCTCATCAACCTCTATGGCGAGGGAGCCAAGATGGGGTTGCACCAGGACAAAGATGAGGAGGAGTTCGGAGCCCCGGTGGTCTCGCTGTCGCTCGGCGATACCGCGCTGTTCCGCATCGGCGGCGTCGAGCGAAACGCGCCGACGCGCTCGTTCCGCCTGGAATCGGGCGACGCGATGATGTTGGGCGGCCCGGCGCGGCTCGCCTTTCACGGCGTCGACCGCATCCTTGCGGGCTCGTCGACGCTGCTCAAGGACGGCGGCAGGATCAACCTGACCCTGCGCCGGGTGACGCCCGCCTGATCAGTTTCCCGGCGTCTCGACCTTCGGCGCGGCCTTCGGGCCGCCCTTGCTGACGCCGACCATAGCCGGGCGCAGCACGCGGTCGCCGATCCTCCAGCCGCTCTGCACGACTTCCATCACCGTGCCCGAGGGCACGCTCGGATCGGGCGCCTCGAACATCGCCTGATGGAAGTTGGGGTCGAATTTCTCGCCCTTGGGCTCAAGTTTCTTGATGCCGTGGCGCGCCAGCACGCTCTGGAAGTCGCGCGAGGACAGGTCTACGCCCTCGATCAGCGTCTTGAACGCCCCGTCGGCGGTTGCGCGGACCTCCTCGGGGATGTTCTCGACGGCCCGGCCGAGATTGTCTGCGAGCGAGAGCAGGTCGCGGGCCAGATTGGTCACGCCGTAAGTGCGTGCATCGCCGATTTCCTTCTCGGTGCGGCGGCGCATGTTCTCCATCTCGGCGAGCGTGCGCAGCAGCCGGTCTTTGTTCTCGGCGTTCTCTTTCTGCAGCGCTTGCAGCACCACGAACGGATCGGGTTCGGCCCCTGGCGCTGTCTCGGGCGCGCCGGGCGTGTCTTCGCTTTCGGGACCAGGCATTGCGTCGGTCATGTCTTTTGCTTCAACTTGTGGGAAGGGGTTTTCGAGGCGTCATATCGGGGCTGGGCCCGCAAAAATCAAGCGATGGGCGTCAACATGCGCGAAGCGTCTTGAGGTTCCGAAAAACCGGCATCCCCGTGTTCGCCACGCGCGCTAGGCCGCTTTCGGCGGATCGAATACCGCCAAAAGCTGCCGCTTGATTTGCGCTTGACGCGCCGGGGCGCTGATCTTTTCGTTGGTCAGATCGGTGACGTAGAAAGAATCAACCGCCTTCTCGCCGAAGGTCACGATATGCGCCGAGGCGATATTAAGGTTCAGCTTCGATAGCGCCGTCGTGAGGTCATACAGCAGCCCCGGACGGTCGAGCCCGGTGATTTCGACCACGGTGAAGCGGCGCGACAGATTGTTGTCGATCATCACTTCCGGCTGGATCACGAAGGCCTTCGAGCGCGGATCGCGCGAAGCCTTTTCCAGCACGAGATTGGTGACCCAGACGCCGCCGCGCAGCGCCTTCTCGATGGTGTCGGCCATGCGGGCGGCGCGCCGGTCTTCGTCCTCGTCGCGCGGAAAAGCGCGGCTGACGAACATGGTGTCGATGGCGAAACCGTCGCTGGTGGTGAAGATCTGGGCGTCGACGATATTGCCGCCCGCGCCTGCGCAAGCGCCGGCTACGATTGACAGCAGGCGAGGATGGTCGGCGGCGATGACGGTGATTTCGGTGACGCCGCGAAAGGCGTCGCTCGCCGTCGCCGTCGCCAGTTGCGCACCCTTGGCCATCATGTCCTTGAACAGGGCGGCATGGAACGCTTGGCGTTTGATGCCCGTCCTCAGCCAATACGGGGGATAGTGGCGCTGCGCGTAGGCTGCGAATTCCGCGTCGCTCCACTCCGGCAATTCGGCGCGCAGGCGCTGCTTGGCGGCGGCCACGCGCAAATCCTGCGGAGAGGCGGTGTGGCCGCCGCCGAGCATGATTTCGGTCTCCCAGTAGAGCGTGCGGAGCAATTGACCCTTCCAACCGTTCCACACGGCGGGCCCGACCGCCGTGGTGTCGCACACCGGTGAGAATCAGCAGCAGGCGCAGGCGATCGATCGACTGCACGTTGGCGGCAAGCGCTTCGGCGGTCTTGGGGTCCGCGAGATCGCGCCCCTGCGCCATGTTGGACATCGTCAGATGCTGTTCGATCAGCCAGGCCACGCGCTCGGTGTCGGCGGACGACAGGCCGAAGCGCGGGCACAACTTACGCGCAATTCGGCCGCCGCCGATCGAATGGTCCTCGCCGCGCCCTTTGGCGATGTCGTGGAGAAAGCAGGCGACATAGAGCGCCGTGCGATGGGTGAGATGCGGCATGATCTCGGAGATCAGCGGCAGCTCTTTGACGCGCCGCCCGGCCTCGATCGCGTTCAGCGCGCCGACGGTGCGCAGCAGGTGCTCGTCCACGGTGTAGTGGTGATACATCGAGAACTGCATCATCCCGACGACATGGCCGAATTCTGGGATAAAGCGCCGCAACACGCCGGCCTCGTTCATGCGGCGCAGGGTGAGTTCGGGCGAGCGGCGCGACGTCAGGATTTCGATGAACAGCTTGTTCGCTTCCGGGTCTTCGCGCACCTCCTTGTCGATCAGGCGCAGGTTCTGCGTCACCAGCCGCGTCGTCGCCGGGTGGATCGGCAGGTTCGAACGGTCGGCCACCCAGAACAGGCGGATAAAATTGACGGGATCGCGCGCGAACACATTGTCGGCGATCGCGGAAATGCGCTGATTGTCGATGCGAAAGTCCGGCGCATCCTCCATCGCGCTCGGCCGGCGGCGCAGCTTTGACAGCAGGCGGTCGAACCGTTGCGCCGGTTTGGCCTGGCGGTCTTCGAGCGCCGCGCAGACGATGGCGGTGAGATCGCCGACGTCCTTTGCCACCAGGAAATAGTGGCGCATGAAGCGCTCGGGCGCGCTTTGGCCTTCGCGCGGGAGATAGCCGAGCCGGGCGGCAATCGGCTTCTGAAAGTCGAAGCTCAGGCGCTCCTCGGCGCGGCCGGCCATGAAATGCAAATGGCAGCGCACCGCCATCAAGAATTCTTCGCAGCGGCGGAAAAGCGCAAACTCCCGCGGCGTGAAAACGCCTGCGGCGACCAGATCTTTCGGGTCGCGCACCCGCGTGACGTATTTGGCGATCCAGAACAGCGTGTTGAGATCGCGCAGGCCGCCTTTGCCCTCCTTGACGTTGGGCTCGACGAGGTAGCGGGATTCGCCGGCGCGCTTGACGCGGTCGTCGCGTTCCTCGAGCTTGGCGGCGACGAATTCCACCGCCGTCTTGGCAACGATTTCCTCGTCGAAGCGCTTTTGCAAGCGCTGGAACAGCGCGGCGTCGCCGAGCAGCAGCCGCGCCTCGAGGATGGAGGTGCGGATGGTCATGTCCGCCTTGGCGCGCTTGAGGCACTCCTCCAGCGAGCGCGTGGCGTGCCCGACCTTCTGCTTGAGGTCCCACAGTCGGTACAGCGCGCGTTCCACCACCTTTTCGGCGCCGCTGGCCTGGGGTTCGACCACGAACAGCAGGTCGATGTCCGAGCCCGGCGCCAGCAGCCCGCGGCCATATCCGCCGACGGCCAGCGCGGCGAATCCTCCCGAGGCGAGGTCAAAACCCTGTTCGCGCGCCGACAAATTCAACACCGCCCGCAGCAGCTCATCTTCGGCGGCGCTGAGGTCGGCGGCGCAGGCGACGCCCTTGCCGCCGGCGTCGAGCGCGGCCTCGGCGGACTGTCGCCTTTGCTCGAGGAAGGAACTCAGAACGTTGCCGTAGTCCTCCGGCTTGGCCTTGGCCAGCAACTCTTCCAGATTGGGGGCGCGCTCGACGGGAGCCTTCGCCTTGAGGCGGCTGCGGCTGGCGGCGGCCCGCAGCGCCGCCGGACTTTTCTCGCCGGTGAGGCTCACTTCGCGGCCCCCGCGACCTTGCGCTCGATCACGTTCCAGATCGCCGCGGCGAGGTCGGCGCCGCCCAGCCGCTTGATCACCCTCAAGCCTGTCGGGGAGGTGACGTTGATCTCCGTGAGGTAGCCGTCGATCACGTCGATGCCGACGAACAGCAGGCCTCGCTTGCGCAGCTCCGGCGCAAGCCGGGCGCAGATTTCGCGCTCGCGCGGGGAAAGATCGGTCGCCTCGGCCGCGCCGCCGCGGACCATGTTCGAGCGGATGTCGTCGCCGTTCGGCACGCGGTTGACCGCGCCCAACGGTTCGCCGTCGACCAGGATGATGCGTTTGTCGCCCTTCATCACCGCGGGGAGAAACTGCTGGGTCACCCAGGGCTCACGGAACGTGGCGGCGAACAGGTCGAACAGCGAGCCGAAATTCGGATCTCTCTTCGTCATCTTGAACACCGCTGCGCCGCCGTTACCGTAGAGCGGTTTCATCACGACGTCGTCGTGGCGCTGGCGAAACGCCTCGATCTCGGCGCGGTCGCGCGAGATCAGCGTCGCGGGCATCAGGTCCGGGAAATCCATGACGAACAGCTTTTCCGGGGCGTCGCGGACGCTTTTGGGGTCGTTGACCACCAACGTCTTGGGATGAATGCGCTCAAGGAGATGGGTGGTCGTGACATAGGCCAGATCGAACGGTGGGTCCTGACGCAGCAGCACCACGTCGCAATCCGCCAGATTGAGGTTGCCGCCTTCGCCGAGCGTGAAGTGATCGCCGGCGGTGTCACGAACCTTTACGTCTTGGGCGAAGGCGCGCACCTGGCCATCCCCGAGGCTCAGCCGGTCCGGCGTGTAATAGCTGAGGGCGTGGCCGCGCGCCTGCGCTTCGAGCATGAGGGCGAAGGTGGAATCCCCGGCGATGCGAATGCGCTCGATCGGATCCATCTGAACGGCGACTTTAAGCGGCATGATATCCGGGGCTACCCTTAAGAAAGCCAAAGCCTATACGCGTCCTCAACGTGGCGGGGAAGGCGGCGCGGGGCGACCAGGGCGAGGTCGCCGCGGAGCGTGAAGGCCGTCGCCCAGGGGTTGCGCGCGACCCATACCCGCGCAGCGATCGACAGCCGCCGGATTTTCTGCGGCGTCAGGGCGTCGAACGCAGTCTGCATCTGCTGGCGCGCCTTGACCTCGACAAAGGCGATGACGTCGCCGCGCCGGACAATGAGGTCGACCTCGCCCTGGTCCACGGCGAAGCGCCGCGCCAGCACGCGATAGCCCTTCGCCATCAGCCACAGCGCGACAAAGGTCTCCGATCTGAGGCCCCAGAGGTGCGCCTTGGCGCGGCGGTCGCCGCCCTTCAAGAGCGCGGCCGCCGCAGCGCCAGCGCGCGGGCGTAGAGATCGCGCCGGGGCAGGGCGAACCGTGCCGCCACCATCGCCGCCGCGTCCTTGACGGTGTGAGTTTCCATCGCGCCCCGCAGCGCGGCGTCGACATCCCCTGCGGAGGCCGCGATGGGAGCGGCGCGAGGCGCTACGAGGATAACGAACTCGCCGCGGATCTCGGCGCCCGCCGCGTATTGGCCAGCCAGCGCCTTAAGATCGCCGCGACGGAATTCTTCATACAGTTTGGTCAGTTCGCGCGCGACGCAGGCTGGCCGGTCGCCTAGCTCTTCGGCCATGTCGGCAAGCGCCTCAGCGACACGGTGCGGCGCTTCGTAAAAGATTAGCGTCGCATCGATGCCGGCCAACGCGTTCAGCCGGGCGCGGCGCGCGGACGCCTTCGCCGGCAAAAACCCCTCGAAGTAAAACCTCTCGGCCGGCAAGCCGCTTGCGGCCAACGCCGTGAGCGCGGCGCTGGCGCCGGGCGCGGCGAACACCTTGACGCCTTCCGCCGCCGCCCCGGCCACCAGCGCTTCGCCTGGATCGCTGAGGAGCGGCGTGCCGGCGTCGGACACCAGCGCCAGCGCGGCCCCGCCGCGCAGCCGTTCGACCAGCGTGTCGGTCTGCGCGCGCTCGTTATGGACGTGATGGGCGATCAGCTTGGTTCGGATCGCATAGTGATCGAGCAGGCGGCGCGTGACGCGCGTGTCTTCGGCCAGGATTGCGTCGGCGGCAGCAAGCACGGCGAGCGCCCGCAACGTGACGTCGGCGAGATTGCCGATGGGCGTGGAGACGACATAGAGCCCGCTTTCCAGCGGCGGAGCCGCGACGACGACGCCGTGGACAGCGAAATTCCGCGGGGAATTCGGGCGAAACATCGCGTTCCCCAGGCGTGGACGGTTGGGCAGGCATCGCAGGCCTTTAGCATCATTCGCCGTCGGTCGCCGCCCTGCCGCCATGGCGATTTTGCCTCTTTGCAGCTACAAATGGGGATTACTGGCGCTTCGATTCGCGTCGAATGTTGTTTGAGGAGGCCGCATGAGCGTGGCGCCGAGTCCGTCGCTTCGACAAACCCGGCTTCCGGCGGCCAGGGCGGCTTTGGCTGCCGTCGTGTTGGCCGCGTTGAGCGGCTGCAACTATCTGCCCGGCGGTTTCGGCGGCCCTGAGCCTGCGGCTCCGCCGCCTGGCGGCGATCTGCCCAATCGGCCCGCTGTGACCGGCGGCCCGACGGTGGGGCAGACCTTTGGCACGGGCGCGGTGCGCGTCGGCCTGGTGCTGCCGCTGACGCAGAACGGCGCGCCGTTCGCGCCCGGTGTCTCGTTGTCCAACGCAGCGCAATTGGCGGTGCAGGAGGCGGGCGGCTCCGACATCACGGTCATGCTGCTCGACGACCACGGCAACGCCGATGGCGCGGTGCAGGCGGTCAACAGCGAATACGCCGCCGGCGCTGAAATCGTGTTCGGACCCTTGTTCGCCGATTCCGCCAAAGCGGCGGGCAACGCCGCGCAGAGCGCCGGGAAGCCACTCGTCGCTTTCTCGACCGACGTCAGCGTGGCGCGGCCCAACGTCTATCTGCTGTCCTTCTTGAACGAGAGCTACGTCAACCGCATCATGGATTTCGCGGTCTCCAAGGGCAAGAAATCGATCGGCGCGCTGATCCCCGAAAACGCCTATGGCAACGTCGTCGCCGCCGCCTTCAGTTCGGCGGCGGCGCGTCTGGGCGTTTCGGTCGTCGTCATGCAGCGTTATGCACCGGGGCAGGGCGCGGCGGCGGTGCAGCAGATCGCCGGCAATGCCGCGCAAATGGACGCGCTGTTCGTTCCCGAGCAGTCCGACGGCATGGGCCCAATCGCCGACGCCTTGGCGAGCGCCAACATTCACGTGCAGTTGCTGGGCACCGGCGTCTGGAACGATCCGCGCCTGCTGGCGACGCCCTCCATGCAAGGCGCCTGGTTCGCGGCGCCGGAGAACGCCGGGTTCAACGCTTTCGCCAAGCGCTATCAGGCGCAATTCCACACCGCGCCGGCGCGGCTGGCGACGCTCGCCTATGACGCGATGTCGCTCGCGACGGGCATGGCACGGAAATACGGCCCCAGCGCCTACACCGCGCAGAACCTCACCGATCCCTCCGGCTTCATCGGCGCCGACGGCGTGTTTCGCTTTACGGCAGATGGCTTGAACGAGCGCGGACTGGCCGTGATGCAGATCGGCGCGTCCGGCGCGATCAGCGTGCTGAGCCCGGCGCCGCGGAGCTTTGCAGGCGGATAACGGCAATATGATTGTGCTGCATTAGCCCTTCATTTACCCTGCCTTAACTGCGTTGCGGACAAGCTCAAACGCGAGTTTGCAGCGGCGGACGGCGCGCGAATCTCAAGACATCCGTAAGCGAAAATGCAAGGAGCCGACCGGTGAGGCGCAGCGCGCAAACCTTGACCCGACGGGCGGCGATGGCTGGGCTGGCCGCGGCGCTCTCAGGCCTCGCCGTGGCGCCCACCTTAGCCGATCAGCTTGGCACTGTCTCGGGGCTGCCGCTGCCGCGCTACGCCAGCCTCAAAACCGACCGCGTGAATCTTCGCGAAGGCCCCTCAAAAGACCATCGCACGGTGTGGGTTTATCAACGCGCGGGTCTGCCCGTCGAGATCACCGCCGAGTTCGAGATTTGGCGAAAGGTGCGGGATTCCGAAGGCACGGAAGGCTGGGTTCTCCACTCGCTGCTTTCGGGCCGGCGCACCGCGTTGGTGGCGTCGAAATCCGGGGCCACCATCCCGCTGCTCGCCAAAGCGCAAAATGGCTCGGATCTCGTCGCGAACCTGCAGGCGGGCGTTATCGTCAACGTTCACAACTGCGACGGCGCCTGGTGCTCCGTCGATATCGACAGCGTCAAAGGCTATGTCGAGCAAGTCCGGCTCTGGGGCGTCTATCCCGACGAAAAGGTGGAATAGCCGGCAAAACCAGGCGTCCGCTGAAATAAGCCGAGCCTCCCGGCCGCATGTCGCCTAAGAGAGGCGCGGTTCGCGGGGCCTTACGACGATGTCCTCCACGCATTGGTTCGATGATTTCAGCTTTGGCGGCCCGGCGCGGCGGCTGAACGTCTCGACACTCACGGGCCTGCGCGCGCTCGGCGCCTTTGGGCAGACGGTCGCGGTCTTGGTGGCCGGCTTCGGGCTTTCCCTGCCCATCCCCGTGCTGTCCTGCTTTGCCATCATCCTGGCTTCGGTGCTCGTCAGCATCGCCGTGCGCGCGCGGTTCCGGCCCGGCCGACGGCTCGACGACACCTGGGCGACGACGTTGCTGGCGTTTGACGCGCTGCAGCTGGCAGCGCTGCTGTCGCTGACGGGCGGGTTGGTGAACCCATTTTCCGTGCTCCTGCTCGCGCCCGTCATCACCGCGGCCAGCGCCTTGCCGTTGCGCAACGCGGCGCTGGTGCTGCTGCTGACGATCATCGCTTCGACCGTCGTTTCGATTTGGTACTTGCCTTTGCCGCTCGGTCACGGCGACCTTTGGCAGGAGCCGGTGCTGATCCGCATCGGCGCCTTCGTCGCCATCGCCGTCAGCGCCACCTTCATCGCGTTCTACGCCTATCGCGTCGCCGAGGAGTCTCGCGTGCTGGCGAGCGCGCTGGCGGCGACGGAACTGGCGCTGGCGCGCGAGCAGCATCTCTCCCAGCTCGACGGCCTGGCGGCGGCCGCGGCGCACGAACTCGGCACGCCCTTGGCGACCATCGCGCTGGTCGCGCACGAGATGGAAGCCTCACAGGAAGCGCAAACAACCCTCGGCGACGATCTGAAATTGCTCAAGATTTCAGCCAACCGCTGCCGCGACATTCTGGCCAAGCTGTCGAGCCCGCAGGAAATGGCCAAGGGCGGCATATCCGAGACCGCGCTGTCCTCGCTGTTGGAGGAAATCGCCGCGCCGCGCCGGCTGCTCGGCGTCGCCATCACCGTCGATTGCCAGGGCGACGGGCCGGAACCTGTGCTCAGCCGCAATCCCGGCGCGCTGTTCGGCCTGGGGAATATCGTCGAGAACGGAGTCGATCATGCGCGCAGCAAGCTGACGATCACGGCGCGATGGAGCGCGACCCGCCTCAACGTCGTCATCGAAGACGACGGTCCGGGGTTCCCGCCGCAGGTGCTGCAGCATATGGGCGAGCCTTATATTTCCACGCCCGTGGTGGATAAGTTCCGCGACGAGCGGCGCGAAGGCTCCGGCATGGGTCTAGGCCTTTTCATTGCTATCGCGCTGCTTGAGCGTTCCGGCGCAAGCGTCTCATTCGCCAATGGCGTCGACGCCGGAGCCCGCGTGCAAGTGGCCTGGCCGCGCGGCAGCGTCGAGGCGGATCGACGCGCCTCCCGAGAGGCGTTAGAGAGCGCCATGCGCGAAAAGAGCGAACGATGATCGGAACGAGCGGCCCGGCCGCCGAAACCAGCGAAGTCGGGCAAGGGCAGAGCGTCTTGATCGTCGACGACGACCATGTGTTCGCTGAGCGCCTGGGCCGGGCGATGGCGCTGCGTGGGTTCGTTCCGAGCCTCGCCTTCGGCGTCGCCGAGGCCTTGGCCAAGATCGCCCAGGACGCGCCGCGCTACGCCGTCATCGACCTGAAGCTGGGCGACGGCAGCGGCCTGGAGGCGATGCGCGCGCTTAAGCAGCGCCGCCCGGAAGCGCGGGCGATCATCCTCACCGGCTATGGCGCGATCGCCAGCGCGGTGGCGGCGATCAAGCTTGGCGCCTTCGACTATCTGCCCAAGCCGGCGAACGCCGACGAAATCGTCGCCGCGCTGATCAATCAGAAGATCGAAACGCTGGACGCCCCTGAAGATCCGATGTCGGCCGATCGCGTGCGCTGGGAGCATATCCAGCGCGTCTACGAATTGTGCGAGCGGAACGTGTCGGAAACCGCGCGCCGGCTCAAAATGCACAGACGCACGTTGCAGCGGATTTTTGCTAAGCGCGCCCCGAAGTAGCATCGGGGCTGGGCTGAAAGCTCGTTAGAGCCCCGCCACCACGACCAGCCGCTTCACGCGGCCGTCGCGGAACAACGCCAAAAACGTGTCGTATTCGCGGATCGATACGCAGCCGTTGGAATCGCCGTTCGGCCCCAGCATGAAGGGGTGAATCAGCAAGCCGGCGCGTCCGAAGACATTGCCGTCGCCGATGGGGGTCAAGCGCAGCGCGTCAACGCCGTGGAACGAGCCTTCGCGCGGGGTGATTTCGTATGTCGCCGGCGGCGTCGCGCCGCGCATGCGTTCGCTCACATGCCGGGGATCGTCGATATCGTCGCCAAGGCCGGAATGGGCCTCGAACACCGTCCCGTCGGGCATGCGCACCGTGCGGGAGGAGATGTTGTAAACGGCGGTGAAGGCGTCCGCGCCGCCTGTTGTCGCGACGGAAGTCGACGGCGTCAGCGGAGCCGCCGGGCTCTGAACGGCGGTCTTCAACGCCGCGGCCGGAGGCGCGATCACCGGAGCCGTCGGTTGCGCCGCGACAGATCGCGTGGGCGCGTTGGCGACGGCGGCCGCCGGCGATTGCGGCTGCACGTTGAACAGCTTCTCGAAGAAATTCCTGTTGTCGACGACCGGAGCAGGGGGCGCCGGGGTCCGCGAGGACGGAGCGCGCGGAGGCTCAAGCGCCGCCAATTGCGCCGGCCGCGGCGGCGGTAGCGGCGCAACGTCGTTGGGCTTCGGCTGCAAAGCGGCGCTTTGCGCGGCGAGCGCAGCCGCAAGAGCGGCCGTTCTCGCGCTTTCCGCAGCGAAAGCTTCGCTCAACGATTTGGCGCTCGGCTCGGCGGAAAATCTTATGCCGGACAAATCGCCGTAGGCTTCGACTTTGACGGCAGCGGGCTGCCCGACCGAAGCCAGAGCGAGCGCCAAAGCGCGCGAACTCGCCTGGGAATCGCTCGCAAAGCCGCTCGACACCAGGGGGCCAAAAACATTGACGTTAAGGGCGGGGGCGGATGCAACTTTCGCCGGGCTATGGTCGTTTAGGAAGAGCGCGGGCGCGAGCACCCAGGCGCCGAAGACCGACGTGACCGCCAGAGCGGCGACCCCAGGAAGCAGTTGGGACAAAACGCCCCCAGACCGCTTCCGGCCGCCCTCTTCAAACTCGAAATTCCCTGCTGTCGCCTGAAACGTCATTAACCGGGCTCTGCACCTATACTTAAGGTAAAGTTATAGGGACATCGTTTACGTCCCATTAATGCAAATCAGCCGCGTTGAAAAGGTTCACGGCCGGAGTGTTCCCGCCAAGCCTCCTGGCTAATGGGACGGCGGCCGTATGTCAAATTCGGCTTGAGCGCTTTACCTCCTGTTTTCCTTCGCCAAAAGCGACGGGCGCGTCAGCCCGCGTCGAGGCGAATTTCCGGATGACGGCATTGTTTTTAAACCCTCCTTAGTTCTCTCAGCCTACCAATCGGGTTGGACACCTGCGCGCGAAGCTCGTTCGCGCAGTGGCATGAGGCCCTCGTCCGCGCCGGCCAGACTGTCCGGCATGTCCTCCCCACGTTGATCCTGTCGTCCGGTCTTTGCTCATGGGAAAGTCGTGCCTTCGCGCGACAATCCTGCTCGGCGCAAGTTCCGGCCGAAGGGAATCCTAGCTGGTTGCGCTCACGACACATGCCTCATGTCGGTCGACGATTCGCTCTATGGTCCCTGGTGCCGAACCGCGCTGGCGCTGCGCCGGGCGTGGCCGGCCGCATGCAGGCGTTCGCCCGGTCCTGGTTTGGCCAGCGCGGCGAACGCGCAAGCGACCGGAACGAGCCGCAAAACCCTGCGGACGCCAGTCTCCCATCCGAGCGCCGGCGGGCGCCGCGAAACGAGAGCGAGCAGCGACTGACCGTCGCGCTCAGAGCCTCGAACACCGGGCTTTGGGACTACTACCCCGCCGACGACCGGGTGATCTGCAGCGAGACCTGCTACACCATGATCGGCTACCGCCCCGGCGACTTCGCCGCCACCGGCGCCGCCTTCGTCGCCCTCATCAAACCCACCGACCGTCCCGCGCGCCAGGCGGCGATGGCGCAGCACGCGCGCGGCGAGCGGCCCTCGTTCGAGTGCGAGTTCCGCGTCCGGCGCGCCGACGGCGCCTGGGCCTGGATCAAGTCGGTCGGCAAGGTGATCGAACGCGACCAGGACGGCGCCCCCGTTCGCCTGACCGGCGTTCATATCGACGTCTCCGCCTCCCATCAGGTCCATGAAGACCTTGAGAAGGCGGCGGAAGAGGCCGTGCGCGCCAATCAGGGCAAGAGCGATTTTTTGGCGGTGATGAGCCATGAAATCCGCACGCCGATGAACGCCATCATCGGCCTGGCGCATCTCATGGGGAGACACCCGACTGGCGCCGCGCGCAGCGCGACTATCTCACCAAGATCACGTGGCTTCGCGCGCGCTGCTGGGCATCATCAACGACATGCTCGACTTTTCCAAGATCGAGGCCGGCAAGCTGGCGCTCGAGGCGGTCGACTTCGACCTCGACGATCTCTTGCGCGACGTCAAAGTGCTGATCGGACCCAAGGCGCCCGAGAAAGGGCATCGCGCTGGCGATCCAGCGGCCGCCAGCATCCCCAGCCGCTGATCGGCGATCCGCTGCGCCTGTCGCAGGTGTTCATGAACCTGCTCAGCAACGCCGCCAAATTCACCGACCGGCGGTCAGATCGTCGTCCGCCTCGCCGCCGACCGCGTCGATGAGCGGCATCTCATGTTGAAAGTGTCGGTCGCCGACACCGGCATCGGCATGTCGCAAGAGCAGTTGGCGTCGCTGTTTCGCCCGTTCACCCAGGCGGACGCTTCGATCTCCCGGCGGTTCGGCGGCACGGGCCTTGGCCTCGCCATCGTCCGTCAGCTCGCCAACCTGTTCAAAGGCGGCGTTGAAGTGGAGAGCGCGGAAGGGGTCGGCAGCACGTTCCGCTTCAGCGCTTTGCTCGGCGTGGCGGAACGGCAGCCCCCGGAGCCGACGTACCGCCAGCATTTCTCCGGCCGCCGCGCGTTGGTGATCGACCGCAACGCGATCCTTGGCGAGATTTCCCGCGGCGTGCTCGCCGATCTCGGCTTTACCGCGGAGGCGACGGCGGAGGCCGAGGACGCGCTGCGCCGCGTCGACGAAGGCACCGCCTTCGACCTTATCGTAGTCGATTGGGCGCGGCCGTCGGGCGAGCCTGCCAAGTTCATCGCCCGGCTGCGCGCCGCAGGCTGCAAGGCGGTCGCCATGACGACAACGCACCTTGCGCGCGAAACCATCGAAGCCGAACTGGCGCGCGATCCGATGACGGCCAACGAGGTCGCCAGCGTCGTCGAAAAGCCAATTCTGGCCGGCCTGATCGCCCACCAGATCGAAACGGCCTTCGGCCTCCGGGCGTCGCCTGCAGACGCGGGACAGCAACGCGCGAAGATCGAGGCCTTTGCGGGCGCCCGCGTGCTGCTCGTCGAAGACAACGCGATCAATCAGCAAGTGGCGAGCGAACTTTTGGCCCAGCACGGCATCCAGCCGGTCATCGCCGATTCCGGCGAGGCCGCGCTCTCGGCGCTGCGCGCGCAGACCTTCGACCTCATCCTCATGGACATTCAAATGCCGGGGATGGACGGCTGGACGACGACGCGCGTCATCCGAAACGATCTCGGCCTGCGCGCGACGCCAATCGTCGCCATGACGGCGCATGTGACGAGCGGCGATCGCGAGCGCTCGCAGCAGGCGGGCATGAACGGCCACGTCGACAAGCCGATCGACCCCGGCCGGCTGGCCGAGGCGCTGCGTCGCTGGCTGGGCGGCGCGGCCGCGCCGAGTGCCGCTACGCCGCCCGCGGCGACGGCCGCCGGAAATCGAAGGGCGGCCAATCCGCGCGCCGGCGACGTGCCGCTCGATCTGGAATTCGGTCTGCACAACGTCAACAACAACAAAGCCCTGCTGCGCCGCCTGCTGGCCGAGTTCCGCGACACCCGTGCGGGCGACGCGGTGAAGATCCGCAGCGCAATCCTGAGCGGCGACTGGGTCGCCGCGCGCAGCCTCGCGCATAGTTTGAAGGGCGCCAGCGCCACGCTCGGCGCGCGCGTGGTCGCGGAAATAGCGGGGGTTCTGGAGACGATGGCCGGCGATCAGGGCGCGAGCGCCAGGGAAGGCCAGCCGATAGCGTTGGCGGAACGGCTATCGGCCGCGTTCGAGCGTTTTGCCGGGGTCGCCGAGGGCGCGATTGCGCAGCTCGCCGAGGAGGAAAAACCCGCGCCCGACGCGTTACCTCATCCTATCAAAGACCTCGGCGCGTTGCTCAATCATCTCAAGGGGCTCCTGAACGAAGGCGCCGCCGAGGCGGAACAGGCGGCCGGCGACCTCGAACGGGCGCTGTCGTCCTCGCCGCTCCGGGTCAGCGCGCGCCGGGTGAAAGACCTAGCCATGGATTTCGATTTCAAAAGCGCTGCGGACGTCCTCGAGGATCTGCGCTGGCAGGTCGAGGCCGAGAACAGCGCGAGCAAGCAGGGTCTGGCGGTGGCGCAGTCATGATCGACCCCACTCTGCGGCCTCGCATCCTGGTCGTCGACGACGAACCGGTGAACCTCAATGTCCTCGTCGATCTCTTGCGCGCGGACTTCAAAGTGATCGTCGCCAAGGACGGCGCCCAAGCGCTCAATCGTCTCGGCGGCGAGGATCTGCCCGACATCGCGCTGCTCGACGTGATGATGCCGGGCATGAGCGGTCTGGAGGTGTGCCGGCGCATGAAAGGCGACGAACGCACCGCCGAAGTGCCGGTGATCTTTCTGACCTCGCTCAATTCGGCACGCGAGGAGGCGACTTGCTTTGAACTGGGCGCCGTCGACTACATCCACAAGCCGTTCTCGCCCAGCGTCGTTAAAGCGCGGCTGCGCACGCATCTGGCTTTGGGCCAGGCCCGCCAAGAACTCGCCATGCAGAACCAAACCCTGGAAGCGCTGGTGTACGAACGCACCGCGGAGCTCGAACTCACGCAGGACGTCACTATCCGCGCGCTCGCGACCCTGGCGGAGATGCGCGACAACGAGACGGGCGCGCATATCATGCGCACTTCCTACTACGTCCGGTGTCTGGCGTTGGAGCTGCGCGATTCCGGCTATTACGTCGATCGCCTCGACGACAGCGTCATCGAGAACATCTACAAATCCGCGCCGCTGCACGACATCGGCAAAGTGGGGATTCCTGACGCCATACTGCTGAAGCCGGGCCGGCTGACGCCGGAAGAATTCGACATCATGAAAAACCATGCCAATCTCGGGCGACAGGCGCTGCTCGCCGCCATCGAGGATGGCGCGGCGCCGACCGAATTCTTGCGCTTCGCCATCGACATCGCCGGCAGCCACCACGAAAAATGGAATGGCTCTGGCTATCCCCGGGGCCTGTATGGCGAACAGATCCCGCTGGCGGCGCGGCTGATGGCGGTGGCGGACGTCTATGACGCCCTGCGGTCAAAGCGGCCCTACAAGCCGCCGTTCTCGCACGAGCGGGCGCTGGAGATCATCCGCGGCGATTCCGGCACGCACTTCGACCCCGTGATCGTCACCGCGTTTTTGCGCTGCGAAGCGGAGTTCCAAAAGATCGCCGACGCCTATGCCGAGGGGACCTCGGACCGAGCCGCCTAGATGGCGGCCGGCGGCGGCCGAGTTTCTGCGCGCGCGCCGATCGGACGAACCAGCCGCTCAAGAATCTCGCCGACCAGGATGTGCACTTGCACCGCGGTCATGTTTTTCGCGATCAGCTTTTGTCCGAGCATCAGCCGGAACAGCGTCGCCGAGTTGCCCGGCCTCTCGCTCTGGATGACGATATCGTAAGCGCGCGCTTCCATGCCGCCTCTCCTTCGTCCGGTTTGCGAATCCTTCGCTTTACAAGGGGGTAGCGCGGCGGACCTGACGGACCGACGCGGCTCCCCTCATGGCGAAACAACTATCCTGACGCACAATGTGACCAAAAAGATGACCACGCTGACTTTGGGGAAGGGGGCCGGCGCCCTCAATCGCAAAAATGCTGCGCCGCAAACCGTATTCCAGCCTTTGTCTGCCAAATCGCCTGCTGGACGAGGTGGATCGCATGTTCGCGATGGCCGCCCTTGTCCGACGACGCCTGCTGCAGGGATTGCAGCGCGCTCTGCAGCGCTCCGAGCGCGTTCTCCATGTGCCCTGATAGGCGACCGCTTCCGTCGGCAGCAGCGGCGCGACCGATGCGGCGGCGGCTGCCGCTGCGAGCGTTAAAACGTTACGGCTGAAGCAGCATTGACGGTCAAAGTTGGCTCCTTGATTGAAGAGTTGAAGCACGCGGGCGCCAATCAAATCTCAACGATTTCCGCAGTGTCGGCGATCTCGCCGGTTTCCCATTTGGTGACGATGTTTTGCGCATCCGCAAGGCTCAGCGTCGGACCTCCGTCGGGATAAAGCTCAAGCAGCAGATCGCCCTCGCGCGCCATCGAGACGGCGAATTCGCACGCCGGGATCAGATTGGGGAACGTACGCGTCACCTCGTCCTTGTCGGACGGTTTGCTCGATTGGCTCGCCGGCGTCATGCGCCAATGCACTTCGACGCTCTGGTTGATGTTTATCGATTTCATCTTGGACCTCGCTGTCCGCCGACGCTTTTATCGCCATCGGCGATACGTGCCACGCCGTTTCTTTCCAGCGACGCAATAGAGCCCGGCGACGCCTTATAAGGGATCCGCCAGGCTCTTCGTTTCAACCGCGTTTTGCGTAGGCGCGGCAGGCCTAGAGCAACGTCACGCGTGGGTTACGGGCAGGGGTGCCGCAAGCCATCATAGCCGAGATACGTGCCGCTGGCGGGATCGTAAGAACGATAGCGCTGAGAACAATAGGCGACGGGATCCGCCGATGCCGCGGCCCCGCCTTCGTCCTCGTAATACGGCGCCGGCGCTTCGTTGTAGTAGGGGCCGCCGCCGTAGGCGTAGGGCGCCGCTAGCGCTCCGCCGACCAGGGCGCCCGCTGCAAAGCCGCCGAGCGCGGCCGCGCCATTGTTCCAACCGTTATTATTCCAACCGTTATTGTGCCAGCCGTTGTTATGCCAACCGCCGCCGCCATTGTTCCAGCCGCCGTTGCCATGCCAGCCATTGTTGGCGTACCCGCCATGGCCGCCTCCGCCCGGCGGCGGAATGATGAAATTAGGATGGGCGGGACGCGCGCCGCCGCCACCGCCGCCGAAATGTGGGCAGGGCATGTTGCCCGCACAGACCTGCGCCGAGGCCGGCGCTGCCTGCGCCATCAAGGCCGCGGCTGCGGCCAATCCAGCGAAAAGAATGCTTCTCATGGCCAAACTCCTTTGCGCCCGATGCACGGGCGATGCGTAACACGAAACACGCAATTGCGGCGGTTTGTTCCTATCGGGTGCCGGCGCGGGACTTTTTGGTATGTCATAGAGCGGTCATGAACGATCCCAAGCCCTACACCGTGAAAACCTGCATCTCCCGTGGACCCGACACCTTGGTGTGGGAACTTTGGGTCAGCACAAAGGCCGTGGCCGTAGGCTCGCCGACTTTCGGTTCCTCGAAGGAAGCCGAGGAAGCTGGGCACAAGAAGGTCGAAGAGATCGTCGGCGCTAGATTGCCGCCAAGGCGAGCGCCAAATCCTTAAAAAATTTGGCGTCCCGGAAGGGAGTCGAACCCCTGACCCCAGGTTTAGGAAACCTGTGCTCTATCCAGCTGAGCTACCGGGACGTGCATAGCGCAAACTTAGCGATATAAAACGCCATGTCCTGGCGTCGGCGGAAGGCTATAGCGATTTGGCTGCAGCGCGCAATAACCGCGTTTGTTCGCGCCTTGCCGCGCCATGCGCCTTGGCCGACTGTGACGCTCCGCGGCAGGATGTGGCGCTCGCGAGCGCGACAGACACGCTTGAACTGAAGCTTGAGGACGGACGCATCATCCGGCTGGCGGGGCTCGATTTACCCGTAGCGAGCCGCGCTTCGGCGCAGACGCTGGCCAAGGTTAAAGCGGACCTGGACGAAATCGTCGCGGACGGCGTCGCAGGTCTGGCGCTGCTCGCGGACGCGCCCGATCGTTGGGGACGCTGGCAAGGCGCGCTCTATGCGATTGATCCGCCTTACGAAAGTTATGCGCTGCGCTTGCTCAATCAGGGCGACGCCCGCGTCCGGCCGGAGTTCGAGACGCGGTCTTGCCTTCCCGAAAGACTCGCGGTCGAGCAGAAAGCCATCACGTCCGGACTTGGCGTTTGGGCCGATCCCGATTATGGCGTTCGAAAGGCAGGGGACAGAACCGCTTGGAACGCTGATGACGGACGTTTCATCATCGTCGAGGGGATCGTCCGCCGGATTGGCGTAGGGCGTTCACGGCTCTATCTCGACTTCGGCGCGCGCAACGACCTGTCCGCAACCGTAACGCGAAAAGGTGAGACTGCGTTTTTGCATGCCGGCGTGAAATTGCGGGAGTTGAAGGGCGCGCGCGTTCGCATCCGCGGCGTTCTCGACATGCGCTATGCGCCGCGCATCGACCTCATCGACGCGAGCACGCTCCAGGTGCTCCAGCCCGCGCGGTCCTCGCCATGAAAGCCATGGCGCCGCCTTCTTCGCTTAAGCCTCGCCCTTTGCGCGCTGATTCTGATTGCCGCCTGCAACAGCATCGACGCGGGCGGGCCGGACAAGCCCGTGGAGCCTGTCGCCGCGCCTGCGCCGCAGGTCGAGGCGCGTGACGCTGAAGAGCGGCGGCGATTGGTCAGCGCTTTCGGCGGGGCCGTCCACAACGCCGCGCTCGAAGATTATCTTGACGGCGTGCTGCGCAAACTTGGCCAGCGCCAGCGATCAGCCGACCGCGCCCTATCGCGTGACCATCCTGAACTCGCCCATCGTCAATGCGTTCGCGCTTGCCGTCCGGGGACATTTACGTGACCCGCGGTTTGCTCGGCGCTTGCCGACGACGAAGCGGAGATCGCCGCGGTGATGGCGCACGAGATCGCGCATGTCACCGCCCATCACGCCGCACAGCGGGCGGAGCTCGAGCGGACCGCGCTCCTTTTCCGAAAGGTTTCCAAGCAAGTGCTCGCGACCCCCGACCAGGGTCAGGACGAAACGCAGCGCATGAACCTGTCGATCGCAAAATTCTCGCGCGATCAGGAGTTCGAGGCCGACAAAATCGGCATCAGGGTGATCGCCCATGCCGGCTATGACCCCTACGCCGCCTCTCGCTTTCTGGCGGCGTTGCAGCGATGGAGCCAGCGCAAAGGCGGGGCGAGTGGTGGCAACGGCGGCTCGCTCGACATGACCGCGACGCATCCCTCGACCGCCGAGCGGGTGCAGGTCGCCGCGACCGAAGCGCGGGCGTTCGGCGCGCCGGGCGTCGGCGCCGTGGAACGGGATCGCTATCTCCAGGCGATCGACAATCTTGCTTACGGCGACGATCCCGAGCAGGGCCTCGTCGTCGGGCGGCAGTTCCTGCATGCCAAAGTTGGGCTTCGCCTTTACCGCTCCGGAAGCCTTCACCCTGGAAAATCAATCGGTCGCTCTGATCGGCGTCAGCGCCGACGGCAGCCAGGCGCTGCGGCTCGATAGCGTCTCCGCCGACAACGATCTCACGCCGGAGGCTTCGCTCGCCAAAGGCTGGATCGACGGGGTCGACACCAAAGACGTCGCGCCTTTAAAGCTTGGCGACCTGAGCGCCGCGACGGGGACCGCGACCGGCGAAGCCTGGAGTTTCCGACTAGGCGCTGTCAGGTTGGGCAGCCGCATGTTCCGGCTCGTCTTCGCCGCGCGGTCGCTGACGCCAGCGATCGACAAGGAATTCATGCAATCGCTGAACTCCTTCCATCGCATTGAGCCGAGCGAAGCGGCGGCCGCGGTCGGCGCGCGGGTTCATGTCGCATCGGCGTCGCCCGGCGAGACCAGCCAGAGTTTTGCCGGCCGCATGACCGTCTCGAACGATGCGCTGGCGGAGTTCTTGGCGCTGAACGGCCTCGATCAGGGCGGCCCGCTGGTGAACGGCCAGCTTTATAAGTACGCGGCGCCATGACCTCTTTAACAGCCTTGCGCGCGCGCCTTGGACCGGAGTTGGTCGTCGCCAGCCACAATGCCGGCAAGTTGCGCGAGATCGACGAATTGTTCGACGGCGCCGATATCGCTTTGATCAGCGCCGGTTCGCTCGGGCTGCCGGAGCCGGAGGAGACCGGCGACACGTTTCTCGCCAACGCGCTGCTCAAATCGCGGGCCAGCGCTGCGGGGTCGGGCAAGCCGGCGCTCGCCGACGATTTCGGCATTTGCGTCGAGGCGCTTGGCGGCGCCCCGGCATCTATTCCGCGCGCTGGGCGGGGCCGAAAAAATCCTTCGCCGACGCCATGGAGCGCGTGCGCCGCGAACTCGTTGACAAGGGCGCCAAGCCGCCGTGGCGGGCCTATTTCATCAGCGTGCTGGCGCTGAGCCGGCCGGACGGCACGGACGAAACCTACGAGGGCCGCGTCGATGGCACGCTGGTGTTCCCGCCGCGCGGCGAGCAGGGCTTCGGCTACGATCCGATCTTCCTGCCGGACGGGGAAACCCGGACGTTCGGCGAGATGTCGGCGTTCGAGAAACACGGGTTGCCACGTCGCGGCGGCCGGGCGCTGTCGCACCGGGCGCGGGCGTTTTTGCAGGCGTTTCCGGAAGTGGCGTGATTATCCCCTCTCCCCGTTTTCAACCGGGAGAGGGGGAAGAACGCGACTACGGCTCCAGCGTCAAATACTGCGCGCGGGTGTCGGTCAAGAATGTTGGTCTGCCATCCCTTGATCTTCGGCGAGATCAGGTTCTTGGAAGCGTAAAAGAGCAGGGGCATCACCGGCTGCTCGCGCAGCAGGATCGTCTCGGCCTCGCCGAGAATTTTAGCGCGCGCTTTCAGGTCGCGCTCGCCCGCGGCCTTTTTCATGTCGGCGTCGTAGTCTGCGTTCGACCAATGGGCATAGTTGAGCTGGGCGCTGTCGGTCTCACCTAGAAACAGAAAGTTCTGCGGGTCGGAATAGTCGCCGATCCAGCCGGCGCGCGCCACCTGATAGTCGCCGCCGCGACTGCAGCAGGCCGTAGTGCGTCTTGATGTCGGTGTTGACGAGGCTGGTAGTGACGCCGAGCGCCTTCCACGCTTCTGAGATGGCGATCGAGGTGTTCTTGTGATTGTCGCTGGTGTTGTAGCGGATTTCGACGTCGAGCGGCTTGCCGCCCTCGCCATAGCCCGCTTCCTTCAGCAATGCCTTGGCCTTGTCCTCGCGGTCGATCGGCGAAATATCGTGCAAAGTCCGGCTGACAGCGGCGGGCCATAATCGTCGATGCCGGGCGGCACGAAACTGTAGCCGGGCAGCATCGCGCCGCCCCAGATCTTCTCGGCGAGGAATTCGCGGTCGATGACCATCGAGAGCGCGTTGCGCACGCGCACGTCGTCGAACGGCGGCTTCTTGGTGTTGAAGCTGAAGTAATAGGTGCCGAGATACGGCGCGACGTGGAACTGGTCGCTTCAAGCGTCTCGCGGATGAAGGGGATCTGGTCGGCCGGCACGTCGTCGTAGGAGTCGATCTCGCCGGCCTGGAACCGCCTGAGCGCCGCGGCGCGGTCCTCGAGCGAGCATAGAAATCTCCTTGTCGATCTTCACGTTCGCGGCGTCGTGAAACTTGTCGTTCTTGACGAGCAACGATCTGGTCGTTGGGCGTGAAAGCGCTGAGCGTGAACGCGCCGTTGCTGACGAGATTGCCGGGCTTGGCGAAATCCTTGCCGAGTTTCTCGACATTGGCCTGGCTGACCGGCGAAGCCGTTTGGTGGGCGAACACGCTGAGCATGTAGGGCGTCGCGCGGTCGAGCGTGACGATCCAGCGTCTTGTCGTCCGGCGCCGTCACGCCAAGCGCGTCGGGTTTTTGCGTCCCCTTGTTGACCGCCTCGCGTTCTTGATCGGGAGTACAGGTTCGCGTAGGGCGCGCCGGTCGCCGGGATCGAGCAGCCGCTGGAAGCTGAAGACGAAGTCGCTCGCTTTGACGGGCGAGCCGTCCGACCAGGTCTCCGGGCGCAGGTGAAACTTATAGGTCAGGCCGTCGTCGCTGATCGTCCAGCTTTCCGCGGCGCCAGGCCGCAATTGCGCCTTGCCGTCGTAGACCAGCAGCGGCTCGAAGACGTCTGCCAGCACGTTGCCCTCGATCACCGTCGAGGTCTTGCCCGGATCGAACGAGGAGGAGTCGCCGCTCTCGCCGCGGCGATAGACTGTCTCGGCGTTCGCCGCGCTCGTGAAGGCGAAGGCGCCAAGGGCCGCGGCGAGAGCGAGGCGCGAAAACGGCTGGGGAAAGGAGCGAAAGTGCAGCGTCATGGCGAGCGCCTCTCAGACGTGTTAATTGCCCGCCAGTCGACTTGAATTTTCCATCGAATGCAACGCCTTTTCATGAATTCATTCTGTGGGCGCGCAACATATGACGTCTGGGGGGAAGTCTCATGAGCGGTTTCGACGAAAGAGAGGCGGCGTTCGAGAAGCGCTTCGCCATGGAAGGCGACAAGGGCTTTCGCATCCGCGTTCGCCGCGACCGCTTGGTGGCGCTGTGGGCGGCGGAGTGGCTGGGCTTGAAGGCCGATGAGGGCGAGACCTACGCCGCGGCCTTTGTCGAACACAACGTCGGCCGGGATGATTCCGCGATCGCCGTCGATCTCACTGAGCGTTTCGCCGCCGCCAACAAGCCGATGGAAAAGGACCGCATCGAGCGCAAGCTGGCGTCGGCCTTAGCCGAAGCGCAAGCGAAGGACGCGCAACGCTAAGGCAGCGCGATCCCTAACAACGCTTTACGCCAAGCGCGCACCTGCGCCGCTGCTTCCGCGATCGTGGCTTGGGCGACCGCCAAGTTGGGCGCGCTGCAGGCGGCGGCGAGGCGGCGTTGGACGCCCGCGGCCGCGTTGGCCGGGTCGAAACCGCTCATGAGACTTCCCCCCAGACGTCATATGTTGCGCGCCCACAGAATGAATTCATGAAAAGGCGTTGCATTCGATGGAAAATTCAAGTCGACTGGCGGGCAATTAACACGTCTGAGAGGCGCTCGCCATGACGCTCCGCTTCCGCTCCTTTCCCCAGCCGTTTTCGCGCCTCGCTCTCGCCGCGGCCCTCGCCGCCTTCGCCTTCACGAGCGCGGCGAACGCCGAGACCGTCTATCGCCGGGGCGAGAGCGGCAACTCCTCTTCGTTCGATCCGGGCAAAACCTAGAAGGTCGTCGAAGGCAACATGCTGGCCGATGTCTTCGAGCCGTTGCTGGTCTACGACGGCAAAGCGCAATTGCGGCCTGGCGACTCGGAAAGCTGGTCGATCAGCGATGACGGGCTGACCTATGCGTTCATCTGCAGGCCGGAGACCTGGTCGGACGGCTCCCCGTCAAAGCCAGCGATTTCGTCTTCAGCTTCCAGCGGCTGCTCGATCCCGGCGCCGGCGCGCCCTACGCGAACTGTACTCTTCCCGATCAAAAACGCGCAGGCCGTCAACAAGGGACAACAAAAACCCGACGCGCTTGGCGTGACGGCGCCGGACGACAAGACGCTGTCGTTACGCTCGACCGCGCGACGCCCTACATGCTCAGCGTGTTCGCCCACCAAACGGCTTCGCCGGTCAGCCAGGCCAATGTCGAGAAACTTTGGCAAGGATTTCGCCAAGCCCGGCAATCTCGTCAGCAACGGCCCGTTCACGCTCACGCCTTCACGCCCAACGACCAGACGGTGTTCGTCAAGAACGACAAGTTCCACGACGCGGCGAACGTAAGATCGACAAGGAGATTTACTTCTCGCTTGAGGACCGCGCCGCGGCCTCAAGCGCTTCCAGGCCGGCGAGATCGATTCCTATGACGACGTTCCGGCCGACCAAATCCCCTACATCAAGAGCTCGGCGATCAGTTCAAGGTCGCGCCATATCTCGGCACCTATTACTTCATCTTCGACACGCAGGAAGCCGCCGTTCAACGACGTGCGGGTGCGCAACGCGCTGTCGATGGTGATCGACCGCGAGTTCCTGGCGGAGAAGATTTGGGGCGGCGCCATGCTGCCGGGCTACGGCTTCGTGCCGCCCGGCATCGACAATTATGGCCCGCCGCAGCAAGGCGGGCTTTGCCGAGATGTCGCCGATCGACCGCGAGGACAAGGCCAAGGCATTGTTGAAGGAAGCGGGCTATGGCGAGGGCGGCAAGCCGCTCCGGTGGAAATCCGCTACAACACCAGCGACAATCACAGACACTCATCGCCATATCAGAGGCCTGGAAGGCGGAGGCGGCGGCGGCGGCGGCGAGAGAGAGAGAGAGAGAGAGAGAGAGAGAGAGAGAGAGAGAGAGAGAGAGAGAGAGAGAGAGAGAGAGAGAGAGAGAGAGAGAGAGAGAGAGAGAGAGAGAGAGAGAGAGAGAGAGAGAGAGAGAGAGAGAGAGAGCGGGGGCTGGCGCTGGCGCG
>CAVSSV010000027.1:0-117405 GCA_963730695.1 uncultured Pseudomonadota bacterium
CCATACCAGCGCATCTGCCATTCAAAACCGTTCGATCGGCCTGACTTCCTGCTGTCGGCCCCATTCGTAGCCCTGTTTCTCGCTGCCCCGCTTCCGATCGTGTCGGCCGCGTTTTTGCGCGGCGCGTTCGATCCCGAAGCCGCGTCGCGCGCCGCAAGCGTGCTCGGCGCCTATGCGTTCGGGCTCGCGCCGATGGTCTTGATTCGATCGAATGTCGCCGGATTCCAGGCGCGAGGCGACACGCTGACCCCTATGTTGTGTTTCTTCGCAGGACTGGCGATCAACCTAGTTTTGAAATTCTCGCTATACCGCATCGCTCGGCGCGACCGGCTTGGCCATCGGCACCTCAGCGGGCGCGTGGGTAAATTTCCTTTTGCTGGTCGGCGCCGGTTCGGCGCGAAACATTCTTCATATCGATGGGAATTTGATGCGCGCGCTGTCTATCGGCGTTTTTTCCAGCGGCGTTGCCGCGGCCTTAGCGCCAAACGCCCTCGTCGCGATTGCCCCAAAGCTAGACGGTCTGCCGTTTGCGAACGAACTCTTAGGTCTGGCCGCCGGCGTCGCGGTATTCGCTATTTACGGGTTCTTCGCGGCTTGCGGTTGGCTTATTTATCGGCTCTAGAGCGGTCCGTTGTTGTCGTCCTCAAAGAGGACGCGCTGCGCGCGCCGCCCCGATAGGCGATCAGCGTCTAGGCGCTGCAAGAAACTCAAAAGTTGCACATGAAGCTCCCTAGCGAACTTGGACCTATCCACTTTATCGGCGTCGGCGGCATCGGCATGTCGGGAATTGCCGAGGTGCTGCTCAATCTCGGTTATCAGGTGCAGGGCTCGGACGCCACTGACAACGCAAATGTGCAGCGGCTGCGGGAACGCGGGGCGAAGGTTTTTATCGGACATGACGGAGCGAACGTCGCGCAGGCGGCCGTCGTCGTCGTCTCCACAGCGATTAAGCGGGACAATCCCGAGCTGATGTACGCGCGCGCGCGCCGCTTGCCGGTCGTTCGTCGTGCAGAAATGTTGGCCGAACTGATGCGTCTCAAGCAGTGCGTGGCCATCGCCGGCACGCACGGGAAAACGACCACGACATCGTTGGTCGCGACGTTGCTTGAGACCGCCGGATTCGACCCGACCGTCATCAATGGCGGCATCATAAACGCCTACGGCACAAACGCGCGAATGGGCGCAGGCGAATGGATGGTGGTCGAAGCCGACGAGAGCGATGGCACGTTCCTGAAGCTGCCGGCCGATATCGCGGTCGTCACCAATATCGACCCTGAGCATCTCGATCATTTTGGAAATTTCGATGCGATCAAGAAGGCATTTTTTACCTTTGTGGAAAATCTCCCGTTCTACGGATTTGCGGTTCTTTGCTTGGACCATCCCACGGTCCAGGACCTCGTTGGCAAAATCGAGGATCGGCGGGTAGTCACTTACGGAGAAAACCCGCAAGCGGACTATCAGCTGATCGACGTCACGTTCGACGGTCAGATGATGCGCTTTGGCGTAATTGCCCGCGATAAATCGGGCCACGAAACTCGTTTCGACAATTTGGCCTTACCGATGCCTGGCCGCCACAACGCCCTTAACGCGACGGCGGCGATCGCCGTCGCCCACCAACTTCAGGCAAGCGCTGAAGCGATACGGACCGGTCTCTCAAACTTCCGCGGCGTGAAGCGACGCTTCACCCGTACTGGGGAATGGAACGGCGTGACGGTATTCGACGACTATGGGCACCACCCCGTCGAGATCGCCGCTGTGTTGCGAGCGGCTCGGTCCGCGTCGAAGGGGAAAGTTGTCGCGGTGGTGCAGCCCCATCGTTACACGCGCCTGCAGTCGCTGTTTGACGAATTCGCCGCCTGCTTCAATGACGCGGACGCGGTCATAGTCGCTGACGTCTACTCGGCGGGGGAAGCGCCAATCGTTGGGGCAGACAAAGATGCGCTTACGGCGGCAATTCGCGCGCACGGTCATCGTCATGCGCAAGTCCTCCCGGCTCCGGATAAGCTGGCTCAGATCGTCAAGCGTTTGGCGGAGCCGGGCGATTTCGTCGTCTGTCTTGGCGCGGGCAACATCACGCAATGGGCATATTCCTTGCCGAAGGAGCTCGCGGAGGCAAAAGCGTGAGCACGATGCACGCCGTTACGGCTGACGCGGTCGCAAACGTCATGGCGAGATTGCGCGGACGCATTGTTCCGGACGCGTCCCTTGCAGAGTTCACTTGGTTCCGGGTTGGCGGGCCCGCGCAATTTCTGTTTTCTCCAGAGGATGAAGAAGACCTCGGCGTTCTCCTCGCCAATCTGCCCGGCGACGTGCCGGTAGTCCCGCTTGGCTTATGTTCGAACGTCATTGTCCGCGACGGCGGCGTGCCCGGTGTCGTTGTCCGCCTCGGCGCCAAAGGATTCGGCGCGATCGCGAAGAAGGGTGAGACCGCTCTCGTCGTTGGAGCCGCCGTGCCGGACGCGCGTCTCGCCACGGCGGCCGCAAAAGACGGCATCGGCGGATTATCCTTTTATAGGGGCATCCCCGGAGCGATTGGCGGCGCGCTGCGCATGAATGCCGGCGCCTACGGCGGGGAAACGAAGGATGTCGTGATCGAGGCTCGCGCCGTAGATAGGCAAGGACAATTGCGGAACCTCTCGCTCGCAGATCTCAAGTACACTTACCGACATTGCGGGCTCGACGACGAGGTCATTTTCACCGGCGCGGTTTTTCAGGGCCGACGCGCCGACCCCAAAGCGCTCGAGGCCGAAATGGCCTCCATTATGGCGTCCCGTGAGTTGAGCCAGCCCATACGCGAGAAGACCGGTGGCTCGACCTTCAAAAACCCACCGGGCGAAAAGGCCTGGCAACTGATCGACAAGGCTGGATGCCGCGGGCTTAGGCTCGGCGCCGCGCAAATGTCAGAGAAACACTGCAACTTCCTGATCAACACGGGAGCTGCGAGCGCCGCCGATATCGAGGCGCTCGGCGAGGAGGTCCGCAAGCGGGTGCGCGAGAAGCTCGGAATTCTCCTGGAGTGGGAAATCAAACGGATTGGGGAAGGGCTCGTTCCATCCGGCGACGACGATCGCAATTCGCCGCACGCCTAAGGCGCATAAGCGGACCCCTCGCCACGAAAAGCGGTCGACAGGGATCGCCTTGTTGCCTAGTGGAAACTCCGCCGTTTTTTTTTTGCCTTTCGAAAGCCACGTGTATGTCCCAGCGCGAGGTGCAAGCCGACTTCGCCGAGAAGAATCTTCTGCTAGAGTTTGTCGAAGCGGCGCCGGATCCCGACGGTTGCGGTTTCGGCAGAAGGCATTTGCCTTGCATTAAATTCTGCCGCCGCGCTTCTCTTGCCGGCAATGCGGGTCGGCGGCGCGCTCGTTCTAGGATTGCGAGCGCCCGACGTCTTGGTGGGATTTCGTCGAGTCGCAAGCGGCGGAGTGGCTGAAAAAGCGTACTGGAGCGAGCGCGTTCCGCTAGAACGACTATTCGAAGTGCATATTGCGCCTCTTCGGCGCGGCCCCTCCCTGCCGCCGGATGCATTGCTGACAATCAAGGATTTGACAGAAGCGAAAAAGCTCGAACGCATGAGAGCCGACTTTATCGCCAACGCCAGCCACGAGCTCCGCACTCCATTGGCGTCGATGCTCGGGTTCATCGAGACTTTTCAGGGACCTGCTCGCGAGGACCGTACTGCACGCGAAAAATTTCTTCGGATCATGGCGGAACAAGGCCGACGTATGGCTCGGCTTATCGAAGATTTGCTCTCGCTGTCGCGAATCGAGCAAAATCAATATATTCGGCCTAATTCGCAAGCAGACTTGGCCCAGATCGCGCAGCATGTTTGCGAAGCCCTGTCTCCGCTTGCGAACGAGAAAGGGGTGAGCTTGCGTTGCGAGGCGTTGCACCCGACGCTTGTGTTGGGCGACCGAGACGAATTGGTCCGCGTCGCCGAAAACTTGATCGACAACGCGATAAAATACGGAACTGGCGCGACAGGCGCCAAGGCGAACCAGGTCGAAGTTCTAGTCACGCGGCGCGCGGAAGTTGGCGTTCTGACGGTGACGGACTTTGGAACTGGCATCGCCCCAGAACATCTGCCCAGATTGACGGAAAGATTTTACCGGATAGACGTCGGACAAAGTCGCGGCAAAAACGGCACCGGTCTTGGCTTGGCGATTGTCAAACACATCCTCGTTCGCCATCGAGGCAGGCTGTCAGTCACCAGCGCGCCCAACGTCGGAACGACGTTTACGGCGGAAATGCCGCTCTACAAGACGTGACTTTCCGCCGGTGCAGCTTGAGAAAAACTCACCAACGACTCGAACGATCCTTCCTTTTTTCCTGCGACGGCTGATATGCCAACTTTGCGTGGTAGGCGCAGTACGGCGCTCCGTTCGCCGGCGCCCCGCAATAGCGAAATTCCAACGTTGTCGGGTCGCCGAGGGGCCACTTGCACATTGCCTCATTGAGGTCGACGATGGTCACCTTCACCGACATCGGAACCACAACGCTCTCGCTAATCGGATCCTCAATGTTCAGTTGAAAATCATGGGCGAGCGCCAACGCCGTGTTGCCGACGATGCGCGGGCGGACAGCGACTGCGGCGCCTGTTGCGTGGCGCGGCGCGGCGCGCACCCTGGGCGCACGCGAAGACGCGGCGCCTAACGCAGGCACCTTCGGCCGTCCCGCCAATCCCAAGCGATGGACTTTTCCGATGACCGCGTTTCGCGTGACACCGCTACCAAGAATTGAAGATATCTGACTTGCGCTTTTGCCATCAAGCCAAAGCTGCTTCAACATATCAACGCGTTCGTCTGTCCAAGACATATATTGCTCCGTGCCACTAGAGCTCAGAATTCGGATTCAAAATGGATGAATCCCATCGCTCGCCGAATTGAACTGATCCGAGGAAAAAAACGCATCAAAAACGCAAGAAATGCGACCACGACATTTTGTGGTCGCGCTTGGAAGACCTACACCACGGGTAGATTTTTTTGCAAGAGCGTGGACGAGTTACGAGCGGGCATTGTCCCCAACTCTCTGCGGAGTTCCCAAGGGATTCGCGGATAGAGAGACCGTTCGTATTCTCGACTCCGACGAGGCGAAAATTGTGGCTTCTCCGCCGGTTCGGGATCCGCTGGGATGGATCCTTTGCAAGCGATAGAGGCAGGTATTTTTCGGCTTCTTTCAGCCCGCAGAGCGCGACCGCTTTTCGTCGAAGACTGTCCGCTACGTTCCGGCGTAATTACGCCGGTTCGCGCCGCGGCAGAACCTCTTGAGCTGATGCAGGCCCACTGGCCGGTACGTTCGCCCCACCGTTTTGGCGTTGGAATCAACGGATCTCCGCGAGGGATTCTTCGCGAGCCAAATTGCTGAATCTGGTCAGTTCCGCTTCGAATTGCAGCTCGACCGTTCCGGTAGGCCCGTGACGTTGCTTCCCTATGATAACTTCAGCCCGGCCATGGGCTCGCTCCATTTCGCTTATCCATTGAATATGTTCAGGTGTGCCGGGCCGCGGCTCCCGGTTCTTCAGGTAATATTCCTCGCGGTAGACGAAGATAACGACGTCCGCGTCTTGTTCGATCGAACCAGATTCGCGTAAATCTGAAAGCTGCGGCCGCTTATCATCTCGGCTTTCGACTTGGCGACTCAACTGCGATAGCGCAACGATCGGCACTTCGAGCTCTTTAGCGAGCGCCTTGAGTCCTGTTGTAATCTCGGTCAGCTCCTGAACGCGGTTCTCCGAACGCGATTTCGATCCGGACAGCAATTGCAAGTAGTCGACGACAAGGACGTCCAAACCTTTTTGCCGTTTCAGTCGCCGCGCGCGAGCGGCGAGTTGGGCGATGGAGATGCCTCCGGTCTGGTCAATATAGAGAGGCAGATGCTGTATTTCCGTGAGCGTCTCGACGATGCGTTGAAAGTCCGTCTCGGAGACGTCGCCGCGGCGCATCTTGCTTGACGCGACGCCCGATCGCTCGGCGATGACGCGCGTTGCAAGTTGCTCGGCCGACATCTCAAGCGAAAAGAACCCCACGATCCCGCCGTCGATCGCGGCTTTGGTGCCGTCTGGTTTCGTTTCATGTCGGTACGAACGCGCGATGTTGAACGCGATATTCGTCGCGAGCGCGGTTTTGCCCATCGCGGGACGACCGGCGATGATGACCAGATCGGAACGCTGCAGGCCACCCATCTTGAAGTCCAAATCCAAAAGACCAGTGGCTATGCCGCTGAGGTGCCCGTCTCGTTGGTAGGCTTTCGCGGCAAGGTCGACCGCGGTGGCGGCCGCGGTGGTGAACGACTGAAACCCGCCGTCGTAGCGGCCGGTTTCGGCGATCTTGTAGAGCCGGCGTTCGGCGTCCTCGATTTGCTCGCGTGGCGAGGCGTCAATCGGAGCGTCATAGGCCACGTTCACCAAGTCCTCACCGATGCCGATCAGTTCCCGCCGCATCGCGAGGTCATGAATCGCCAGACCGAAGTCCTTTGCATTTATGATCGTCGTGGCTTCGGCGGCGAGCCTCGCCAGATATTGCGAAACCGTGGCGCCGCCGAGATCTTGCTCGCCGAGAAATGTCTTGAGCGTAATGGGCGAAGCGAGCTTGCCAGCTCGAATGAGTAGCGCCGCGTGCTCAAAGATCCGCCGATGAATGTCCTCCGTGAAGTGCTCCGAGCGGAGAAAGTCGGAGACGCGGTCGAACGCGTCGTTGTTGATCAGGATCGCGCCCAGCAGCGCTTGTTCCGCCTCGACGTTGGCCGGCATGGCGCGATGGCGCAATTGTTCCTGCGCATTGTCGCGCCGAATCGGAATGGCTTCGACGACCGCCAAAGGGATCCTCACTCGTTCGAGGGTTGGGAAAAGCGAACGCAACGAACGCGAAAACGCCGTACTAAACCTCAGTTCGCCTGCGCCGCTCTATCGCACGATGGGCGACAGGCGTCTCGGCGCCGCTCGTCTCGTCCCCGTCTTCAACAGCGCCGAGGAATTTCAGCGCTCGCGCGCGTCAAGCGCTTGACTCGCGATGCGCTGCCGGGCGCTTCGCGCGGGGCGCGAGTTCGAACGTCATTCCTGCAATCGTTCTTTCGCGCTTGCATATTCGTCGCGCAAGCGCGCCACGAGGCGTTCCACCGACGTCACCTCCCGGATCGCGTCGATGCCCTGCCCCGAGCCCCAGATGTCTTTCCACGGCTTGGCGCCGCCGGCCTCAGCGCGCTGAAAGTCCATGCTCTTCAGATTCGCCGTCGGCAAATCCTCCGGGTTGTAGCCGCTGCTGACGATCGACGGCTTCAGATAATTGCCAAAAACGCCAGTAAAAAGGCTTGTGCCGACGATATCAGCGGAGTCGCCCTCCACGATCGCGCGCTTGTAACCCTCGCCGGCGCGCAATTCCGTCGTGGCGATGAAAGGCGTGCCGATATAGGCGAGGTCGGCGCCCATCGCCTGAGCCGCCAGAATCGCCGCGCCGTTCGCGATCGCTCCGGAAAGCGCCAGCGGGCCGTCGAACCATCGCCGGATCTCCTGCACCAGGGCGAAGGGCGAGATCTGGCCGGCGTGGCCGCCGGCGCCGGCAGCGACCGCGATCAGGCCGTCGGCGCCTTTCTCGACGGCCTTGTGCGCGAAGGCGTTGCTGATGACGTCATGAAGAACGATGCCGCCGTAAGAATGAACGGCGGCATTTATCTCCGCGCGCGCGCCCAGTGACGTGATCACCAGCGGCGCCTTCCACTTGGCGACGACACTCATGTCATGTTCGAGGCGATCGTTCGTCCGGTGCACGATCTGGTTGACGGCGAACGGCGCCGACGGCCGCTCGGGATGGCTCTTGTCGTGCGAGGAAAGGGCCTCGGTGATTTCGTGAAGCCATTCGTCGAGCTGGCTGGCCGGGCGCGCATTGAGCGCCGGGAACGAGCCGATGACGCCGGCCTTGCACTGGGCGATGACGAGCTTGGGGTCGGAGATGATGAAGAGCGGCGCGGCGACGACGGGCAGGACCAGGTTTGCTTTTAAAGCCGCCGGTTTCGCCATTCTGGCCCCCATGCCTTGCTCAAGATGCGCCTTGCCGCCGCCTTAAGTCGGCGGCGTCAGCCAGTCGCAGAGCGACGCCGCTCCATCGCCACGCGCTAGCAGCGGCGTCAAGTAAGCCAGCAGCTTTTCCAACTCGCCGGCAAGCCCATAAGGCGGATTGACGACGATGAGGCCCGTGCGGCGCAACTGCGGCGCGGGAGGCGCGGCGCGGCCGACATCAAGCTCAAGGTTCAAGACGTTCGGCCGGCCGAGGCTCTTGATCTCTTCGAGAAAGGCTTGATCCTCTTGGCGATCCTTGATCGGCCGCCAGACGAGGTAGCATCCTTGCGGCCATTTCCTCACCGCCTTCGTCAGCGCGTCGACCAGCCGTCGCCGCTCCTGCTCCGCTTCAAAGGGCGGATCGATGAGCACCAGACCGCGCCGCTCTTTGGGGGGCACGTAGGCGTTCAGCGCGACATAGCCGTCGACGACGGCAATGCGGAGCCGCGCGTCCTTGCGCAGATTGGCGGTCAGGGCGCTCGCCTCGTCCGGGTTGAGATCGCAAAGGGCGATGGCATCTTGGCGTCTGAGCAGGGCTTGCGCGATCGCAGGCGAGCCTGGATAGGCCGTCAGAATCTCGCCTGGCAGATGGCCGGGCATCAAGGCGAGATAGGGCTCCAGCAGCGCCTGAATGTCGCTTGCGCGGGACGCCCCGAGCACTCTGCCGATCCCGTAGCGCCATTCCGGGGAGCGCCCGGCGATGTCGTTCGTGAGATCGTAGCGGCCCGCTCCGGCGTGGGTGTCGATGTAGCGAAGCGGCGCGTCTTTTTTCGTCAGCGCGATCAGCGCGCGGACCAGCGCGAGGTGTTTGAGGACGTCGGCGAAATTGCCGGCGTGGAACCCGTGGCGATAGTTCACCGGTCAGCGCAACGGCGCCACCGTCAACTGCGCCGAGCGACAGGAATGCGATAGGACCTTCGGCGGACAGACGGCATAGGCGTGGAGATCTTTGCCGACGCATATCCTGACGTCGGTCAACTCGCCGCGGACGCAGGTGACGACGATGTTGTTGGCCTGCATATTGGGGTTGCTGGCCATGAACGCCCTGACGATTCCATCGGAGCTCACGTTGGCGGCCGACTGAGGCGCCTTGAACAGATCGGGGATCACAATTTGGTCCCGCATGTCTTTGACCATCGAGAAATAGGCTTCCGGAGAGAGGCCTGTGCAGGTTCCATGCTTCTCGTATTCGTAGCGCGCGAGGCCCCGGTTCGGATAGACGCCGACCGTCATTTGAAGGGCGCGAGAAGAGACGGCCACGTCGTCGCAATCCTCGGGATCGGTGGAATAGCGGCTGTCCGGCCACAGCCCGTGAACGACGAATCCTAGCCCGGAGCCTGAGGCGCATTGGTCGGGCGACTTCGCCGCGCCGCCCAGGTCACAAAAGCCGGGGGACCAGGAAAGCGTGAAGACGTAGAGGTCGAAGTCCGCGCCGTTCGACCCCGCGGCGGCCGACTGGGCCAGCGCCGGCGCGGTCATAAACAGCAGCGCGAAAAACGCGAACAGCCGGAGCCTTTGCGGACGCGTGCGCAATGTACCCAACGCCTTTATCTTTGAGCCGCTAAAGGATCCTACGTCGCGGCGTATCGCCTAGCGCTGCGCGATCGGCCGCAGGACCGTGCACGACGGCGCGTAAGCTAGGTTGCGATCGTAGCCGACGACGCACCATTCCACCCCGTAACCCCAGCCAATAATGCCGAGATCGGCCTGGACTTGATAGTTCACCTGGACCTTGTGCCAGTTGTCGATCCACATGCGAGCGACGCAATAGCGGCGGGGGATATAGGCGGAGCCGTTCGAGCGATAGCCGATTTCCGCAATGCGATCGGCGACGCCGAGCGTCAGCGAAGAATGCCAAAATTCGCTTTCCTTTTGGGCGAACCTTTCGCGAATGCGATCGAGGACGCCCGGATCGTCACACCGGGGCAGAATAGTGCTGAACGGAGCGAAACGCTGCTCGTTCGGCACGATGACGCCGGCGGCCTGCGCGGAGGTGACGAGCGAAACGAACGCCAGTAGGGCGCAAATGCCAAGTCGTGCCCGTGCCATGAGCTCCCCGCGTGATTCTCGGAATTCGCTAACAGGATGGAGTCTCGGAGGCGCCGGGTCAAGAGTCCCCGGCCGCGACGCCCATTTTCAGTTAAGCCGACCCCTCAGGCCGCCGATTTCCTTGGAGATGAGATCCTCGCCGGTCTGCCCCTGGGCGCTGGTCTTCAAAATGATTTCGGAGGCCTTTGCCGCGCGGTCGGCGGCCATAGCCCGCACGTCCGCCACGGCCTGCTGCTCGGCGAAAGCGATCTTGGTCTCAGCCTGCGCCGCGCGGCGTTCGACAAAGTCCTTCATGCGTTCTGCAGCTTCGCTCGCCAGTTTTTCCGCCTCAAGCTTCGCATCGGCGACGATCCGCGCCGCGGCGGCTTCCGCCTCCGCCTTCTTGGACTCGAAGCTTGCAAGGAGGGCGGTCGCCTCTTCGCGCAGCTTCACCGCTTGAGCCAACTCGTCAGCGATCGCTTGGCCGCGGGCGTCTAGAGCGGAGAGAACCATTTTGTGAGCCCCCATGTAGAGGGCGATTCCCACAAAGACCAAGAACCCGAGAAGGACGTAAAACTCCGCGCCAAATGTCATGGTGCTCTCGTTCAATTCGCTTTTGCGGCGGCGATAGCTTGATCTAAAGCGCCATTTTCGGCTGTTTTGCCAATAAGATGTTCGACGATGGCGCCCGCGGCGTCCCGGGCGATTTGGTCGACATTCGCCATCGCCGCGTTTCGGGTGGCGCCAATGCGTTGTTCTGCAGCCGACAGTTTTGTCGCCAAATCGCCTTCGACTTGCTTGCGTTGCGCCTCCGCCTGCGCGGCAGCGCTTTCACGCGCGGCCTGAGCGAGTCTCTGGGCCTCGCCGCGAGCCTCAGCCATAGATTGTTCATGAGCCGCGGCGGCGGCTTCGGCGCGCTGCTGCAGGGCCGTGGCGTCGTCAATATCCTTGGCGATTCGTGCCTTGCGGGCTTCAATCACCGCACCGACCTGCGGCAGGGCCTTACGCGACATGAACCAGTAAAGAGCTCCAAAGCATATCGCCAGCCAAAGCAATTGCGACGGGAAGGTTCCGCTTTCGAAAGGTGGAAATCCTGCGCTTGCGCCGGCGTCATGGCCGACTTCGGCCGTCGTGGATTGTTGCGCCATACGAAAATGCCTTGGCTGAACGGGCGCCCACCATCGGGGCGCCCTCGATGCCGGACGGAAGCTGCCGATCAAACGGCGAAAAGCAGCAAGAAGGCGATGAGAAGGGCGAAAATGCCCAAGGCTTCGGTCACTGCGAAACCGAAAATCAGGCGACCGAACTGGCCGTCGACCGCCGAAGGATTGCGCAACGCGCCATTCAAGAATTGACCGAACAGCGTGCCGACGCCAATGCCAGCGGCGCCGGTGCCAATCGCCGCCAAGCCGGCGCCGATGTATTTGGCCGCAGTGGCAAGTTCATGCGGTTCCATATTTACTCCTGCTTTTCAAAGTGAGGCGGTCCAAAGGATTAGTGTCCGCCAGGGTGAAGCGCGTCGTTAAGATACATGCAGGTGAGCATCGTGAAGACGTAGGCCTGCAAGAACGCGACGAGCAATTCCAGGGCGAAAAGTCCGATGGTCATAGCGAAGGGCAAAATGGCGAGCGCCTTCACCGCGACGCCGGCGCCCAGCATCATCACGACAAAGCCACCAAAGACGTTCAGCGTGATGTGTCCGGCGAGCATGTTCGCGAACAAACGAACGGAGTGACTGAGCGGGCGCGACAGGAACGAAATCACTTCGATCAGCACGACGAGCGGCAAAATGTAGATCGGAACTCCAGAAGGAACGAAAAGCTTGAAAAAGTGCAAACCGTTCTCGTAAATCCCGATTCCAACAACCGTGAAGAACACGACGAGCGCGAGGGCGACCGTGACAATGATGTGGCTGGTCACCGTAAAGGAATAAGGGACGAGTCCGACGAGATTGCAGACCAAAATGAAGAGGAAAAGGCAGAACACAAGGGGGAAAAACCGCATCCCGGCTTCCCCTGCGGCCGAGCGAACCATGCCCGCCACGAATTCATAAGCCATCTCAGCCAGCGACTGAAGCCGCCCCGGCACGCCAGCCGTGCCCCGCGCGCCGGCCATCATCAGGCCGATCGAAAGCACAACGGCCAAAATCATATAGAGCGACGAATTGGTTAGCGAAAAATCATGGCCGCCGATCGTGATCGACAGCACCTGAGACAACTCGAATTGTTCGATCGGGTTGATCGCCGGTCCGGCTTCGGTCGCCAAAAGTATTGCCCCCGCCCTATCGCCCAACTTCGCTCACAACGGCCAGAGCCCGGCACCGCTTGTGAGCGCCGCCCCCTTTATAGGGCGCCGCGCGGGGAGACAAGGGCGATTCGGGCGCTATTTCCTCCCCTTCGGAGAGGCGCTGCGAACGATGCTGACGACGGCCGCCGCGACCCCAATAAAAAAGAAGCCGATTGTGAAGAGAGGCCTCGTTCCCGCGACATAATCTATTCCAAGGCCGATCGCTCCGCCGAGCAGAATTGCGGCCACAAACTCCGATGCGCCCTGCACGCCTCGGGCGATGGCGTTCGCGCTCTCGGAGGTCGACGAGTCAGGCGGTTGCGGGCGGCGCGATCCGATGTCTTTCTTGAGGGTCTCGAGCCGGGCCCCTAGCGCGGTGCGTTCATCTTCGGCGCTGTCGTCGCCTGGAGCAGTCATAAAAACGCCTCCCTGAGCGGGATGATTCATGCCGGCCGGGCCGGCCGCAATACGTCGGTCCAACACGCACGCGTGAGCTAAATGGCTCTTGCGGCGACTTTAAGTGCGGCACAAAGAACAACTCATGAATGAGTCTGTCGACCCCTCTCAACTTGAAGTCGCGGCTTCGCCGTTGCCTCCGCGGCGGGCCGGCGGACGGCTTCGGAAAGTTTTTTGGATCGTCGTCGCCGCTATAGCGGTCGCTCTGGCGTGGCAAGTCTTCGATCGGGTTGAGACGACCCCGCCCGCGGCCACGCAGTCCGGCGGAAACGCCCGCAATGGTGGCCCGCCGACGACGGTGCGGGTGGCGACGATCGCGGTGGAGCCTTTGCCGATTATCATTGATGCCCTCGGCTCTGTCACGCCGCTCTCGTCGGTCACTGTTCGCAGCCAAGTTTCGGGCAAATTGATGGACGTGTCCTTCACCGAGGGCCAATCGGTCAAAGCTGGCGACCCCTTGGCCCATGTCGATGATCGCCCCTTTCAGGCTACGTTGGCGCAAGCACAGGCGACACTTGCCAAGGACACCGCGACGCTGTCCCAGGCCCAAGCCGACCTCGTGCGATACCAGGCGCTAAATCGCCAGGATTCCATTTCTCAGCAACAGGTCGACGACCAGGCATTCTTGGTGTCGCAAGACAAAGCTGCGATCGCGAGCGATCAGGCGCAGATCGAGGCTGCAAGGCTCAACATCACTTACGCAAGCATCGTTTCGCCCATAACTGGACAACTCGGGCTGAGGCTCGTTGACCCCGGAAATTATGTAACGCCGGCGGACGCGACAGGAATTGTCGTCATAGAGCAGATGGATCCGATCAGTGTGGTTTTTTCGACCGCGGAGGACAACCTTCCTGCGATCACCCAAAAACTCAACGCCGGCGCTAAACTGAAGGTCGAAGTCCGAGACCGGGGCGACACGAAGACATTGGCGACGGGGGAATTGAAGACCTTTGACAACCAAATTGACACATCGACAGGCACTTTGAAATTGCGGGCGATTTTCGACAACGTCGCCGGCGCTTTGTTTCCGAACCAGTTTGTCAATGTGCGTCTCACCGTCGACACGCTTACGGACAAACCGATTGCCCCTTCGGCGGCGGTCCAGATCGGGTCGATCGGCAGCTTCGCGTATGTAGTCAACGACAATTCAACCGTCAGCGTTCGCGCAGTGAAGACCGGTCCTAGCGCGGGCGACAAGGTCGCCATTTTGTCCGGACTTTCCGCCGGCGAGAAAGTCGTAGTCGACGGCGTCGACCGGCTTCGCGACGGCGCGAAGATCCTCATCGCGCCTGACATTGCCGGCGGGACGGCAACTCCTACCCAAGCGCGCCAGGGTGGCCAACGTGGACAGCGTCGAAAGCCTCAGGAGCAAACCGACGGCGGCGCCACGCCGACGCCTGGACCATCCGCCGCGCCAACGACGCAACCCTGAACCATGAACCCGTCAAGGATATTCATCGAGCGTCCCGTCGCGACGACGCTTCTGATGACGGCGATCGTCCTTTTAGGCATCGCCGCTTTCCGCCTTTTGCCGGTGTCCTCGCTGCCGGAAGTCGATTACCCGACAATTCAGGTTGAGACATTTTACCCCGGCGCCAGTCCAGAGGTCATGACCTCCGCGGTGACGGCGCCGTTGGAGACTCAATTCGGCCAGATGCCGGGCCTGACTCAGATGTTGAGCCACTCGTCGGCTGGGTCATCGCTAATTACACTTCGTTTTAGCCTAGACCTTAACCTCGACGTCGCGGAGCAGCAGGTTCAGGCCTCAATTAACGCCGCGGGAAACTTGCTTCCTTCGGACCTCCCTGCGCCCCCCATCTACGCAAAGGTCAACCCGGCTGACGCTCCGATCCTGACCCTAGGAGTTACCTCGTCAGACCTGAAGCTGACGGATGTCGAGGATCTCGTCGAGGGACGAATAGTTCCCAAAATCGCGCAATTGCCCGGTGTGGGGTTGGTCTCAATTTCCGGCGGCCAGCGGCCCGCCGTGCGCATCCACGTCAATCCGCAAGAACTGGCCGCGCTCGGCATCAGCATCGACAACATTCGAACGACCGTTGCGAATCTGAACGTCAACACCCCTAAAGGCTCATTTGACGGACCGGAGAGGAACTACTCCATCAACGCGAACGATCAAATTCGCGACCCGAACGCTTACGTCAACTCCATCATAGCCTATAAGAACGGCGCGCCGGTGAAACTCGGCGATGTCGCACAGGTGGAGATCGCGGCCGAGAACGCTCGGCTTGCCGCCTGGCTGAACGACACGCCCGCGCTCATCGTCAATATACAGCGGCAACCCGGCGCGAACGTCATCGCTGTCGTCGACAGCGTCAAGAAGCTGCTTCCAAGCCTTCAATCGTCAATGCCGGCGAACGTCACGATCACCCCTCTGACGGATCGAACGACGACGATCCGCGCGTCGGTCTCCGACGTGGAACTCGAATTGGCGTTGGCGCTCGCGCTCGTCGTGCTGGTCATATTCGCCTTCCTCCGAAATCTGTCCGCGACACTGATCCCGAGCCTATCGGCGCCGCTGTCACTCATTGGCGCTTTCGCGACGATGTATGAGCTTGGCTTCAGCCTCGACAACCTTTCGCTCATGTCGTTGACAGTCGCCACAGGTTTCGTCGTCGACGACGCCATCGTGGTCATCGAGAACATAAGTCGCTACCTCGAAGCGGGCATGCCCCCGCGCGAGGCGGCTTTGAAAGGGGCTGGTGAAATCGGCTTCACCATCGTGTCGCTGACAGTGTCCCTCGTCGCCGTGCTCATACCTCTGCTGTTCATGGGCGATGTCGTCGGGCGGCTGTTTCACGAATTTGCCCTCACCCTCGCCGCGTCGATCGTTATCTCTGCGATCGTATCGCTAACATTGACGCCGATGCTTTGCTCGATCCTGCTGAGGCCAAATCCGACCGGCATAGGCGGCGACCACGCGAGGGGGGGCAGGATGTTCCAGGCGCTTTCGCGCTGGTATGAAGCCGCGTTGGAAGTCGTCCTAGACCATCGCCCCATAACGTTGCTCATATTTTTCGCGACGCTCGGCCTCACGTTCTATCTTTATATCGAGATCCCAAAGGGGTTCTTCCCGCCCCAAGACACGGGCGTCATTCAGGGCATCACGGTGGCCTCTGAATCGACGTCGTTCGGAGCGATGGCGAAGCGGCAGCAGGAGGTGGCCAAGATCGTGCTCAAAGATCCGGACGTCGCGAGCCTCTCCTCGTTCATCGGCGTCGACGGCCAGAACGTTACGCTTAACACCGGCCGGATGCTGATCAATCTAAAGCCTCATGAAGTTCGCAAATCCACTGCGCAGGAAATTATCCAGCGGTTGAAGGAGGCGACGAACTCCGTAACGGGCATGACTCTGTTCATGCAGAGCGTGCAGGACCTGACGGTCGACACCGCGGTAAGCGCGACCCAATATCAATTCACGCTCGAAAATCCGGATCTGGCGACGCTGACGGATTGGACCGCGCGCGTGACGGCGAAACTTCAGACGCTCCCGCAGGTCGCCGATGTCGCCAACGATCTACAAGCCAACGGCCGCGCCGTCAATGTGGTCATTGATCGCGGCACCGCCGCGCGGTTTGGCGTGACGCCCGCCACCGTGGACAACGCGCTTTACGACGCCTACGGCCAGAGAATCATCTCAACCATCTTCACTCAGTCCAACCAATACCGCGTTATCCTCGACGCCGATCCCCGGTTCGTCAGAAGCACGAGCTCTTTGAACCAGATCTACTTGCCCTCCGCGGCTTCGACGACCGGACAAGCGCCGCTGCCTTCTTTCGCCGGATTTCAAGAGAAAACCGCGCCGCTGCAGATCTCGCATCTGAAGCAGTTCCCTGCGACCACCATTTCCTTCAATTTGGCGCCGGGGTCTCGCTCGGAGAGGGAATTGGCGCGGTCAAGTCGGCGCTCGAACTTATTGGCGCTGCCCGCGAGTTTCTCCGTCAACTTCCAAGGCGCTGCGGACGCATTTCAATCCGCGCTCGACAACGAAGTGCTGCTGCTGATCGCGGCGATCTTGACGATGTATATCGTTCTCGGCGTGCTCTACGAGAGCTTCATCCATCCCATCACGATTCTCTCCACGCTTCCGTCGGCCGGAATTGGAGCGCTTCTGGCGCTGCAGATCGCTGGTGCGGGCCTGGACATCATCGGCGTTATCGGCGTGGTCCTGCTGATCGGCATCGTGAAGAAAAACGCGATCATGATGATCGACTTCGCGCTTGAAGCGCAGCGCTTTGAGGGCATGCCGCCCAGACAGGCGATTATCAGGGCCTGCCGTTTGCGACTGCGGCCAATTCTCATGACGACGGTCGCAGCCATGTTCGGCGCGCTGCCGCTCATGCTTGGCACCGGCGTCGGCTCCGAGCTACGGCATCCGCTCGGTCTGGCCATCGTTGGGGGCCTGGCCCTAAGCCAGCTTTTGACCTTGTTCACGACGCCCGTAATCTATCTGTCGTTTGAGAATCTGCGCATGAGGCTTGGCTTCGCCGATGCGCCTGGCCTCAGCGCGCCGGAACTCGCGTGAAAGTCGGGATCAGCGGCCTCTTCATTCGGCGTCCCGTCGCGACGACGCTTTTGACTTTCGGCGTCGCCGTCGCTGGCGCGCTCGGCTACATGCAATTGCCGGTCTCGCCTCTGCCGCAGGTCGACTTTCCCGTCGTCTTCGTTTCCGCGAACATGGCGGGCGCTAACCCGGCGACCATGGCGGCGACCGTCGCGGCCCCTCTGGAACGGCACCTCGGCGCGATCGCCGACGTCAACGAGATGACGTCGTCGAGTTCCCAAGGCTCGACACGGCTGACGCTGCAGTTCGACCTCAATCGCGACATCAACGGCGCGGCGAGGGACGTGCAGGCAGCCATAAACGCAGCCCGCGCCGACTTGCCCGCAGCGTTGCGATCCAATCCGACCTATCGCAAGGTCAATCCGGCCGACGCGCCGATCATGGTGCTCGCCTTAACCTCCAAGACGCGGCTCCCGGGCGAGCTCTACCGCCTGGCCAGCAACATTCTGCAGCAGCGATTGTCGCAACTCGACGGCGTCGGCGAGGTCGACGTTCAGGGCAGCGCCTTGCCCGCGGTGCGGGTCGAAATTAACCCTGATATTCTCAACCATTATGGCATTAGCTTCGAAGACATCCGGGCCGCCTTGGCGTCTGCGAACGCAAACAGCCCCAAAGGCGTCATCGAGGACGCGGACACGCGCTGGCAGATCTACGCCAATGACCAAGCAACGAAGGCGGCGGACTACAAGGGTTTGGTGATCGCCTATCGCAATGGCGCGGCGGTTCGTTTGGACGAAGTCGCCGACGTCGTCGATTCCGTCGAAGACCTGCGAAACGCCGGCCTTTCCGGAGGAGAGCCGTCCGTCGGGCTCGTGATATCGAGGCAGCCAGGCGCCAACATCATCGACGCCGTCGACGGCGTGAAGGCCGAATTGCCGCAACTGGCGGCCGCGCTTCCCGGAGACGTCGACCTCAATGTCGTCGTCGACCGCTCGATCACGATTAGGTCCTCGCTCGCGGATACGCAAAGGACGCTGGTCTACGCAATATTGCTGGTGATCGGAGTCGTCTTCGCGTTCCTCCGCAACATTCGCGCGAGCGCCATTCCGGCGATCGCCGTGCCTGTGTCGATCCTCGGCTCCTTCGGCGCGATGTATCTATTGGGCTACAGCCTGAACAATCTGTCGCTCATGGCGCTGACGGTCGCGACCGGATTTGTCGTGGACGACGCAATCGTCGTGCTGGAGAACGTTTCTCGGCATTTGGAGATGGGGAAGCCGCGATTGCTCGCGGCCTTGGATGGCGCCCGGGAGGTCAGTTTCACGGTCATCTCCATCAGCTTGTCTCTGGTGGCGGTGTTTATTCCGCTTCTGGTGTTCGGCGGCTTTCTCGGTCGAATGTTCCGCGAGTTCTCGATGACGCTGTCCTTGGCGGTGCTGATTTCCCTCGCGGTCTCGCTGACCACCACGCCGGCCATGTGCGCGCTGATCCTGCCGCGCGAGAGCAAGGTCAATCACGGGGTTCTGTATCGCGCCAGCGAATGGATTTTTGAGGCGGCCTTAAGCGTCTATCGCGTGACGCTCATCGCTGCGCTGCGCAAGAAATGGTGGGTATTTCTCGTCTTTATCGGCGCGATCGTCCTGAACGTATATCTGTTTCGAACCTCCACCTATTCGCTCTTTCCAGTCCAGGACACCGGCCTCATCATCGGAGGAATACAGGGCGATCAAAGCATTTCGTTCCAAGCGATGAAACAAAAGCTCGCTCAGCTTCAACATATCGTCGAGTCCGATCCTGCCGTTCTGCACGTCGTCGGCGTGACTGGCGGCCGACAAGTGAACTCCGGATTTGTCTATATTTCCCTCAAGCCGCGCGAAGAGAGAGACGCCTCGGCCGACGAAGTCGTCGATCGCCTTCGTCGGCAACTCGCGCGCGTTCCCGGCGCCAGGCTCTTCATGGTGGCAGTCTCGGATTTACGCATGGGCGGGCGGCAATCGAACGCCGCCTATCAATATACGCTTCTGAGCGACGACTCGCAGGCGCTCGCGGTTTGGACGCCCAAGCTGATGGAGGCGCTGCAAGGCAGTTCGGTCATCCAGGACCTCAACTCTGACCAGCAATCTCTGGGGCTGGAGGCCGACGTCGTGATCGACCGCGACGCCGCTCAGCGGTTCGGCTTGACGTTGAGCGCCATCGACAACACGCTTTACGACGCCTTCGGCCAACGCCAAGTCTCGACGATCTACGACGCGCAAAATCAATATCACGTCGTCATGGAGGCGGCGCCGAAGAATCTGCAGTATCCGAACGAACTTAAGGACGTTTACGTCTCGACCTCGGGAGCCAATCCTTCGGGCTCCCAGCAAACCAATGCGCAGGCGGGGTTATATCAAACGTCCAGTTCCAGCGCGACGTCGGCCTCCGCGATCGCCGCCGACTCCGCTGCGAACCTCGCGACAAACTCTCTCGCCGCCAGCGGCCATTCGTCCGCGTCCGCGGGCGCGGCGGTGTCTTCCGCCGTCGAGACGATGATTCCGCTCGCAGCTGTCGCGGCGTTCAAGCGCTCCAACACGCCGACAGGCGTGAACCACCAAGGGCTCTTCGCTGCGGCGACGATTTCGTTCAATCTGGCTCCGGGCAAATCGCTTGGGGCTGCGCAGGACGAGATAGAAAGCGCAACGCAGCGCATCGGCCTGCCTTCCAACGTCCATGGAGCCTTCGCGGGGACGGCCGCAACGTTTACGAGTTCATTCTCCTCCCTGCCCCTCCTCGTCGGCGCTTCCCTGATCACGATCTACATCGTGTTGGGCGTGCTCTACGAAAGCTTTGTTCATCCGATAACGATTCTCTCTACGCTGCCATCAGCGGGTGTCGGCGCGCTCATCGCGCTACGCGTCGCAAGCTTCGACTTCACGGTCATAGCATTCATCGGCGTCGTGCTCTTGATCGGCATCGTGAAGAAGAACGCGATTCTGATGGTCGATTTCGCGTTGGAGGCGGAACGTCGAGGCGACGATACCCGACACGCCATCGTGGAGGCCTGTTTGTTGCGCTTCCGTCCAATCATGATGACGACCTTCGCCGCGTTGTTTGGCGCGCTTCCTCTTACGTTCGGTTCGAGCGAAGGATCGGAACTGAGACACCCGCTTGGCGTCACCATCATCGGCGGCTTGATCGTCTCACAGATCCTCACGCTCTATACGACCCCGGTCATTTTCCTCGGCCTTGAACTCGTTTCGTCATTGGGTGAGGGGATTCTTTCGGCTCGTCGTCGAGTCGCAATTCGGACCCTCGGAACGCCTGATGGAATTGAGAGCGCTTAGCGTTGTCGTTGGAGCCGCGTTTGCGCTGTCGAGTTGCTTCGAAGTTGGACCCGATTTCAAACTTCCATCCTCGCCGATTTTGCCCCAATACAAGGAAATCAAAGGCTGGAAGCGCGCGACGCCTGCGGACGGCCTGCCGAAGGGCGACTGGTGGCTCGCTTTCCACGATCCGGTCCTGAGCGGGCTGGAACAGCGCGTCGCGATCTCGAACCAGACCGTGCTGCAAGACGCAGCAAACTATCGACAGGCGCTAGCGTTGATCTCGGAGGCGCGCGCAGGCCTTTTTCCTGTGGTTAACCTCGATCCCTCGATTACGCATTCGTCGCAATTTGGCTCGGTAGGCACGGAGTTGAATGCGCAAATATCGGGGAGTTGGACGCTAGACATTTGGGGAAAAGTCGCGCGTCAAGTCGAGCAACAAAAAGCGTCGGCGGAGCAAAGCGACGCCGATCTGGCAAACGCGACTTTAGCCGCGCGAAGCGCCTTGGCGCTGGCTTACGTCCAGGTTCGCGAAGCCGACACCATGGACGACCTCTTTCTTCGCACCATTGAACAATACAAGCGCTCGCTCGAAATTACCCAGAACCAATACCAGGCGGGGACGAGCGCAAAGTCGGATGTCATCACGGCGCAGGCGCAGCTGCTGAGCGCGCAGGCGTCGGAGATCAACGTCGGTGTCGCGCGGGCGACGAGCGAACACGCGATCGCGGTGCTCGTCGGCGAGCCGCCGGCGGCGCTCAGCATCAAGCGTGGCGCGCTTGCCGAAAACGTTCCGAACACGCCGGTCGGTCTGCCGTCAGAGCTACTTGAAAGACGTCCGGACATCGCCGCGGCCGAGCGCCTTATGGAGGCGCAGAACGCGGCTATTGGGGTGGCGGTAGCAGGGTATTACCCAAGCTTCACGCTGAGTGGCGCGGCCGGGTATGTCGGCGATCCGTTTATTCGGCAAATCGCCGGCGAGAACCCAGCGTGGTCTTTCGCCTTGGCGCTCGCGCAACCGCTGTTCAACGGAGGACTGACGGATGCGCAGGTGGAGGCGGCCAAGAGCGCCTACGCCGGTTCTGTCGCAACTTACCGTTCGACCGTTCTGAACGCGCTGCAGCAGGTCGAGGACGCACTTTCGACCATTCGCATCCTGGGCAAAGAGGAAAACGTTCAACGACAGGCGGTCTCAAGCGCCCAACAAGCCGTGCAGATCGCCCTCAACGAATATCGCGCCGGCACGCAGAGTTTCACAACGGTCGTGACGGCCGAAGCGGCAGCCCTCAACGACGAAGAGAATGCAGTCGCCACGCGGGCCCAGCGGCTATCTGCCGCTATCAACCTCGTCGTGGCCCTTGGCGGCGGCTGGAGCGCACAGGAACTCGTCGAAGGCGCCGGGAAAGCCTGTCCGTCAGACGTTCGGCCAACGGTAGCGTCCGGCTGCTTCTAGCGCCGCACGCATTTCCGCGACATCAATGTCCCCGCCGTGCGCGCCCTGCGCGGCGCGCAGCGCGGCCAGAAACGGCCGTGGCAACGGCAACTCGTCGAGGCGGGCGTCCGGCTCGGCGGCGAGCGCCTTTAGCGACCGCAGCATCTCCGGATCCTCGCTCAGCGAGGCGACGGCGGCCAGAGCCAGCGCGGGCTTCGAGCCCTTCTCGGCGCGCAACAGCCGGTAGACGTTGAGAAAGCGCTTGATGGTTCTCGGCGTCGCTTTCAAATGGGCGGCCAAAGCCGCCAACATCGAGGTTTCATCGGCGCTGAGGTGTTGCGTGATCGCGCGTGCGGTCGCGCCGCCGTCGTCGGCGACCGGCGCGTCGCGTTCCGGCCCCCGCGCTTCCATCTGGCGGATCAGCAGCCGCGCAGGATCGATCCGTCCGGCGGCGCCGATATCCACGACCAGCGCGAAAGCGCGATCGAGCCGCGCACGCCCGTCGGAAGCGGCGCCCGCGCGCTCAAGCCGACCCGCGTCGAACCCCGCGGCCAAGGCCATGCCCGGACCGAGCGCGTCGACGGCCCGCTCTAGCCACTTCAGGGCCCGCTCGGGTTCGAGAAGATCGATGTTGTCGACGACGAAGATAAGCCGTCGCAATCCGATCGCGCTCAATTCCGACAGCTTTTTCGAGACCTGGGCCAGGAACGCCCGCGAGCGCTCGACGCTGTCCGCCTCCGGCAGAAACTCCAGGCGGCTGTTTCGCCCTGTCTCCTGCATCGCGGTCGCCCGCTTGGCCGCGTCGGTCAGCCGCGCTTCGGAACGCTCGACGTCCGAACGGAGGCTGCCGACTTTGTCGCGAAGCCGCTTGATCGAGCCGTCCAGAGTCTCCTGGCGCGGAAGCAGATCCCGGCGCCAATAGCGCAGCCCGCGCGCCACGATCGTCTCGAAGGACAGGGCGCGCCAGAGGCTGAGGGCAATGAAAACGAAACCGAGCGCGACGAGCGCCTCGACGGTCCGCGTCAACGCAACCGCGTGCGTCGCCATGGCGTCGGCGATCGTCGCGCCGGCCGGGCCGGTTCCGGTCAGCCACTGCGTCACGACGTCGGCGCGCGACGCGTTCAGCCCAAAAGCGAGGAGGAAACAGACGATCGCCAACGTCAGAAGGCGAATCTGGCCGCCGTAACCGAAGATCGAGCCGATCGCCAACCCCACCCGCCGGCCAAAGCCGGCGCCGCTCCGTTCGCGCAAGAGATTGCGATAGGCCTTGACGTCTTCGTCCGTGGGCAGCCGGAAACGGCGAAGCCGGCTTTCGATCTGCCCGCGGTTGGCGTTGATGAAGCCGTCAATCTGCGACGCTGGCGACTGGAAGAGGAGAATGTCTTCCAGGCGCGCGCGCTTGCCTTCCGCTTCGTCCAAGGCGATGCGGTCGCTCTCCAAGCGGGCGGAGAGTTCGTCGTGCGCCACGCGCGCGGCGTCGTAGGCCCGCGCCGGGTCGCCGCTCGAGAGGGCGGCTTCGTCAGCGACACCGCGGGCGTCGGCGGCGTGCAGAGCGTCGAACGCCGCGGCGGCGAGCGCCTCGCTCGGCCCCTCGGAGTAATTGACGGTCAAATGCGCGAAGGCGACACCGGAGAGCGCGCCATCGGTCCCGCGGCGGGAGGCGGCTTTGGCGATTTTTGCCAGCATGGCGAGGCCGGTGCTCTTGCCGACCCCCGGCGCCCCCGTAAGCGCCAACGTCAGCGGCGTCTCTGCCGCGGAAGAGACGAGAACCTCGGCGACCGGGCGGAGCTTTTCGCCGACGCCGGTGAGGTCCAGATCGGCCGTCCGGTCGCTGAACAGCGCCGTCTCCGGCGGGCTGGCCGGCGGCGGCTGGGCTGGGCTGGCGGCGGCTGGAACGACCTCCGCAGGACGCGCCCGACCCAGTAGCGGCGCGCCGGACAGCGCCGGCTCCCTCGCGGGCGCAATGCTTGGCGCGCGCGCTGACGACGTTTCGTTCAAATCAACCACGTCTGCTCCGTCCGGAATCTAAAGCCACGGGCTTGAGAGCCAAAGGCATGGTTAAAAGCGGCCACGCCAATCGGCGTCAAGACGCCTCCGGCCAATTCCTACAATTTTGCTAAGGACTTAGTTAACCTTTACGCGAGCATCGCCGGATGCCCCGTGGTCCACGTCCTGTCGCTCAGCGGAAAATAACGCGCCAATCTCCAAAAGTAAAAATCGCTCGCAATCAGATTTGGCGCTATCGCGCGAAAGTGTTGCAGGCGTCGACTTGCCCGCCTTTCAATCCCGTTGTCAGCCATTGCACGCGCTGCGCCGAGCTTCCATGCGTGAAGCTATCCGGCACGGCGTAACCCCGCGCCGCGGTCTGCAACGTATCGTCGCCGATCGCCTGAGCGGTCGAAATGGCTTGCTGAACGTCCGCCTGGGTGAGCTTCAGCTCCGAATTGGCGTTTGCGGCCCACACGCCGGCCAGACAATCGGCCTGCAGCTCCACGCGCACGCTCAGCGCGTTGGCGTCGGTGCGGCTGAGGCTCTGTTTGGCGTCGTCGACCTTCTCGAGAATGCCGAGAAGGTCCTGGACGTGATGACCGATTTCGTGAGCGATCACATAGGCATAGGCAAAATCGCCGCCGCCGCCCAACTTCGTCTGCATCTCGCGAAAGAAGGCCATGTCAAGATAGACCTTCTTATCGTCCGGGCAATAGAAGGGCCCCATCGCCGCCTGCGCCGTGCCGCAGCCCGAATTCGTGGCGCCGTCATAGACCACCAATGTGGCCGGCGTGTACCGCACGTTCTTTTGGGCCGGAAGCACTTTACGCCACACCGCTTCGGTCTCGCCCAAAACATGTTTCATAAGCACAAGCTGCGGATCGTTGGGATCAACCGGTTGGCTCGACGATGGCGCCGCGCTCCCACTCGAACCTCCGCCAGCACCTGACACGATTTCCGCGCCACCTATTAAGATGCGCGGGTCGATCCCCGTAAAATAACTAATCAAGCCAATGATCAAAATGGCCCCAACCCCTAGGCCACCGGCGCCACCCCCGCCCAGAGAAATGCCTCCGCCCCCACCGCGGCGATCTTCAATATTCGTGGACTCGGGCGTGTTCTGCCAATCCATGGCGATGGGCCTTTGCGATAATTTCGCTACCTCCTAGCAGAGGCAAAGGGCGTGGCGAAAGACCTTCGCGAAGATCGGCTCGTGGCCTTGTCTCCTACAGAGACGGCGTTCATAGGCATGTCGGCCGTGAGATCGCGGCCAAAGGCGGACAAAGTGTTGAACGATTGGCCATTTTACCTCGCGGCGATTTCCTCGGTCATCGTTCTTGGGCTTTCCAAGGGAGGATTTACGATCCTCGGCACCATGGCGACGCCGCTTTTGGTGCTTGCGCCCGGCATGTCCCCGGTAAGGGCTGCCGCCATTCTGCTACCGTTGCTGGTGATGGGCGACGTTGCGAGCGTCGCGGCATTCCGACGAGAGTTTTCCTGGCCAAACCTGCGCATTTTGCTTCCGGGTTCGCTTGTCGGCATTGGCCTCGGTTGGCTGGTAGCCGCGCAGATCAACGAAGAGGTCATTCGGATCTTTGTCGGTTTGGTGTCGATTGGCTTTGTCGCCTTCATGCTGCTGCGCAGCCGGCTCCAGAAGAACGCCGTGACCGACCCGAAGGTGGCGCCAGGGCTGTTCTGGGGCGCCGTCGCGGGCTTCACGAGTTTTGTCAGTCACTCCGGCGCGCCACCGTTTCAGGTTTACGTGCAGCCGCAGCGGCTTGCGCCGAACGTCTTCTCGGGCACGGCGACGATGTTTTTTGCCGCGACGAACGCGCTGAAGCTTATTCCCTATTTTTTCCTGGGGCAGTTCAAGACGGACAATTTGGATCAATCTCTTGCGCTCGCGCCGATCGCGCTCGTGGCCACCTTCGCCGGGATCTGGATTGTACGTCGCATCAATGTCGACCGATTTTACGCCATCATTCTCTTCATGACTTTCATCCTGGGCGCATGGCTCGTCTACGACGGCGTGACAGCGTTGCGCCTCATTCCCGCTTAAGACTTTCGCGATATACGCGGCGCACGCGCGCGTTGTCTCGCTGCGCAACGGGCAGCCGTCGTGAGGGACTTATTGTCAGCCGAGCCGATGCCTGAAAGCTCAAAATTCGCCTCGCTACGCGCCGTTCCCGCCTTCGCGATCGTCGGCTTCCTCGGCTTTCTCGTCAATTCCAGCGTCACCTCGCTGCTGGCTTGGGGTGGCCTTTCGTTGGCGCTCGCTCGCCCCCCAGGGGTGCTCGTCGCGACAGTGTTCAACTTCGTGCTGAACCGCCGGTTCACTTTCCAGGCGACGCATCTGCCCATTGGACCCGCGTTTTTGCGCTACGTCGCGGTGACGGCGGCGGGCCTGGTGGTCAATTATCTCGCCTATCTCGCCGCGATTGCGATCGCCCCGCATTTCGGCATACCCGCCACCCCCGTAACGGCCCCGCTGTTCGTCGCCGTTGGCGTCGGCGCAGCGATGTTTGTCACTTTTGAAGGGTTCCGCCGCTTCGCTTTCCGTCAGGGCTCGCGTCGATAGGGACTTTTAAGCGGCTCGGGCCTTTCAACGCCGCATAGCCGCCTCAACGCGCTTCATCATCGACCGCTCGACCGCCATTGCCGCGTCATGCAAATGAGGATTTCTTGCTTCCCGTCCTGCGCGTCCCATGTCGAGATCCGCCTGAAAGCCGTCGCGTTGCGGCCAATGCGCATCGAGCGCTTCAAATCCTGCATCTTCGATCGCCGAAATCGCTTTCTGAAGTTGCGTCTCGGAACGTCCGACTTTCGACAGCACGACGACAAGCCGTCCGTCCGCGCCGCCCTTGGCGAGCTTGCGCGCCAAGGCGAGCGTCGGCCGAAGATCGTCCGCTGATGGTCCCGTTGGCAAAAACACGACGTCGCTCTCCTCGGCGACCTCTTTGGTGAGAGAATCGGCGAGACCGCGCGTATCGACCACGATGAAATCGGCCGCGTGATCCGCATTTCGCAATTTTTTCAGGCCTTTCATCGTGCGGGCGTCGATTTCCGGCTCAATGCCGTTTCTTTGCCGAAGCGCGTTCCATTCAACGCAAGTCAGCTGCTCCAGGTCAAAGTCCGCCAGCAACACTTTCCGTCCACGATGCGCGGCGCCCACCGCAATCAGCCGCGCAAGAGTGCTTTTGCCAACCCCGCCCTTTTGACCGATGAAACTAACAATTGTCGTTGGCTGAGTACGGGTCATCGCGCTTCCCCATTTTGTCCAGCTTAGTGTCCTGGCGCCGTCGAGGAAAGCGCGCGCTCCCACATATCAAGCGCTTTCCAAGAGTTGGACGGCCTCCTCGCGTTCAAACAAATGGGGAAGGAGATGCAAAGCGCGATAGCTTTCGCCTTCCACGTTTGTGGAACGAGAAGTGACGGCCTCTGCTTCGCTTCGTGCGAGACGCAACAAATCCTGATGAATGTCGAGCTTTGCGAAACGAAACAACGGCATGCCTGACTGGCGCACGCCCAGCAGGTCCCCTTCCCCCGGAGCCGTAAGTCCTCTTCGGCGATTCTGAAATCCGTCTTCGGTCTCGCGCAGGATCGACAGCCGCGATGTAGCGGCGTCGTTGAGCGGCGCTTTATAAAGGAGAACGCACGACGAAGTTTCGGACCCGCGCCCAACCCGTCCCCGAAGCTGATGCAATTGCGCCAGGCCAAACCGTTCCGCCTGCTCGATGATGATGATTGTTGCCTCCGGCACGTCGACCCCGACCTCGACGACGGTCGTGGCCACGAGAATCAGCGTCTCCCCGCGTTGAAACTTCGCCAAGGCAAGGTCTTTATCGGGGCCTTTCATGCGGCCATGCACGAAGCCCACGCGCTCGCCAAAGCGCCCCTGCAAATATCTTGCGCGCTCCTCGGCTGCGGCCAGCTCCAGCTCTTCGTTCTCTTCGACAAGGGGGCATATCCAATACGCGCGGCGACCCGCTTTGACCGCGCGCTCCAAAGCGTCGATGACTTCCTCTAGGCGATCGAGCGGCATGGCTCGAGTATCGATCGGCTTCCTGCCCGGCGGCTTTTCGCGAAGATCGGAAATATCCATGTCGCCAAAGAACGCCATGACCAAAGTTCGCGGGATTGGAGTCGCCGTCATCGTCAACATATCGACCCCTTCGCCCTTGGCGACCAAGGCCAGCCTCTGATTCACGCCAAATCGGTGCTGCTCGTCCACGACGGCGAGTCCAAGATCCTTGAAGGTCACCCCGGTTTGGAACAAGGCATGTGTGCCGATCGCAATGTCGATCGTTCCGTCCGCTAGGGCGCTGAGGACGCGGCTGCGTTCGCTGGCGCGGTCAGAGCCCGCGAGCGACGCCAATCGAATGCCGGCCTTTTCGGCGATCGGCGCCAGACGCTGCGCGTGTTGGCGCGCGAGCACCTCCGTGGGAGCCATCAACGCCGCCTGACGTCCGCCTTCGACGACCTGCGCCATCGCCATGAAGGCGAGAATGGTCTTTCCCGAACCGACATCGCCTTGGAGAAGCCGGATCATACGCTTGTCCGCCGCGAGATCGCGCGAAATTTCGCCGAGCGCGGTTTCCTGCGCGAGCGTGAGCTTGAAAGGCAATGCCGCGCGAATCGCTTCGCGTAAGCGACCGTCTCCCGGCTGGGCTCTTCCGGCCAGCGAACGGAAGCGTTGACGTCTGAGGCGCAACGCCAGTTGGTTTGCGAAGAGTTCGTCAAACGCGAGGCGGCGCGTGGGAGCGCCCGCCGGATCGACATCGTCGGCGCCCTCGGGGCGGTGAAGCCGAGCCAAAGATTGCCGAAACGACTGCGCCTGCAGCGCGGCGAGCGTGGGGGCGCTCGTCCATTCCGGAAGGTTCGGCAGGCGATCCAGCGCGGCCAACACCGCTTTCCGCACTGCGCTTTGCGTCAATCCTTCCACCAGGGGATAAATTGGCTCGACCTGCAGCATCGTGCTCGCTTCGGCGGCGGTCATCACCTTATCGGGATGAACCATCTGTCGATGGCCGTCGAACAACTCCAACTTGCCCGAAACCCATCGCGTCTCGCCTAGCGGCAGGCGACGTTTGATCCACTCAACATTCGCGAGGAAAAACACCAGCTCCATGTCGCCGGTGTCGTCATCGACGAGAACGCGATAGGGCCCGCGGGATCGCCCGACCGGGCGATGCTCAGCGACGCGGACTTCAATGGTCGCAACCGAGCCCCAAACGGCGTCGCGGATCTTTGGTCTGGGCCGCCGATCGACGATCGAAACCGGGGCAAGCAGCAAGATGTCAATGACGCGCGGATCTGACCTCTGCACCAATTTGCCGAGCAGGTTCGATAGCTTCGGACCGATTCCGGCAAGGCTCAGTGCTGGCGCAAATAACGGGTCGAGCGAAGTGGGACGCATGCGCCAGACGTAAGGCATAGAAAAGCGCGACGGGAGTCCCGTCGCGCTCCGTTCTTAATATGGGTTTCCTAGGCTTTCATTTTAAGAAGTTCGTGCAACGAGACGGCGCCGGCCTTCTTGAGGACGTCGCCAAGCGTCGCGTCCGGTTTAAAGCCTTTGGCGAAGTGGTCGCCATATTCAATGCGTAAGGTTTTCACCATCGTGTCGCGCCGCTTGTGGCGGATTTGCCCGCCCTTGTCGCGCGCTCGGTGGTCGAGCCCTTTTTTAAGCGTCGAAGCCGCCTTGGCCATTGCCGTTCCTCCAAAGGGCCGCATTATTCTCTTGTTGGAAGGGTGACCGCCGCCCCTTTACGGTCCTCCTCTATACTATAGTCATTATATTTTCAGGCGGTCGTCAATTGTATAGCTGCGCATTGCGGCTTGCGCACAGGTCCGGCCGAGGCTAACCGGAAAGGCAAATGCCCGCGCCCCGCCCTATTGCTTTTGTCAACGCCGCTTTGGTGGATCCGACAAACCTGAAGGTTTCAAAGGGCGGGTTGCTCGTCGAGAACGGAATTATCACCGACATTAGCGGCGCGTTGAACGACGCCTCCGCGCCCGCTGACGCGACGATTGTTGATTGCGACGGCGACGTCGTCGCTCCAGGCCTGATTGATCTGCGCTGCTTTATCGGAGAACCCGGCGCAGAACATCGTGAAAGCATCGCGAGCGCGAGCGCCGCCGCGGCCGCTGGCGGCGTGACGACCATCGTCTCGCGTCCCGACACCTCGCCTCCCGTCGACGACCCTGCGGTCGTAGATTTCATCCGACGCCGAGCCCGCGACAACTCGGTCGTCAACTTATTGCCGATGGCGACGATCACCAAAGGCGCCCGTGGCGATGAGATCAGCGAATACGGGCTGCTCGCGGAAGCCGGCGCAATCGCCTTTTCGGACGGCCCGTGGTCGATCGAAAGCGCGCAAGTGATGCGCCAAGCTTTGCGTTGCGCGCGCGATTATGACGCCGTTCTCGCGCCAAGCGTCGCTGACCGCGCGTTGAGCGGAACGGGCGTGGTTGCCGAAGGGGCTCTTGCGACACGCTTGGGCCTAGCCGGCATTCCGCGGGAAGCGGAGACGATCGCGCTTGATCGCGATCTCCGATTGGTCAAACTGACCGGTGCTCGCTATCACGCGGCGAAAATCTCCAATGCCTTGTCGGTGGCGGCGATGAGCCGGGCCAAAGAAGAGGGGCTCCCTGCAACATGCGGCGTCACGATCAACCACCTGACGCTGAACGAGAACGACATCGGCGACTACAGGACGTTCTTGAAACTCCACCCCCCGTTGGTGCGCGAGGACGAGCGCATGTCACTTGTGTTGGCGTTGGCGGATGGGGTCATTGACGTGGTCGTATCCGACCATGACCCTCAGGATGTCGAGACCAAGCGCCTGCCGTTCGGGGAAGCGGCGGATGGAGCCATCGGTCTAGAAACTTTGCTTTCTGCGTCGTTGCGGCTGGTTTCTTCGGGTCAACTCAGCCTTGCGAAGCTCTGGCGCGCGCTTTCTCTGCGACCCGCAGAGATTCTGAGGCTTCCGGGTGGGCGGCTCACCCGAGGAGCGCCCGCCGACCTTGTGCGTGTCGCGATCAATGAGCCTTATGTTTTGGATCCGGCCAATTTGCACTCGCGCTGCCGTAACACTCCGTTCGACCACGAGCGATTTGAGGGTCGGGTCAAGATGACCCTCATTGCCGGAAAGACTGTTTATCAATACGCTGGCGATCGTCAGTAGGGGGAGCGCTGCATCGAATGGCGTTGTCGTTGCAGGATCTTTTCGCACTCGTCATTGGTTATTTATTTGGGTCAGTCCCGTTCGGGCTCCTGCTAACGCGGCTTGCTGGGGTCGGCGACCTCCGCAAGATTGGCTCCGGTAATATTGGCGCGACGAATGTTTTGCGAACCGGTCGGAAAGACCTGGCCGCCGCCACCCTGCTGCTCGACGCGCTGAAGGCGACTTTGGCCGTTGTATTGGCCAAAACCTTTTTCGGCCAGTCGGCGGCTCTTACGGCGGCGGCAGGCGCATTTCTTGGGCACCTCTATCCAGTGTGGCTCCGTTTCAAAGGCGGAAAAGGCGTAGCGACTTATCTAGGAGGTCTACTGGGCGCATTCTGGCCTGGCGCGCTCGCGTTCGCCTTCGTGTGGCTTAGCATTGCTTACTTCACGCGCTACTCCTCCGCCGCGGCGCTCGGCGCCAGCCTTGCCGCGCCAATTGTCGCGCTTCTCCTGGGCGAATGGCATACCGCCGAGGTTTTTTTCGCGCTCGCCGCTCTCCTTTGGCTCCGTCACAGTGAAAACATTCGCCGGCTGCTTGCCGGCGGCGAGACGAAAATCGGGGCGCCAAAAAGCCGGATGACGCGCGCTTCCGACATCGGCCAGCTCAGTGACGACGAACGTTTCGATTGGCTGCGTCTGTTTCGGTCGGAAAATATTGGTCCAAAGAGTTTCCAAGCGCTGCTCGGCAGGTTTGGACGTGCGCGCGACGCGCTCGACGCTTTGCCCGACCTCGCGCGGCGGGCGAGGTCCGACCGGCCGATCAAGATCGCCACCACCGCAGAAATCGAAGCTGAGTTCGCGCTCGCTCGAAAACTGGGGGTCGATTTTATTGCGCTCGGAGAAACGACCTATCCGCCGATGCTCAAACAGATCGATTCCAAGCCGCCTATCCTTGCGGTGCAGGGCCGGCCGGATGTGCTCCAGCAGCCAATGATCGCGATCGTCGGTTCGCGAAACGCGTCGGCCGCGGGTCTTGCCTTCACCGACCGTTTGGCGCGCGTGCTTGGCGACGCCGGATACGTCGTGGTCTCTGGGCTCGCGCGCGGCATCGATCATCGGGCCCACTTGGCAACGCTTGCGACCGGAACCGTGGGCGTGCTGGCTGGTGGACACGCTCGCCCCTATCCAAGCGAAGCCGCGGCGCTGATGCCCCGGATTTGCGAAAACGGCGCTACCATTTCGGAGATGCCTCTGGAATGGGAGCCGCGCGGGCGCGACTTTCCACGCCGAAATCGGATTGTGTCCGGTCTGTCGTTTGGCGTCGTCGTTGTCGAGGCGGCGAGAAGCTCAGGGTCACTCATCACCGCGCGCCTCGCCGCAGAGCAAAATCGAGAGGTATTCGCTGTCCCCGGTTCGCCGCTAGATCCGCGCGCCGAGGGCACAATTGAATTGCTGCGTTCAGGAGCTAATCTCTGCGCTCGGGCGCAAGACGTGCTTGATGTTCTAGAGCCGCTTATATCCCGAGCGGCTGCCGCACATTTTTCCGAGGACGAAACAGGGCGCGGTCACTATCGGAATGACCTTTTCGAGGATACAGCATCCTTGAGCGAGGCAGCTTCGGAGTACGAGAATGTTTTGAGCCAATTGGGACCGTCGCCTGTCGCAATCGACGATCTTATACGGACCCTCGATCTCCCTGTCGGGGTCGTGCGATCGCTGTTGCTTGACCTTCAGTTGGCCGGGAAAATTGATCTCGAAAGCGGAGATCGCATCGTCAGAAAATATGACAGAATCTAGCGTTTATGAGAATGCGGGATCGAAATCGGTTGTTCGGCGCCGCTTGTGAAGCCCCTCTTTAGGCCCGGGATTGTTCCAGCGACCGCAAGCGATCCAGCGCTCCTTGCAAAATGTACGACGCGGCCATCTGATCGATGACTTCCAGGCGCTTTGCGCGGCTGACTCCATTATCAATCAGCGCGCGTTCGACCGCAGCAGTTGAAAATCTTTCGTCCCAGAGCACGATCGGAGTCGGATCGAGGGCGGCGAAATTGCGTATGAATGCGCGAGCGGATTGTGCCCGTGCACCCGATTCGCCAGACAGCAGCAGCGGCAAACCGAGAATAAGCGCTTTCGCTTCGAAGCGCTTTATATCCGCGACAAGCGATTTCGCGTCCTCGGAAAACTTGCCCCGCGCGATCGTTCGGAGCGGCGAAGCAAACCGACGTTCGACGTCTGAAACGGCGATGCCGATGGTCTTGGTGCCAAGGTCCAAGCCCAACAACCGCTTTTGCGGTTGGAGCGAGCCCGCCAAATCCTCCAGCGTGAATCCTCGAGATGCCGTCACAAGCGATGCTGTAGCGTGCATTTGGAAGCGATGGAAACGATCTCGTCGCCACGCGGGACGGGATTGACGTTTAGCCCGCCAGCGGGCGGCGAGGGCAGACGTCTGCGTTGCAACGCGGAAATGCCCGATGCTATAGGGACCCGCGTTTTTCACTTTCAGGCGAGAATATGTCGGTCAACCCCGCGGACGTCCGCCGCATTGCGCGGCTCGCACGCATTGCTGTTGAAGAGGACGAGATCGCGTTCTTGCGAGACGAGATCAATGCCATCCTCGCCTTTGTTGAGCAACTCGACCAAGTGGACGTGTCCGGCGTGGACGCCATGACGTCCGTGACGCCTATGAAGCTGCAAATGCGCGAGGACGTTGTGACCGACGGCGAAATCGCGCCAAAAATTCTGGCAAACGCCCCGCAGACCGAAGACGGATTTTTTCTCGTGCCCAAAGTGATCGAGTGATCGACGCCGGGTCAGAAATGCTGCCCTCACCCAATAGGAAACGATGTCCGTCATTTCGAGCGAATTGACCGCACTGACGCTTGCCGAGGCGCGCGCCCTGCTTATCGAGCGGAAGGTATCGAGCCAGGAACTGACGCAAGCCTATCTGAGCGCAATCGACCGCGCAAAGAGCCTGAATGCCTTCGTCGCCGTGACAGCCGACAAGGCGCTCGCCGGCGCTCGCGCTTCGGACGAGCGGCTTGCCGCAGGCGCCGCGGGCCCCCTCGAAGGACTTCCGCTAGGAATTAAGGACCTCTACGCGACCGAGGGCGTCCATACCCAAGCGTGCAGCCACATCTTGAACGACTTCCGGCCACCGTATGAATCGACGGTGACGGCCAACCTTTGGCGCGACGGCGCCGTCATGCTCGGCAAACTCAACATGGACGAGTTCGCCATGGGCTCGTCCAACGAGACCTCCTACTACGGCCCCGTGGCTTCTCCCTGGCTCCCGCCAAATTGGAGCGTGTCGCAGGCGCGCGCCGCCGCCGCCGGCGACAAGCGTGGGCTGCTCACGCCGGGAGGCTCCTCGGGTGGGTCCGCGGCCGCAGTCGCGGCAGACCTCTGCGTCGCAGCCACCGCGAGCGATACCGGCGGCTCGATCCGTCAACCCGCCGCCTTCACCGGGACCGTGGGCATTAAGCCGACCTACGGCCGCTGTTCGCGCTACGGCATGGTCGCCTTTGCTTCGTCGCTCGATCAAGCCGGCCCGATAACCAAAACGGTGCGCGACGCGGCGATCATGCTCGCCTCGATGGCCGGGCACGATCCTAAGGACTCGACGTCAGCGCCGCACGCGGTGCCCAACTACGAAGCCGCGATCGGCAAATCGATCAAAGGGCTGAGCATCGGCATTCCAAAGGAATATCGGTTGAAGGGCATGAATGCGGAGATCGAAGCCTTATGGGAGCGCGCCGGCGCGTGGTTGAAGGAAGCGGGAGTCAAACTCGTCGAGATTTCTCTCCCTCACACCAGCACCGCGTTGCCAGCCTATTATATTGTCGCGCCGGCCGAGGCGTCGAGCAATCTCGCGCGCTATGACGGCGTTCGGTACGGGCTTCGGGAGCCGGCCAAGGAGATCACCGATCTCTACGAAAAGACTCGCGCCCGCGGCTTTGGCAAAGAGGTGCGCCGACGCTTGATGATCGGCTCCTACGTGCTCTCTGCGGGGTACTACGACGCCTATTACGTGCGGGCGCAAAAAATACGCACGCTCATCAAGCGCGACTTCGAAGAAGCGTTCTCGCGGGGCGTCGACGCGATCTTGACCCCGGCCACGCCATCGGCCGCATTCGGCATCGGCGAAAAGAGCTCCGCCGATCCCGTCGAAATGTATCTGAACGACGTTTTCACCGTCACCGTGAACATGGCAGGGTTGCCGGGCATCGCCGTGCCCGGCGGCCGAAGCGCCGACGGTCTGCCGCTCGGCCTGCAATTGATCGGCCGGCCGTTCGACGAGGAAACGCTGTTTCAGGTCGGGGCCGTCATTGAATCCCAGGCCGGACGGCATCGTCCCTCCACGGCCTGGTGGGCGTCCGATGCTTCGAGCCATTGAGTAGGATTGTCATGGCGAACGCCGCGCAAAACAAATTCATCCGGGGCGCCACGGGCGACTTCGAAGTCGTGATCGGCTTGGAGATCCACGCGCAGGTCTCCTCGAACGCGAAACTATTCTCCGGCGCCTCGACCGCTTTCGGCGGCGAGCCCAACACGCACGTCTCCCTGGTCGATGCGGCGATGCCGGGCATGCTGCCGGTGATCAACAAGGAATGCGTCGCGCAGGCCGTGCGCGCGGGACTGGCGCTGCGCGCCAAGATCAACAAGCGCTCGGTCTTCGACCGGAAGAACTATTTCTACCCTGACCTGCCTCAGGGCTATCAGATCTCGCAGTACAAGAACCCCATCGTCGGCGAGGGCGAAGTGAAGGTCGACTTGACCCCCGACGAGTCCATCACCGTGGGAATCGAGCGGCTTCACCTCGAGCAGGACGCCGGAAAGTCGCTGCACGACCAGTCGCCCACGATGAGCTTCGTCGACCTCAACCGCTCAGGCGTCGCGCTGATGGAGATCGTCTCCCGGCCCGACCTCCGTTCGGCCGACGAGGCGAAGGCCTACGTCACTAAGCTGCGTTCAATTCTGCGCTATGTCGGCGCGTGCGACGGCGACATGGAAAAAGGGAACCTTCGCGCCGACGTCAACGTTTCTGTGCGGCGGCCGGGCGATCCGCTGAGCACGCGTTGCGAAATCAAGAACGTCAACTCGATCCGCTTCATCGGTCAGGCGATCGATGCCGAAGCGCGGCGACAGGTGGCGATCGTCGAGGACGGCGGCACGGTCTTGCAGGAGACAAGGCTGTTCGACGTGGCGCGCGGCGAGACCCGTGCGTTGCGGAGCAAGGAAGAAGCGCACGACTACCGCTACTTTCCCGATCCGGACCTTTTGCCGCTGGTGCTCGAGGACGCATTCATCGACGGCCTCGCGAAGGCTCTTCCCGAACTGCCCGACGAGAAGAAGAGCCGCTTCATTTCGGCCTATGGCCTGTCTTCGTATGACGCAAGCGTGCTGGTCGCTGACCGCGCCGGCGCCGACTATTTCGAGGCCGCGGCGAAGGCCGCCGGCCGCGAGCGCGACGCCAAGCTTGTCGCCAATTGGTACACTGGCGACCTCTCCGCGCATGCGAACGCGGCCGGCGTTGCGCCCTACGAAGCCGGCGTGTCGTCCGCCGCGCTCGCTGGGCTTGTCGATCTCATCGAGGGCGGAACGATCTCCGGCAAGATCGCCAAGGACGTGCTTACGTTGCTGCTCAGCGAGGAGAAGGGCGCCGATCCGCGCGCGGTCGTGGAGAAGCGCGGACTTCAGCAAGTGACGGACGCGAGTTTCATCGAACGCGCGGTGGACGAAGCGATCGCCGCCAATCCCGACAAGGCGACGCAAGCCAAGACGAAGCCCGGCATGCTCGGATGGTTCGTCGGCCAGGTCATGAAGTCGACCGGCGGCAAAGCCAATCCGCAAGCCGTCAGCGACGTGCTGAAATCGCGCCTCGGACTCTGAGCGAACGGCCGTTTGCGGACGCGTTGATTCGCGAAAACCGGAGCTGAGCTTCGCGTCGACGCGCTTCGAATCGAGCCTTTTCGCGGTCGAGCGCGATTTTTCCTCTATCAAAAATTCGATTGCGAATCGTCGTTGGCGCCGCGAATTTCGCGATGCGAAGCAATCTCGCGCAGGGGGATCGTAGTAGAGAGCGCCCTCCGTGACATGCGTCGGCAGACTTCGACAACGCATGCGCGCAGCCGCTCGAAAAAAGCGATTCGGCTCGGAAAATATGACAGTTCCGCGAAGTTGCGCTCTTGTCGAACGCCGCAACGAGTCAACATGCAGGCGCCGTTCTCAGGTCGCGATGCACGCGATCTCCGCCGCAGGCGCGACGCGTCGTCAAACTCGATTCGCTAAACGTTTATTCGATAGCGCGCTCTTCTCGCGCATTGCGCGCGCGCGGCGAGGCTTGCCCAGACACGCGAACACGCTCATTTTAATCAGTGTTCGGACGCGCGCGGGAAAAGACGCTCGTCTGGAATTCATCGAGAGGGACGAAGTCAATGGCGAAAGCTGCTGCGAAAAAACCGGCGCGGAAACCCGCCCGCAAAGCTGCAGGCAAAAAGACGGCTGCTAAGAAGGGCGCTCGCAAGGTCGCCGCGAAGAAGGGCGCCCGTAAGGCCCCCGCGAAAAAAGGCGCCCGTAAGGTCGCCGCGAAGAAGGGAGCCCGCAAGGCCTCCGCGAAGAAGTCGACCAAGCGCGCTCCGGCTAAGCGCAAGAAGGCCTCGACTTCTGAAGCGCCACCGGCAGCGCCGGCCGCCACGTAAAATTTCTTTTGCAACTCACGTTTTCAAGCGCGACACACGATAGGTGTCGCGCTTGATTCATTTTTATGGTGCGGCGCGCAAAACGCCGACCTTCCGAAATCGAGTTGAAGAGTTCGGCGACAGCGGCCTAAGAGCATCGCCCATTCTGGGAGCTGAGCCTTCCCGCCTCTTGGGACGGCCTCACCGCACCGCCCCACGTTCAACATCCTTGCGCATCACGAAAGGGTCGGGCATAGGGACGCGCGCGATGCGCTAATTCGCCTGGAGACGTGGCCGAGAGGCTGAAGGCGGCGGTTTGCTAAACCGTTATAGGGTTGCAAAGCTCTATCGAGGGTTCGAATCCCTCCGTCTCCGCGGTGAATTACTCTGCCGCCTGCTTCAGTTCCGGATATTCGCACACCGCCTGCGAAACGGACGGCCGGCGCAAGGGCACGACCGACGGCGCTTCGAACGGCAGGTCTAGCGTCGTCCAGACATCGACCAGCGCCTCGACCAACGCCGCCACCTGCGCCCGCGTATGCCGCGGCGTCGGCGTGATCCGCAGCCGTTCGCTGCCGCGGGCCACCGTCGGGTAGTTGATCGGTTGGATGTAGATGTCGTGCCGCTCCAGCAGCAACTGGCTCGCCGCCCGGCAACGCTCGGCGTCGCGAACCATGAGCGGGACGATGTGGGTGGGGTTGTCGAGCAACGGCAGCCCGGCTGCCTTGAGGGCGTGCTTCACCAAGGCCGCCATGCCTTGGTGCGCCGACCGTTCCGCGCTCGAGGCCTTGAGGTGGCGGACGGCGGCGGCGGCGCTGGCGACGACGCTGGGGGGGAGCGTCGATGTGAAGATGAAGGCCGGGGCGAAGCTGCGCACCGCATCAATCAGATCGCGGCTGCCGGCGATATAGCCGCCCAATGAGCCGAACCCTTTCGCCAGCGTGCCCTCAATGACGTCGATCTCGTCCATGACGCCGTCGCGCTCGCTGATTCCCGCCCCTCGCGGGCCGTAGAGTCCGACGGCGTGCACTTCGTCGATGTAGGTCAGCGCGCCAAAGCGCTTGGCCAGCGTCACGATCTCGCGGACCGGAGCGACATCGCCGTCCATCGAATACAGGCTTTCGAACACCACCAGCTTCGGCGCCGCGGGGTCGCTCTCTTCGAGCAATTCGCGGAGATGGTCGACGTCATTGTGCCGGAAGACGCGCTTGGACGCGCCGGAGCGTCTGACGCCTTCGATCATGGAATTGTGGTTGAGCGCATCGGAATAAATGATGCAGCCCGGCAACAGGTTCGCGATCGTTGAAATGCCGGCGAGGTTGGAAACCCAGCCGGACGTGAAAACGAGCGCCGCCGGCTTGCCGTGAAGGTCCGCCAGTTCCGCTTCAAGCTCCACGACGCCGCGGTGGGTCCCGGATATGTTCCGCGTTCCGCCTGCGCCGACGCCGTGCGCCTGGGTCGCCGCCACCGCCGCCTCGATCGAAGCCGGATGCGTCCCCATGCCGAGATAGTCGTTGGAGCACCAGACGACGACGTCGCGCGTCGCTGCGCTGTCGGCCGGCAGCCATTCCGCCGTGGAAGAGCCCGTCACGTCGCGGCGCAGATTGATGAAGGTGCGATAGCGCCCTTCGGCTTTCAGCCCATCGGTCGCTGCGCGAAACCGCGCTTCATAGTCGTACACGTTCGACGGGGCCGCCATGCTCAGTTGATCCCTTATCCCCTAGGTCGTGCGGGGCGCGCTGTCCAGGCAATCCCAACTACGCGGTCCGCCGCCTACCCTACCACCACATACGATCTTCCTAGCCGGACGGGGCTATATCAAAATACGATGAATTTTGACCGAATACATTAGCGAAAAATGCGGCGTTTGGGCACAGGACCGGTCTCGCCGACCTCCCCGAGGTAGGGCATAGTGTCCGCCCAACGCCGCAAACGTTAGGACGCCTCATCCATGCGCTACGAGATCTCTGGCACTGTCATGCAAACTGTGGCCATCGACCTGACCCCGGGCGAGACGGTCTATAGTCAGACTAACACAATGTGTTGGATGAACGACCAGGTCGAGATGAACACCCATACGGGGGGAGGCCTATTCGCCGGGCTCAAGCGTAGTTTTGCTGGCGGCTCCTTCTTTGTCACGGACTTTACGGCGAGGGGAAACGGCCACATCGCCTTCGCTCCGCGCTTTCCGGGAGCCATCATTGCAGCCGCTTTGCAACCGGGCCAGTCGCTGATCTGCCGGAAGGAATCGTTCCTCGCGGCGCAGAAGAGCGTAAGTCTCGAACTGGCTTGGCAACGGAAGTTGGGCGCCGGCTTCTTTGGCGGCGAAGGCTTCATTTTGCAAAAAGTGACCGGCCCCGGCGTCGTATGGATCGACCTTTCCGGTGAGTTGGTCGAACGGGACCTCTCCGTTGGCGAGAAACTCCTCGTTCACGCAGGCCACGTCGGCATGTTCGAGCCGAGCGTTTCGTTCGACATCCAGCGCATCGCCGGTTTCAAGAACATGATCTTCGGCGGAGAAGGCTTGTTCCTGGCGACGGTAACCGGCCCCGGGCATATCTGGCTGCAGAGCATGCCGATCCTCAATCTCGCCGAGGAAGTCGCACGCTACCTGCCTTCCGGCGGCGACAGCGGCGCGAGTTCCACGGCTGGCGGCGTCGCCGCAGGAGCCGCGCTCGGCGTCGCGGGAAGCTTGCTCGGCGGCTTGTTCGGCTCCGACAAATAGCCTTCTTCGAAGACCCGGCAATCGCAAGTTGGCAGAAGCGCGAAAGGTAAGGCGTGCTCAAAGTACAGGATCAGGTTGCCGCGGCCCTTGCCTACGTCAAGGCGAACTACCCGTCATTGGCGACTGCAGAGCCGGACTTTCAGCGGCGGCTTGTTCTGCATTTTCCGGCGCTCCTGACCGAGCTGAGCGCACTTTACGGCGCGCGCGACGACTTCCTTGCCGCGTTTGGCGGCGTGCTGATGACCGCGCTCGAAGGCTGGACCCAGCGCTCGAGGGAACTGAAGGCTTTGGACGGCCGACGGGAGGCCAACCCAGACTGGTTTCAATCCCAGGCGATGGTGGGCGGCGTCTGCTACGTCGACCGCTACGCGGGCACGCTCAAAGGCCTCCAGAGCGATATTCCCTACTTCAAGGACCTTGGTCTCACCTATTTCCACGCCATGCCGCCGTTTCTCTGCCCTCAGCACAACTCGGACGGCGGCTACGCGGTGTCCAGCTATCGTCAGGTCAATCCGGCGTTGGGCGACATTGAGGACTTACGCTCGCTGGCCGGCGCCTTGCGTCAGGAAGGGCTATCCTTGTGCCTCGACTTCATCTTCAACCACACCTCTAACGAACATGAGTGGGCAAAAAGGGCCGCCGCGGGCGATCCGGAATATTCGCGTTATTATTGGATCTTCCCGGACCGCACGATGCCGGACGCTTACGAGCGGACCACGCGCGAAATTTTCCCCGACGACCATCCCGGATCCTTCATTCAGCTCGCCGACGGTCGTTGGATCTGGTCGACGTTCTATCATTTCCAGTGGGATTTGAACTACGCCAATCCCGCGGTTTTCCGAGCGATGGCCGCCGAGATGCTTTTCCTCGCCAATCTCGGCGTCGAGATCCTGCGATTGGATGCCGCCGCCTTCACCTGGAAGCGGTTGGGCACGCCCTGTGAAAGCCAGCCCGAGGCCCATGGCCTCATCCGCGCCTTCAACGCGCTGTGCCGCATTGCGGCGCCGGCGATGCTCTTCAAGTCCGAGGCGATCGTGCATCCGGACGAAGTCGTTTCCTACATTTCCGTCGAAGAGGCCCCGCTCTCATACAATCCGTTGGTCATGGCGCTGTCTTGGGAAGCGCTGGCGACACGAGACGCTACGCTGCTCGCGCAGGCAATGCGGCAACGTCAGTCACTCCCGCCAGGATGCTCCTGGGTCAATTACGTGCGCTGCCACGACGACATCGGCTGGACCTTCGCCGATGAAGACGCCGCCGAGTTTGGCATCGACGGCTTCCAACATCGCCGGTTCCTCAATGCTTTCTATGTCGATCGGCACCCCGCATCGTTCGCGCGCGGGCTCCCTTTCCAAGACAACCCAAAAACGGGCGACTGTAGGATCGCGGGAACTTGCGCGTCGCTCGCTGGCATCGAGGCAGGCGACCCGGGCGGCATCGACCGCGTCGCGCTGCTGCACGCTATCGCTCTTGGCGCAGCAGGCATTCCTCTCATTTTTCTCGGCGACGAGGTGGGACAGCTCAACGACAACAGCTATCTCGATGACCCCTCCACCCAAGGGGACAGCCGCTGGGCTCATCGGCCCTATCGACCAACCGAGCTCTATAGGGCGGCCGAAGATCGGACGACGGACTCGGGCCAGATTTACGATCGCCTGCGGCGGCTGCTGACGGTGCGTCGCGCAACCGAGGAATTCGCTGGGCAAGCCGTCATCGGCTATGACACCGGCGAAAAGTCTGTGCTCGCCTTCCAGCGCCCCGGCGCTAAGTCCACCGTCATCGTGCTCGCCAATTTCGCTGACGAGCCGAAGCGCATCTCGGCCGCTCGTTTTTCCGCTTTCCGCAGCCGCGCTGAGGAACTGATTTCGGGGCGTCCAATAAGTATCGAGACCGGGGTGGAACTGCCCGCTCATGGCGCGGCATGGCTGAGGGTATTCGCCGCCTGACGGGCCATGAGGGCCACCAACGCAAAAGTTTGCCTGCAAGAGGCGTTTCATTAACGACTTTCCGACGCGAAGCGCTTAGAAAAAGGAGGCGCTGATTCGTGTTTGGACGCGTTTCCGCTTCTGCGTGAAGCGTCGGATCCGGCGATCGTCGATCACACGGTGTTGGGGAACGGGGTTTGTTCGGGGAACAGCGAAGCGCCCTTGCGCAAAGATTCGCGGCTAGGTTTCCGACGTCACGGCTTCGCCTCGCATTGCTGCTTTCTGTGGCCACGGCCGCGACCCCAAGCTGCGCTGCTGAGGCAAGCTCGGGTCTGTTCGAGCAAGGCTTAGCCAGCTTGCCGGAAATCATGCCTTTGGTGGTCGCTGGCCTCGCGACGGCGTTCGCAATCCTTGACCGGAGGCGCGCCCAGCAGACGATTGGCGAACGGAACGCCGCTTTGGCGGCCCTCAACAGCAAAATCGCACGTTTCCAGCCTTTGCTCGCCGCCGACACGCAGGCGCTGGTCGTGTGGGATCACAAAGGCGCCGAGCCGCGCCTGGAGGGCGATGCGACCTTCATCGTCAACGGCCCTTCCGCGCGTCGCGTGCTTGGTCTTTCCAATTGGGTCGCCGCGGAGTCGGTCGAGCCTTTGGCCAAGGCGATCGCGGGTTTGGTCGACGCGGGGCAAGCGTTTCAACGTTGCGTGCAGACGACCAAATCCGCCTTTTTCGAAATTGACGGTCGGCCGGTTGGCGCGGCGGCCGTGCTGCGGATCCGGGATGCGACTCTCCTGCGTCGGCAGCTTGCGGAAGCCACTGCGGACCGCGGCAAGGCGGAGGCGACCTTGTCGAACATCTTTGGCTTGTTCGACGCCATTCCCGACCCCGTGTGGTTGCGCGAGTTGAAGGGCGATCTTGTCTGGGTGAACCAGGCCTACGCACGAGCCGTCGAAGCGAAGGACGCCAAGGACGCCATTGAGCGAAGACTTGAACTTCTTGACGCCCCAGCGCTCGCCGCGGCGCGCGCGGCAAGCACCGAAAGCGGGGAGTGGCGGCAGCGCGTCGTGGCGGTGTCCGCCGGCGACCGCAGGACCTTCGACGTTATGGAGGTCAAACGAGGCGACGGTTCGATCGCTATGGCCGTGGACCAAACGGCAAACGTGAAGCAACGCGTCGAGTTCGATCGTTACGTCGAAGCGAACGCGAAAATGCTCGACCAACTGGCGACTGGCGTGGCGATTTTTGACCGCAGCAAGCGATTGGTCTCCCACAACGCCGCCTATCGTCGCATTTGGGGTCTCGAGCCGGCATTTCTTGAGACGCAACCGCTTGACGGCGAAATTCTCGATCTGCTTCGCACGCGGCGATTGTTGCCGGAACAAGCGGACTACAAGAATTGGAAAGTGCTCGCCCTCGGCGGCTACCGAGCCCTGGAGCCTGTCGAGCAAACTTGGCATTTGCCCGATGGCCGGACCTTGCGCGTCGTCGCCAGCCCCAATTCTCAAGGCGGCGTCACCTACCTCTACGACGACGCTACGCAAAGCTACGCGTTGGCTTCCCAGGTGCACACTTTGACGCATGTGCAGGGGGAAACTCTTGAGGCGCTCAAGGAAGGCGTAGCGGTCTTCGGCGCGGACGGCCGCATGAAGCTCGTCAACAAGACGTTCTGCGCGCTGTGGTCATTTGACCCGGCGTGGGCGGTTCAGCGGCCGCATATCGAAGAAGTCGCGCGGCTGGGCGCCACTTTCGAGTTGAACAGCCAGATTTGGCTGCGCATGCGCGACCAGATCGTAGGGTTGCCGGAGACGCGGCTCCCGTTCACCGCGAAGATCGAGCGCCGGGACGGCGTGGTCCTGGAATGCGGGGCCATTCCATTGCCCGACGGCGCCACCCTGCTGACGTTCCTTGATTCAACGGCCAGCGCCAAGGTTGAGCGGGCCCTGCTTGAGCGCAACGACGCGCTGGTGAGCGCAGAGCGGATCCGTAACGATTTCGTCAACCACGTCTCGTACGAATTACGCACGCCTCTCACCAGCATCATCGGATTTACGCAGTTGCTCGCGGAGGGCGGCGCCGGGCCGCTAAATGCGCGGCAACTCGAATATGCCGGCGTCATTTCCAAGTCCTCGTCGGCACTGCTGGCCATCATCAACGACATTCTTGATCTCGCCTCGATTGACGCCGGAGCGTTGGAATTGCGGCTGGAAGATGTCGAGGTGCGGGAGGCCATGCGGGCGGCCGCAGAGGGGGTCCAGGACCGCCTTCTTGAGCATGGAATCGATTTAAAAATCATCGCCACGGACGACTTCGGCGCTTTCCGCGCCGACGGACGGCGCGTGAAGCAGATCCTGTTCAATCTGCTCTCCAACGCCATCGGCTTCTCGGACGAAGGACAGACCGTGACTCTGACCGCGTTGCGGCGCGGCAATGAAATCGCCTTCAAGGTCAGCGATCAAGGCCGCGGCATTCCGACAGAAATTCTCTGACCGCGTTTTCGATCGCTTCGAGAGCCATCCGTCCGGAACGCGCCATCGCGGCGCCGGCCTGGGCCTATCCATCGTTCGCGCGCTGGTCGAACTGCATGGCGGCCGCGTCGTGATCGACTCCGTTCCCGCCATGGGCACGACGGTCACGTGTTTCTTCCCGGCCGCCGCCGCGGCGATCGCGGCCGAGTAACTGATGACCGCGAATACGGAAAAAGAGGATCGGCAGACCTGGCGCGTTCGTCTCGCCGACGAATTGGAGACCGCGGAGTTTGCCGCTCGCGTCGCGGGCTGGCTGAAACCGGACGAGGCGTTAGCGCTGTCCGGCGAACTGGGCTCGGGCAAAACAGTCTTCGCGCGCGCGCTTTTACGGGCCTCGCTTGGCGACGAGGAGCTGGAGACCCCAAGTCCGACCTTCACGATTTTGCAGAGTTACGAGGCGTTCGGCCGCCACTTCGTCCACGCGGACTTTTATCGCTTGCGGTCGGAAATCGAGCTTGAGAACATCGGTTGGAGTGAGCTGACGACCGGCGCGATCGCCGTCGTGGAGTGGCCTGAGCGGGCCCCTCGGGCGCTTCCGGAGAATTGCCTGCATATCCGACTTGAATTTGAGAAAGCGGACGAGCGCGCTCGTGTCGCCCTTGTCACCGGGACCGGCACTTTCGCGGCGCGCGTCGCCAAAGAACGAGAAGTGATCGCCCTGCTTGAAGGGACGAAATGGGCGACCGCCGAAAGGCTTCCGCTGCACGGCGACGCTTCCGCCCGAAGTTATGAGCGGCTTGTCGCGGCGGATGGAGACCAGGCGATTTTGATGTCCTCGCCAAAGCGCGCCGGCGGGCCCACCGTTCGTTACGGCAAGACCTATCCGCAAATCGCGAAAATATCGACGGACATCCGCTCTTATCTCTGCATGAGCGAAGGCCTGAGAGCTCTGCGGTATTCCGTGCCGACGATTTACGCCGCCAACGCGGAAGCGGGACTGGCCTTGCTCGAAGATTTCGGCGACGAGACCATCGCTGGCGAGGGCGGCCCCAAGGCGGACCGCTATGCCGAAGCCGTCGTGCTCCTCGGCGACCTTCATGGGCGGACGCTTCCGGAGAGCGTATCTTACGGCGATATCACGCATACGATCCCGGTTTACGACGCCGACGCCATGTCGATCGAGGTCGAACTGGTCCTTGACTGGTATGGCCCTGCCGTCGCGGGCGTTGCGGTTTCCTCAGGGCTTCGCGCGCAATTCCTTTCCCTTTGGCGTGAAAAACTTGAGCCGGCGATCAAGGCCGATCGGACCTGGTGTCTTCGCGACTTCCACTCCCCCAACCTCCATTGGCTGGAGAAGCGCGATGGCATACGCCGGCTTGGATTGATCGACTTTCAAGACGCTGTCTGGGGCCCCACGGCTTACGATCTCGCCTCCCTCCTGCAAGACGCGCGCGTGGACCTCCCCAATGGGCTGGAATTGCGCCTGCTCGCCGCCTATCTCAGGCGGCGGGGCATGACGAGCTCCGCTTTCGACCAGAACCAATTTTTGGCCTCCTACGCGCTTATGGGCGCGCAGCGCGCGACCAAGATCCTTGGCGGTTTCGCCCGGCTCGACAAGCGCGACGGCAAGCCGCAATATTTGCGCCATCTGCCGCGCATCGAACAGACGCTCGCCAAAAACCTTTCCCATCCAAGCCTAAGCACGATACGCGGTTGGTTTGAGACGCATTTGCCGCGGGCCATTGGCAGCGCTTCGGAAGGCGCGGACGGCTGATATGGCTGCAGTGCCGCGCACGGCGATGGTTTTCGCGGCGGGCCTCGGCACGCGGATGCGTCCCCTCACCGACGCGCTGCCGAAGCCGCTCGTCAAAGTCGCAGGCACGCCGCTGATCGACCATTGCCTCGATCCTCTTGAGCGCGCCGGAGTCGAGCGCGCCGTGGTCAACGTCCACTATTTGCCCGAACCGATCGAAGACCATTTGAAAGGGCGCACACGCCCGGAAATCCTGATATCGGACGAACGGGCCAAACTGCTCGACCAAGGCGGCGGCATCAAGAAAGCGTTGCACTTGCTTGGCGACGCGCCATTTCTGGTCTGCAACACCGACGCATTTTGGCTTGAGGGACCGAGCGACAACATCGCTAGGCTCAGCGCCGCTTTCGATCCGAGCCGAATGGAGGCGATCCTCCTTGTTGCATCGGCCGCCACGTCCGTTGGCGTCGACTGGCCCGGCGATTTTATGATGGGCCCGGATGGCCGCCTCAAGAAAAGGCTGCCGCATCAGGTTGCGCCGTTCGTTTACACCGGCGTCGGAATTCTGAAGCCCGACGCGTTTCGCGCAGCTCCGGAGGGCCCATTTCGCCTGGCGCCGCTTTTTTTTGACTGGGCGGAGCAGGGCCGCTTGTTCGGCATGAGGCTCGACGGTCTGTGGCTCCACGTCGGACGGCCGGAATTGGTGGGCGAAGCCGAACGCGAAATGGCGCGGGCCACGCTGTGATCGCGCCGGCCTATTTGGGATAGGGGGTCTTGAACCCCGCCTCTTTGAAGCGGCGCAAGACGTCAAAATTCAATTCGCTCCGCACCCGTTCGGCGAGCATCACGTCGTCGACGTAACAGACCAGATGGAATTTCATGTTCCAGTCGCCGAATTCATTGAACAGCACCAGCGGCGCTGGAATCGACATGACGAGATCTTGCGCTTTGGCGGCCGCGATCAGGACGGCTTGCGCTTCTTCCGGATCCGTCTCGTAGGCGACGCTGACGGCCACGACGATGCGCGCGACGCGATCGGCGTACATCCAGTTCTTCACGGGGTTGTTCACCAGATTCGCGTTCGGCACGATCAGGGTGCCGCGGTCGATCGTCTCGATCTCCGTCGCGCGGGCGCTGATGCGACGCACGAAGCCTTGCTCGTTCCCGACCACAACCCAATCGCCGACCCGGATGGCCCGCTCCGCCAGCAAGATAAGGCCGGAGAGGAAATTGTTGACGATGCCTTGCAGCCCGAAGCCGATACCGACGGACAAGGCGCCGGCGACAATCGCCACTTTCTGGAAATCGAGGCCCAACTGGCCGCCCGCAACCGCTAGGGCGATGACGAAGCCGACATAGCCGGTGACCGTGCGGATCGAGTTTCTGAGGCCGGCATCGAGCCGCGTCCGCGGCAGCAGCCTTGCGCCGAGCCAGTTTTGCAGAGTGCGTGAAAGAAACACGCAGAGGATAAAAACCGCGACCGCGCCGAGGATCGTCTCGAACGAGACGACCGTTCCGCCAATCGAAACGCCCAGATAGGCTTCGCGCAGCGACCCCAGCATGTCCTGCGAACGAAAGCCCCAGGGCGCGAGCACGAGCACCACGGCGATGAGGCAAATGAGCAGCCGCAAGAAACCTTGCGCCAGCACCACGCCCTGCGCCAGCGCGCCCTGCGCCGCTGCGGCGCGCCCACTGGAGGCTTCGCGAGAAACGAAACGGTCGCCGGCGGCCTGCACCAAGGCGTCGAACAGGTAGAGCGTCGCCGCCAGTCCGGCGATGAACAGCCCCTGGGTCACCGCAAAAGTCGCGAGCGCGACGAAGCCCAGCAAGGCGCAAGCCAGCAAACCGGCCGCCGCTGCGGCTCCGGCCAGACGCAGGTAAGAAGCGAGGTCGCTTTCCGCCTTCGGGTTGCGGCGACGCCAATTCCGCCAGACTGCCCAGCCCACCAGCACCGCAATCAAAGCCGCTGTCAGCGCCCGCAATAGGATGACGAGGTTTAGCGATGAGACAGCGTCCGCCGCCGGCTCGAACCATTTTTCGATGCTGACGATCGCGGCGATCCCGACCCACAGGCGCGAGATCACGCTTGCGGCGTCGTCCGGCACCGCGAGCAGCCGCCACTTCTCCGCGCCAGGGGCAAACAGAGCGCGCGCCAGCGCATTGGCGACCGCGATCAGCCGCAGGCCATCGAAAAACGCGTCGAACTGACCCTGCAGACGGGGATCGGAGATATCGAGCGCGTCGAGCGCATAGGACAGCACGCCGAGGGCGAGCAGCGGCAGAACGGCCAACACCAGCGCCGTCGCCACGGCGCCGAGGGCGCGCTGCAGCCGGGTCGGATTGGCCAGCGAGGGATCGCGCGCGATCACGTTGCGCGCCGCGTACACGGCCGGCACGCCGACGCCGCCCATCACCAAGAGCAAGCCGCACAATTCAGCGATCTGGCGCCATGTAAGATGCGACGTCCAATCGCCCAGCAAGCCGCTGAGAATGGCGAACGCCCGCGGTGCGTCGGCGGCGGCGCCGCTCCACAGCGTCGGGCTAAGCAGACTCTGCGATTGCGCGAAGGTTTGTCGCGCAAACAGCGCGCGGCGGCGCTCGGCGATGCGTGCGCTGATGTCGTTGGCGTCGACGATCAAGGCGCGCGCGCTGCGGATGTTCGCGTCCAGCGCGTCGAACTTCGCCTTTTCGGCCTTGAGCTCGGTTTGGCTTTCCGGGGTGGCGGCGTCGCCGCCAGCGGTCTTGGGCGTGAGCGCGTCCAGACGCTTTTGCGACGCCTGCAGCAGCGGCGACAGCTTGGCGACCAGATTGAACATGTCGGTCGCGATCGGATCGTTCTCCGAGCGCAACCGCTGCAAGTCGGCGTCGTCGAGAAAGTCCGACTTCAGCGACTGGTCGATGTCAACCAGAACGCCATGGGCCTGGTCGATCTGCGGACGCGCCTCGTCTTGCGCAAAGGCGGCGGTCGAACAGGCCAAAGCGAGGGCGAGCGCGGCAAAGATCAGCTTGCGCAAGAAAAACAAGAGGTTTCGCCCCATCCGTGCCGTCGGTCTTTCATCCTGCAGGCGATTCTTACCTTAGCAGCCTCTGGTGAGCCTTTGCCACCTCTCGCCCGCATCGAACCCTCCGCCGCTGCGGATAGGCGCGCCGACCGGCCGACGCGACTGCCTGCACGTAAGCCGACGATCCGCAGGACGAAACAGGGCGCAGGATGGGGCGTTATGATAGACTGGGCTCACTGCACCGTGAGCGGAGGTTCACGCCGAGTTGAGGCATTGGCCGCCGCTCCGACAGATTCGATAAAATTGCCGCCACAATCGCCATGCGTTCTGAATTCGTAACGGTGAGGAACAAATGGAATTTTCTTGGCTCCCGCGCCTGGGGACAGCGTTGGCGATAACGTTTAGTGGCGCCGCGTTCGCCGCCCAGCCTGCGGCCACGCCGACGCCCGCGGCCGTGCCCGTCACCACGGTGGTCGCCGCAACGACCAACTATCCCGTCATTCGCACGGGGCTGGGTTCGGTCAAGGCCTACAACACCGTCACCGTGAAAAGCCGTGTCGACGGCGCGATCGCGAAGATCGCCTTCAAGGAAGGCGACATGGTCAAAGCCGGCGACCTGCTGGCGACGATCGACGACGCCCCCTATCAGGCGACGCTCGAAGCGGCGAAAGGCAAAGTAGCGCAAGACCAGGCGTCGCTGGCGAACGCCAACGCGGATCTGGCGCGCTACGCGACGCTGGCCAAGAGCGACTTCGCTTCGACCCAGCAAGTCGACACGCAACAAGCGCTGGTGCGTCAGGACACCGCGCAAATCCAATCGGATCAGGCGACGGTGCTCGGCGCGCAAGTGCAGCTCGACTACACCAAGATCCGCGCTCCTATCGCCGGGCGGCTTGGCTTTCGCCTTGTCGACGAAGGCAACATTGTCACCGCGGCCGGTCAGAACGGCATCGTGACGATCAATCAGCTGCAGCCGATCAGCGTCCTCTTTTCTCTTCCCGAGGCCGACCTTGAACCGCTTCGCACCGCTCAAGGCAAGGGCGACGTGCCGGTCAGGGCGCTCAGCGCCGACGGCGTAACCGCCCTGGCCCAAGGCAAGGTCGAGGTCATCAACAATCAGGTCGATCCTGCGACCGGCACGTTCCAAGTCAAAGCGACGTTCGCCAACGCGGACAACGCGCTTTGGCCCGGCCTCGACGTCTCCGCCTCCGCGCAAATCGACGACTTGCAAAATGTGGTCGTTCTCCCGCAGACGGCCGTCCAGCATTCCCAACAGGGGTTGTTCGCCTACATCGTCGGCCCAGACAACAAGGTCGGACAGCGCCCTATCGAGGTCGGCGAAAGCGACGCCAAGAACGTCGTGGTCACGAAGGGCATTTCGGCAGGAGACAAAGTGGTCGTCGCCGGTCAGTACCGCCTGCAGGAAGGCGTGCTCGTCAGCGAAAGCGCGCCTGCGGTCAGCGACGCTCAGACGAAGAGCCCGTAAGCCATGTTCAGCATTTCCGCTCCTTTCATCCATCGGCCGGTCGCGACCTGGCTGCTCATGGCTGGGCTGTTGTTCGTCGGCATCATCGCCTACCCGCAATTGCCGGTCGCGCCGCTGCCGCAGATCGATTTCCCGACCATCCAAGTGTCTGCCTCGCTGCCCGGCGCCAGCCCGGAGACGATGGCGACCACCGTCGCGCAGCCCCTGGAGACGCAGTTCGCGCTCATCGCCGGCGTCAGCGAGATGAGTTCGGTGTCGACGCTGGGTTCGACGCAAATCACAGTCCAGTTCGACCTCGATCGCGCGATCGACGGCGCCGCCAACGACCTGCAAGCCGCCATCAACGCCGCCGGCGGGCAGCTGCCGAAGAACCTGCCCTCGCCCCCAACCTATCGGAAGGTCAATCCCGCCGACTCGCCGATCATGTTGATCGGCGCGACATCGGACTCGCTCCCGCTCACTGACCTCGACGACAATATCGAGACAAAAATCTCGCAACAGATCAGCCAATTGCCCGGCGTGGGTCTCGTCAGCGTCGGCGGCCAGCAGAAGCCCTCCATCCGTTTGGAAGTCGATCCCGCGGCGTTGTCCGGGAAGGGTCTGACGCTCGAAGAGTTGCGCAGCCAGATCGGCTTGACCACGGTCAACAGCCCGAAGGGCTCCATCAACGGCGATACGCGCAACTACACGATCTACGACAACGACCAATTGACGACAGCCAAGGACTGGAACTCCGTCGTTGTCGCTTACGTCAACGGTGCGCCGGTCCGCCTCATGGACGTCGGCAAGGCGGTGTCCGGGCCGCAGGATGAGACCCAGGCGGCCTGGGCGAACGGCAAGCGCGGCGTGTTCCTGGTCGTTTTCAAGCAGCCGGGCGCCAACGTGATCGACACCGTCGACGCCATCAAGGCGGCGTTGCCGCGCCTGTCGTTAGCCCTGCCGCCCTCCATCAAACTCGAGATCTTGTCCGATCGTACGCTCACCATCCGCGCCGCGGTCAGCGACGTGCAGCGCACGTTGGCCTTGACGATCCTGTTGGTCGTTCTCGTCATCTTCGTCTTCCTGCGCAGCGTCTGGGCGACGATCATCCCGAGCGTCACCGTCCCCTTGGCGTTGCTTGGCGCCGTCGGCCTGATGTGGGCGGCCGGTTACTCGCTCGACAATCTCTCGCTGATGGCGCTGACGATCTCGGTCGGCTTCGTCGTCGACGACGCCATCGTCATGCTCGAGAACATCACGCGCTATCTCGAGGAGGGCGAGTCGCCGCTGCAGGCGGCGCTGAAAGGCTCCGCCGAGATCGGCTTCACGATCCTGTCGATCAGCCTCTCCCTCGTCGCCGTGCTGATCCCGTTGCTGTTGATGTCCGGCATCATCGGCCGGCTGTTCCGCGAATTTTCCGTCACGCTGGCGATGACCATCGTAGTCTCAGCCCTGGTGTCGCTGACGCTGACGCCGATGATGGCCTCGAAGTTTCTCAAGCCCCACAACGAACAGCACCATGGGCGCTTGTACAATTTGAGCGAGCGCGGCTTCGACGCGTTGCTCAATGGCTATCGGCGCGCGCTGGACGTGGTGTTGAACCACTCCTTCATCGCGTTGTGCGTTTTCTTCGCCACCGTCGCAGCGACGGCGTGGCTCTTCATCGTCATTCCCAAGGGGTTCTTCCCGCAGCAGGACACCGGCCTGATCACCGCCGTGTCCGAGGCCGCGCAAGACATCTCGTACGACGACATGTCGCGGCATCAAGTCGCGCTCGAGGCCATCGTGCAGGCGGATCCTGACGTCGCCACGGTCGCTTCTTCTATCGGCGGCAGCGGCACGGCGACCAACGCCGGACGGATGTTCATCACCCTGAAGCCTCAGGGCCAGCGCAAATCTTCGATCGACCTGGTGATCGCGCGCCTGCGGACGAAACTCGACAAGGTCGAAGGCGCACGACTGTTCCTGCAAGCCGCGCAGGACGTACGCGTCGGCGGCCGGGCGAGCCGGACGCAGTATCAGTTGTCGCTAGAGGACGCGGACAGCAACGAACTGAACACCTGGGCGCCCAAGCTTATGGATAAAATGAAGACGCTGCCGATGCTGCGCGACGTCGCGACGGACCAGGAAACGCAAGGCACGACACTGACCCTGACGATCGACCGCGAGCAGGCCGCGCGCTTTGGCGTCCAGCCGCAGGCGATCGACGACACGCTTTACGACGCCTTCGGCCAGCGCGAGGTCGCGCAATATTTCACCCAGACCAGCAGCTACTATGTGATCCTTGAAGTGCCGCGCGGCAAACGCGGCGATCCGAAGACGCTCGACGAGCTTTATGTTCATTCGCCGCTGACCAACGCCGATGTTCCGCTCTCCAGTTTCGCCCACTGGTCGACAGCGCCGGTGCAGCCGTTGTCGATCAGCCATTCCGGACAGTTCCCGGCAGTCACCTTGAGCTTCAATCTCGCCCAAGGCGCCTCGCTCGGCGACGCCACAACCGCCATCGCCAAGGCGCAGGCGGAAATCGGAATGCCGCCCGGCGTGCAGGCGACGTTCCAAGGCACGGCGCAAGCTTTTCAAGCTTCGCTCGGCTCGATCCCGCTGCTGATCCTGGGCGCGTTGATCGTCGTCTACATCATCCTGGGCGTGCTCTATGAGAGCTTCATCCACCCGTTGACGATTCTGTCGACCCTGCCCTCGGCGGGTCTCGGCGCGTTGGGCTCGCTGTATTTGGCGGGCTTCGATTTCAGCTTGATCGCGCTGGTGGGCGTCATTTTGCTGATCGGCATCGTCAAGAAGAACGGCATCATGATGGTCGACTTCGCGATCGCCGCGGAGAAAGGACACGAAGGCCACGCGTTGTCGGCAAGAGACGCGGTGCGCGAGGCGGCGCTGCTGCGCTTCCGTCCGATCATGATGACGACGATGGCGGCGATGCTCGGCGCCCTTCCCCTGATGCTCGGCACTGGGACCGGCTCGGAGCTGCGCCAACCCTTGGGCTACGCCATGGTGGGCGGCCTGCTCGTGAGCCAGGCGCTGACGCTCTTCACGACGCCGGTGATTTACATCTATCTCGACCGGCTCGGAAGCTGGGCGAAGCGCCGCACGCCACGCAAACCCGCTCCGGCGGCCGCCAAAGCCGAGCCGTCCCAAGTGACGGCGCCGGCGCCGGCGGAGTAGCGGCGGAAGCGCTTCCGCCGTCATTGCGAGGAGCATAGCGACGAAGCAACCCAGGGGCCGCAAACAGCCGTGTTTTCGCCCCCTGGGTTGTACGTCTGGTCTTCCGCTTTCCTCGAATCGTTTAGGCGAGGAAGGTGGGGGCAGGATGGCGAGATCGTTCCTGGGTGGAGCGTGAGCTCGCAAGCAATCTTGATCCGTCATCCTGCCTGACGGTCTTGAGCACGAACGGTAGGACGGGCCTGAACCCGAGTTTACAATCCCGTGCCAGAGGACCTTTACCTTCTTGCGAAAGGTTTGATCATGGTAGCGGATTCTTCGCCCCGTTCAATCCGAGGCTCTGCGGCTCCTCGATTTGCAAAGCCGGCGCCTGGCGAACGCCTCATTGACGAGCCTCTTTTTATCGGCGTCGACGTCTCGAAGGGTTGGATCGACATTGCCGACACGCAAGGGCGCGCCGTGCGCGTCGCCAACGAAGAAACGGCGATCGCCGCGGCGTTCACGGGCCCTTGGTCCGCTTGCGCCAACATCGTCTGCGAGGCGACGGGCGGCTACGAGCGCGCGCTGATGCGGGTGGCCAAGCAACGCGGCCTGCCGCTGCGGCGGGTCCACCCCAATCGCGCCCGCGCCTTTGGGCAAATGACGGCCAAGCTGGCTAAAACCGACGCTTTGGACGCCCGCATGTTGGCGGGGTTCGCGGCCTTCACGGCCAAGGAATCCCCCATGGCTTTGCCCGAGGCGCGGACGCAGGAACTGGCCGACATGGTCAGCCGTCTGAACCAATTGACCGATCTGCGCCAAAGCGAAAGCTGCCGGGCCCAGCAGGCCGCGAGCGCCAGGACCAAAGCCTCAGTCGAGGCCGTGCTGAAGGTCATCGCGGCGCAGATCCAGGCCATGCAAGAGGCGATCGACGCCTTCATCGCCGAAGATCCTACGCTGAGCCAAAACGCCAAGATCATGCGCTCCTGCAAGGGCGTCGGCCCCAAATCCGTGCAGGCCATCCTCGCCATGCTGCCCGAAATCGGCGCCCTCAACCGGCGCAAGATCGCCGCGCTCGTCGGCGTGGCGCCCATCACCAAGGCCAGCGGATCGTCGCAAAATCACGCCAGCATAACTGGCGGCCGCAAAGCGCTACGCGACATCCTCTTTATGGCCGCGCTCACCGCCAGCAAGCACAATCCCGTCTTCAAGACCTTCTACGAACGCCTACGAGCGAACGGCAAACCTCACAAAGTCGCCCTCGTCGCCGTCCTGCGCAAGCTCATCACAACCCTCAACGCCATGATAAACTCTCGCCAGATGTTCAAAACCCAGTTGACCTGAGACACGGTAGATTGCTTCGCTTCGCTCGCAATGACGGTAAATCATTCGGAAAGCGCTCAGTCCGCTATAGTGGTGAGCGCTCTAAAACATCACAGTCGCTTCTCGAACCAATGATGCGCATAAGGATTGTCGTTGAAGCGCGGCGCCTCTCGATAGCCCAGCGAGCGATAAAGCGCGTGCGCTTCCGTCAGCGCGCGATTGGTGTCCAACCGCAAGACTTCCAATCCCATCTCTCGCGCGAGGGTTTCAAGCGCGCCGATCATCTTGCGCGCAACGCCAAGCCCGCGTGCCGAGGGCGAGGTCCAGACACGCTTGATTTCGCCGGTCTTGTCATCGACGCGCTTGAGCCCGCCGCAGCCTACGGGCTCGCCAAACACTCTTGCGACCACGAACGCTCCGGCCGGCGGCGTCATTTCGTCCGGCGATGGCGTAGGATTGTTCGCCACGTCAAAGCCGCCTTCGAAACGCTCACCGATTTCGCGCAAATACCCCGCGAGACATTGTCGCGCGGCCCCGCTCTCGGGCAACTCCACCGTCGCCTCGACGCTCGCCGAACGAATGAGCCGTTCGACCTCGCCCATCGCCTGCACCAGCCGCTCACGAAGCGGCTGATCGAGCGGCTCCAGCATCGAATTCGCCAATTGGTCGGAGAGCCGGTCGTAGGTCGAACGCTCGCGCGCGCCTTTTGCCGTCAGCATGACGCGCCGGCGCCGCTTGTCTTCGGGCGATGCGCGCAGGGCGACCAGCCCTTGCGCCTCAAGCGCGCGCAGCAATCGGCTGAGATAGCCGGAATCGAGCCGCAACCGATCGCGCAAGTCGCCGAGGTCAGCGCCGTCCTCGCCAATCTCGAAGATCAGCCGCGCCTGTCCCAGCGGGCGGCCGCGATTCAGGTAGCTTTCATCGAGCGCGCCGAGGCGCTGCGTGACAAGACGATTGAAGCTGCGAACCTGGGCGATTTGGGAGGCGGCCATTAGCTGACTTAAGTCAGCTAATGGCGGATTTGCAAGCGTTTCCCCTATCCCACAGGGAGCTGGCTTTTCGAGCGGCTCAGTTCGTCGCCGTACCCAACACCAACACAGGGTCCGCCCGATAAGCGTCGGCGTAGTGGCTCTTGAGCGCCTCAACCTTCGGAATGTCGTTGATGGCGATGTAGGGATAGGTTGGATTCCGCGTCAAAAAGTCCTGGTGATAGGCCTCGGCGGGATAGAACGTTTTGCCGGTCTCGACTTTGGTGACGATCGCGGCGTCGAACGTATGGGCCGCATTGAGCTGAGCGATATAGGCCTTGGCGACGCGAGCCTGGTCGGGCGTTTGGGCAAAGATCTCTGAGCGATATTGCGTGCCGTGGTCCGGCCCCTGGTAGTTCAGCTGCGTCGGATCGTGCGCGACGGAGAAATAGATTTGCAGCAGCTTTCCGAGCGAAACTTGGCTGGGATCGAACGTCACCTGCACGGATTCGGCATGGCCGGTCGTGCCGGTGCTCACAGTCTCATATTCCGCCGTCTGCTTTTCCCCGCCGGTGTAGCCGGAAACCGCGCTGGAGACGCCTTTCACGTGCTGAAACACGCCCTGGACGCCCCAGAAGCAGCCACCGGCCAAAACCACGGTTTCGCTCTTGGCGGGCGAAGACAGATCAGCAGCCGCCGGCGGAACCATCCGCGCCTCTTCCGCTCCGGCCGAGGCGGGCCAGTGCAGGGCGAACGCGGCGGCGATAAGGGCCGCGCCAGCGACGAGAACCGTTTTGCGCCGGCTTATCGCCGAGAAAGCTGCAGAGGCATGGGATTCATTGGTCATAGGCCGCTCCTGTCAAAAGAAAGAAAAATGAGAGGCGTTTCGGCCTGCTGAGCCGAAGCGAGAGGGAAAACCGATAGTCATGCGGCCGCCGCTTTGAAGCCAAGCACAACGCCATTCACGCAATAGCGCAAGCCCGTCGGCTGCGGACCGTCGGCGAAGACATGGCCGAGATGGCCGCCGCACCGCGCGCAATGGACTTCCGTACGAACGATGCCGAGCGACCAGTCGCTGTCTTCGCCGACAGCCTTCGCCTCGATCGGCGACCAAAAACTCGGCCACCCGGTGCCGCTGTCGAATTTGGTCGCAGAGGCAAAAACCTCGTTGTCACACCCGACGCAGGTAAATACGCCAGCACGGTGCTCGTCCAGCAACGCGCTGGTGAAGGGAAGCTCGGTGCCGCTCTCGCGCAGAACGTCGAACTGCGCAGGAGTCAGCTTTTTCCGCCATTCGGCTTCCGGAAAAGTCACCGCAAAAGAGCCGGATGGCGCGGCCGGCCGGCCCCGCCGCAGCGACAACACGGCCACAAACGCCGCGGCGGCGGCGCCTGCGCCAATCAAAAACCGACGCGTGAGCATTCTCGGCGTCTCCAAAACATTGTTCACAATGCCTTACGTCGCCAAACTCGGTTTGTTTCACGCTCTCGCGTGAGCTCTGGTCGGCGCCCGACTTTTCCCGTCGTTTCGACCACATGCAACGTCTGCTAAATCCGAACAGCGGGCCCGCTCGCCCGAAATGCCCCATTACGCCGCGCTAACCCTTGTGCCATCGCGACGGCGTTCCCGCTTGACGCGCGTCGCCAGCGTCCCCAAATGCGCTGTAAGTCAGGAGTTTGTCATGTCCAATGGTCCGGCGACCGCCGTCAAAGACGTCACTACAGCGTCTTTCCGCACCGACGTCATTGCCGCCTCCACCAAGCAGCCTGTTTTGGTTGACTTTTGGGCGCCCTGGTGCGGCCCGTGCAAACAGCTTGCCCCAGCGCTGGAAAAGGCGGTCGCCGATTCCGGCGGCAAGGTCGCGCTGGTCAAAATGAACATCGACGACCACCCGCAAATTGCCGGGCAGCTCGGCATTCAGTCGATCCCGGCGGTCATCGCCTTTGACAAGGGCCAACCGGTCGACGGTTTCGTCGGGGCGCTGCCTGATACGCAGATCCGCGGCTTCATTGAACGGCTCGTGGGCCCGCTGACGAGCGGCGCCGACGAACTGCTGGCGCAAGCTGAGGCCGCGACGGCCAGCGGCGACGTCGGCGCCGCGGCGGATATCTACGCGCATATTCTGGCCGAAGACGAAGGCAACCTCAAAGCCATTGCGGGCCTGGCGAAGCTTCACGTCGAGGCGGGCGACCTCGCTCAGGCGAAGGCGGTGCTATCGATGGCCCCCGCGCCGGCTCCCGGCAAGGATCCTGACCCGGCGGTCGCCGCCGCGCTCGCGGCGCTGCGAATTGCGGAGCAGGCTGCAGAACTCGGCGATCGCGGGCCGCTCGAAGCCAAGGTCGCCGCCGACCCCGCCGATCATCAGGCGAGGCTGGACCTCGCCATCGCGCTGAACGCCGCAGGCGAGCGCGACAAAGCGGCCGATCAGCTGCTCGAAATCATTCGCCGCGACCGCAAATGGAACGATGAGGCTGCGCGTAAGCAATTGCTGCAGTTCTTTGAAGCCTGGGGCTTGATGGACGAAGCCTCGAAAACCGCGCGTCGCAAATTATCCGCGATCATTTTTTAAGGGGCTTCGCGAATGAAGCTCAATCGCGTCTATCACGCTCTCGACGAATTGCCCGCGGCATTGCCGTTGTTTCCGCTCGCCGGAGCGCTGCTTTTGCCGCGCCGGCCGCTGCAGCTCAACCTGTTTGAGACGCGCTATCTCTCGATGTTGGACGATTGCCTGCGCGGCGACCGTCTGATCGGGATGATCCAGCCGCGTGAAGGGGAGGACGCCAAGGAAGAGACGCCGCCCCTGCTCTCCATCGGCTGCGTCGGCCGCATTATACAATATGGCGAAGTTGGCGACGGGCGCTGCCTGTTGACGCTGATGGGCGTGGCGCGATTCCGCTTGGGCGAAGAAGTTTCGGCCATCACCCCCTATCGGCAGGCGATGGTCGACTATTCCGGATTTGCCGGCGACCTGAACGAGGGCGAAGGCGAGCATTCGGTCGATCGCGAGGCGTTGGTCGACGCCTTGCGGACGTTCGCCGAGCGCAACGAGGTTGAGGTCGACTGGTCGGACATCAAGGGCGCTTCCACGGAGTCGCTGGTGAACGGGCTGTCGATGATGAGCCCCTATGGCTGGCGCGAGAAGCAGGCGCTGCTCGAAGCCAAGGACCTTCGCGCGCGGGCGGAGATGTTGGTGGCGATTTCGCAGATCGAACTCGCCCGAGCCGCCGACCACGGACGGGCGCTGCATTAGGCCTTCGCGATTTGGTGGAAGGTCCCGGCGTTTCCGAATTCGCCTCCGTGATTGCGAGCGAAGCGAAGCAGCCTAAGCGCCAGAAACTTCGCTGTTTGCGCCCTTGAGCTTGCTTCGTCGCTCCGCTGTCAGAGGAACGGCTGGTCAAGGCGAAGACATACCGCATGCCCTAAGACGGCTTGGCACAATTCTCTGGAAAACGATATTTGTATTTTTGCTTTACATTTTTCAGAATTTATGCTATCGTTTCTTTGATGGCACGTTGCATGGCTGACGCCCAGCGTTGGCGGCTCGCTGTCGAAGAAGCAAAATTTGGAAGGCGATTAGCGTCAGAAAAGAAAAAGGGCCGTTTTAAGCGTCAAGCCCTTGAAATCGCTCAATCGCTCCGCTTAGTTAAGCGTCTTGGACGCTTAACTAAGCGTCCGCAGGGCGCATTCTACCCCTATTAAGCGTTAACGAGACGGCTATACGCCTGCACGTCGCTGAGCGTGCGTCATCAAGGGACATCGCTACGTTGTCGCAACGCGATTTTTGATCTAAGCCTTTGAATTCATTATATCAGTGACGCTTGTTTGGCGCTATCAAGGCGCAAACGACGCTTCTTTGGAGGGCAAAAGACGCGAGCTAAGCGTCCTTACGGCGCTTTCTGAAGGTCCCGGCGCACATAGATCTCCGCCGGCCAGTCGGCGTCCTCGTTCCGCGCGAACAGCACGTAGTCCGCGCGCGCGGCCGCGATCTTCGGATCGCCCCAGGCCCAGTCGTGGAATGGCGTGCCCAGTCTTCCCACAAGGATCGCGTCCGGCTTCTCCCGTTCGATGTCCTCCACCAGCCGATCCCGGTCGGCGTCAATGAAGGGCTGCAGGCGCGCGATCGCGGCGGGATCGCCGTGGCTCTCGCCGATCAAGCGCAGCGCCCCGGCGACGATCCAGTTCGAGGGAACCCGCTGGACCCAGACGCCGCCGACGTCGCGAACGAGCGGGTGTCCAAGCCCCAAGCTCTCGGTGATCGCAAGCACCCGCGGGTGCGGTCCCACCTGCTTCAGCGCTTCCTCAAGACCCGAATTGCGGACGCCGTCCACGGCGTAAATCCCACAGGCCGCCCCGAACGCGGCGGCGAACAGCGCGTTGGCCGAGATCGGCAGTTTAACGCCAAACAGAGCCGCCGGCTCTTCGCGGCTCCCCATGCGGGCACCGAGCCACGGCCACGCCAGCGCGGCGAGCAACGCCAAAGGCGTCGGCGCTTGCCGGGTGAGCACGGCGACCGCCGCAAAGGCGAGCGCAAGCGCGCCGAGCGCAAGCGCGCTTCTCGCCGGAGGGGCCCCCGCCTGGAAGGCCCGGCCTCCCAGCAGCGCCGTGAAGAACACCAACGGAAACGCCTGATAGGACCAGCCCTTTCCCTGCGCCACGAAGGCCAGGAACGCGCCCAGCGCCGCCAGCGCCAGGCCGACCGCCGCCGCGTCGGCGCGTCGCGGCCGCACGAACAGCGACAGCGCCATCAGCGCCGCCGGAAGCACTTCGACGTTGCTCGCTAGCTTGAGCAGCGGGTCCCGGATCGGCGCGTAGATGGCGACCCCGATCGGCAAGACGTCGGCGACATAAGCGGGGAAGACCCAAGCCACGACGCCGGCATAGGCGACGACGATCAGCGCCATGGCCACAGCCTCGGGCGCTGCCGCCCAGACACCCCTTCGGAGCCGCCAAGCCAACCACGGCGCGAGCAGCACAGGGATCAGCGCGTAGGGCGGCTTGATCGCGATCGCGGCGCCTATAAGCAGCCCGCTGATCGCCGCCACGCCAAGCGAAGGCGCGCGCCGCTCCGCGCGCGCCGCGACGAGCGCGACGAAGGGCAGCGCGAAGAAGGCCGCCAGGGTGTCACGTTCATCGAACGCCCGACCGGGCAGCAAGAGGGCCGCGGCAAGCACGATTCCCAAGAAGGGCGCAGAGACCGCTTCGCCTTTCGGCCAGGCAATCTTCGCCGCAAGCGCCAGACACAGGGCTGCCGCGCTATAGCCGAACGCTGCGATGCAAAGCTCAGGCGTGAGACCCGTCATCCGCGCCAGCGCCACTGGCGGCAAGTAAAGCAGCAGCGACGCCGGCGGATTGATCTCAAGTACGTCGCGATAGGGCGTCGCGCCGGAGAGCCACTTCTCGTCGACGGTGATAAGCCACGATACGTCGCCGACGGTGCCGAAACCGACGTGGATCGCTAGGGACGCCGCCAGCAGGAGCGCCGCCAAGAGCGCCAGCGCGAGACGCTCGACCGCGATCGCGCCTCTCGGCTCCGCATTGGCCCGCGAGGCAGAGAGGCTCATCGAGGCCTAAGCCCGCGCGATGAGGTGTTCGACAAACACAAGCCGCTTCAGCGCAAAGTAGTTGCTGAGGGGGATCCCGATACAGGCCGCAAGCACGCCCCAGCGGGCGTCCGCTCCACAGGCGACAAAAAGGCGCGGCAGCGCCATCGCCACTGCCAGGCCCAAGCCGTTGACGATCAGAAAACGCGTCACTTGCTGGGCTCCGCCGGCGACCCCGAAGGTGAACATCTTGTGGCCGGCGTAGGAGCACAGCGTCGACGTCGCATAGGCGACGATCGAGGCGCGGTCGCCGCCCCAGCCCGCTGTCACCAGCGCAAACGCCAAGACGCCATAGAGCGCCGTTGTCCCCGCGCCGACGGCGCCGAAGCGCAAAAGTTCCAGGAGACGCGCCGTGCGTTCCGCGTTCGTCATCGGCGCGCCTCGCGCTCGGCCCGCACCGGAAATTGCGCGAGATTGTCGCCGCTACTTTCGCGCTGCTGCTCGAAGCCGATCGACTTCTCAAGCACGTACAGCGGCCGCCGTTTCACTTCCGCGTAGATGCGGCCGACGTAGAGTCCGAGCAACCCCGTCATCAGCATGTTGCAGCCGCCGAGGAAGGCGATGACGACGATGGTCGAGCTCCACCCCTTCGCCAGCGACGCGCCGGCGAGCGACATGCCGATCACGCTCAATCCGTAGAGCAGCGCCGCCGCGGAAACAATGAGGCCCGCCCAAAGCGCGAGGCGCAGCGGCGCGTCGGAGAACGAGACGACGCCGTTGGCCGCCAGCTTCAGCATCTTGCCGAGGGAATACTTCGTCTCTCCCGCGGCGCGCGGCGGTCGATGGAACGTCACGACCGTCTGCTTGAACCCGATCCAGGCGAACATACCGCGCACGAAGCGGTCACGCTCCGGCATGGAAAGGAAGGCGTCGAGCGCCTTGCGATCGACCAGGCGGAAATCCCCGACGTCGCGCGGAATTTGGACGTCGCTCAGCTTGTCGAGAAGCCGATAGAACAGGCTCGCAGTCGCGCGCTTGAACGGACTCTCGCCCTCACGCGTCAACCGCTGGGCGTAGACGACGTGAAAGCCCTCTTTCCACTTTGCCGCCATTTCAAGAACGACTTCAGGCGGGTCCTGCAGATCGCCGTCCATAACGACGATGGCCTGCCCGCTCGCGTGCTCCATGCCGGTGGTGATCGCGACCTGATGACCAAAGTTCCGCGCATGGCGAAGATAGCGGTAGCGCGGATCGGTCTTGGCTTTCGCCTCGAGCACCAGCGGCGAGAAGTCGCGCGAGCCGTCGTCGACCAGGATCACTTCCGCCGGTCCGTCGAGCGCGTCCAGCAACGCGTCCAACCGTCGAAGCAGAACGGGAATCACCGCCTCTTCGTTGAACAGCGGCACAACGAGAGAATACACTGGCGCCATCGAACGAGCCCTGAAAAGCCTTCGGACGCTAAGGCGGGAACGATTAAGAAAGCGAAAAGGGGATCGGCAACTCCCCTGCGCTGGTCGCTAAGTCGGCGGCGGCCGCGTTGAATCGATCGTGCGCCGCAACGGCAGAAGGTCACGTCGGACGTAGACTTCGATCGGTCCGGTCGGATCGCCGTTGTCGCCGATCAGCATGTAGCCCGCGCGCGCCGCCGTGATCTTTGGATCGCTCCACGCCCAATCGTGGAACCGCGTCCCGAGCTTTCCGACCAGGATCGCGTCCGGCCGGTTCTTGACGATGTCGTTCACCAGCCGATCCCGATCGGCGTCGATGAACGGGGTCATGCGCGAGATCGTCGCGAGATCGCCTCCGCTCTTATCAATGATCTGCCAGGCGCATACCGTGGTCCATAGCGAAGCGACGCTTTGCGCCCACTCCCCTCCCACGTTCCGCACCAGCGGATGACCGAAGTCGAACCTTTCCGAGATCGCCAGGAGCGACGGGTGGGGACCGACCTCCGCGAGCAGCGCTTCAAGTCGGCGATCGGGGCCGGTTCCACCGAGTATGCCGCATGCGGCGCCAAATGCCGCCACGAACAGCGCCGCCGGAGAAATCGCCAGCCATCTTCCCAGCGCGATGTTCCCGGGCTCGGGATGAAGCCGCGCATCGATCCAGGGCCACGCTAAAGCTGCGATCACCACCAGCGGGATGGGATTTCGCCTCAGAAGGATGGTGTAGAGCGCGACGGCGATCGCCAAGGCGAGCAGGGCGAGCATGCGCCCGACGGAATTCTTCGGCGACTGGAAGACATCGCTGCCGAGCAGCGCCGAAAAGAAAACGAAGGGAAAGGCTTGATAGTCCCAAGCCTTTCCCTGCACCAGAAAGGCAAGTAAAGCGCCGAGCGCGGCAAGGGCCAAAACTGTCGGCAACGCCTCTGAGCGACGCGGCGCGAGGAAATATGCGCCGACCATCAGCGAAGCCGCCGCCGTGTCATAGTTCACGAGCAGCCGACCGAGGCTTTCCCTTATGGGCGCATAGATCGCAACTGCTATCGGCAGAACGTCGGACACGAACGATGGGAACGCCAAAATAACCGCCGCTCCATAGACGGCCACGACGGTCCCGATCGCCAAAGCTTCCGGCCAACAGGCAAGGCTGCCTCGTCTTAACTTGACCAGAATCCAAGGCGTGAGCGTTACTAGGATCAAGGCATAAGGCGGCTTGATCGCAACCGTCACGCCCATCATCGCGCCAGCGGCCAGGGCGGCGACGATTGGGACCTTCTTGCGCTCGACCCGAAGGCTCAGCAACACCACGCAGGGAAACGCCGCAAACGCGGCGAGCACGTCGCGCTCATCGACGGAAATGCCTGGCAGGAGCAAGAACGCCGCAAGCGCAATGGCGAAACAGACCGGCGCGAACGGCGCGCCTGCCAAGCGATGCAAGCTCTTCGCGAAGGCCAGCGACAGGCCTGCGAAAGCGAAACCAAAGACCGCTACGCATAACTCCGGCGAGAGCCGCAGCAATCGCGCGAGCGCGACCGCCGGCAGGTAGAGCAACAGCGACGCCGGGGGATTGACCTCAATAATGTCTTTGTAAGGAACGGCCCCGTCGAGCCACTTCTCGTCGACGGTGATCAGCCACGACACATCGCTGTTGGTGCCGTACGCGATATGAGCTCCTGCCGAAGCGCACACGATGAGAGCGGAGACCGCGGCCCACACGAAGGTCTGCGGTATCCGCCGCAATCCAAGATCGATCCTCGGCGCTAGAGTGAAAGCGGTCATCTACGGCCCGCAGCTCTCGCTCGAAAGGGCGACGTCAGTTCGGCTTCTTCCCGATCGCCACGTATTGCGCCCCCATCGGTATGGCGCGCAGAACGCTCTCTGCGGTGCTCAGCGCCCGGAAGGGCGTAAAAAAAAGGAACTCTCGGGAGACGTCGGCGAAACCGGCGCTCTGCATCAGGGCTTGTAGCTTTCCCGGGCGAAGCAGAACGGCGTCGAAATCGAACTTGCAGCGCGCGACCGCGAGCCGCGTAAGCGGATTGTACGGGTTGTGTTCGAACACCATGAACACGCCGCCGGGCCGCAACGCTCGAAGCGCTTCCTGCAAGAACGCGCTCCACCGGGCCGGCGGCACGTGGTGCATCACGCAGATCGTCACACCGGCGTCATAAACGCCGTCGGCGCAGGGGAGTTGACTGCCGTCATAGGGGGCATAGTGCACGCGCGGGTTGTTTCTGGCGCCGAGCGCCAGCGCGTCTTCGGCGATGTCAAAGCCGTCGATCTGCTCGAGGCGATCGACGAGGAAGGGATGGTTCAAGCCGACCCCGCAGCCAATGTCCATGAGGCGCGTCTTGGCGGGAGTCAGGCCCCTCCGCGCCAGCACATCAAGCAAGCGGAGCGCCTTTCCCTCAGTGAAGAAGGACTGATCGGCGCCGGAAAACGCGATCGATTCATTCACTTCGCGGACGTAGTCGGGATAAGGGTTCTCAGCCCAGCGTTGCGAGGCATCGGCGGCGGGTGCGAGGGACATTCTGGCGCCTTACATGGAGTTCTCACGCGTTTCTAACGCCGCCGCCCTTAACGAACCCTTGTTCCGGCATGATCGCCGCGGAGCAAAACCTTCACTTCTTCCGCTCGAGCCGCGCGGCGTAGAATCCATCGAGACCGGATAGTCTCGGCTCGGGCCCCTGCAAATGACATGGCAGCGTGCGAAGATCGCCTAAGGGCGTGACGCATTCGGCGAGACCGCCGATCTCGCTGGCGTCGATGGGCGCTCGACGCAGGTCCGGGTTGCGGCGCAACAGCTGGGCGATTTGCCCCTCCCCTTCTTCCGGCTCAAGGGAGCAAACGCAATAGACCAGTCGGCCGCCCGGCTTCACGAGCCCGGCGGCGCGGTCGAGCATGCGCGTTTGCACCGCCGCCAGCTCGGTGATTTCCGCAGCGCGCTTGATCCAGGCGACATCGGGGTGGCGACGAATCGTGCCGGTGGCGCTGCAAGGGGCGTCCAGCAGAACGCAGTCGAATGGGTCGGCGATGTAACTTGTCGCGTCAGCGACCGTGACGTCGACAGGGAGCGACAACCGCTCGAAGTTGGCGATCAATCGCTTCAACCGCTCCGCGGAACGATCGAGAGCCAAAACGTCGACGCCCGCCGCGGCCAGCTGCGCCGACTTGCCTCCGGGCGCGGCGCAAAGATCCAGCGCACGCTCTCCGGGCTGAGCCCGCAGCAATTTTGCGGGCATTGCCGCGGCCGCATCCTGGACCCACCACGCGCCTTCGGCAAAACCCGGCAGTGCGGTTGCTGGCGTGCGGTCGCGAAGCCGAAGCGAGCCGGTAGGCAACGTGATTGCGTCGAGCTTCTCAGCCCAGTCGCCGGCGTCACCCTTCAGCGTCAGATCAAAGGTCGGCTCTTCGCGGTTAGCGAGCGCGATGGCGCGAGCGGTCGCCTCGCCAAAGTTTTGGCTCCAGCGTTGCGCAAGCCAAGGCGGAGTTTCATCGTCAAAGGCGTCAACGCCATCCAGCGCGGTAGCGCCGGCACGGGTCAAATTGCGTAACACGGCGTTGGCGAGCGCGGCGAAAGGGGCCGCGGCTGAATCGCGTTTGATCGCTTCGACGCTCAAGTCGACTGCGGCATGATCCGCCGTGCTCAGGAACAACACTTGCGCCGCGCCAGCGATCAGGATCGGCTCGAACAACCCGGCGCGCTTGGGCATGCCCTTGTCCATGAACTTTGCGAGAATCTTGCGGATCGCGCCTAACCGACGAAGCGCGACCGTCGCGATCGAACGCGCCAACGCGGCGTCGCGATCTGACGAGGGCGACATCGCGTGCAGGGCTTCGAATTTGGCGTCCAAGGTGCGCCGACGGACCAGAACGTCGTCGATCGCTTGTGCAGCGAGCAGACGCGCCGCCATGCCCGGGGGTGGCGGCGCAATTTTAGGCGCGCCGAAACCGCCACTCCACGATGTCTTCGCCAATGTTGAAGCCCCGAATCAGGCTTTATCTATAAGACAACGCGGAGCAAGAGGGGACTGGCATGGAAAAAGAGCAAGCGAGCGCTGTGGAAAGCTCCGGACCGCCCGAGAAGGAAAAAACTGTCCCCACGAAGCCACAAGCGCCCACGACTCGCTCGACACCGAGCCAGAAGGAGTTCGGCGGCCGTGGGGGATTGGAGCCTACGCGTTATGGAGATTGGGAAGTCAAAGGTCTCGCGAGCGATTTTTGAACGTCAATCGCGTTGACTCTATGGCGTCATAACGACCGGGGTGCCGACCTGTACACGAGCGAACAGGTCAAGAACGTCTTCATTGAGCATGCGAATGCAGCCGTAAGAGACCGCGTGTCCGACCGAGGCGCGCATGCTTTGCGACGTGCCGTGAATTGCGATCTCGTCGCGGTCTAACGTAAGCGCACGAACGCCCATCGGATTATTGGACGCGCCGCCCTGGATCACTTCGGGCATGTTGGGATGGTCGACCCGCACCGAAACGGGAGGCGACCAGGCGGGCTCGACATACTTGCCGTCGATGCGCGCCGGGCCGTACCATTCCTTGCCGTGCTTGGCGACGCCGACGGGATAGGCGATTGCGCTCGACTGGTCCAAAACAAAAAACAATTCATGCTTGCTTTGGCTGATGACGACCGTGCCGGCGGGAAAAGCGGCCTCGCCCCACGACACCAGTTGCCGCGCCTGGGCGCCGGACCCGCAGGCGAGCACGCCGGCGACAATAATGGAAGAAAGCAGACGCATGTCCGTGACCTCTCAATGAGGCCCCAAGATAGTTAGAAGACAGGCGCGAGTAACGCGAAGCCCTAATTAATCCTAAACAGGTTAAGGACGATTCACCGTATCAGGGCTGAACCGCCGTGGTCGCCGCGGGGTTCGGGGCGTCTCCGACCGCGTGCTTCACGCCATGCAGCAAGTCGACGGCCGCAATTAACTGCTTGTCCTTGGCGGGATCAAACGGAACATAGGCTTGGGAGCCCTTGGCCTCGTCATCGCCATTCTTGAGATGGCCAGGAAGCGAAGCCTCGCCGGCTTCAGAATCCTTTCCCTTCAAATCGTCAGGCACGTCCTCGGTGATCTGGATGTCCGGAACGATTCCTTTGGCCTGAATCGAGCGGCCAGACGGCGTATAGTACCGCGCGGTCGTAAGCTTGATGGCGCCGCTTTCGCCCAGAGGCAGCACGGTTTGCACGGAGCCTTTGCCGAACGAACGGGTGCCGATCAACGTCGCTCGCTTCAAGTCCTGCAGTGCCCCGGCAACGATCTCCGAGGCGGAAGCCGAACCGCCGTTAATGAGAACGACGATTGGCTTGCCGTGAGACAAATTCTGCCCAGGCCGGGCGCCAAACGTCTGCTGGGAATCCGGCAGACGTCCGCGCGTGGAAACGATCAGGCCCGAATCGACGAATTCGTTCACCACCTCGATCGCTTGAGCGAGCAAACCGCCGGGATCGTTGCGCAGATCGATGACGTAGCCTTTAAGCTTATCTCTGCCGACATCGGTCTCGAATTTCGTCAGCGCCTTCTTGACCCCGTCGGAAGTCTCGTTGCCAAATTGCGTGATCCGGATGTAGCCGATGTCTCCAGATTCGACATGCGCCCGCACCGGCACGACGTGGATGATTTCACGCACGATCTTGTAGTCGACGACCTTGCGGTCGGGCCCGCGATAGATGTGCAACGTTACCGACGTGTCAGGATCGCCGCGCATCTTGTCGACAGCGTCCTTCAGCGACAAATCCTTAACCGGGGTGTCGTCGATCTGGAATATAAGGTCGCCCGACTGGATGCCGATGCGAGCGGCCGGCGTCCCATCGATCGGGGACACCACCCGCACCAGGTTGTTCTCCTGCACGATCTCGATGCCAAGGCCGCCGAACTTCTCGCCCTTCATGCTGTCATTGAAGTCTTGGAAGCTCTTGGGATCGAAATAGGTGGAATGCGGATCGAGGGAAACGAGCATCCACGAGATCGCCGCCTCCGTCATTTTCTCCGGATCGGGCTCCTCGACGTATAGCGCCTGCGCCTTTTCGAACACGCGCGCATACAGACTTTGCGGGCTAGACGGCGCAGCGAAAGCTAACGGCGCAACCCGCGGCGCAACGACAGCGACCAGCGCGCCGAGGCCGACGCCTATAAGGAGATCGCGGAAGCTCGCGTTGCGCATCGCCGTATTTGTCCTCTCCGCGTCAGTTCGGCTTCGGGGTATCCGCAGGCGTCGGGCTCACTTCCGGCGTCTTGGCTTCGACCGCACCGAGTTGCGCCGGCGTCTTGTCACCGTGCAGCAATTGAATGGCGGCGGTGATCTGTTTGTCTTTCGCTTCGTCGGTTGGGACATAGGCCTGGCTGCCGGTCTTTTCGTCGTCGCCGTTCTTCAAGTGACCTTTCAGCGAGGCCTCGCCTTCAGAACTATCTTTGCCTTTGAGGTCCGCCGGCACATCTTCCAGCACCTCGATGTCCGGTTCGATGCCTTTGGCCTGGATCGATCTCCCGGACGGCGTATAGTAGCGGGCGGTGGTTAGGCGCAGCGCGCCATCGTCGCCAAGCGGGGTGATCGTTTGCACCGACCCTTTGCCGAACGATCTTGTGCCGATCAACGTCGCACGCTTGTGGTCCTGGAGCGCGCCGGAAACAATCTCGGAGGCTGACGCAGACCCGCCGTTGATGAGGACGACAACGGGCTTGCCGCCAGAAAGATCGCCGCCGGCCTTGGCTGCAAAGCGTTGCGTATCGTCCGGATTGCGCCCACGCGTCGAAACAATCTCCCCTTTGTCTATGAACGTATTCACGACGTCGATCGACTGATCGAGCAGGCCGCCTGGATTGTTGCGAAGATCGATGATGTAACCCTTCAGTTTATCGCCGGGCACCTCATCGGCGATCTTGCCCATCGCGGTCTTAAGCCCGTCCGCAGTTTGTTCGGTAAATTGGGTGATCCGGATATAGCCGATGTCGCCCGCCTCGATATGAGAGCGCACGGACTGCACCTTGATCACCTCGCGGTTGACCTTGAACTCCTTGAGTTGCTTGTCCGCGCCGCGCTGAATCTTAAGAACGACCGTGGAGTTGATGGGCCCTCTCATCTTGTCGACGGCTTGGTCCAGGGTCAGTCCTTGTGTGGAGTCGCCGTCGATGCCGACGATGATGTCGTTTGCCATGATGCCGGCTTTGGCGGCAGGCGTGTCGTCAATCGGCGTCACGACTTTGACTAAGCCGTCTTCCTGCGTGACCTCGATTCCCAAGCCGCCAAACTCGCCTTTGGTCTGCGACTGCATCTCTTTGTAGGCTTTGGCGTCCATGTAGCTCGAATGGGGATCGAGCGAAGACAGCATGCCATTGATTGCGGCCTCGATCAGCTTCTGCTCATCGGGCTTTTCAACGTAGTCGGAACGGATGCGTTCGAACACGTCGCCAAAGAGATTGAGTTGGCGGTACGTGTCGCTGGCCGACGCCATCGCCGAGCCGCCGAACAGCGCCTGCGCCTGGGGCAGGAACGAAACTGTCGCGGCGCCGATCGCGACGCCCAGGGCGAGAGAGGAAATCTTGGGCTTCATCCGCGTGCCTTTTCGTCTTCCGACTTTTTAAACCAGGGACCGGGATCGACGGCGACGCCGTCCTTCCGCAATTCGATGTAGAGGATCGGCTCGTTCGCTCCAACCGCCGCGGCCGTCGCGCTTCGCACCGACCCGTCGCCAATCGTGGCGACAGGCTCTCCTGCGAGAACAAACTGTCCGGGCAAGACATTGACCCGGCCAAGACCGGCAATCACCATATTGTAGCCGTCTCCGGCATTCAGGATCAAGAGTTGCCCATAAGTCCGATAGGGCCCGGCAAACAGCACCGAAGCGTCCATGGGCGCGGCGACAAGGGTTCCCGGCTTGGCCGCTAGAGACAGCCCTTTTTCGGCTCCCCCGTAGCCATCGGGGTCGCCGAAGGCACGCAAAAGTGATCCCGTGACCGGCAAAGGCAGCGCGCCCCTGCTCTGGGCAAACGCCATAGCAGGCTTCAGCCTGTTGGCGTCAGCGCCGCGGAGACTCGCGGCCTTGGCGGCAATATCGTCGCTCGCTTGCTGTTCTGACGACGTCGCCAGCGCCTTCGCGATGAGCTCTTTCAAACTGCCGGCTTGCTTTGCCAGGTCCGCGTTGCGCGCCTGGCCCGCGGCGAGCGCGCTTGTCGCGCTCACGACCGCAGCTTGACGCTGTTCGATCATTCCGGCGACCAACTTTCGATCGTCCGCGAGCGCGGCGGCCTGTTTCACCGTTGCGTCTCGCTCTTGCTCGATGCCCTGCCGAAGTCCCTTCAACCGATCGAGGTCGTTGGCCAACGCTTCCGTCTCGCTGCGCAATTCTGGGAGAACGCCGCCTAGCGCCGTCGCCGCGCGAATGGCCTCGGCCATGTCTCCTGGCTTTAGCAAGATCGCGGGTGGAGGATTGCGGCCCATGCGCTGCAGCGCCGCCAGAATCTCGGCGACGAGCGCTTGCCGACCCGCGAGTGAGGCTTCGAGAGCGCGCGCATTGCCGTCAAGTGTGCTCAGCCGCAGATTGTCGCTCGCAAGTTGGCGCTCGGCGGCTTGCGCGGCCGCCGTGGCGTCAATCAGGGATTCGGTGAGCCGCGCCGCTTCGGCGCGCTGCGCGTCCATATCGGCTTGAATCTTATTTTGCTGTGCTTCGCCCGCCTGCAGCAAATCTTCAATGCCGCGCAATTGGGTCTGAGCGGCGTTCGGATCTGCGCTCGGAGATGGTTGCGGCGCTGGCGTCTGAGCAAATGCCGCCCCCGAAATGAGACCAAGCGCCGCCCAAAGCGTACCTGAATGTCGGATGCGACTGGTGAGGCGGCCGCGCGCGCGCGGCATTTCAGACGCCGGCCGAGATCCTGTCGTGATGGGGGCCATCATCGACTTACGCTCGATGATAGGGATGGCCGCGCAATATCGTCGTTGCGCGATAAATTTGTTCCGCCGCCATGGCCCGCATCAATTGATGCGGCCAAGTCATCCGGCCGAAACTGACGACGAGCTTGCCTTGGCTTCGCAGCGACGGATCGAAACCGTCGGGCCCACCGATGGCCACGACATAGCTGGAAACGCCGGCGTCGCGCGCCTTGGCGATGTCGGCTGAAAACTCCTCGCTGCCGAGCGTCTGTCCCCGCTCATCGAGAAGGGCGAGCCGCGCATCTTGAGGCGTTGCCGCTAAAACCGCTTCGGCTTCTTCGGCACGCCGGTCCTCAAGCCGCGAACGTCGCGACACCGGCAGTTCCCGCGCCTCAAGCGCTCCCAGCCCGAGTTCGCGGCAGCCGCTTTTTGCCCGTACGAGATAGGCTTCCGCCAAGTCGCGCTCAGGTCCGGGCTTCAATTTTCCGACCGCAAGTAAAACCAGGCGCATTCACCGAAGGCTTTTCACTTCTTGTTCTTAGCCACGCCCCGCATACAAATGAAGAAAGCGGCCCTATTGAGGCTTGGACTTCGATTTGGCCGGTTTCACAAGCTTGGCCGGTCGACTTTTTGCGGTCGCACGCGAAGGAGCCCTCGACCGGGTGGAAGTCTTCTGCTCGGAAACAGGCTTGCCCTCGTCCGGCCTGCCCTCGTCCGGCCTGCCCTCGCCCCAGAGTTTCTCAAGGTTGTAGAACAGTCGCGTTTCCGGCCGGAAAATGTGAACGATGGCGAAGCCGGCGTCGATCAACACCCATTCCGAGCTTTCGAGCCCTTCAATTCTCGGCGGAGCGGCGTTCGGCGCCTTCAAAGCCTTAGCGACGCGGTCGGCTATCGCCGCGACGTGCACGCTGGAGCGGCCAGAAGCGATGATCATGGCCTCGGCGAACGACGTCTTTTGCGAAACGTCGAGTACGACGATCTCTTCGGCCTTGGCGTCTTCCAACGCGACGGTAATCAGATTGAGAGACGAGTCGCCTTTTGGCTGGCTCTTTGCGGAGGTCTTACGGCGGGGAGCGGCCGCGAGGGGCTCGGCGGAGAGACTCAGAGGCGATCTTCCTTCTCTTGGCGAGCGATGATTCGACTTCGCACTGTTTTAAACATGACCCTCGCAGCCGAGGATTTCAAGGGGTCTTTCGACCGACGGCGGTCTATGACGCTCGCGTGACGGAAGAGCGTCGTCGGAGCAAACTTGAGGAGAGAGCCGAGCGAGGCCCGTGCAAAAAAACAAAGGCGGGCGGCGGGGAATCCGCAAGTAGAGACGCTTGTCTTTCCGGTAGGCGGAATCGCGCGAGCGCGAGCGCGGCCGGGCTCGCCAGCGCTTTCAGCGTTGCGCCCGGCCGGTCAATCACCGCGATTGGAGTCGCCGCCGCGATGGCCCGCCAATGCCGCCACAAATGAAATTGCCTGAGATTGTCGGCGCCCATGAGCCAAACGAATTTCACGCCGGGCGCGCGCGCGCGCAGAAAAGCGATGCTGTCGCAGGTGTAGCGCGCGCCGATGTCGGCCTCGAAGGTGGTGACGGCGACGCGCGGGTCATCCAGCAGCGCCTGAGCCTTGGCCGCGCGCTCGTCCAGGCCCGCGAGATCGCTGAGCGACTTGAGCGGGTTTCCCGGCGAGATCATCCACCAAACGCGGTCGAGCTTCAGGCGCGTCAACGCGATGCGCGTGATCAGGTGATGGCCCTCATGCGGCGGATTGAACGAACCGCCGAGCAACCCGATCTTTTGGCCCTTCGCAAAGCGCGGAAGGATAGGGCTCATCGCGAGATCACGCGTCGTCTTGATTGGCGAGGAGGCGCGCTTGCCGATCGGCGGAGAGCGCGTCGACGACCTCATCGAGTCCGACGCCCTGAATGATCTGATCGAGCGAATAGAGCGTGAGATTGACCCGGTGGTCGGTGAGCCGACCCTGCGGGAAGTTATAGGTGCGGATGCGCTGGGAGCGGTCGCCGGAGCCGATCTGCTCTTTGCGGTCCTTGGCGCGTTCGGCGTCGAGGCGCTGATTTTCGAGGTCGCTGACCCGCGCCTGCAGTAGGGCCATCGCTTTGGTGCGGTTGCGATGCTGCGATCGCTCCTCTTGCATCATCACGACGATGCCCGTGGGAATGTGCGTGAGGCGGATCGCCGATTCCGTCTTGTTCACGTGTTGGCCGCCCGCCCCCTGCGCTCGCATGGTTTCGATCCGCAGGTCGGAGTCATTGATCGTGAAGTCGACGTCGGTGACTTCCGGCAGCACCGCCACCGTCGCGGCGGAGGTGTGAATGCGGCCCTGCGTCTCGGTCTGCGGAACGCGCTGGACTCGGTGAACGCCGCTTTCGAATTTGAGCCGGGCGTAGACGTTCTTGCCGGTCACTTCCGCGACGACTTCCTTGTAGCCGCCGGAGGTTCCCTCGCTTTCCGAGAGAATATCCACCTTCCAGCCATGCGCAGCGGCGTACTTGAGATACATGCGCAACAGGTCGCCGGCGAAAAGGGCCGCCTCGTCGCCCCCGGTTCCCGCGCGAATTTCAAGGATCGCGCCGCCCTCGTCGCCGACGTCCTTGGGCAGCAGCGAGACGCGAATCTCTTTTTCGCCGGCCTCAAGTTCGCCCTCGACGCTCCTAAGCTCCTCGGCCGCCATGGTGCGAAGGTCATGGTCGGCGTTCGCGTCGGCGACAATGGCGCGCAGGCCCTCGCGCTCGTTGTCTTTGGCGCGCCAGCGCCGGATCGCCTGGACGGTCGGCTCAAGTTCCGACAGTTCGCGCGACAGCGCGCCAATCTCGGCGCCTGCGGAGCCTTCGTTGAGCTTGGCGCCGATCTCTTCGTAGCGGCGCAAGATGCGTTCGAAATTGTCTTGGACAGACATGAGCTTGAGCGTCAGCGGGGTCTAAAGACGGACGCCAAGCCGATTGGCCAGCGCCTGTAGCGGCTCGCGCAGCGAACCGGTCGCCCCGCCATCTACAAGCTTCGCCACCTCGCGTTCGGCCTCTTTGGCCGGCAGCGACAGCGCCATCGCCTTGACGGGTCCGATCGATGTCGCGGACATCGAGAGATCGCGATAACCGAGCGCCATCAGGGTCATGGCCTCGAGCGGACGGCCGCCGATTTCCCCGCACAGCGTCACCGGCTTGCCCGCCCGCGCCCCGGCGGCGGCGATCATCCGCAGCGCGCGCAAGAAACTCGGCGACAGCGCATCGAACCGGTTGGCGACGCGTTTGTTGTTGCGGTCGGCGGCGAAGATATATTGCTGCAAGTCGTTCGAACCTACGGAAAGGAAGTCGGCCCGCGTCAGGATTTCGTCGAGCTGCCAGAGCAGCGAAGGCACCTCGACCATCGCGCCCAAGCGCACGCTCGTGGGCCCCTCGCGCCGGGTGGCGCGCGCAAAGGCGAGTTCGCGGTCGAGCATTTCCCGCGCTGCGTCGAATTCCTCGACGCTGGAAACCATCGGCGCCATGATCTTTAAATCGCGCCCGGCGGCCGCGCGCACCATGGCACGCAACTGCATCCTGAGCAGCGCCGGGCGGTCGAGGCCGATGCGGATGGCGCGCCAGCCGAGCGCCGGATTTTCCTCCTCGATGTCCTCCATGTAGGGGAGAATTTTGTCGCCGCCGATGTCGAGCGTGCGGAACGTCACCGGACTGCCCAGCGCGGCCTCGATGACGTCCCTATAGAAAGCTTCCTGTTCCGGAACCCGCGGAAAGTGGGACGACAGCATGAACTGCAGTTCGGTCCGGAACAGCCCAATCGATTGCGCGCCCGCCTCGTGCATGTGCGGCATGTCTAAGAGCAGGCCGGCGTTCATGTGCAAGCCGAACGCGACCCCGTCGGCGGTGACGTTCGGGGTGTCGCGCAAAGCGCGGTACTGATCCTGGCGGCGCGCGCGCAACTTTGCCGTATTGGCGTAAGCGGCCTGCACGTCGGCGGCTGGCCGAACGGAGACCACGCCCGCCTGCCCGTCGACGATGATGGGATCGCCGGGCTCAACGAGCTCCGAGACGTTCTGCACGCCACTGACGACCGGAATCCCCATCGCCCGCGCCACGATGGCGATATGGCTATTGGCTGAGCCCTCTTCGAGCGCGAGCCCGCGCAGCCGCGCCCGATCGTAGTCGAGCAGCGCCGCGGGGCTCATCGAACGGGCGACGAGAATCGCGTTCTCGGGCAGTTCGCTCGGTGAAAGCACCAATTCCTGGCCGGCAAGCTGATGCAGCAGGCGATTGGCGACGTCGGTGAGGTCGTGCAACCGATCGCGCATGTAAGGATCGGTCTGTCGTTGCAGCTTGGCGCGCGCATCGTTCTGCACACGCTCGACCGCCGCCTCGGCGGTGAGGCCGCCCGCAACCGCCTCGCGAAGCCGACGCAGCCAGCCGCGATCATGGGCGATCATACGAAAGGCTTCGAGCACCTCGCGATGCTCGCCCGAGGCGCCGTCGCCGCCCTTGTCGATCAGCGCGTCCACCGACGCCCGCATCGCGTCGATCGCCGAACTCGAGGCGCTTGGTCTCGAAGTCGATATCGTCGGCGACGATGCGGGTGACTTCGACGCGCGGCTGATGCAGCACCGCATGGCCAAGCCCCAATCCGTCAGCGATCGCCTGCCCGCTCAAGGTGACCGGCCCGCGCACCGCGACGGGCACCGATTGCGTGGTCAGCGATTGCAATTCGCTCGAGCCGACAATTTCGGCGACCAGCGTCGCCGTGGTCTCCAGCGCCTCGATTTCCTCTTCGGCGTAAATGCGGCGGGCGCGGTTTTGCACCACCAGAACGCCGATCGTCTGCCCATGCCGCAAGACGGGGACGCCGAGGAAGGAGTGATAGATCTCTTCGCCAGTCTCCGGCTTGTAGGAGAAGCTCGGATGGTTCTGGGCGTCGGCGAGCGCGATCGCTTCCGCCGTCGCCGCGATCAAGCCGACAAGGCCTTCACCCGGCTGCATCGTCGTGACGTGCACGGCCTCGCGATTGAGGCCTTCGGTGGCGAACAGCTCCATGCGGCCGTCGACGCGCGAGACATAGAGCGAGCAAACTTCGGCGACCATATTCGAAGCGATGAGCTGGACGATGCGGTCAAGACGCGACTGTGCGTTGATCGGCTCCGCCATGATTTCGCGGAGGCGTCGAAGCAGTAATCTGGGTCCGCCAGGCGCCCGCATAAACTAATCGTTCGCCTTCCTGCCAATGGTGGCTCTTGAACGGCCGCTGTCGCTCCCTCGCGAGCGGCGGCCCGTTCATTCCTCGTTTGAAAGCGACCGGTCGCCCGCCCCCACTCGCCGTATACGGTTCGTTCCGGACCCCGGCAAGCGGTCTCCGCAATGCCCTTTGCGTTGACTCGACGCGATGCGGCCATTACCACCCGCGGCTGATATTGCAGCGCAATATGCAGCGCTCGCGAGGAGCCGTCGTCTTGTCGATGAAGATCTTGGTCCCCGTGAAACGGGTGGTCGACTACAACGTTAAGATCCGTTTGAAGCCCGATGGCGCCGGCGTCGATCTCGCCAACGTGAAGATGTCGATGAATCCGTTCGACGAGATCGCCGTCGAGGAGGCGCTGCGCCAGAAGGAAGCGGGCAAGGCGAGTGAAGTCATCGTCGTTTCCATCGGCCCGGCGCAAGCGGCCGAAACGCTGCGCACGGCGCTGGCGATGGGCGCCGACCGTGGGATTCTGGTGAAGATCGATGGCGTGGTCGAGCCGCTTGCCGTCGCTAAAATCCTTAAGGGCGTCGCCGCGGCGGAATCTCCCGGGCTGATCATCCTCGGCAAGCAGGCGATCGATGACGATTGCAACCAGACTGGGCAAATGCTCGCGGCGCTTCTCAATTGGCCGCAAGGCACGTTCGCGTCGAAGATCGTAATCGGCGAGGGCTCCGTCGCAGTGACGCGCGAAGTCGATGGCGGGATGCAGACGGTGTCGCTGAAGCTGCCCGCCATCGCGACGACCGATCTTCGCCTTAACGAGCCGCGTTACGCTTCGCTGCCCAACATCATGAAGGCGAAGAAGAAGCCGATCGACGAGAAGACGCCGGCCGACTACGGCGTCGACGTGGCGCTGCGGCTCAAAGTGCTGCGGACGGTCGAGCCGTCGGGCCGCAAGGCTGGCGTGAAAGTCGCCAATGTCGCCGAACTCGTCGCCAAGCTGCGCGACGAAGCGGGAGTGATCTGAGCCATGGCTACGTTGCTCGTCGGCGAAGTCGCCAATGGCGCCCTCAGCGAGTTGACCGCGCGCGCGTTGACCGCGGCGCTGCAGCTTGGCGCGCCGGTCGACGTCCTGCTCAGCGGACAAAATCTCGACCCCGCCGCCACGGCGGCGGCCAAGTTGCAGGGCGTCGCGAAAGTCCGTGTCGCCGATGACGCGCTTTACGCCCATGGGCTCGCTGAACCGCTCACGGAACTCGTGGTTGCGCTGGCCGGCGGCTATGACGCGATCCTGGGCGCTTCGAGCCCGTTCACGAAAAACCTGCTGCCGCGGATCGCGGCGCGGCTGGACGTCATGCAGGTCTCGGACATCACCAAGGTGGTCGGCCCGAAAACCTTCGAGCGCCCCATCTATGCCGGCAATGCGATCCAGACGGTGGAATTCGAGCGATTCCAAGATCGTCGCCACCGTTCGCACCGCCTCGTTTTCGGCGGCGGGCGAAGGCGGCGCGGCGGCAATTGAGCCTGTGCCGGCGGCGGCGAACCCCGGCCTCTCCGAATTCGCCGGCGAAGCGCTCGCGCGCTCCGAGCGGCCGGAGCTGACCTCGGCGAAAATCGTGGTTTCCGGCGGCCGGGCGATGCAGAAGGCGGAGAATTTCAAACTTTACATCGAGCCCGTGGCCGACAAGCTCGGCGCGGCGATGGGCGCTTCGCGCGCGGCCGTCGACGCCGGCTACGCCCCGAACGACTGGCAGGTCGGCCAGACCGGCAAGGTCGTCGCGCCCGACCTCTATGTCGCGGTGGGCATTTCCGGCGCCATCCAGCATCTGGCGGGCATGAAGGATTCGAAGGTCATCGTCGCCATCAATAAGGACGAAGAAGCGCCTATCTTCCAGGTCGCGGACTACGGCCTTGTCGCCGATCTTTACCAGGCGATGCCGGAGTTGGCGGCCGAGCTGACGAAGATCGGCAAGTGACAAACGCCAGCACGCGCTTGCCCAAAGTTCGCGCTTGGATGGTACGGCAGTGAACTGATAGAGCGCGCGGGCAATTAACGGACGGTCAGGACGATCATGTCGGGTACGATCGAAAAGGTCGGTGTCATCGGCTCCGGCCAAATGGGCGCCGGCATCGCCCAGGTCTGCGCCGCGGCCGGCATGAGCGTCGCTCTGTACGACATCGACGCCGAGAGGGTGAAGGCGGCGCTCGCCACGATTGACGGCCTGCTGGCGCGCCAAGTCGGCAAAGGGCAGATCAGCGAAGACGAGCGCAAGGCGACCCTGGGGCGGATCGCGGCGGCGCCGCAGCTTGAGGCGCTCGCGCCCTGCGACCTCATCATCGAGGCCGCGAGCGAAGTCGAAGCGGTCAAGCGAAAGATCTTCACCGCGCTGCGCGAAGTGGTCAGCAAGACCGCGGTGATCGCCTCGAACACCTCGTCGATCTCGATCACGCGGCTGGCCTCGGTCACCGCCGATCCCGAGCGGTTCATCGGGGTCCACTTCATGAACCCAGTGCCGCGCATGCAGCTCGTCGAGGTGATCCGCGGCATCGCCACCAGCAACGACACGTTCGAGCTGGCCAAAGGGTTTGTCGCGCGGCTCGGCAAAATCGCCACGGTTTCCGAGGATTTCCCGGCCTTCATCGTCAACCGCATCCTGCTGCCGATGATCAACGAGGCGATCTACACGCTGTATGAAGGCGTGGGGTCGGTGGAGTCGATCGACACGGCCATGAAGCTCGGGGCCAATCATCCGATGGGCCCGTTGCAGCTCGCCGATTTCATCGGTCTCGACACCTGTCTTTCCGTTATGCAGGTGCTGCACGAGGGGCTGGCCGATTCGAAATACCGCCCCTGTCCGCTGCTGGTGAAATACGTCGAGGCCGGCTGGCTCGGCCGCAAGACGCAGCGCGGGTTTTACGACTATCGCGGCGAGACGCCGGTGCCGACGCGCTAAAAATCTTGCGTTGGCAACGCCTTCGGGCGTTGCGTGAAGCGTGCATCCAGCCTCGCGCCATCTCCGCCGGGCTGCCGTTAACGCAATCGAAACCATTAATCGCGAATTAACGGACGTTAAGCGACGGCCGATCAGCGGGCGTTCGCTTCGGCGGCAAACGCCCGCCCCATGGAGAATCGGCGATGGATATCATGCAAACCGTTCAAGAAGACCTCATCCGCCAAACCGCTTATGCGCTTTGGCAACAGGAAGGCTGCCCGCAGGGCCAGGCCGAAAAACATTGGCTGCTGGCTTTGGAACTGCTCGACACGAAAGCCGCCAAACCGCAGAAAAAGAAGCGCGCGCCGGCGAAGGCCCGTCTCGCCGCCTAAGCATTCTTGGCAAGGATATCGCGTCCAAAAGGCAACCGTTAGGGGCGTGACGCAATCAACCGAGATAGAGGCGACGAATACGTCGCCCCTTTCATGACAAAACGCCCTGCGATCGCCGCCGCCGAGCGCGGCGAACGCTCAGGTCAATCGGCCCGGTCTGGGTCCGTCAGTCGCTTGTCTGGGAAAACGTCGGAAAGCCTGGGAATAACCTCGGCAAGTCAGCGAAAGCCAGCGAAAGCCTGGGAAAGCCTCAGATCCTTTCAGTGCGGTTTTTCAAAAGTTCTAGTTAACAATTTCAACGACTTATGCGGACCCTTCGTCGCACCAAACGTTTCCTAGTTTTTCACGCCGCCTCGGGACGCGATGTCGGCCGGAAGGAGCGCAGCGACGCTCTCAACCGTGTGCGCCCGGGTCGCCTATTCCCACTATTCAATTGTCAAACAGCGAAGAAAAGAGAACGTAAAGGGAACATGTGCCCCTGTCAAGATTTTGTTTCTGGCGTGTTCGCTGTCGACAGTGTCATGATCGGTTCGCTTAAGCGCTCTTGCCGCCTTGCAAGGTCATTTCGACGCCATCGATCGTCATTTTCCAAACGTCGCCGTCGGCGTGCGGAGGCGCGTCGATCTTGAAGGTCGTGCCCCAGAACAGCGCGCCGAGCGTGAACTCGTGGTCGTCGATTTTTTGCAAGGGGATGTCGAGCGTGACGCTTTCGTTTCCGGTGTGACGCTCGTAGTGCACCTTGCCGTCGGCGGCGATCGAGATCAGCCGATCGGCTCCGCGCCACAGGCCGGCGTAGCTGGCCTTGTCGGGCGGTAAGGCGATCCCCGACATCGGATAGTAGGGCCGGTCGTGGAAATAATTGAAGCCGACGCCGAGCACGATGGCGGCGACGACGGCGATGAGGGCGGCGATGCCGAGCTTTTTCACGAGGGGCGAGGCTAGGCAGGAACGCGGGCCTTGGCAAACGTCCCTTCTCCACGAAGGTGGAGAAGGTGGCGCCAAAGCCCGTCGAAAGACGGGCGTCGTAAACGACGCCCTTTGGGCGTGACGGATGAGGTGTGGAAACGAGGACAACGTGTGAGGGAGGCTTTGCACTGGCCGTGGGCGCGCGCATTGCAGAGCTTTTTGTCCTGCTTTCCGCACCTCATCCGTCCTGGCTTCGCCATGCCCCCTTCTCCACCTTCGTGGAGAAGGGGGAGCGTCAGCCCGCAATCCGCGAGAAATCGGCCACTTGATGCACGGCGGCGCGGAGGCGGGACAGCAATCTGAGCCGGTTTAGGCGCAAATCCTTGTCCTCGGCGTTGACGGTGACGTCGAGAAAGAAGGCGTCCACCGGCGCGCGGAGCGCCGCCAAAGCCCGCATCGCGCCATCGAAATCCTCAGCGGCGACACGTTCGCCGGCCACGCTGGCGGCCTCGTCCAACGCGGCGGCCAGGGCCTTTTCCTGCGGCAGCACGAGCGCGGCGGCGTCATAGGCGTCTGCGAAAGCGCTCTCGCCGTCTTTCTTCTCTTCGGCCTTGAGGATGTTCGCAGCGCGGCGATAGCCGGCGAGCAGATTTTTACCGTCCTCGGTATCAAGGAGGCGGCCAAGCGCCTCAACCTGGCGCACAATCAGCACCAAATCGTCCTTACCGGGAAGCGCGAATACGGCGTCGATCAGATCGTGGCGCGCGCCGCGCTCTCGAAGCTGCACCTTGAGGCGCTCGCCAAAGAACTCCCTTATTTTCGAACCGGAAAACGCGTCGAGCACCGCGTGGATCGTTTGTCGAACCGACTCTCCTTTTGCCTGCGCAATCCAGCCTTGAACGCCCGCACTGACGGCGGCGTTTCCATCGGCGCTCCATGCATTTCTCGCGCTGTAGAATAAGTCTTTCAGCGAAACGCGAATGTCATTGTCGAGAATAATTCGAATGACGCTGAGCGCCGCGCGCCGCAGCGCAAACGGGTCCTTGCTCCCCGTCGGCTTTTCGTCGATCGCCCAAAAGCCGAAAAGCGTGTCGAGCTTATCCGCCAGCGCCACGACAATCGAGGCCTTTGAGGTCGGCACGCGGTCGCTTGGGCCCTGCGGCTTGTAATGCTCTTCGACCGCCGCCGCGACATCGGCGTCCTCGCCTTGCGCCATCGCGTAATAGCGGCCCATCAGGCCTTGCAATTCGGGAAACTCTCCGACCATCTCGGTGACGAGGTCAGCCTTAGCGAGGTGCGCCGCGCGTTCGGCGTGGCCGCGGTTGGCGCCGACCTTGTCGGCGAGTTCAGCGGCAAGCGCCGCGATGCGCTCGACGCGCGCGCCTTGCGTGCCCAGCTTGGCGTGAAAGACGATGCCGAGCGCCTTCAGCTTCTCCAGGCGCTGGTCGAGCGGCTTCTCCGCCTTGTCCTTGTAGTCCGGCAGCGGCGCGAGGTCGGTTCGCCAGAAATGGCGGGCGTCGGAAAGCCGTGCGCGGACGACGCGGCCGTTGCCCGCGGCGATCGCCGCACCGCCGTCGCTGGCTTCGATGTTGGCGACGAGGATGAACTTGTTGGCGAGTTTGCCGTCGGCGTCCCGCAGCACAAAGCACTTCTGGTTCGCCCGGATCGTCGCGCGGATCGCTTCGGCCGGAATGTCAAGGAATTCCTCGTCGAACTCGCCCATCAGCACGACGGGCCATTCCACCAGACCGGCGACTTCGTCGAGCAGGCCCTCGTCTTCGACGATCTCAAGGCCGTGCGCCAGCGCGAGGGATTGCGCGTCGGCCATGATGATGCGCTTGCGGCGCTCGGGGTCGAGCACGACTTTGGCTTTGTGCAGCAGGCCGACATAGTCGTCGAAACGGCGCACGGCGAAGGGCGCCGGGGCCATGAAGCGATGGCCCTGCGTGACGTCGCCCGCCGACAGGCCGTCGAGCGCGATCGGCAGGATGTCCGTCGCCTCGTGCTCCGAGCCGAAAGTGCAGAGGATGGAACGCAACGGCCGCACCCAGCGCAGCGAATCCGAACGGACCGAGGCGGCGCCCCAGCGCATCGACTTCGGCCAGGGAAAGCTGCGCAACAGGCCGGGCAGCGCCTCGGCGATCACCTCGCGCGCGGGGCGGCCCTTGCGATGGATGTGCGCGACGTAGAACTGGCCCTTCTTGCCGTCGCTCTCGATCTTCGCGTCTTCGATGCGCGCGAGGCCCGCGCCTTTCAGGAAGCCTTGAATGGCGGCGTCGGGCGCGCCGACGCGCGGGCCTTTCTTCTCTTCGACCTGGTCCTTCTGCTCGGCGGGCACGCCGACGACGTGCAGCGTCAGGCGGCGCGGCGTGGCGAAGGCTTGCGCGCCTTCATAGAGCAAGCCGGCCTCGGCGAGAGCGCCGGTGACGAGCCGCTTCAGGTCGTCGGCCGCCTGGCGCTGCATGCGCGCGGGGATTTCTTCGGAGAAGAGTTCGAGCAGGAGATCGGGCATTATTTAGACCGGACGGATTGAGGCTTTGAACGCGGACTGCTTATTCCCGTCATGGCCGGGCTTGACCCGGCCATCCACGTGACTGCGGCCGCTGCCAAACTCGCCGCATGAGCGCTGGCGGAGAGGCGTGGATGGCCGGGTCAAGCCCGGCCATGACGGATAAAACAGTAGGGCCCTCACGCCCCACCCCCTGCCGTCTTGAGCCACGCGGCGCCGCAGGCTTTCGCCAGTTCGCGCACGCGCAGAATGTAGCTTTGCCGTTCGGTGACGGAGATCACGCCGCGGGCGTCGAGCAGGTTGAAGGCGTGGCTGGCCTTGATGCATTGATCGTAAGCCGGCAACGCCAGCTGGTGGCGATTGCCCTGCCCGCCCTTGTCGATCAGCGCCTTGCACTCGGCCTCCGCGCGGTCGAAATCGCCGAACAGTTTTTTGGTGTCGGCGAATTCGAAGTTGAAGCGGGAATATTCTTCCTCGGCCTGCTGAAAAACGTCGGCATAGGTGGTCTTGTCGTCGCCTTCGCCGCCGTTGAAATTGATGTCGAACAGCGAATCCTTGCCTTGCACATACATGGCGAGGCGCTCGAGCCCGTAGGTGAGTTCGCCCGCAACCGGCGCGCATTCAAAGCCGGCCACCTGCTGGAAATAGGTAAACTGCGAGACTTCCATGCCGTCGCACCAGCACTCCCAGCCGAGCCCCCAGGCGCCGAGCGTCGGGCTCTCCCAATCGTCCTCGACGAAGCGAATGTCGTGCAGCGCGGCGTCGACGCCGATGGCGGCGAGCGAGGCCAGATACAGCTCCTGCAGGTTTTCCGGCGACGGTTTTAGGATCACCTGATACTGATAATAGTGCTGCAGCCGGTTGGGGTTCTCGCCGTAGCGGCCGTCCTTGGGCCGGCGCGAGGGCTGAACGTAAGCGGCTTTCCACGGCTTCGGTCCCAGGGCGCGCAGCGTCGTCGCTGGGTGGAACGTGCCGGCGCCGACTTCCATGTCGTAGGGCTGCAAAATCACGCAACCTTGCTTCGCCCAGAACGTCTGCAGGGCGAGAATCAGCCCCTGGAAGGACTTTTTCGGATCGAGGGCGGCAACGGCGGACATGGGCGTTTGCGGGTTCCAGACAAGTGCGCCGCTGCTCTAGGCGGGCCATCCCCGGGGGTCAACGCGAGGAGGAGTCGATTGGTGTCTGGGATTGAAATCCAAGATTGCCGCTGAACCCCTTCTCCCCTTGCGGGAGAAGGCGCCCCGAAGGGGCGGATGAGGAGGTTGGTACGACTGGGCGCCATTTGTGTCGGGAGGGAAGCCCGGCATCGACTGGGATTGAAGACTCGAACCCTCACACCTGCGGAAACGACCCCTCATCCGGCTCTTCGCGCCACCTTCCCCCGCAAGGGGGGAAGGGGTGCTGCGGCGCTCGCGTTTCTCAACACGCCCCTACGCGACGAAAATTCCTTCAGACCTCTCTTGCAAACGATATATCGTTTCCCAGATAGTGCTAGCAGCCAACAGAGAGGTGCTGTCATGGGTTCGTGTTATAATACTGAGAACGCTCCGAATTCGGGCCAGCAGGTCCCGCATTGGGGCCCTCCAGGGTCGTGGGGCGCTGGTCCTTGGCAGCGTCACTGGGGCCCGCCGCTTCCGGTAAAGATCCTAGCGGTGGCGCTGGCGTTCTTGTTGTTCAAGCCGCTCGGCATTGTCCTGACGATCGTCTTCGTCGCCAAGGCGTTGCTGCATCATCGAGGCTCGATGGGTCCGGATTTCTCACGTTGGAGCCGGGGTCCACGATCCACCGGCAATAGCGCGCTCGACGAGCGCCGCCGCGAGACGCTCGACCGCTTGGCCGAAGAAGAAAAGGCCTTCACCGAGTTCGAGGAAAAGCAGCGTCAGGCGCGCGACAAGGAAGCGTTCGACCGCTTCGTCGCCGATCGCAACGCCCGTGGCGATCAGGCGCCGCGGGCGTGAAACGTCCCTAAGCCTCGCGGGGGCCTTTAACCCCCGCGAACCCCTTTCGCGTCGAAAGGTTTGAGGGTTATGTCCGCTCTCGCGCTTTCCAGTTCGCCTTCTTTTCAGGTCCCCGGCTTCATGCCTCCTCATTTCTGGTCCCGCACCGGGCCCGACACGGCGCCTGACGCCGACAAGGGCGGCCCTGGCGGCGGCCTGTTCGGCCGGCATCGGCACGGGCCGTTCGGCGGCCGTCCGCGCGGCGCGCGCATGTTCGATTCCGGCGCGCTGCGGCTCGTCGTGCTCGGCCTGATCGCGCAGGAGCCCAGGCATGGCTACGACATCATCCAGGCGCTGCGCGCACGCTTTCAGGGCTCCTACGCGCCGAGCCCGGGCGCGATCTATCCGATGTTGCGCATGCTCGCCGAGGCGGGGCTGATCCAGTCGACGTCGTGGGGCAGCAAACGCCAGTTCGAAGTTACCGCCGAAGGGCGCGCCTATCTCGCGGAACACGCCGCCGAGCTTGAAAAGATCAATGAGCAAATCGCCAATTCCGCCGAACCCATGGGCGAATCCGCCGTCGGCGACGCCGTGAAGGCGTTCGTGCAGGCGCTGTTCGCAAAGATGCGCCAGGGCGGGCTGAATGCGGAGCAGGCGGAGAAGCTGAAGACGATTTTGCAGAAGGCGGGCGAGGAGATCGAAAGGCTGTAGCGCCTGCACTCGCCGACGGAAGGCCCGCGGTTCCCCCTCCTTGCGCGCACCGATGCGAGGCCACCGCTCGACCGATTGCGTCGTAGATGGGATATGCGTAGGATATCTGCTGGAGGGCTCAATGGCCGAAGCCGTCGTTGGACGATGGGGACACACGTTGGCCATTCGACTACCGGCCGAGGCTGCGCGGAAGCTCGCGCTCGGCGAGGGCGGCCGTGTCGACATCGAAGTCCAAGGGGAATCAATCGTCATTCGCAAGGCGTCCGCCGAGCGAGCGCTTGAGGCGATATTTGCCGGCAAGACGCCGCAGGAATGGCGCGCACTTTATCGCGACGCCTATGACTGGGGTCCCGAGGTTGGGCGTGAGGCGGTCGAAGAATGAGCGATTATCGCCCGGATGCCGGCGACCTCATTTGGACAGATTTCGATCCAACCTTGGGGCGCGAACAGGCTGGCCGTCGGCCGGCGGTCGTGTTGTCTTCGGCGACGATGTTCGACAATACCGGCTTTGTCATCGTCTGCCCCATCACCTCGCGCGTCCGGCCCTTCCCGACCAGCGTCGTCTTGCCCGCGGGCCTGCCCATCGCAGGCGAAATCCTGGTTGCCAACCTCCGGAGCCTCGACGCTCTGGCGCGTCCGCTGCGCCCGGTCGGCGCTAAGCTTCCCGAAGCGACAGCGCGACAAATCCGCGCCAAGCTCGACGCGTTGATCGCGATCTAGCGGGAGTTCAGCCGAGGCCGCGCGTTCTTCGCCGCTCGGCGCATCTTCGTCCCCCCAGTGCAAAAACGCTTCGCCGCGGTGTAACGCCTCAACGTCTTGGCGGAACGAGCCGTCCGGGCGATGCAGGACAAGCCCAGGAGCGAGAGCAGGCGGCGTTCGCACTCCGAGCCTTCCCTTGCCGAGGATGCGATGCGCCGCATCTCCGGCCTTGGGATAGATCGGCATAATGGTGAGCCCGCCGATCCGCCCCCGCAAGGCGTCTGCGACGTCAAACAGCCGGTCGGGGCGATGGATAACGATCAGGCACCCGCGGCTCGCCAGCAGCGCCGTACAGGCGCGAAACCAAAGCGCCATAGGAGACTCTGCGGAATCGCCCTTCGGCAACACATGCGCCAAAGCCCGGCCCGCATCAGGCGAAGCGCGCTCGCGCGGCTCCTCGTAGAACGGCGGGTTGGTCACCACGAGATCGGCCGCGCCATCCGCCAGCCCCGCAGCTCGCCGCGCCTTGGCGTCGGTGACATCGCAGGCGAACACCTTCACGCGCGCCGCCAGACCGTTGCGCGTCGCATTGTCGCGGGCGAGCGCGGCAAGCTCCGGGTCAATCTCGACCAACGCGATCTCCGCCTCGGGAAAGCGCATCCCCAGCGCCAGCCCCACGGCGCCCACGCCGGCGCCGACGTCGACGATGCGCCGCGGCGACCCTGTGGCCGCCGCCGCCAACAGCGCCGCGTCACTCCCAACCCGGTGCCCGCGTTTAGGCTGGGCTAGCGTGAGCCGGCCGCCGAGCCACGCATCGAGAGTCGTCTCCTCAGGATTCATCGCGCAATTCGCGCTCCAGCCCCGCGGCGCGCAGGATCCGGCGGGCTTGCGCGGCTTCATCGGCGTCGACCAGCACGCGGCGCGGCAGGAAGCCGAGCGAGCCTTCGACGGAACTCATGTGCTGATCGGCGATGAAGAAGCTGAGGCCGGCCCCGTAAAGCAGCGTTTCGATCAGCGAAATCACCACTAGGTCGTTCGTGCGGACGATCTCGATCAAAAAGTCCTCGCCATTTCGACAGCTTGCCGCCCTTGCGCGCGCTCTTTATGGTCGAACCGCTGAGCGTGACAAGGGAATTGGCGTTTGGGACAGGTCGTCGCATTAGGAGAACGCGCGCCGGAGAGGCTGATTGAGCCGCTGACGCAGCTCGTCGCCGCCGACATGGCGCGCGTGAACGAGATGATCCTCTCGCGCACCGGCTCTGACGTGACGATGATCCCGGAGGTCGCAAATCATCTGATTTCCTCAGGCGGCAAGCGGCTCAGGCCGATCCTGACGATCGCGACGGCGGCGCTCAGCGGCTATAAGGGCGAAGCCCACATCAAGCTCGCGGCTTCCGTCGAGTTCATGCACACCGCGACGCTGCTGCACGACGACGTGGTCGACCAGAGCGACATGCGGCGCGGCAAGGCGGCCGCGCGCATGCTGTGGGGCAACGAAGCGAGCGTGCTGGTCGGCGATTTCCTGCTCGGGCAGGCGTTCAAGATGATGGTCGAGGTCGGCTCGCTCGCCTGCCTCGACGTGCTTTCGACCGCGGCGGCCGTGATCGCCGAGGGCGAGGTGATGCAACTCACCGCCGCCAAGGACACCGCCACAAGCGAGGACGCCTATCTCGCGGTGATCCGCGCCAAGACCGCCGCTTTGTTCGCCGCCGCATGCGAAGTCGGGCCGATCCTGGCGGGCCGGCCCAAGGCGGAAATCGAGGCCTGCCGCAGTTTCGGCGCCAATCTTGGCGTGGCTTTCCAGCTGATTGACGATGCGCTCGATTACGGCGGCTCTTCCGCCAAGCTCGGCAAGAACGTCGGCGACGATTTTCGCGAGGGCAAGCTGACGCTGCCGGTGGTGCTGGCGTTCCGCCGCGGCGACGAGCAGGAGCGCGAATTCTGGCGGCGCGCGATGGAGCGCGGCGAAGCGACCGACGCCGACCTCGCCGTCGCGCTCGCCACGATGAAGCGCCACCGCGCGCTCGAGGACACCGTCGAACGCGCGCGGCACTACGGCGCGATGGCGCGCGATTCGCTGGAGCTGTTCAAGGATTCGCCGTGGAAGCGCGCGCTCAAGGACGCCGTCGAGTTCGCGATTTCGCGCGCGCATTGACGCGCCGGGCGATGACAGCGCGCGCATGAGGCGAGGCGCCGCACAACGCTGTTGAGATCGCGCGCCGCCTGCTGCGCCTCGCGCGCACCGCGGCGATGGCGACGCTGGCGCCGGAGACCGGCGCGCCGCTGACGACGCTGGTGGGCGTCGCCAGCGACGAAGACGGCGCGCCGTTGCTGTTGTTGTCTTCGCTCGCTGTCCACAGCAAGAATCTGGCGAACGATTCGCGCGTCTCGCTCTTAATCGGCGCGCCGGCGGTGCGCGGCGATCCGCTCAACGTCGCGCGCGTGACGCTGAACGGGCGGGTGGAACGGGCCGACACGCCGCGCCGCCGCGAGCGCTACCTCCAGCGCAATCCCAAATCGAAACTGATGATGGGGCTGCGGGATTTTCAGATTTTTCGGCTCGACATATCGGGTGTTCACTACAACGGCGGCTTTGGGCTGGCGGGGTCGATGACGCAGGACGAACTGCTGTTGAGTGGGGATTTTGCGGGGCTCGTGGCGGAAGAGGCGAGCCTGCTGGCAGAGGCGCAAGCGCATGGGATGGCGCTAGCGCGCGCGCTCGGCGTCGGCGAGAACGCCCCGCCGCCTCGCGCTATTGGCCTCGACGCCGCGGGGCTGGACCTGACCGTGCGAGGAAAACCGGCGCGCGTCGATTGGCCGGAACTGGCGTTCAAGCCAGAGGCTTGGCGCGCGCGAACTCGCGGCGCTCTGATAGCGCAAGAATCTCGCAAAAGGAGACCCTTCTCCCCTTGCGGGAGAAGGTGGCCGAAGGCCGGATGAGGGGTCGGTCCGACCGGGCGCCATGTTCGCGTTGAAAGCGCCCGGCATCGACTTGGATTGAAATCGCCAAGCCGCTTGAGTTGCGGAAGCAACCCCTCATCCGCCCCTTCGGGGCACCTTCCCCCGCAAGGGGGGAAGGGGTGCGCCGCGACGCTTGAGACGATCGAGCCGATGGCGCCCGCGCTTTAGGCGACGCCCTGCACGCAGCCTGGGCAAAGTCGCCCTGCGCGCGCTTGCGCTTTGCCATCGCGTCGGCTTTAACAGGGCGATCTGGGGAATCCGCCTATGCAAAAGTCTTCCACGCTCAGCCTCTCGACGCGCCCGGCCTCGCTCGCGCGCGGCATCGCCCTTGGGGCCGTTGGCGTCATCCTTCTCATCCTGAGCGCCAAGGCGAAGGTGCCGTTCTGGCCGGTGCCGATGACGCTGCAGACGCTCGTGGTGCTCGCCTACGGCGCGGCGTTCGGCGAACGCATCGGCGCCGGCGCGGTGCTCGGCTATCTCGCGCTTGGCGCGGCGGGCTTCCCGGTCTTCGCCGGCACGCCAGAGCACGGGCTGGGCCTGGCCTACATGGTCGGCCCGACCGGCGGCTATCTCGTCGGCTTCTTGGCCGCGGCCTTGATCGTCGGCCGCTTCGGCGCCGGTCAAGCCTTTGTGACCCGCAGTCTGGCGTTGCTGGCGGGCGTGCTCGTCATTCACGCGCTCGGCGCGCTGTGGCTCGCCAAGACCTACGATCTCGAGCAGGTTTGGGCGTTCGGCGTCTGGCCGTTCATCGTGGTCGATATCGTTAAAGCGGCCCTTGTCGCCTGCGGCGTCACTGCCCTCGAGCCCGTATTGAACAAGCTGCGCTGACCTGATTGACGCCCGCGTCTTAGCCGCTAAAAGTGCGCCCCAATTCAGGGAGGGGCGGCTATGGCGGCGCGCATCAAAGGACCGGCAGTTTTTCTCGCGCAATTCGCGGGCGACGCGGCGCCTTTCAACAGTTTTGACGGGATGTGCGGCTGGGCGGCGAAGCTCGGCTACAAGGGCGTGCAAATCCCGACCTGGGACGGCCGCCTGTTCGACCTGAAGAAGGCCGGCGAATCCAAAACCTATTGCGACGAGATCACGGGCACGGCGGCCAAGCACGGCGTTGCGGTCACCGAGCTCTCGACCCATCTGCAGGGCCAACTCGTCGCGGTGCATCCCGCTTATGACGAGCCGTTCGACGCCTTCGCGCCAAAGGAAGTGCACGGCAAGCCGAAAGAGCGGCAGGCCTGGGCGGTGCAGCAGCTCCGCTACGCCGCCAAGGCCTCGCAGGCTATGGGCCTGAAGGCGCACGCGACGTTCTCCGGCGCGCTCGCCTGGCCCTATCTCTATCCCTTCCCGCAGCGCGCTCCCGGCTTGATCGAGACGGCGTTCGCCGAGCTCGCCAAGCGCTGGAAGCCGATTCTCGACGCGTTCGATGAAGCGGGCGTCGACGTCGCCTATGAAATCCATCCGGGCGAGGACCTGTTCGACGGCACAACCTTCGAGCGCTTCCTGGAGGAGCTCAAGGGCCACAAGCGCTGCAACATCCTCTACGATCCCTCGCACTATGTGCTGCAGCAGCTCGACTATCTCGCCTTCATCGACATCTATCACGAGCGCATCAAGGCGTTTCACGTCAAGGACGCCGAGTTCAATCCGACGGGCCGCCAGGGCGTCTATTCCGGCTACGCCGGCTGGCAGGAGCGCGCCGGTCGCTTCCGTTCCCTCGGCGACGGCCAGGTCGATTTCAAAGGCATCTTCTCCAAGCTGACCCAATATAACTATGGCTCCTGGGCGGTGATGGAGTGGGAATGCGCGATTAAGAGCAGCGAACAGGGTGCGCGCGAAGGCGCGCCGTTCATCGCCAGCCACATAATCGAGACGAGCGACAAGGCGTTTGACGATTTCGTCGCCAGCGCCGTCGACAAGAATCAGATCAACCGGGCGCTCGGGATCAAGTAAACTCGGACGCAAATAAAAAGGGGAAACGCAATGGCCATCGAAGGGCGCGGCGACGCCAAGCGCGGCGGACGGATCAGGCTCGGCATGGTCGGCGGCGGCGAAGGCGCCTTCATCGGCGCCGTGCACCGGCTGGCCGCGCGCATCGACGACCACTACGAGTTCGTGGCGGGCGCGCTGTCCTCGACCGCGGAGAAGGCGCGCCGCTCGGGCGAAGCTTTGGCGCTCGCGTCGGACCGCATCTATGACGACTGGGAATCGATGGCCAAGGCGGAGGCCAAGCGTCCCGACGGCATCGAGGCGGTCGCCATCGTCACGCCCAACCACGCCCATGCCGGCCCGGCGATCGCGTTCTTGAACGCCGGCATCCATGTCATCTGCGACAAGCCGCTGGCGCTGAGCCTGGCCGAAGGCAAAAAAATCGAGGCGGCGGCGGCGAAGTCCAAGGCCATTTTCGCCCTCACGCATAATTACACCGGCTATCCCCTGGTGCGCCGCATGCGCGAGATGGTGAAGGCCGGCGACCTCGGCGAACTCCGCGTGATCCAGGCCGAATATCCCCAGGATTGGCTGACCGACCCGATTGAGAAGAGCGGGCAGAAGCAGGCGGCCTGGCGCACCGACCCGAAGCGCTCGGGCGCGGGCGGCGCGATCGGCGACATCGGCACGCATGCTTATAATCTGGCCGACTATGTCGCCGGCGTGGAGCTAACCGAGCTCGCCGCGGACCTTTCCTCCTTCGGCGCGGGACGCGTGCTCGACGACAATGCGCAGATGATGCTGCGCTTCGCCAACGGCGCGCGCGGCGCGATCTGGGCGAGCCAGGTCGCGCCCGGCAACGAGAACGGCTTGCGCCTGCGCGTCTACGGCACCAAGGGCGGCGTGCATTGGGTGCAGGCGAACCCGAACGAAATGTTCTACACCCCGTTCGGCCAACCGACCCAGATCATCACCCGCGGCGGCCCGGGCTCGGGCGAGGCGGCGGCGCGCGTTACGCGCATCCCGCCCGGCCATCCCGAGGGCTATCTCGAAGGCTTCGCGAGCGTCTACACCGACGTTGCGCTCGCCATCAAAGCCGCGCGCGACGGCAAGAAGCCGCCCAAAGGCGTGCAATTCCCCGGCATCGAAGACGGCCTCAAAGGCATGGCCTTCATCGAAGCTTGCGTGAAGTCGTCCAAAGCGAACGGCAAGTGGGTGAAGGTGGGGTGAGCGGACAGCGCCCCTTCTCCACGGAGTGGAGAAGGTATCACGCCGAAGGCGTGACGGTTGAGGTGTGGAAAGGAAGGCGGGGCTGCGGTAGGAATTGCGCGCTGCGGCTGAGCCAACGCTAACCACGCCTCAGTCCTGCTTTCCACACCTCGTCCGTCATTGCTTCGCAATGACACCTTCACCAGCAAAGCTGGAGAAGGGGGTGCGCGCAGCCCGAGGGTAACAATTTACCCGGACCGCTTACGCTTGCCGCTCGTGGCCGTCAGCGCTTAAGAGGCGCTCGGAGCGGCTGAGCCCGCATCGGCACTTGCGAAGGCGCGGGCGGGACCATGACCGACGATCTCTACGACATCGCCATCGTCGGCGGCGGGGTGAACGGTTGCGGCATCGCGCGCGACGCTTCCGGGCGCGGCTTAAAAGTCTACTTGTGCGAGCAGAACGACCTCGCCAGCGGCACGTCGTCCAACACCTCAAAGCTCATCCATGGCGGCCTGCGGTATCTCGAATATTACGAGTTCCGGCTAGTGCGCGAAGCGTTGCTCGAGCGCGAGACAGTATGGGCGATCGCGCCGCACATCGTCTGGCCGCTGCGCTTTGTGTTGCCGCACCACAAAGGCCTGCGGCCGGCGTGGCTGCTGCGGCTCGCCTTGTTTCTCTACGACCATATCGGCGGCCGAAAGCTGCTGCCGCCCACGCGCCGCGTCGACCTGACAACCGACGTCGTCGGCAAGCCGCTCAAGTCAGGCGAATACAAGCTCGGCTTCGAATATTCGGATTGCTGGGTCGACGATGCGCGGATGGTGGCGTTGCTCGCGCGCGACGCCGCCGACCATGGCGCGACAATCGCCACCCGCGCTAAAATGGCTGCGGCGACGCGCGGCGCCGACGCCTGGACAGTGACGACTGAGGCCAAGCGCACAGGCGTGAAGACGACGATCCGCGCGAAGATCCTGGTCAACGCGGCGGGGCCGTGGATGAACGAAGCGATCGCCGCGACCGGGGTGAACTCGCCGGCGAAAGTGCGTCTCGTGCAGGGCTCGCACATCGTCGTCAAAAAGCTGTTCGACCACGACCGCTGCTACATCTTCCAGAACGCCGACGGCCGCATCGTCTTCGTCATCCCTTACGAGCGCGAATTCACGCTGATCGGCACCACCGACCAGGATTATCACGGCGATCCCTCCGCAGTGGCGGCGACGCGGAGTGAGATCGACTATCTCTGCAGGGCGGCCAGCGAATATCTCGCCAAGCCGGTGGCGCCCGCCGACGTCGTCTGGACCTATTCGGGCGTGCGGCCGCTGTTTGACGACGGCGCCAGCGCGGCGCAAGCCGCCACGCGCGAATATGTGCTCGAACTCGACGCGACGGGCGGCGCGCCCGTGCTCAACATTTTTGGCGGCAAGGTCACGACGCATCGCCCGCTCGCCGAACAGGTGCTCGACAAGCTCGCGCCGCTGCTGCCTTCTTCGATGCAGGACAAGCGCGGTTGGACCAAAACCGCGCCGCTGCCCGGCGGCGACTTTCCCGCGACTGGGTTCGAAGCCTTGGTCAAGGCGATTGCGGCCAAAGCGCCGTGGCTCGACCCGACGCAAGCGCGGCGCATGGCGCGCGCCTACGGCACCAAGACGCAAGAGGTTCTCGGCGAGGCGAAATCCCGCGCCGATCTTGGGCGCGACTTTGGCGCCGGATTAACCGAGGCGGAAGTGCGCTATCTCATGCGCCGAGAATGGGCCGAGGAAGCCGCCGACGTGGTATGGCGGCGCTCAAAACTTGGCCTGAGGATGAGCGCGAGCGATATCGCCGCGCTCGATGCGTACATGGAAGAGCGCCGCAGAGCGCCGGGCTGACGGGGGAGACGCAACTTGGCTTCGCACGTACTCGTCATCGACCAGGGCACGACGTCGACGCGCGCCATCGTGTTCGACGCGGAGGCGCGCGCGGTCGTTTCGCGGCAGCGCGAATTCCGGCAGATCTATCCGCAGCCAGGGTGGGTCGAGCACGACCCTTCCGACCTCTGGTCGACGACGCTCACCTGCATGCGCGAGGCCGCCGAAGCGGCCGCCGTTCCGCTCGCCGGAATCGGGATCACCAACCAGCGCGAAACCACGCTGGTCTGGGATCGCAATTCGGGCGATCCCATTCATAACGCCGTCGTCTGGCAGGACCGGCGCACCGCGCCGATTTGCGCGGAACTGAAAGCGCGAGGGTGCGAGCCGCTGGTCACGCAGCGCAGCGGGCTCCTGCTCGACCCCTATTTCTCGGCGACGAAAATCGCGTGGATTCTCGACCATGTCGAAGGCGCGCGGGCGCGCGCGGAGCGCGGCGAGTTGGCCTTCGGCACCGTCGACAGCTTTCTGTTGTGGCGGCTGACCGGCGGCGTGCACGCCACCGACGCCACGAACGCCTCGCGCACGATGCTCTACGACATCCATCGCGGCGTTTGGGACGAGGATCTCCTAAAACTGTTCCGCGTGCCTGCGTCGATGATGCCACCGGTGAAGGATACGGCGGGCGCTTTCGGCGCGTTGAGCTCTGGTCTGCTTGCGAGCTCGCCCGCAATCACCGCGATCGCGGGCGACCAGCAGGCGGCATTGATCGGCCAGGCGTGCTTTACGCCGGGGATGATGAAGGCGACTTTCGGCACCGGCGCCTTCGTGCTCCTCAACACGGGGCCGCGCGCCGTGCCGTCGACGCAGCGCATGCTGACGACGATCGGCTACCGCTTCGGCGGCGTCACGACCTACGCCATCGAGGGCTCGATCTTCTCGGCGGGCGCGACGGTGCAATGGCTGCGCGATTCGCTCGGCATCATTTCTTCCGCTTCCGAGGTGGGGGCTCTGGCGGCTGAGGCCGCGCCCGATCATGGCGTGTCGCTGGTGCCGGCCTTCGTCGGCCTCGGCGCCCCGTATTGGGACGCGGATGCGCGCGCGATTTTGAGCGGTCTGACGCGCGGTTCGGGAAGGAAAGAGATCGCGCGCGCGGCGCTCGAGAGCGTCGCGTTCCAGACGCGCGATCTTGTCGAAGCCATGCATGCCGACGCCGGCGCGGCGACGCAAGCGCCGGTCATTCGCGCCGACGGCGGCATGGCGGCGAGCGATTGGACGATGCAGTTTCTCGCCGACATGCTCAACGCGCCGGTCGACCGTCCAAGCTTTCGCGAAACGACGGCGCAAGGCGTCGGTTTTCTCGCGCTGTGGCAGGCGGGGCTGCTGTCGGGGCCGGAGGACTTTGCCAAGATTTGGCGGCTGGAGCGGCGGTTTCAGCCTGACATGGCGGCCGAAGAGCGCGACGCGCGGTACGCGGGATGGCGCAAGGCTGTGGCGCAATGTCGGCTACGCGCCTGAGCGCGGATGTCCGCTCACCGCGAACCGCGGTTGCGACAGCGCGGCCCGGCGACGGTCCGCACGGCGCACCGGCACGAGCCGCGCCACCTGTTTGGTGACGCCGACGAAATGCACGCCGGCGAAGGGCCAGCCGAAAACGCGGCCGATCGAATCCATGGCTACTGCCGAATTGGGAAACCACCGCCCCACAAACGGCGGCGCGAACAGCGCTTCGCCCCAAGCCATCGGCGTCAGCGAGGCGTCGCCGATCAGCTCGCGCAATTGCGCGCGCGAGAACGGTTGGCCGAAGCCGAACGGCGTGCCGTCCGCGCGCGCCCAAAGGCCGCGGCGCGAGGGCACGACGATGACGCCGCGCCCGGCGGGCGCCAGCACACGCGCGGCCTCCTCTAGCAGCGCGCTCGGCTCCTCGCTGGTCTCAAGACTGTGGATCAACACCATACGGTCGATGCAGCCGTCGGGCAGCGGGATCATCGTCAGGTCCACCAGCGCCGCCGCGTTCCTCTCCTCGGCCGGCCAGGGCGCGACGCCCTGCTCGGCCGGCATCAGGCAAAGCGTGCGCTGCGCCTCCTTTCGGAAAGGTTCGAGCAGCGGCGCGCCGAAGCCAAAACTTGCCACCGCGAGCCCCGCGCAGCGGCCCCAATGCGCCGACAGTTTTGCGCCCAAAACGCGGCTAACGACGCCGCCAAGGGGCGAATCGTAAAATTCCACTAGCGTGTTGACGTCGAGCGACAAAAGGCCTCGCGAGGGTGACCGGCAGCGCGACAATGGCCCTTGGGCCGCCCGTTGCGCAAGCCGCGGCAAGCGCCTAGCTAACCGCCGAGCGCCGCGCGGGGCCTGAAGCCCGCGCAACCCACGCAACGCCCTAAGGGACCCCGCCGATGCCGATCGCCGTTCATCAATTCCCCTGCCTCAAGGATAATTTCGGCGTGCTGGTGCGCGACCCCGAGACCGGCGCTGTGGCGGCGATCGACGCACCCGACGGCGCCGCGGTCATTGCGGCCGCCGAGGCGATGGGCTGGCCGCTGACCCATGTGCTGGTCACGCACCACCATGCCGACCACGTGCAGGGCCTCCCCGCCGTCAAAGCGAAATTTCCCAACGTCAAAATCATCGGCCCGGCCGCCGAGGCTGACCGCATCGCCGGCCTCGATGAAAAGGTCGGCGGCGGCGACGTGGTGAGCGTCGGCAAGGTCAAGGCGCAGGTGATCGATACCCCTGGCCATACGGCGGGGCATATCATCTATTGGTTCGAGGCCGATGGGATCGCCTTTTGCGGCGACACGCTATTCGCGATCGGCTGCGGGCGCGTGCTTGAGACGCCGCTCGCGGTGATGTGGAACTCGCTGACCAAGGTCGCAGCACTGCCGCGCGAGACCACGATCTATTGCGGCCACGAATATACCGAAGCCAATGCGCGGTTCGCGCTCACGGTCGACCCCGCCAATTCTGCGCTGAAGCAGCGCGCCGAAGAGGTTTCGGCGCTGCGCAAGGCGGGACGGCCGACGCTGCCGACGACGCTTGCGGCGGAACTGGCGACCAACCCTTTCTTGCGCGCGGAGGCGCCAGAAATCCAAGCCAATCTGGGCATGGCCGGCGCCGACCCCGCGGCGGTCTTCGCCGAATTGCGCACGCGAAAGGACAAGTTTTAACCCGGCGAAAACCGCCGGCCCCTCGGACGCGATTACGCGAGGAGTAAAGAGAACGTTAACGGATTGGTCTCATGGTTAGGAGTCGGCGACGCCGTGGGGGCGGCCGCGTGTTTTCCGAGACTCCCGATGGCCAATGCGACCGCGACTTTGCCTCCGCCGACCGTTGGCGGCGGCGCATGCGACCCCTCGCCCGATAGCGAAGCGCCGGCGATCTCCGGGCTGCTCGACGCAGTCGTCTATGATTGGGACATGACGACCGACGTTATCGCCTGGGGCGCGAATGTCCGGGACGTCCTGAAGGATTTTCCGGAAGATTGGTTGCGCACGGGCGCCGCTTTCGCGCAAGCCGAAGCGCTCGGCGCGGGCGCGGCCCGCGCGACTTTCTTTGTCAGCGGCGCGCCGGCGAGCGACGACGCGGGCACGCCCTACGTCTTGGCGTTTGCGTTGCATGGGCCGACGGGCGCCTATTTCCAGGTCGATGACGTCGGGCGCTGGTGGGGAGACGCCAGCGGCCGGCCGCTCCGCGCCCACGGGATGCTCCGCCTGCGCAGGGCCATCCGGGAGGATGGTTCGCAAGCCTCGTTCACGCCGGCGCGTCTGGGACGGCAGACGCGCGAGGAGTTGATCTCGGCGATCGAAGTGAAGTCGCAGGTTGCGATGTCGCAACGCGAGCGCTTCGCCGTCGTGGCGGTCGGCGTCGACCATCTCGACAATTTCAACGCGATCTTCGGCTATGCCGCTGGAGACGAATTGCTGCAGGCGATCTCGCTGCGCCTGATGAGCATGCTGCGCTCCACCGACTGCTTCGCCCGCCACGCCGGCGCGTCTTTTATCGCGCTGCTGGCGCTGAACGACAAAGACAACGCCGCTTCGACCGCGAGCCGGCTGGCGGAACGGCTGAACAGTGGCGTGTTCACGGTCGGCGGCGTTCCGGCCAAGGCGGTCGTGCGGGTGGGCTTGGCGCTGGGCGCCTCCAACGGTCGCCCAGCGGATTCGCTGATCCGCCGCGCGATGGATTCGCTCGACCATGCCCGCGCGCGCGGCACGTTGTCGGCGTGCTTTGACGAGAGCGAAGCCAAGCGCATGCGCCTGCGTCAGGAAGCGGACGAGCTGGAAAATCTCGATCGCGCCATCGGCGCCGGCGCGCTGGCCCTCGCCTATCAGCCGATCGTTCCGCTCTCGCCGGAACTGCCGATGCTTTACGAAGGGCTGGCTCGGCTGATGAACGAGGATGGCTCCTTCGCCAAACCGGTCTCCTGGATGGGGCTCGCCGAGCGGCACGGACGCATTCCTGCGGTCGACAGTCTCATGGTGCAGACCGCCATCAGCACGCTGACCGCCCGGCCAGAACTCTCGATCACGGTGAACGTCTCGCCGGTCACGCTGCGCGATTCCGCTTTCACCACGCTCATCCGCGCCGCTTTGTTCAGCCGGCCCGAGATCGCCCGGCGCCTGATTGTGGAGATCGTCGAGACGGCGGCCATTCACGACGTCGACGCCATCGTCGAGAATTTTGCCGACCTGCGCGCCGCTGGCGTTCGCCTGGCGATGGACGATTTTGGCGCGGGACACACCTCGCTCAGAACCTTGCGCGCGCTCAAAGCCGACATCGTAAAGATCGACGGCGCCTTCGTGCAGAACATCGCGCGCTCGAGCGACGACCGGTTTTTCGTGCGCGAACTGATCGCCCTGGCGCGCCGGATCGGCGCAAAAATCGTCGCCGAATGGGTCGAGGACCAGGAAACCCTTGCGCTGCTGCGCAAGTGGGGCTGCGACTACGCCCAAGGCAATTACGTCGGAGCGCCCAGTTTCGAGATCGCGCGCGAACCGCTGGCGATGGCGAGCGCGCTTTAGCAGAGCTCTCTCCGGCCGTCATTGCGAGCGTTGCGAAGCAACCTAGGGCCGCAAACAGATCTGTTTGCGGCCCCTCGGTTGCTTCGTCGCTACGCTCCTCGCAATGACGGTGAGCTACTTCTTCCGCGCGGCCCTCGGCACGAGATTGGGCCATTTGACCACGCGCGCTTCCCACAGCGCCATCGGCACATCGTCTTCGGAGCCAAACAGCTTGCCGCGGACCGATATGCCGGCGGCGTGCACCGTATCGGGATCGCCGGACACGAGCGGGTGCCACCAGGCGAGGTCTCGCCCCTCCGCCAATCGCCGGTAAGCGCAGGTTTTCGGCAGCCAGGGCAAGGCGCGCACTTTCTCGGGCGTCAGCTTCACGCAATCGGGCACGCGCGACTGCCGGCGGCGATAGTCGCGACAGCGGCAGGTGTCGTCGTTCAGCAGCGTGCAGCCGAGATCGGTGAAATAGATTTCGCTGGTGTCCTCGTCCTCCAGCTTCACCAGGCAACAGCGCGCGCAGCCGTCGCACAGGCTCTCCCATTCCGGCTTGGACATCTCTTCAAGCGTCTTGGTCCGCCAGAACGGCGTCTCGTCGGTCATAAAGGTCTCCTTACGAGAAGCTTGGCGCGGGAGCGTGGCCGTGTCCATGGCCGGCGTTGACGATAAGCCTACGAACTGTCCCCCATAGCCTGCGCGGCGTGCTAGAGAGTATCCAACAAACGACTTCAGTGGGTCGAGCCTCCCTTGTCGCCTTCCCCGCCCAAACCCGGCCGCAAGATGCAGCGCTTACGCTACGCCCTGCTCGCGCTCGACGCGCGGATCGACGCCGGGCTCTATGCGCTGCGGCGCGGGCTTATCGAACTCACCAGGCGGATGGAGGCCTTCTCCGAGAGCCTGCGCGTGCGCGGCGCGGAGGCGTCTGGCGGTGGAGACAGCCGGCGAAGGCATCAACCTCGCCATCGTCGGCCTGATCGGCGCGATCGCGCTCTCCATCCCGGCGCAGCGGCTGACCGCCGACCGGGATTGGCTCAAGCACGAAGACCTCGCCGTCACGTTCCTCGACCGGCACGGCGTCGAAGTCGGCCGGCGCGGCATCAAGCATGACGACGCCATTCCGTTCGACGATCTGCCCGACCATTTCATCAAGGCGGTGCTGGCGACCGAAGACCGGCGCTTTTTCTCGCATTTCGGCATCGATATGGTCGGCACATTGCGCGCGCTCACCGTCAATGCGCGTGCCGCGGGCGTCGTGCAGGGCGGCTCCTCAATCACCCAGCAGCTGGCGAAGAACCTGTTCCTCACCAACGAGCGCACGGTGCAGCGCAAGATCAACGAGGCGTTTCTAGCGCTGTGGCTGGAAAACCACCTGAGCAAGCGCGAGATTCTCGGCCTGTACCTCGATCGCGCCTACATGGGCGGCGGCGCCTTTGGGGTGCAGGCGGCGGCGCAATATTATTTCGGCGAAAGCGCGCGCGATCTCAATCTGGCGCAGGCGGCGATGCTGGCCGGCCTGTTCAAGGCGCCGACGAAATTTTCGCCCTACGTCAATCTTCCCGCGGCGCGCGCGCGCGCCAACGACGTGCTCTCGAACCTGGTCGAAGCCGGCTTCATGACCGAGGGCCAGGTGTTTGCGGCGCGGCGCAATCCGGCGACGCCGATCGACCGGGAAAATTCCTATTCGCCCGACTGGTATCTCGACTTCGCCTATAACGAAGTCCGCAATCTCGCGGCGGCCGGCGCGCTCGGCGACGAGCGCGTGCTGGTGGTGCGCACCGGGCTCGACAGCGCCTTGCAGCAAAAGGCCGAGCGCGTCATCGAGGACAAGTTGCGCAACGACGCGCCGGCCTATCACGCCACGCAAGCGGCGACGGTCGTCGCCGAGCCCGACGGGTTGGTGCGGGCGATGGTCGGCGGCCGCGACTATGGCGCCAGCCAGTTCAACCGCGCCACCGACGCGTTGCGGCAGCCCGGCTCCTCCTTCAAGATTTTCGTCTACCTGACCGCGCTGATGACCGGCAAATACACCAAGGATTCGCCGATCGACGCCTCGCCGATCTGCATCGGCGACTATTGCGTCCACAATTACGACGGCGAAGCCGGCGGCGTGATGCCGATGACGACTGCGCTGGCGCAATCCTTCAACACCGCGGCGATCCGGCTTTCCGTGAAGATCGGCGAGGCCTACTGGCCGCCCAAGCAGAGCTATCACCTCGCGCATATCGCCGCGCTCGGGCGGCAGAAGATCATCGCCACCGCCCGCGCCATGGGCCTGACGACGCCGCTGCCGGACACCGTGTCGCTGCCGGTGGGCGCGGACGAAGTCACCATGATCGAGATGGTGGGCGCGAACGCGGTGCTCGCCAACGGCGGCAAACGCGCCACGCCCTATGCCGCGATCGACATCGCCAATTCGCATGGCGATCCGGTCTACCGCCACGATAGCGCCGCGCCGGCGCCGCAAGTGATCCCGGCCAACAAAGTCGCCGAGATGAACAATTTGATGACGCATGTGGTGACCGAAGGCACCGGGCGGGCGGCGCAAATTCCCGGCTTCGCCATCTCCGGCAAGACCGGCACAACCAACGCTTCGACCAACGCCTGGTTCAACGGCTTCACCGGCAATTATGTCGGAAGCGTATGGTTCGGCAACGACGACGGCGCGCCGATGCAGAACCTCACCGGCGGCATTCTGCCAGCGCAGACGTGGCACGACGTCATGCAATTCGCCCTGGCCGACGTCGACCCGAAGCCGCCCTACGGCGTCGCCCAGCCGCCGGCCCCCGCCGCCGCCGTGGCCTCGGCCAAGGCCGCGGCGAACGCGGCGGATCAAGGAACGCACGTGGCGGCGCTCAGCGTGAAATCGGCGCATGCCTTGGCCGACATCGCCACGCTGACACACAACGCGTTGCAGCGCTTTTCGCTGGCGGTGCCGCTGGCGCCGGCGACGGGGCTTTAGCCGAACGTTCCTACCAGGGCTTGACGTTGGAACGTCAAGGGACCATATACGCGTTCCCTTTTTGTTCCTTAAGTCATGAGCCCCGCCATGACCCCACGTCGCGATGATTCCGCCGTCCGTATGCAAGTCGCCGAACGCCTCGGCGCGCATGTCGGCGACCGCCTGGTCGACGCCGAGCGCCGCCGCGGGCGCGGCTCGGTCAGCAATGTCTCCGGTCGCTTCGAGACGGAGCGGCGCGAAGCGTTCGACGACGGCTGGGAGCGCGACGAGGCGACCGACCCGTTCAAGACCGAGATCGTCCACGAGCGCCCGAAGGCGATGCTGACGCGCAACCAGTCGCCCGACTTGCCGTTCGACCGCTCGATCAATCCTTATCGCGGCTGCGAGCACGGCTGCGCCTATTGCTACGCCCGGCCGACGCACTCCTATCTCGGTCTTTCGCCGGGGCTCGATTTCGAAACCAAGTTGACGGTGAAAGACGGCGCCGCGGAACTGCTTGAGCAGGAACTGTCCAAGAAGAACTACGCCCCGCGCGTCGTCGCGCTCGGCGCCAACACCGACGCTTATCAGCCGATCGAGCGGAAATTCCGTGTCACGCGGTCGGTGCTGGAGGTGCTGGAGCGGACCAACCATCCCGTCAGCGTCGTCACCAAGTCGAACCTGATCCTTCGCGATCTCGACCTGTTACAGTCGCTGGCGCGCAAGCAACTGGTCAAGGTGTTCATCTCCGTGACGTCGCTCGAACGCGACCTTGCGCGCCGGCTGGAGCCGCGCGCGCCGACGCCCGAACGGCGACTTGAGGCGATCCAGAAACTCGCCGAAGCGGGCGTTCCCGTCGGCGTGATGGTCGCCCCCGTGATCCCCTCGGTCAACGATGCCGAGGTCGAGGCGATCCTCAACCGCGCCAGCGGCCTGGGCGCGCGCGAGGCCGGCTACGTCACGCTGCGCTTGCCGCTGGAACTCCGCGACATGTTCCGCGAGTGGCTGGCTACGAATTTCCCGGACAAGCTCGAGCGGACGCTTGGCCTCGTGCAATCGCTGCATGGCGGCAAGGACTATAGCGCCAAGTGGGGGCAGCGCATGGCCGGCTCCGGGCCATACGCCTGGATGATCTCGCGGCGATTCGAAATCGCGCATCGACGCTTTGGCTTTCGCGAGACGCCGCTGGAGCTGCGCAACGACCTCTTCGTGCCGCCCATGCGTAAGATGGGCGGCGAAGGGCAGCTTAGCCTGTTTTGAGCCGCAGAATTCCCTGCCACACGCTGCGGCCATTCCCTCCCCGCTTGCGGGGGAGGGTTAGGGAGGGGGGTCTCACCACGCTTTGCCGCTCTTGCCGCAGGCATAGTGCTGAAAGGCCTGTGAGACCCCCCTCCCCTGCCCTCCCCCACAAGTGGGGAGGGGCGGCAGAGCGTTTTGACCTCGAGCATCCGCTTTTTCCGACTCTTGGGGTAAAGGAGCGCCATGTTCGGCCTCCCGCCTCTCCATTCGATCGCCGTCCGGCTGTTCATCTCAGCCACGGCCTTGATCGCCTCGATTCTGTTGGTGTCGGGCGTCGGCCTGACGGCGCTGAACCGGCGCCTCAGCGAGGCCTCGTTCGACGATCGCCTGGGCGTCTACGTCAAAGCCCTGATCGCGGAGGGGCTCACCGGCAACGACGAGACCCGCACGACGCCGGCGGCGCAGGTCGATCCGCAGTTCGAACTCGCTTTTTCCGGATGGTACTGGCAGGTCGTGCGGCTCGACGTCACGCCGAAAGAAACTCGCGCCTCGCCCTCGCTGTTTGCAACGCAATTGCCGCGGCTCGGCGGGGATGCGCAAAAAGACTCCGACGGCGTCGTCGCCGGCTATGTCATCGGTCCCGGCGAAAAACGGCTGCGGGCGATTGAACGCACGATCGACGCCGGCGACGACGGCAAATACCTCGTCGAAGTCGCCGCGAGCGACGAGATCATCGAAAAGCAGATCGCCTCGTTCGAGACTGCGCTGTGGGCAACCTTTCTGGCGCTCGCGGTCGCCCTGCTCGGCGCCACCGCGCTCGCGGTGCGCTTCGGCCTTAGGCCGCTCGACGCGCTACGCCAGAGGCTGGCCGCAGTGCGGCGCGGCGAGGCCGACCACATCGATGGGCAGTTTCCCGACGACGTGGCGCCGCTCGCGGACGAGGTGAATCTGCTGCTCTCGACCAATCGCGAGATCGTCGAGCGCGCCCGCACGCAGGTCGGCAATCTCGCGCATGCGTTGAAGACGCCGCTTAGCGTCATCGTCAACGAGGCGGACGCGCAAAGCCCCAACCTGCCGGAAAAAGTGCGCGAACAGGCCGAAACTATGCGGCGGCAGATGGCGTTCTACCTTGATCGCGCGCGCGCGGCCGCGCGCGCCGGCGTGATCGGCTCGGCCACGGAGGTCGAGTCGGTGGTGGCCGGGCTGCTCAGAACCTTCAACAAGGTTCATCGCGATCGCGACGTGACCTTCACCTCTTCCACCGACGCCAGCCTCAAATTTCGCGGCGAGACGCAGGATTTAACGGACCTGATCGGCAACCTCCTGGACAACGCCGGCAAATGGGCGAAGGGCCGCGTGTTCCTTGAGACGCATGGCGGCGAAACCGATGCGCTGGGGCGCGGAACGTTCCAGGTCATCATCGACGACGACGGTCCCGGGCTCGATGCGCAGGCGCGAGCGCAAGCGCTGGAACGCGGACGGCGGCTGGACGAATCGCGCCCTGGGTCTGGCTTGGGGCTATCGATCGTCGTGGATTTGGCCACGCTCTACGGCGGAGCGCTCAGTCTTGACGACAGCCAATTTGGCGGCCTCCGCGCGACGCTGACGCTGCCACGCGCCTGAACGACGACCGCGCTCTGGCGGGAAGGCGCGACACGGCTAATCAAAAGTTAACGAAATTCGGCCATGTGATTACAATTTTTCGGGCTCCCTTTACGGAAGCGTAAACTTTCTCCTTCAGCCTCATTTTCCAAGTTTAGCCCGGCATCCTTTCCGGCAGAGGTACGCCGTCATGCACTTGCCCTTCCATTTGCGCCTGCCCTACTTCCTGGGACTGCAAAATCTGACGTTGTCGGAGCAAGTCTTCCTCGTCCTGGTGCTAGTGCTCTGCTTTTTCATCGCCGGCTACATCGTCGACAGTCTCATGGACCGGCGCGGCTTTGGCCCTTACGGCGACGGCGTCGTCGCTCTGATTGGCCTATTCATGGGGCTTCTCGTCCGCGGCACCTATTTTCCGACCGTCTCGCCTTACGATCCGATTTTGACCTATGGCGTGACTTTCGCGACGATGCTGTTGGTGCTGTTCTCGCTCGTCGTCGTGCGCAATCGATTCGGTTGAACGCCGCGCGCTAAAGCCGGGCCTTTTCGAGCGCCTGTTAAGGCTGCGAGCGCTTGGCAGGCTTAACGCTTCAAGGGACTCCGCTGTCGATCTGACCCGCGCCGACGTCGCGCTGTCCGAAAATTGAACGCCGGTCATCTTGTCGTTTTCAGCCGCCTCGGCCATGGAAGCGCCGCGTGAACGCGCCACAACCCCATCGTCCCCCATGCGAAAGAGAGCTGCCGCGTGACGACCTCCAGTCCGAGCGTCCTTACGGCCGCGAGCGCGCCAGCGCTTGGCGAACGGGAGAAGCGCGCGGCGATCATCGGCGTGCTGCTGACCATGTTCCTGGCGGCGCTCGATCAAACCATCGTCGCGCCCGCCCTGCCGACCATTGGCGCGGCGCTTGGCAACGCAGCGTTTCTGTCCTGGGTGATCTCCGCCTACCTGCTCACCAGCACGGCGACGACGCCGCTCTATGGCAAAGTGTCCGATATCTACGGACGTCGCCCGACGCTCTATACGGCGATGGCGATTTTCCTGATCGGATCGATCGGCTGTGCGCTCTCGCCGTCGATGGCCGTTTTGGTCGCTGCGCGCGCCTTCCAGGGCCTCGGCGGCGGCGGCCTGATCGTCATGGCGCAGACGGTGATTGCGGACGTGGTGACGCCGCGCGAGCGGGCGAAATACGTCGCCTACATCTCCGCGGTCTGGGCGATTTCGAGCGTCGCCGGGCCGGTGGTGGGTGGCGCGCTGGCCGATCACGTGGGATGGCCGATGATCTTCTGGATCAATCTGCCGCTTGGCGGCATCGCCTTCCTCATCTGCCGCCCTGCCCTTCGGGTCGTGCACTCGGTGCGCCGCGATCATCGGCTAGATTTGCTCGGCGCCGCGCTGGTGATGGCCTCAAGCATTGCGCTGATGCTGGCCTTGACCGTGGCGCACGACGCCGGCGGCTGGACGTCGCTGACGGTGCTTAGTCTGCTCGCCGCCAGCGCCATCCTCGGCGCCGGCTTGATCTGGCACCTCAGCCGGACGCCCGAGCCGCTGGTGCCGATCGGGCTGTTTCGCAACGAAGTGATCGGCATGGCGTCGCTGACCATCTTCTTTTCGATGTTTTCCTTCGTCGGCTGCACCGTTTTTGTGCCGATGTTCATGGTCAGCTATCTCGGCGCGGATGCGACCCGGGCAGGCGCCTCGCTGATCGTGCTGTTGGCCGGGTCGGTCATCGGCGCCAACACGGCGGGGCGGCGCATGGCGAACTCTCCCAAATACAAGCGCTTGGCGACGGCCGGGCTCGTCGTCGCGGTAGCGGCGCTGATCCTGCTGGCGGCGTTCATCGATCGGCTGTCGTTCTGGGGGATCGAAGCGCTGCTGCTGGCGCTCGGAGTCGGCTTGGGGCCGCTGTTCCCGACGATCACCGTCTCGGTGCAGAACGCCGCCGACCCGCGCGATCTCGGCGTCGCGACCGGAGCGATCGCCTTCTTGCGCGCTTTTGGCGGGGCGATCGGGGTCGCCGTGCTCGGCGCGGTGGTGCTCGCTTTCGGCGCGATTGTCACCGAACAAGGGCTCATCACCGACCCGGCCGGTCGGCAAGCCATAGCGACCGCTTATCGATGGCTGTTCGGGCTGCAGGCGGCGACGGTGCTGGCGAGCCTTGCCAGCTTTCTGAAAATGGCGGAACTGCCCCTGCGCGGGCCGCCCGCCCCGCAGGAGCATGCAGCGGGCTAGACCGTTAGGTCATCAACTGGCCGCCATTGGCGGACAGCGTCGTTCCCGTGATGAAGCCGGCCTCGTCGGACACCAGAAACAGCACGCAACGCGCAACCTCCTCCGGCTGCCCCAACCGTTTTGCCGGGATGTGCGGCAGGATGGATTTCTCGAGCACCTCTTTGGGCACCGCCATCACCATTTCCGTGGCGATGTAGCCGGGGCAGATGGCGTTGACGGTGACGCCCTTGGCGGCGTTTTCCTGCGCCAGGGCCTTGGTGAAGCCGATGTCGCCGGCCTTAGCCGCCGAATAGTTGGTCTGCCCCATCTGCCCCTTCTGGCCGTTGATCGAGGAAATGTTGACGATGCGGCCGAAGCCGCGATCGCGCATGCCTTCAATCACCGGACGGCACATGTTGAACAGGGAACTCAAGTTGGTGTCGATGACGGCGCGCCACTGATCGAGCGTCATCTTGTGGAACATCGAATCGCGGGTGACGCCGGCGTTGTTCACGAGCACAGCGACCGGCCCCAAATCCTTCTCGACGGTGGCGAGGCCGGCTTTGCAGGCGTCGAAGTTCGCAACGTCCCACTTGTAGACGGCGATGCCGGTCGCGGCCTTGAACTCTGCCGCGGCCTCATCCCTGCCGTGATACACCGCCGCAACGGTATATCCAGCATCCTTCAGCGCCCTCGAAATCGCGCCGCCAATGCCACGCGTGCCGCCCGTGACAACCGCCACCTTACCCATTCGATCCTCCCGTTTTTGTCGTTAGCGCTCTTTTAGGCGCGCTCGACCGTCATCGCTACGCCCATGCCGCCGCCAATGCACAGGGTCGCCAGTCCCTTATGGGCGCCGCGCCGGGCCATTTCGTGAAGCAGCGTCGTCAACACGCGCGCGCCCGATGCGCCGATCGGATGGCCGATGGCGATCGCGCCGCCGTTGACGTTGACGATGGCCGGATCCCAGCCCATGTCCTTGTTCACCGCCAGCGCCTGCGCCGCGAAAGCTTCGTTCGCCTCGATAAGATCGAGGTCTTTCACGCTCCAGCCCGCCTGGGCCAACGCCTTGCGCGAGGCCGGGATCGGGCCGGTGCCCATGATTGCGGGATCGACGCCCGCCGTCGCCCACGAAGCGATGCGCGCCATCGGCGTCAGTCCACGCCGCTTGGCTTCGGCCGCCGTCATGATCACCAGCGCCGCGGCGCCGTCGTTGATGCCGGAAGCGTTGCCCGCGGTGACGGTTCCGTCCTTGGAAAACGCCGGCCGCAGCTTGGCGAGACCGTCATAGGTGGCGCCATGGCGGATATATTCGTCGTCGGCGACGACGATGTCGCCCTTCTTGGAGGCGATGGTGAAGGGCGCGATTTCATCTTTGAAGCGGCCGGCTTTTTGGGCCGCTTCCGCCTTGTTCTGCGAACCGACGGCAAAACGGTCCTGCTCTTCCCGGCCGAGCTGCCACTTGCCGGCGATGTTCTCCGCCGTCGTGCCCATGTGATAGCCCTGGAACGCATCGATCAGGCCGTCTTTCAGCATGGTGTCGATCAGCTTGAACTCGCCCATCTTGACGCCGCTGCGCATGTTCCCGGCGTGGGGCGCCTGCGACATCGATTCCTGGCCGCCCGCCACGATGATCGACGCGTCGCCATGGGCGATCTGCTGCAGGCCAAGCGCGACCGCCCGGAGGCCGCTGCCGCACAATTGATTGAGGCCGAAGGCCGTCTTCTCCTGCGGCACGCCGGCCTTCATCGCGGCCTGACGGGCCGGGTTCTGCCCCTCGCCTGCGCTCAGGACCTGGCCGAGGATCACCTCGTCGACTTCGCCCGGTTCGACTTTCGCCGCCGCCAGCGCCGCGGTGATCGCCGCCGCGCCCAAGTGGTGCGCCGGAACATTGGCGAACGCGCCGTTAAAGGAACCGACAGGGGTACGCTTCGCCGAGGCAATCACAATCTCGGTATTGGCCATGGGCTTTACTCCTCAAGTCTTCGAGCTTTGGCCGCTCGTGCCACAGATTGATAGATTTGTGCAGTCTCTTGCCACGCAAGGCGGGCATGCGCGAATCGGAAATTCCCGGGCCGGTTCTTACGCTTGGGCCTTGACCGCCGCCTTCGCGGTTGCAACAAGCTGCGTGTTGCGGCGCAAGATGCGCTTGTCGAACAATGCGGCGCCTTGAGGCTTCGCGTAGTTGGGTTGATCCATGGCAAAGACGACTGAGCCCGTCACGATCAAGAAATATGCGAACCGACGGCTCTACAATACGGAGTCCAGCGTCTACGTCACGCTCGCGGACCTCGCCAAAATGGTCAAGTCGGGCGACGATTTCGTCGTCCATGACGCCAAGACCAACGAAGACATTACGCGCTCCGTGTTGACGCAGATCATTTTCGAACAGGAAGGCGTCGAGGGGCAAGCGCTGCTGCCGGTGGCGTTCCTCCGCCAACTCATACGGTTTTATGGCGACAGCGTGCAGACGCTCGTGCCCAGCTACCTTGAGTTCTCGATGGAACGCTTCACCGTCGAACAAGAGAATGTGCGCAAGAGCGCGCAAAAAATCTTTGGGGACGCAACATTGGGCGGCCCGGCCTTTGCGGCGCTGGAAGAAATGACGCGCAAGAACCTTGCGGCTTTTACGCAGGCGCTCGGTCTGTTCTCGCCGTTCGGCGCGGTCACCAAGGCGACGACAAAAGAAGCGGCGCCCGCCGCCGATCAAAATCTGTCCGACCTGAAAGCGGAATTGACGGAGATGCGAGAAGCAACTCGCTCGCATCGAAGACCAGCGCAGCTGAAGCGCCCAAGCGGGGGCATCCCGCGAATTCTGTTGCATTGCAGCGCGAAGGCCGACCTATGCGGCCGGGCTTGATTTGCGTTAGAAAGCTGACGCGCACAGGGGGAAACGATAAATCGTGAATCCGCAGGAGCTTATCTCGGCCTTTCAGGCCACCTACGGCACGTCGCCGCATCTCAGCCGCGCGCCGGGGCGCGTCAATCTGATCGGCGAACACACAGACTATAACGACGGCTTTGTCATGCCGGCCGCGCTCGAGTTTCAAACGCTGGTGGCAGCGGCTCCGCGCAACGACCGCAAGATCGTCGTGCGCTCGATCGGCCATGACGACTTTCGCGAATTCGACCTCGACCAGCCGCTTTCGCAGGCGCGCCGCTGGACCGACTACGTCGCTGGCGTCGCTCTGATGCTCGAGCGCTCCGGCGTCCGGCTCAAGGGCCTCAATGTGCTGATCGACAGCGACGTGCCGCAGGGCGCAGGGCTGAGTTCTTCGGCGGCGCTGGAAGTCTCCGCCGGCCACGCCATGCTGCACGCCGCCGGCGCGCCGCTCGACCGGGTCGCGCTCGCCAAAATCTGCCAACGCGCCGAGAACGAATTCGTCGGCATGCGCTGCGGCATCATGGATCAGTACATCGCCTGCTGCGGCGTCGCCGAAGCCGGCCTGCTTATCGATTGCCGCTCGCTCGAGTCGCGGCCGGTTTCGGTGCCAGCCGCCGCGAAAATTGTGGTCGCCAATTCGATGGTGAAGCACCAGCACGCCGGCGGCGAGTACAACTCGCGGCGCGAAGCCTGCGAAGAGGGCGTCGAAAAAATGAAGGCCAAACTCGGCCCGATCAAGGCGCTGCGCGACGTTTCGCTCGAACAACTCGAATCCTGCCGCGGCCTGCTGTCCGAACTCGTCTATCGCCGCTGCAAGCACGTGATCACCGAAAACGCCCGTGTGCTGGCCACCGAAGCCGCGCTCGCCAAGAATAATGTCGCAGAGGCTGGGCGCTTGATGAGCGCTTCGCATGTCTCCATGCGCGACGACTATGAGATCTCCTGCCCGGAGATCGACATCCTGGTCGCCATCGCCGAGAAAATTCTCGGCGTCCACGGCTCGCGCATGACCGGCGGCGGCTTTGGCGGCTGCACCGTCAGCCTTGTCGATGCCGCCCGTGTCGAGGCCGTCACCGCCGAAATGCGCCGCGCCTATCAGGCCGCCACCGGCCACGTCGCGGCGATTTTCGCCTGCACGCCGGCTGCAGGCGTCTCGGACGCCTGAACGAGGAGCACGCGCCGATGCCGTCCGACCTGCCGCTCGCGCTGCGCGAGACCTCGCACCGCCGCTTCAACCCGCTGCGCGGGGACTGGACGATCGTCTCGCCGCATCGCACGCAGCGGCCGTGGCAGGGGCAGCGCGAGAAGGCGCCGGCGCCGGTCGGGCTCAAGCATGACCCCACCTGTTTTCTGTGCGCGGGAAACACGCGCGCGAACGGCGAACGCAATCCGCCCTATGAGGCGACGTTCGTTTTCGACAATGACTACGCCGCGCTAAAAAGCGACGCGCCGAACGAACGTTACGAAGACGGCCTGCTGCTGGCGGAGGGCGAATCGGGCGTCTGCCGCGTCGTCTGCTTTTCGCCGCGGCACGATCTCACGCTGGCGCGCATGAGCGTCGAGGAGATCGTGCCCGTAGTTGAAGCTTGGATCGCAGAGGCCAAAAGCCTCGCCGCGCGCGACGACATCGCCTCGGTGCAGATTTTTGAGAACCGCGGCGAGATCATGGGCTGCTCGAACCCGCACCCGCATGGCCAAATCTGGGCGAGCCGCCACACCCCCAACGAACTCGACGCCGAGACCCGCACCCAAGGCGACTACTTCGCCAAGCACGGCCGGCCGATGCTGGTGGACTATCTCGAACGCGAACTGGCCGCGCGCGACCGCATCGTTTTCCAAAACGACGGGTTTGTCTGCCTGGTGCCGTTCTGGGCGGTCTGGCCGTTCGAGACGATGCTGCTGCCCAAGCGCCGAATTGGTGGCTTTGAGGATTTTGCGCCGGCGGACGTCACGGCGCTGGCGCAGGCGGTTTCCGAACTGACCATCCGTTACGATAATTTGTTCGAGACTTCTTTCCCCTATTCCATGGGATTCCACCAAAGGCCGGCAGACGGCGCGGCGCATCCGGAATGGCAGCTTCACGCCCATTTTTATCCGCCGCTGTTGCGCTCGGCGAGCGTCAAAAAATTCATGGTCGGCTATGAAATGCTGGCGTCGCCGCAACGCGACATCACCCCGGAAGCCGCGGCGGAACGCCTGCGCTCGCTGCCGACAAAGCACTATCTCGACTGAGAAAAGTGCGTCGGGATTTCCCCGCCTGCGCCCGCCCGCCGGGGGGCGGCCGCAACGCATTGTTAACCACAAGCCCGCATAAAATTAGCCGAGCACCGCTTGGGAAGCCGCCGCCTCGGGGCGTGCGCTCTTCGCTTGTCTGCCAAACCGAAACGCCGCCCCTGGCGGTTCGCCGACTTGTTGGGTCCCTAGCGGATGAGCGTGCTTCGACCAGAGATCCTCGCACCGGCGTCGTCCAGGGACGATGACGGCCTGCGTTTCGATCCGGTCCGCTGGCTCGGCGTTTTCAGGGCGCGGCTGCCGTTCTTCGTCATCCCCTATGTCTTGGTCCTGCTGGCCGGGGTCGCCTACATTCATACGCAGCATCCGATTTACCGGTCAGTCGGCAAAATTCTCGTCGAGTCGCCCGCGATAACGGCGGATCTCGTCCGTTCGACGATCACCGAAGTCGCCTTGCAGCGCGTCCAGATCATCCAGCAGAAGATCATGGCCAAGGACAATCTGATCGCCGTGATCGACAAATACGGACTGTTCCCGCAAGCGCGCCAGGGGCGCCTACGCCGGAACTGCTGGACCTGATCCGCTCGCGGACGGAGATCAAACCGGTCGACGTCAGCGACCTTCCCGCAGGCTCCAATCCGACGATCGCCTTCACGCTCAGCTTCGAATACGAAGACCCCAGTCTAGCGATGAAGGTCGCCAGCGAGTTCGTGAATTCCATCCTGCAGGAGGACGTCAAAACCAGAAGCGCGCGCGCCGCGGGCACGACGGAATTCCTGGAGCAGGAAGTTAAGCGTCTGGAAGCCGCACATGACGCGGTGATCGCCAAGCTCTCGGAAGCGCAAAAAAACTCGCCCGCCGCCCAGGCGCCCGAGCGGCTTTCGCCCAAGATCCAGAGCGACCTCGATCAATTGGCGCAGAACAAGCGGACGCTGGCGACGCTGCAAGCCGAGATGGCGCAGAAATCGACGGTCTATGCCGACCAGCACCCCGTCATGAAGTCGCTGCGAAGCAACATCGCCGCGGTCAAGCAACTCGTCGCCACGTCGGAAGCGGCGATCAAGGCGGAAATGCGCAAGGCCTCTGGCGTCGACCCGGCTTCGGCCGCCGACGCTGCCGCGGCTCCGCTGTCGGACGCCGACACGCTCTCGCTGACGCACGAAGAGGCCGATCTGCAGAAGAGCCTGGAGGACGCCAACCAAAAGTTGATCGCCGCGCGGCTCGGCGAAACCATGGAAAAAAACCAGCAGGGCGAACGGCTGCAGGTCATCGATCAGCCCTCGCTGCCGAGCAAGCCGGTCCGTCCTAAGAAGCTCACTTTGCTCATCGCCGTTTTTGCCCTAGCCGCCGTCGCCGGGCTCGCCGCGGTCCTGCTGCGCGAGTTGCTGGACGGCAGCATTCGCGGCGCCCGCGATCTTGCCGAAGTCGTCGACCGCAATTTCCTGGTTTCCATTCCCTTCGTGTCGACCGTCGCCGAGGACAGGCTCGCCTGGAGGCGCTTGGCCTTGGGCGGCGTCGTCGCGTTGGCCGTCTCGGCCGCCGCTATCGGCGTCACCAGCATCGGCGGCTTCGCTGTCGACACCTCCGCGATCGTCAGCAGACATGAGTTCCTGAGCTCGAACGCATTCGCCGACTGATCGCCGGGATCGAGGCGGAGCCGCGCGAGGCCGAGAACGACGCGGAGGACGCAGACGAGCCCGAGGACGATCGCGAGTTCGATCCCCCGCCAGCGCCGCGCGCGAGCCGCCCTGAGCGGAACGAACGACGCCCGGAGCCAAGGCGCACGCGCGGCGCAGGCGCGCGCGCTATTGGGCCGACGTGGAGGTATCGCCGGCTCGCTATTGCCGCCGTCCGTCGAACTCGACCTCAAGCATCTGCAGTCGCAGCGGATCATCGCCTACGACGGCGCCGACCCGCGCGCCCGACCGTTCGACTCGCTTCGCGCGCAGGTGTTGCGGGCGATGGACCAAAACGAATGGACCATCGTCGGCGTGACTTCACCTACGACAGAGTGCGGCAAATCGGTCATTGCCGCGAACCTCGCCTTCAGCGCCTCCCGGCAGCCTGACCTCGACGTGCTGCTGGCGGATTTCGATCTCAGGCGGCCGCGCATCGCGCAGTATCTCGGCGTGCCCGTACGCGGCGGCGGAACGCTCGGCCTTTTCGCGACCGGGCTCGACATCGAGGGCTGCCTGACGCCGGCGCGCGCCAGCGCGCGTCCGCTGCTCGTTCTGCCGACGACGCCCGCCGAAGACCCGACCCAACACACGGATTATGACGCGGCCGGCGATGCGCTGCAGGCGATGCGGAGCGGATTGCCGGACGGCATTATCGTCGTCGACCTGCCGCCGGTGCTCACCAGCGACGATGGCGCGACGATCCTGCCTCACGTCGATTGCGTCGTGCTGGTCACGGCGGCCGGATCGTCAAAAGCCGCGGACGTCGAACAATGCGCGGCGCAATTGCGCGAGAACAACGTCGTTCGCGTCGTCGTCAATAAGGCGCAGGACAAGGCTTTTTAGGCCGGTTCGCTCAAGGCGAGGGGCCAGGCTATTTATACTCGATCAGCGTCGCCTCGCGACGCTTGAGCGTGTGCCAGGCGTAGGTGAGCGCGCCCTGCGCTTCGGCGAATTTCCCGAGCGTGACGAACGTGGCGGAGGTCCAAGACCTGGGCTCGCTCGTAAGCGCGATGCGGGCAATCTGCAGGGGATAGATCGCCAGGGCGACCAAAGCGATCGGCGTTGCAAGCGCCGCCGGCAGGATCGCCACCGGCGCCGCAAAACCCCAGGCGAGGGCGCGCAAAAGCTCCTTGCGCCAGATCGCGGTCGGCTCGCCCCAGTGCAGCGCGGCGACCTCCGCCGTGGCGTGACCGCCCCGCGCAGTGCGCCGCCACCACTGGGCGAAGCGCGTCATTGCGGCGTCGTGCAACGTCATCTCCGCATCGAGCCGCCAGACCTTGTAGCCTTGCGCGCGCAGCCGCACGCACAATTCCGGCTCCTCCCCGGCGATCAGGCTGTCGCGAAATCCGCCAACGGCGCGGAACACGTCGGCGCGAACCAAGGCGTCGCCGCCGCACGAGAGCGTTTCGCCGACAGGCGTGTCCCACTCCGTGTCGCAAAAGCCGTTGTAGATCGACGCGTTGGGATAGCGCTCCCGCCGCCGACCGCAAACGACGGCGACATCCTGATGCCGCTCCGTGAAGGCGAGCGCCGCCTCGAGCCAGCCGTCGCGCAGCTCGCAGTCGCCATCGATGAATTGCAGGAAGCGCAGATTTTGGCGCAGCGCCAGCAGCCGATTGGCTCCTTCGTTGCGCGCGCGCGCGGCGGTGAATTTATGGTTCGGATCGAGCGCGACGACGTGAACGCCATACTGGCGCGCGAAAGCTATGCTCTCGTCCGTCGAGCCAGAATCGACGTAGACGACTTGCGCGGGGTCGATCGACAGCGCTCGCAGCGCGGCACGCAGACGTTCGCCCTCATTGCGGCCGATGACCACGACGCCAACCGTCGCCGACGCGCCGTCACGGGGCTCGTTGTCAGAGCGCAGATCGATGGGCTCG
>CAVSSV010000028.1:0-16982 GCA_963730695.1 uncultured Pseudomonadota bacterium
GAGCAAAATCCGATCATATGCATCGTGGCCAGCGGCGGCGAACAGTTATGGATTTCGTCAGGCGTGACGAGATCGATGAGTTGGCCGTGGCCTTCCAGAGGCCTTCGACGGTTCGCTCGGCGGCCTTTCGCAGCAGCGCCTGAGCTTGGCGGAAGCGTTCGCGATGGGATTGAAGTCAGGGCTGTGGGGGGGAGATCGAGAAGCCGGCCGCCCGCAGCTTCGATCATTTCGCGCACTCTCGGTCCTTTGTAGCCGAGGAGAATGTCCATGATCACGATGTCGCCTTTGCGAGTTCGGGCAAGAGAACCTTCTCGACGTAGGCCTCGAAGGCGAGACGGTCGATTGGGCCGTCGATCACGAATGGCGCGATGAACCCGCCAGCGTCAGGGCGACGACGAAGAGTGCCGCGAAGGCGAGAGGTAGTGGTTTTCCAATGTCCAAAGGGAATGCCGACCCGCAGCCGCTGGCCCCGCGGGGCCCGGCCATAGCGCCGCGCCATGTTTGTGGAGGCCCAGGTTTCATCGATGAAGATCAGCGCTCGGGATCGAGATCGAGCTGGCCTTCGAACCATTCCTCGCGCCGCTCCGCGACGTCGGGCGGCTTTGCTCTGAGGCGTGCGCGGTCTTTTTTTGCGCGTGATGTGGTGGCGCGTAAAGAAACGCTGGATCGTGCCGAAGCCGAAGCTGAGCCCTGCGACGCAAGATCGCGGCGCACTTCTTCGATCGTGGCGTCGCCGTCGCAGCCGAGCGCGGCCAGCGCGGCGGCGTGGTGAGCTTCGATGCGCTGCGACCGGCGGTCGCCGCCGAGCGCCTTGGAACGGGGATCGCCTTGCTCGCGCTCCCGCGTGCGCCAGCGGCTGACGCTCGCCGCGCTCACGCCGAAACGCTCAGCCGCTTCTCGATGCGTGGCGCCCGCATGCACAGCAGCCAGAACCCGCGTCCGAAGATCAAGAGACAGCGCCTTCGACATGCCCGCCGGCCTCCGATCCGGCAAACAGCCTGAATCAGACCCAGACCAATTCGGGAATCCCCTCCAATTCCTTCAGTTCGGGTTCTGCTCTAGCGCTCAGAGTTCGCGCCCACTCACACCGACGAGCGCTCGATCAGCTTGCCCTCGATCTTGATCTGCCCCGCCGCGCTCGGCGCACGGCCGATGTGGTCGAACAGGCATTCGGCGGCCTCGGCGCCCATCTCCGCTAGGGGCAGCAGATAGGTCGTCAGCGGCGGGTGCATGTAGCGGGCGATTTCGCGGTCGTCGTAGCCGATCACGGCGACGTCGCGCGGGATGGCGAGCCCCAGTTCCCTCAACGCCTCGTAGCAGCCGAACGCCATCATGTCGTTGCCGCAGAAGATCGCCGTCGGCGGGTTTTTGAGCGCCATCAGCGCCAGCGTCTGCTCGTAGCCGGCCGAAGGCTCCCAATTGCCGTCGCGCACCAGGCTCGGATCGAAGGCGATGTCGGCTTCGGCGAGCGCCCGCCGGTAGCCTTTGAGACGGTCGCGCGAGGCGTCCATCCACGGCTCGCCGTTGATGTAGCCGATGCGGCGATGGCCGGCGGCGATCAGCCGTTGCGTCGCGGCGCGTCCGCCCAGCACTTCCGCCGGAATGATCGACGGCAGCGGATGTCCGGTGACGTAGCAATTGAGCAGCACCGTCGGCAGGTCGCGCGGGAAGCTCACTCGTCGATCCGCCGGAGGTTGATGCAGCCGAAAATCAGGCCGACATAGTCGGGGCGGCGAGGCGGTTGAGCGCCGCCTGGATGGCCTCGGTCGCGCCGCCCGTCACGATCGTGTGCACGACGATGCCGCGCTCGGACGCCTTCTCGCGCACCCCTTCCAAGCCAAGGGCCATCCAGGGATCGGTCGACATTTCGTCGCAGAGATAGGCGATCGCGCCCTGCCCGGCCGCCGGCGTCGCGGCGCTTCGGCGCGTGGTCTGGTAGCCGATGCGCTGGGCCGCCTGCAGCACGCGTTCGCGCGTCTCTTCCGTAAAGCGCGCGCTTTTGACGTCGTTGAGCACGAACGAGACCGTGGTCTGCGACACGCCGGCCGCGTGCGCGACCTCCATCATGGTCACCCGCCGCGCCGCTTGGCTTGCTCGGCCCGGGCCTTCGGCGCGGGCGCCGGCGCTCCCTTTCGTCGGGCGCGTCGGTCATTCCGCCGGCGGCCGTCGCGGCTTGGCTGGCGCGCGCCGTCTCCAGCGTGCGCCGGCGCTCGCGATAGGCGGTCCATTGCTGGTCGGCGAGCACGCCGATGAGGATGACGCCGCCCATCACCGCGAAGTTCAGCGACGAGGGAATGCCGAGCAGGTTGACCAGGTTCTGCAGCTCCTGCAGCAGGATCGTGCCGAGGATGACGCCGATGATCGAGCCCTCGCCGCCGCGCAAGCGAGAAGCCGCCGAGCACCGCCGCGGCGATGGCGTAAAGCTCGTAGAAATTGCCGTGGCTGGCGGGCGAGATCGAGCGCGTGTACATGGCGAAGATAGATGGCGGAGATCACCGTCAGCACGCCGCAGATGACATAGGCGGCGACGATCACCTGGCCGGTCTTGATGCCGGAAAAGCGCGCCGCCTCCTCGTTCTTGCCCACGGCATAGAGATAGCGGCCGAACACCGAGCGATGCAGCACCACCCACATGATGACGGCGATGATCGACCAGCGCGATGAAGGAGTGCGGCACGCCGTAGGTGCGGCCCGGCGGTGAGGAATTCGAGGTCCGGGAAATTCTGGCCGAAGGCGAAGCCGGCCGTCGCGTCCGCGGTGTAGAAGCGCGCGACGCCGCGATAGATCAGCAGGCCGCACAGCGTCACGACGAACGGCTGCATCTTGAGCTTGGTGATCAACAGGCCGTGGACGCAGGCCGATCGACGACGCCGAGCACCAGCATCAGCACGCACGGCCAGCGGCCAGGGCATGTTCTCGACGGCGATGAAGTCGACGAACAGCACGCCGACCAGCGCGATCACCGAGCCGACCGACAGCTCGATGCCGCCGGTGATGATGACGAAGGCCTGCCCGATCGCCGATATGCCGAACAGGCCGACGAGGTTGGAGGTGTTGGAGATGTTGATCGGCAGCAGGAAGCGCGGATTGATGATCGCGACGACAATGCCGACCACGATGATCAGCAACAGCAGGCCAAGGTCTTTCTTGCTCATCGCCTGCGCCTCGAGCCCTTTCGTTCGTGGGCTGCTTGCCCACCGCCAGCAGCAGGACGTTTTCCTCGCTGAACTGATCGCGGTCGAGGATAGCCGGAAATCCGGCCCTCATGCATGACGGCGATGCGGTCGGAGACGCCGATCACCTCCTCCATGTCGCTGGAGATCATCAGCACCGCGACGCCGGCATCCGCGAGGCCGCGCATCAGCCGGTAGATCTCCGCCTTGGCGCCGATGTCGATGCCGCGCGTCGGCTCGTCGAAGATCATCACCTTGGGGTTCATCGCCAGCCATTTGCCCAGCACGACTTTCTGCTGGTTGCCGCCCGACAGCGAGCCGGTGCGGGTCGCGACGCTCGGCGCCTTGATGGCGAGGCTGCGCCGCTGCGTCTCGGCGGTCTCAGCCTCCGACCGCTTGCGACACCAGAAAGCCGCTGGCGTGCGCGCTGAGGTTCGGCAGCGAGATGTTTTCCGAGATCGGCAGGTCGAGCAGGATGCCCTCGCCCTTGCGGTCCTCCGGCACCAGAAAGATGCCCTTGGCCACCGCATCGCGCGGCGGTGTCTGAAGCGAAACGTCGTCGCCGCCGAGCTTGACGTGGCCGCCGTAGCTCTTGTCGACGCCGAACAGCGCGCGCGCCAGTTCCGTGCGCCCGGAGCCGACCAGGCCGGCAAGGCCGAGGATTTCGCCGTTGTGGACGTCGAGGTCGACCGCCTGGCTAGGGATAGGCGCCGGTGCGGACGCTCGACCGCCGACAGCGCGACGGCGCCGGGCGCGCGCGCGTGGCCCGCTTCCGCGGCCTTGAGATCGCGCCCGATCATCAGCTTGACCATGCGGTCATGGTCGATCTCAGCTTTCTCGAGCGTGCCGGCGAGCGCGCCGTCGCGCAGCACGACCACGCGGTCGGCGACCCGCTCGACCTCGTGCAGCCGGTGCGAAATGAAAATGACGGCGATGCCGCGCGCCTTGAGGCCGGCGATCACGTCCAGCAGCTTGTCGCTTTCCGACGCCGGCAGGCTCGACGTCGGCTCGTCCAGGATGACGATGCGCGCATCGATCGACAGCGCCTTGGCGATCTCCACCATCTGCTGCTGCGCCAGGGACAGCGTCGGCGACCAGAGCGTCGCGCATGGAAATTGGCGCCGACGCGCTTCGAGCAGCGCGCTCGGTCATCTCGCGCATCTTGCGTCTCGTCGACCAGCCGCAGCCAGCCGCCGCGTCGCGGCTCGCGGCCGATGAAGACATTGGCGGCGACGTCGAGATTTTCGAAGAGGTTGAGTTCCTGATGGACGAAGGCGATGCCGCCGCCCAGGCTCGCGGCGACGCTGAGCGCGACATGCGCCGACGCCGTCGAGCACGATGGTGCCGGCGTCCGGGGCGACGACGCCGCCCAGGATCTTCATCAAGCGTCGATTTGCCGGCGCCGTTCTCGCCGACCAGCCCGACGACCTCGCCAGGCGGAAATCGCCATCGAAAAATTGGAGAGCGCGACGACGCCCGGATAGGTCTTGCGGACCCCTTTCAGGATCAACAGCGGCGCGCCTGAGCCGATTGCGGCGGATGAATCGGCGGTTTGCATTGTATCTTGGGGCTAACAGGGCAGAACCGCGGCCGCAAGGAAACGGCCGCGGCTCCCGCAAGGTCCGCCCGAGCCGGCGCTGGGAGAGATGCGCCGGCTCGAGCGTCTTGCCGCGTTCCTTACTTGCCGGTCATCGCCTTGAGATTGGCGGCATAGGCGTCGACGTCGGCCTTGCCGATGATTTTGGTCGGGACGATGATCAGGCCGTTGGCCGGGATGCCCGACTTGTCGCCCTTGAGGTAGGCGGCCATCAGCTTCATGCCCTGATAGGCCCACTCGAACGGCTGCTGCACCACGGTCCCGGCGATCGTGCCTTCCTTGACGCCGCCGAGCGTGATCGGATCGTCATCGAAGCCGATGACGGTGATCTTGCCCAGCTTGCCGGCGTCGCGCAGCGCTTCGTAAATGCGCGGCGTGTTGTAGGAATAGAAGCCGACCATGCAGGTCACGTCAGGGTTGGCGACGAGAGCGTCTTCGACGTTCTTCTTGGCGCGCGCCTGGTCGATGTCGTCGCCGCGCACGTCAGGCATGCTGATCTTCGTGCCCTTGAGGCCATCGTTGAAGCCTTGGATGCGCTCCTTGGCGTTATCCGCGCCGAGCAGGCCGACGAAGCCCATGCACTTGCCGCCGTCCGGCAACGCCTTCTTGGCGATCTCGGCGGCCTGAGCGCCCGCGAGCACGTTGGAGGAGCCGATGTAAGCGATGCGCTTGGTCTGCGGAGCGTCGGAGTCGGTGGTGAACAGCGCGGTCTGCGACGCGATCTTGTTCAGGCCATCCGTCGAGGTCTTGGGATCGACCGCGGAAACCATGATGCCTTTGACGCCGGCGGTGACCAAGTCTTCCATCAGGCGCTGCTGGATCGCGACCGCGGACTGCTCGGGATATTTCACTTCCAGAGTGTAGTCAGGCAGCTCGGCTTGCGCCTTCTTGGCGCCGGCTTCGGCAGCTTTCCAGAAGTCGGAAGCGCCGTTCACGACGAAAGCCAGGGTCGGCTTGTCGGCGGCGAAGCTCGGAGCCGAAGAGACGGCCATCATGGCGACGCCGGCAGCTAGAGCGGTCAAAAATGCGGATTTTTTCAGCATAGAGGTTCCTCCTTGTCGCCGGCACATTGGCCGGCGTTTTTTTTGCGTGCGCACGTCGTCCCGGGTTTCCCACGGTCAACAGAGCATTGTCCGACTAAATTTGTTTGGTAATATTTGCAAGTAAAATTATTAAACGCTCTATGGGGCGCTCCTAATCAAGAACGAGGCGGCCGATCGAAGCCAGCGCCGCCAATCAATTCCGCGATCCGCTCGGGCGACACGGGGCGGCTCAGGAGGTAGCCCTGCACTTCGTCACATCCCTGCTCCCGAAGAATGTCCAACTGCTGTTCGGTTTCGACGCCCTCGGCGAGCACGCGCATGGCGAGTTTTTGCCCGAGCGAAATCACCGCGCTGGCGACTGCGCGATCCTTAGCGTTGGTCGTCACGTCGTCGACGAACGATTTGTCGATCTTCAATCGCGCGACAGGAAAATTCTTCAGCGCGCTGAGGTTGGAGTAGCCGGTGCCGAAATCGTCGATCGAAAATTGGACTCCAAGCGCCCGCAATTCGCGCATCGTCGCGACCGCCGCGTCGGCGTTTTGCATCAACGTGCTTTCCGCCAATTCAAGTTCGAGATATTTGGCCGCTAAGCCGGCGGCCTCAAGCGCTTGCTCGACGTTCGCGATGAGCGCGTTGTCGCGGAATTGCAGCGCTGAGACGTTCACGCTGACGCTCAAATGCGGGAGGCCGGCGTCCTGCCAAGTCTTGTTCTGGCGGCACGCCTCTTGCAGCACCCAAGTGCCGATGGGCATGATCAGCCCTGTTTCTTCCGCCAGCGGAACGAATTTGGCGGGGGAGATCTGCCCGAGAGTCGGGCTGTTCCAACGCAACTGCGCCTCGACGCCAAAAATCCGACCCGTTCGGATGTCCACGAGCGGTTGATAGGCCAACGATAGTTGGCCGCCCGGCAGCGCTTTCGCAATTCCTCCTGGAGCAATAATTTCGCATAGACTTTTTCGTTGAGGTCGGGCGTGTACAATTGAAAATTGTCGCGACCGAGCATTTTCGCCTTGTACATGGCTGAGTCTGCGTTCGCGAGAAGCTCGTCTCCTGACTTGCCATCGTGCGGAAAGATAGCGACGCCGATGCTCGAGGTCACGACGATCTCGTGATCTTGCAGTCTCATCGGTTTGGAGATGTTTGATTTTATTCTTTGTACGACAAGGGAAATGTTATCGACCGACATTTTCCGGTCGGAAAGAATAATCACGAACTCATCGCCGCCGAGCCGCATCACGGTGTCGGTCGCTCGCACCATCGCGAGCATGCGATCGGCGACTTGTTTTGAGAAGCTCGTCGCCGGCGGCGTGACCAAGGCTGTCGTTCACGAACTTGAAGTGATCGAGATCGACGAACAACACCGCCGCCTCGCGACCGTGCCGTCGCGCGTAGAGCATAGTTTGCGACAGCCGGTCTTCAAGTAGCGTGCGGTTGGGCAGCGCGGTCAGGGAATCGTGCGTGGCCAGGTAGCGAATGCGTTCGTCAGCCTGGCGGCGGTCGATCGCGATCCCAGCGATCCGGTCGGCGATCTCGATCACGCGGATCTCGGCGGCTGTCGGTTCGCGCGCGGCGAAAGCATAAATGGCGAAGGCCCCTGTCGGGTCGCCGTGCAGCGACTTGATCGGCCTCGCCCAACACGAGGCGTAACCGTAAGGGGCGGTCAGGCCGCGAAAGTCCTCCCACAGCGGGTCGGCCTGAAGGTCCTTGGCGACGACGGGCTCGCGACGCGAGATCGCGGCGCCGAAGGGCCCGAGCTTGGCGTTCAGCGGCAGCCCGTCGATCGTTGCGACATACGTTTTCGGCAAGCTCGGCGCCGCGCCATGGCGCAAATGCAGACCTTCCTCATCGAGAAGCAAGATCGAGCCATGCGTTCCCGGCAATTGCAATTCGAGCATCAGCACGAGCTCGCCGAGCACATCGTCCAGCGGCGCGCCGACCGCGATCATTTCGAGAATTTTCGACTGGGCGTCGCGAAGCGCGTCGGCCAGCCTGCGCTCGGTCACGTCGATGCCGATGCAAAGCAGGCCTGTGACTTCGTCGGCGGCATTGCGCAGGGGCACTTTCCGCACCGACATCCAGCGGTTCGCCCCGGTCCGGTCGACAACGCTTTGATCCGCGTCCACCAACGACTGGCCGGTCTCCATGAGATGGGTTTCCAACGCATGATGGCGCGCCGCCATTTCGGGGTCACGAAGGTCGAAAACCGTCAGGCCCAGCATTTGTGCGGAGCTCGAAAACCCGAAATCCAAAGCGATCGACTGATTGGCGACAAGATACCGGCCTTCCCGATCGATAATGAACAACCAGTCGGGCGCAAAATCGATCAGCGCTTGCAGCGTCAGCGTTTCCGTCGCCAACTGCCGGTTCGCCGGATCCTCTGAAACATCCTCATGCGTCACGGCGACGCCGCCGTTCGGCGTCGACCGGTGCAGGACGTGAATGCGCCGGCCGTCGGTAAGTTCGACGTTCCCTATGCGCCGCTCGCCCGCGGGATTCGGCGCTCCGAAAATAAAGCGCAGTTCGTCGAGCGAACGCGGAGCGGTGCCGTTGGCGCGACGCAGGCCAAGAAGCTCCGCGTAGGTCATGCCGATGCGAATCTGTTCGGGCGGCAAGCAGTAGATTTCAGCATAGCGACGGTTGGCGAAAATGAGCCGCTGTTGACCGTCGAAGAAACACACCCCTTGAGGAATGTTCTCAACCACGGCCCGATATCCCGGAGCCTTCGCGGGCAAGTCAGCGTCAAAAAGATCCGGGCTTGTCCCGTTCGATGCGCTTGCTGGGCTCGACAACGAACTCGGACGGACGCTCTCCACGGAGTTGGTTGCTAGCGCGAAGGCTTTAGCCGGCAAGCGAAATCTCCTGAAGCGCTCGTGCAGAACCGCCGAACATCGCGTTCGATTTGCTGGCCGACAGATTAATTCGATGTAAACGGAAATCTCTTAGGCGATCGTCTCGCGCGATATCTTATATATCCCGAGAATAGATTGAAGGCGGTCTGCAAATTTGCGACTAAATATTGAGCTACATACTACGTAAATACATCATTGTAGCCATATTTACGTAATGCACCCTCAAACGCCTCGCCCGCCGCTCACGAATTCAGCGACAAATTCTTACGCCGGTAGAGCGAGCGCCAATCGCTCAAATCCTCCTCGAGGATGCGCGCCGTCTCGGCGATCGTCTGCGCCGTCAGATCGAAATCAAGCCGCACGGAGGCGCGTTCATACGAACTCGCGCATCTGCCCGAGCCTTTGCAACGTCTCGCGCGAGCGTTCCGCGAATCCCTCGAAGTCTCCGGTCGAGCGAATGCCGGCGATGGCCGCGCCAAGCGCCGGCAGGAACCCGGCGGCGAAGTCGAACAACGGCCGCAGGGCGTCCATCCGCTGAGCGAACCACGACTGCATCTTCGCGCCGTCCGCTTCCGGCTTGACGCCATAGACCACATCGAACCCCAGCAGCGCCGCCAACGACATCGCCAACACGACCGCCGTTACGATGAAGCTCAAGGTCCCGACATCGCGCAGGCGCCGGCTGAGGCCGCCGAGCACGGCGCGGTTGCGTTGATTGAAGCGGAACTGCTCGTGCCATTCGTAGTCCCGCGCCGCCTGCAAGGCTTTCGTTTGGTAGGCGGCGTCGAAGGCTCCGTAGGGCAAGCCGAGTTCGCGGATGGTCGCGCGCAAATACCACGACGTCCAGATCGCGCCGGTCGCCGAAAGCTCCCCGTCGTTGCGTACGACTTCGCATTCGCCGACGAGGCTCAAGATGCGAACGTGCCGCAGCCGCTCAGCGAGCGCCCGCGCCTCGAGCCAGCGCCCATGCCAGCGGCTCCGCTGGCCCGCGCTGACGAGCAGAAGAATTGCGGCGATGGGAGCGAATTCAAGCGCGATGAAGATCGTCCGATACAAGCGCTCGCTCGGCGCGCCTTGCAGCGTCACGACCGCGGCCAGCGTGCCTACGAAAACAGAGACGACCGCGAAGAGGTAGCTCAGGAGATACGCGCTGCGATAGATATGGGCGCTGCGGGTCGCGACATGATCCGCCGCGTAATAACGCGGAAGCAAAACTTCTTCGAGACGCGAATGAAAACCTTCGCCGTCCGGCGCGCTGTCCGCGAAAGGGCGCCAGTGCGCGGCGACATCCTCAAGCGTGGCGAGCGGGATCGAGAGGCGCCAGGTCCAGAACCGCCAACCGCGTGTTAAAGCGTCATAGGCGGTCCACCAACACGTCGGCCATTGCTTCTCCCCGAAAAACCGTTCGAGCCGCTCGAGCGCCGAGTTTTCGTCATCCTCCTTCTCGATCTTTCCGTCGTCGAGCGCGGCCTGCGGCGGCGCGACGATCCCCGCGACCTTGGCCCGCAGCCGCCCTTGGAAGCGCTCTGCGCCCATCGGCGCGGAGGCAAGCTCGATGTCTTCGACCTGTTCGAGAAGACAAGGCGCGTGGTCGCCCTCGGCAGAAATCCAAACAATGCTCAGCCCGCTGCGCAGCGCCTTCACGACGGTATCGCCGGTTTGGCCGCGCGTCTCCGAACGCTCGCCGTCCCAGACGGCGATCAGCAGGTCGACCTGCTTGAGCAGGAACTCCGCCTGCCGGGCGTAGCCGGCTTGCGCGGCGTCCTTAATTTGCGCCTCGGTCGGCTCGGCGCCGCGGACCGTGCGCGGCGGCACCTCAGGCAATTCGATGACCCGATTTTTCGTGCGCGCCAGCGCGTCATCGAAAGCGGCGGTGTGATCCTTGCCGTCCGAGGCGCTCGCCGCGAGAAGGGCCTTGCGATAGCGCGCGCGCGGGCTCGCAAGGATCGCCTCGACTTCCCAGTCTTCAGGCGCGGCCTCGACGGCGATCAGGTCGGCGCCTTCGGCCAAGCCGGACAACAGCCGCACCCGATAGGCCGCTTGATCCGGCTCGGCGTTCGGCGCGTAGAAGTCGCCGGCGTTTTCGAATTGGTCGCGGCACGTCGCGCCGATTGCGGCGTAGATGTCAGCCAATTCGCCGCGAATGCGCTCGGGTCCCGCAAGCTTGCTCGTGCGGTGGCCCATCACGCCGACCGCGAAGGTGAGGACAGGACGTGGGACAAAACTCATGCCGCGTCTGCTCGCTTCCCGTGGCCGTGGCGGCGCACGGCGGCCGATGCAAGGTAGCTCGTAACTGTGACAAGTAAAGCCGCTAGGGAGCAGCCCGCAATCTGCCGAACTCGGCACTGACCCGCAAAGCGCTATCCGAATTGTTCTCCGCCATTGCGAACCCCGGGGAAACGTTTTGCGTTTCGCCTTGGTGAAGCAATCTACCGTGTCTCAGGTCAACTGGGTTTTGAACATCTGGCGAGAGTTTATCATGGCGTTGAGGGTTGTGATGAGCTTGCGCAGGACGGCGACGAGGGCGACTTTGTGAGGTTTGCCGTTCGCTCGTAGGCGTTCGTAGAAGGTCTTGAAGACGGGATTGTGCTTGCTGGCGGTGAGCGCGGCCATAAAGAGGATGTCGCGTAGCGCTTTGCGGCCGCCAGTTATGCTGGCGTGATTTTGCGACGATCCGCTGGCCTTGGTGATGGGCGCCACGCCGACGAGCGCGGCGATCTTGCGTCGGTTGAGGGCGCCGATTTCGGGCAGCATGGCGAGGATGGCCTGCACGGATTTGGGGCCGACGCCCTTGCAGGAGCGCATGATCTTGGCGTTTTGGCTCAGCGTAGGATCTTCGGCGATGAAGGCGTCGATCGCCTCTTGCATGGCCTGGATCTGCGCCGCGATGACCTTCAGCACGGCCTCGACTGAGGCTTTGGTTTTGGCGCTCGCGGCCTGCTGGGCCCGGCAGCTTTCGCTTTGGCGCAGATCGGTCAATTGGTTCAGACGGCTGACCATGTCGGCCAGTTCCTGCGTCCGCGCCTCGGGCAAAGCCATGGGGGATTCCTTGGCCGTGAAGGCCGCGAACCCCGCCAACATGCGGGCGTCCAAAGCGTCGGTTTTAGCGAGCTTGGCCGTCATTTGCCCAAAGGCGCGGGCGCGATTGGGGTGGACCCGCCGCAGCGGCAGGCCGCGTTGCTTGGCCACCCGCATCAGCGCGCGCTCGTAGCCGCCCGTCGCCTCGCAGACGATGTTGGCGCAAGCGGACCAAGGGCCCGTGAACGCCGCGGCGATCGCCGTTTCTTCGTTGGCGACGCGCACGGCGCGCCCTTGCGTGTCGGCGATGTCGATCCAACCCTTCGAGACGTCGACGCCGATAAAAAGAGGCTCGTCAATGAGGCGTTCGCCAGGCGCCGGCTTTGCAAATCGAGGAGCCGCAGAGCCTCGGATTGAACGGGGCGAAGAATCCGCTACCATGATCAAACCTTTCGCAAGAAGGTAAAGGTCCTCTGGCACGGGATTGTAAACTCGGGTTCAGGCCCGTCCTACCGTTCGTGCTCAAGACCGTCAGGCAGGATGACGGATCAAGATTGCTTGCGAGCTCACGCTCCACCCAGGAACGATCTCGCCATCCTGCCCCCACCTTCCTCGCATAAACGATTCGAGGAAAGCGGAAGACCAGACGTACAATCCAGGGGCCGCAAACAGTGGATGGATGACGAGGCCGAGGGCCGGTTGCAAGCGACCTATGGCGACACCTACGAGCGGTTGGTCGCGCTAAAAAAAAAGTTCGACCCCGGCAACCTGTTCCACGTCAACCACAACATCAAGCCGAACTAAACGTACCCCCTTCTCCAACGAAGTTGGAGAAGGTGTCGCGGCGAAGCCGTGACGGATGAGGTGTGGAAAGCAGGACTGAGGCGTGATTTATTTTGCACGCTAACGTCGTGCAACGCTTTCAAGCGCAGCCCTACTTACGGCGCCTCATTTTTCGCGCGCGTGGTACAAGCGCGCGATGAATGAGCCGCCTCTTGTCATCACAGCGACCACCCCGCTCCACCCCGACATGCCAACGCTTCGCGGCGAAGCCGCTCATGAGGGATTTCACTTCCTCGATCGGCTTGTGAAGGAATGGCAAATCGGCGCCAATCGCTTCGAAAAGCGCGGCGAGCTTTTCCTGGGCGCCTCCCAGGAAGCAAGCCTTGTCGCCGTCTGCGGCCTCAACCGCGATCCCTACGCGGATCGGCCGGACATCGGCCGCTTGCGCCATCTCTACGTCGCGCCGACAGCGCGCCGACAAGGCGTCGCCACCGCGCTTGTTCGGCGCCTGCTCGCCGAAGCCGACGCGGTATTCACGGCCATTCGGCTCCGAACGCCCACGCAGGAGGCCGCGGCGTTCTACACGCGGCTCGGATTTACGGAGAGTGCGGACGAAACGGCCTCCCACGTCATGACGCTCCACCCCTAACGCGCGCGGGGGCATGAGGCTCGCCGCGGGCAAACCTGTCGTCTCGCGCTTTGGAGCCCCCAATCGCCAATGCGTCGCCCCGGCGGATGAAATATCGCGGAGAAATCCTTTACATTTTTCAGAAACTATGCTACGAAGCTTCTTGTTGTCGTTTTCCTCGTCTCAGGTGCGCGCGAAACGACAGAAAGAGGAGAAAAAGACAAAAAGTAGAATTTTTGGCGTAAGATATTGATTTTGTTAAATAGCCGTCCTCAGTTAAGGTCCTTTGACCCTTAACTAAGGTCGTTTTGGCCTTCGTTAATGGTCAAACGTCCTTAACGAACCTTAACGCGACACCCTCTGCGCGGTTCTCTTTTTCAAGAAGACGGCGGGGCGCGCCGTCACACCGACACCTTCCGCAACCCGCTCGCAAAGGCCCCGGCCAGCGTCAGCCCGGCGCCGATCCACATGGCGATCTCCGTCGGGTGGCCCACGCCCCTGGCAAAGATCACCGCGGTGATCGCCGCCCCCAACGACTGCCCCACCAGCCGCGCCGTCGATTGCAAACCGGCCGCCCCGCCGCTGCGCTCAGGCGGCGCGCTGCCGATGATGGCGCGGTTGTTCGGCGACTGGAAGAAGCCGAAGCCGAGCCCGCACAGCCCAAGCCGCCAGAACACGTCCGGCCCCGACGGCGCCGCCGGCGTCAGCGCCGCGGCGACGAGCCCCAGCGAAAACACTACCAGCCCAATCGAGCCCAGCCATCCCGGGGGATAGCGATCGGCCAGGCGTCCCGACACCGGCGCGGTGAGCACCACCGCCAGCGGAAAGGCGGTCATCAGCAGCCCGGCTTGCGCAACCGACATCCCGAGGTCGCTCATCAAGAAGAATGGCGTGCCGACCTGCACCAGGGCCTGCGCGGCGAACGAGGAGATCGACGACACCATCGACAGCGCGAACACCGGCCGGCGCAGCAGGTCGATCGGCAGCACCGGCAGCGCCAGCCCAAACTGCCGCCACGTGAGCAGCGCTCCCGCGACGAACGCGCCGCCAAGCTCCAGCAGCGCCGGCCGAAGGCTGTGCGCGCCGAGTGCGTCGACGCCGACGATCAGCAGGCCAAAGGTCGCCGCGTTCAGGACGACGCTCAAAGCGTCGAGCTTCTGATCGAGCCGCGGCGTCGGCGGCAGCACCTTGAACGCCAGCACCCCCGCGAGCAGCCCAAGCGGCCCGTTGATGAAGAACAGCCAGCGCCACGGCGCCACCGCCAGGATCGCCGCGCCGATGGAAGGGCTGGCGGCAGAGAACACCGCGACCACCATCGCCACATTGCTGACCCCGACGCCCAGCATGGCTTTGGGGTAGATCGTGCGGACGATGGCGATGTTGACGCTCATGATCCCCGCCGCGCCGATCCCCTGCACCAGCCGCGCAAGCGTCAGGCCGAGCAGCGAACTCGAAAGCCCGCAAGCGATCGAGGCGATCGTGAACAGCACGACGCCGGTGCGGTACACCGTGCGGTAGCTCAAGATGTCGCCGAGCGCAGCGAACGGCAGCAGCGCGACGGTGATGGCGAGCTGGTAGGCGTTGACGACCCAGATCGTCTGCGCCGGCGGCACGGCGAAATCCGCGCCGATCGTCGGCAGGGCGACGTTGACCACCGCACTGTCGATGACCGCCATCGCGATCGCCGTGCACAGCGTCAGAAGCGCCAGGCCGCGCTGCGGCTGAGGGAGACCGTCGGACATCGCTCGGGAGGGTTGGGCCGCGGCGAGGATTCGTGCGGCCGGCGCCCTTCTCCCGCGCCTTGGCTGCGCGTGCAACTCCCAAGACTGTGAACGGGAGCGAAGCGCCTACGCGCTCGCCTGAATATGGTTGCGCAGCACCGGATAGACCTGCGTATCCCAGCGCCGCCCGTTGAACACGCCGTAGTGGCCGACGCCGGGCTGCAGGTGGTGGGTCTTCATGTAAGGGCGCAAGCCGCCGCATAGATCTTGCGCGGCGAGCGTTTGCCCCACCGCGCAAATGTCGTCCTTCTCGCCCTCGACCGTCAGCAGGAACGTCTTCTTGATTGCGCGCGGATCGATCTTGCGGCCCTTGAACATCATCTCGCCCTTCGGCAGCAGGCAGCGCTGGAAAACCTGGTCGATCGTCTCGAGATAGAAGTCCGCGCTCATGTCCATGATCGCGAAATATTCCTTGTAGAACTCCGCGATCGCAGTCCGCCTTCTCGAAATCGCCTTCGATGCGCTTATGAAACAGGTCGGCGAAGGCTTTGGCGTGCCGCTCGGCGTTCATGCTCATGAACGCGCAAAGCTGCAGGAAGCCCGGATAAACCTTTCGCCCGCGGCCCTCGAACTTGTGCGGCACGACGCCGATCAGATTGTCGCGAAACCATTCGTAGCGGCTTTTCGTTGGCGAGATCGTTGACCTTGGTCGGCGCGACGCGGGCGTCGATCGGCCCGGCCATCAGCGTCAAGCTTGCGGGGGCAAGATTGTCGCGCGTCTCGCCCATGATCGCCGTCGCCGCGAGCGCCGACACGGTCGGCTGGCAAACCGCGACGATGTGGCAGCCCTCGCCGATCGCGTGAACGAAATCGATGAGGTGCTGCGTATAATCCTCAAGCGCGAAAGCCCCAGCCTCGGCGCTGACGTCGCGCGGATTGATCCAGTCGGTGATGTAGACTTGGTGGTCGCGCAGCAGGGTCTTGAGCGTGCCGCGCAGCAGCGTGGCGAAATGGCCCGACATCGGCGCGACCAGCAAAACCTTCGGATCGTCCTCCCCGCCCTGTTTGACGAAATGCAGCAGCTGGCAGAACGGCGTGGCGAACGCGACCGTCTCCGTCACCGGCCGCGTCTCGCCGCGAACCTCGACGCTTCTGATGTTGTAGGCCGGCCGGGTATGGGTGAAGCCTGCCAGCGCGACCACTTCGTAGTAGGCCGCCATCCGCCGCCAAGGCGAAGCGAAGGGATGGCTGGCCCAGCTTGTCAGAATATGTTCAGCATTGCCGGCGAGCAGACGCACGCGGTCCCCAGCGTCCGCTGCCGTCTGGTAAGCGTTATACATCATTCAAAGGCCTGCCCGATTTGCCGATCCGGCAAGCAAGCGACATGCCATGGCACGAGGTTTGCTAGGTTTTCCCGTGTCTGCCGCGATTCCGCGCCGGGCGATCAGTGGTCTTCCGATGGCGCGCCCGACTTTATCGATCAGCAGCAAGAACTATTCCTCATGGTCGCTCCGCGGTTGGCTGATGGCCAAGCTCGCGGGCGTCGAATTCGACGAAGTGGTCGTGGCTCCCAACGACGCCGACGCGCGCGCAGAGATCCTTCTGCTGTCGCCGTCGATCCTGGTCCCCTGCCTCACCTATAACCGCATCCGGGTGTGGGACACGCTGGCGATCGCCGAGTTCCTGCACGAAATCGCGCCAGAGGCGGACTTGTTGCCTAAAGACGAGGCACGCCGCGCCCATTGCCGCTCAGTGTGTGGGGAGATGCACTCCGGCTTCGTCTCGCTGCGGCAGGCCCTGCCGATGAACATCAAAGCGCATTTCCCGCGCTTCAAAGTCTGGTCGAAGGCGAAGGCCGACATCGACCGTATCACCACCATTTGGAACGAATGCCTCGATCAATACGGCGGCCCGTTCCTGTTCGGAAAGGTTTCGGTCGCCGACGCGATGTATGCGCCGGTCGTCAGCCGCCTGCGCACCTATGACGTGGCGCTCGAACCCAAGCTGCAGGCCTATGCCGACCGGATTTGGGCGTTGCCCGCGATGGCCGAATGGGTCGAAGCCGCAAAGGCCGAGAAAGAGGAAATCGAAGAGCTCGAGGTCGAGTTTTAACGGGAACATTGTGAGCACCTCGCTTTGCTCCCAAAAGCCACGGCGGAAAACACACTCT
>CAVSSV010000029.1:0-110429 GCA_963730695.1 uncultured Pseudomonadota bacterium
CTTGGGGATGCTGTGGGAGCTGGCGTCGATGGTAAGGAAGTCGCAGAGATGTTTGGGAATGTAGGCAAAGGGTTGGAAGTAGAACGTCGGGTTGAGGTTACAATCTCTTGACAGGAAGGAGAATAAGGCTGTCTTGTAGGGGTCCGTAAATGGCATCTTCAACTCTTGCTTCGATCAGCCCAAACTCTTTTACACGTTTAGCCGACTTCTGTGCAATGTCAGAAACTTCTCTTCTGGCTGGTGTGCAACGCATTGCGTCATGAGCATAAAGTTGTGACATACTTACAGTGAAAGTCCGGCACTCGCGGCAGGCCATTCTAGGTGAATGATTTCAATGCAGAGGGTCGCTGGTTCATTGAGCAGCAATTGGAATAAGGTATGTAAAGCGGTTTTGTGTTGCTGTAATACCGTGGTATGATTTAACGATACTGCATTAAATCATCCCGATGGATGAGGTCTTGAAAGAGCAGAGAGCAGACTTATAGACGCTTACCATGCTACCGAACTTAAGCAGCCCCTTAGGAGCTATCCCCGGCAAAGATTGATTCTAATGTGGATGTAGGATAGCGTTTGTCTGTCAGAGGGGGCGTCCAGTTGTTCGCTCCTTTTATTGATTCTACAGCAACATCAGGAAGGCTTCTTGGGGACTTTCAAGACTTTGCACAGCGGAGTCCGGCTTTGCAACAGGCTCAGATGTTTGTTCAAGCACGCGGCGGAACACGACCGGAAGCGTGGTCGGGCACGAACGGATCGAAGAACCAGCGCCGCGCCGGATCCTTCTCGCGTTCCTCGAACTCGCGCTTGATGGCGCGCAGCTTCTTCCTCAGCTCGACGCCGAGCCGCAGCGTGTCGTCCCAAAGCACTTCGCCCGAGCGGCCCTTCATCATCTGCGCGCCGACATCGAGCGAGGCGAACAGCGGATAAAAGGGCGAAGTCGAGGCGTGCTGCATAAAACCTTCGTTGAAGCGCCGGTGCTCGACGCGCCGCCGCTGGCCTTTGATGTGGCGGTCGCGGATGTGGATCTGCGAGGCCTGCGAAAAGCTCGCGAGTTGCTTGTGCGTCGACTGCGTGGCGATGATGCCCGGCGAAGTCTCGGAGAGCCCCTTGAGCCCCATGGCGAAGCGGCGTTCATAGAGGGGGTGGAACTTCATGAAGCCCGCCCAGGCCTCGTCGAACACGACGTAGTCGCAGAGATGCCCGATGCGCTGGATGACGCGCTCGGCGTCGATGATCGTGCCGTCGTAGGTGCATTGTTCCACCACCGCGGCGCGGAACGGACGTTCGCGCTTCCAGGCGTCGGGATCCTTGATCAGTGGGTTGTCGCGGATGCGCTCGCGCAGAGCGGTTTCGTCGAAAGCGTCGGGGCGGATCGGGCCGATCAGGCCGTGCGGGTTGCGATCGGTCGACATGAAAATCGGAATGCCGCCCGCCATCAGCAGCGCGCCATGATGCGCCGCCTTGTGGTTGTTGCGGTCGAACAGCACGATGTCGTCCTCGGCGATGAGGTTGTTGAGGACGATCTTGTTCGACGACGACGTGCCGTTGAGCACGAAGTAGGTCTTCTCCGCGCCGAAGATGGCGGCGGCCTCCTTTTGCGCCTGCAGCGCCGGGCCCTCGTGCGTCAGCAGGTCGCCAAGTTCGAGCACCGAATTGTCGAGATCGTCGCGAAAGATCGCGTCGCCGAGATGCTCGATGAAGATGCGGCCGATCGGGCTGCGATTGTAAAAAATGCCGCCGTTGTGGCCGGGACAGGTCCAGAGTTGGTTGCCTTCCTCGGCGTAGTCGACCAGCGCGCCGAAGAACGGCGTTTTCAGCGTCTCGGCATATTGCTTGAGCCGCGAGACCAGGTTTTTGGCGATGAACTCCGGCGTCTCCTCGGCGAGGAAGATATAGCCGTCGATGTAGTCGAGCACTTCGACGGGGATGTCCTCGAACCGCTTGCCGCGCACCATGATGACGATCGGCATGTCGAGGCCGCGCTTGCGCATCAGGCCGATAAGCGAAGCGGCTTTGCCCTCGATGCCTTTCTTGCCCCAGTCGACCACCATGCAGCCGATCGCCGCGTCCGTCTGCACGGCGATCTCGGCGTCGTCGACGCGGCGCGCGCGCACGACCTGAAAGCCCATCTGCTCGATCGCGGAGACGATCTGGTCGACGCGCATGCCTTCGAGATCGTCGGCGTCGAAATTCGGCGCCGAGAACAGGAAGGTGAAGCGCTGGAAGTAGTTCATAGAGCGAAATCCTAAGAACGGAGCGGCGAATCCGCTCAAGGGCGCCTGATCTAGGGCCCTCGCACACGGGCGAGATGACAATTGTGTGACGGGCCGTCCTTCTCCAGCGCAGCTGGGGAAGGCGGTCGCGTCAAAACAGGCCCTCCACGACGCCGTTCCTCAGCCTGATCCGCTCTGCCGCTGGGCTGCGCGGCAGGCCGGGCATGCTGGAAATGTCGCCCATGGCGACGACGATGAAGCCGGCGCCGGCGCGCAACGACACCGACTTCACCGGCATCACGTAGCCGGTCGGCGCCCCCAACAGCTTTGGGTCGGCCGAGAAGGAATATTGGGTTTTGGCGACGCAGATCGGCAGGTGGCCAAAGCCGCGCGCTTCCAGGTCGGCGAATTGCGCGGCACTGCGCGGCCTCGATGCCGGATGTCGTCGGCGCGGTAGATTTCGCGGGCCAGCGGTACGCAGCTTCTCAACCAGCGGCATCGCGTCTGGATAGAGCGGCTTGAACGCGGCGCGGCCCGAGTGCGCAAGCTGGTGCACGGCCCGAGCAAGATCCTCGGCGCCCGCGCCGCCGCGCGCCCAATGGTCGCAGACGTAAGCCTCGACGCCCAATGCGCGCGCCTCGCCAATGACAAGGTCGAGTTCCGCTTGCGTGTCCGAAGTGAAGCGGTTGAGGCCGACGACGACGGGCACGCCAAACTTGCCGACGTTCTCGACGTGGCGCTTGAGATTGGCGACGCCCTTTTCGAGCGCCGGCAAATCTTCCTGACCCAGCGCCGCCTTGTCGACGCCGCCATGCATTTTCAGCGCGCGCACCGTGGCGACGATCACGACGGCGTCGGGCTTCAGGCCCGCCTAGACGGCACTTGATGTCGAAGAACTTCTCGGCGCCGAGATCCGCGCCAAAGCCCGCCTCGGTGACGACAATGTCGGCGAGCTTCAGCGCCGGCGCGCGTGGCGACCAGCGAATTGCAGCCGTGGGCGATGTTGGCGAACGGGCCGCCGTGGACGAAGGCGGGCGTGCCCTCCAGGCTCTGCACCAGGTTGGGCTGCAGGGCGTCCTTGAGCAGCACCGTCATGGCGCCCGGCGCCTGCAACGCCGCCGCCGCAGATCGGCGTTTTGCCGTACGTCGCGCCGACCACCATGCGCGATAGCCGCCCTTCGAGATCGTCGAGGTCGGCGGCCAGGCAGAACGCCGCCATCACCTCGGAAGCCACCGTGATGTCAAAGCCGTCTTGCCGCGAAAAGCCGTTGGCGGGGCCACCCAGGCCGACGACGATATCGCGCAGCGCGCGGTCGTTCATGTCGAGCGCCCGCTTCCAGGCGATGCGGCGCGTGTCGAAGCCGAGCGCATTGCCCCAGTGGACGTGGTTGTCGAGCATCGCCGCGAGCAGGTTGTGCGCCGACGTGATGGCGTGAAAATCGCCGGTGAAGTGCAGATTGATCGCCTCCATCGGCGCGACCTGCGCGTAGCCGCCCCCAGCTGCGCCGCCCTTCACACCGAAGCACGGGCCGAGCGACGGCTCGCGCAGGCAGATCATGGTCTTCTTGCCGATGCGGGTCAGGGCGTCCGCCAACCCCACCGTGGTCGTGGTCTTGCCTTCGCCGGCCGGGGTCGGACTGATCGCGGTGACCAGCACAAGCTTGCCGTCGGGCCTGTTCTCCAGGGATTTAAGGTACGGCGCCTCGATCTTGGCGATATGCTTGCCATAGGGGATCAGCGCATCGTTCGGCACGCCAAGGGCGTTCGCGACGGCGCCGATCGGCTTCAGGCGCGCCGCGCGCGCGATTTCGATATCTTGCAGCATGGAGCCTCGACCCGCGTTCCCCGCCAATGACGGCAAAAAATCCCCTCCGCAAGGGAAAGGTTTGCGGCGGCGCCGGACTTCGCCTAGACGCGGGGGCCTTTCCCCAAAACTTCGACACGAGCCCGACGCCCTATGATCCGTTCCGCCCTGATGACTGTGATGACCGCCGCCGTGGTCAAGGCCGCGCGCGGGCTCAAGCGCGACTTCGGCGAAGTCGAGAACCTGGTCGTCTCGATGAAGGGAACCGGCGACTTCGTCTCCATGGCCGACAAGCGAGCCGAGAAAGTGCTATTCGAGGAGCTTTCCAAAGCGCGGCCTGGCTACGGCTTCGTGATGGAGGAAAGCGGCCGCGTCGAAGGCGCCGACAAGACCCACACCTGGCACATCGATCCGCTCGACGGCACCACCAACTTTTTGCACGCGATCCCGCAATTCGCCATCTCCGTCGCCCTGGAGCGCGAAGGCCAAATCGTCGCCGGCATCGTCTTCAATCCGGCGAACGATGAAATGTATGTTTCGGAAAAAGGGCAGGGCGCGTTTTCGAGCAATCGGCGGCTGCGCGTCGCCAATTGCCGCGATCCTTCGCTCGCTTTGTTCGGCTGCGGCATGCCGCACCTAGGCAAGGCGAAGGAGCATCCGTTGTTCAAGGCGGAGCTTGCGGTGGCGATGAGCAAGGTGGTCAACCTCCGGCGCATGGGTTCGGCGGCGCTCGATCTTGCCTATGTCGCCGCGGGCCGTTTGGACGCGTTTTGGGAGCGCGGCCTCAATTCCTGGGACATCGCGGCCGGCGCATTGCTGGTCAAAGAAGCCGGCGGCTTCGTCAGCGACGCCGACGGCGCGCCCGACTTTTTGCAGACCGGCTCCATCGCCTGCGGCAACGAGGCGATGCATCGGGAATTGCTGGGAATGCTCGCCTCCGCTCGCCCGCATTGAGACGCAACGTCAGCGCTAACGGGCCGGTGCCTGTGAAAACTACCAGCTTGCGCGGGCGCTAACCCGGGCGCACAATGCTGCGCAGTGGGCGAAAGCTCCGTAGCGAGGGAGGTTGCCATGACCGTCGCCGCTATTTTGCGCGATAAGGGTCGCGACGTTCTCACTGTTCAAACCAGGAACACTTTACGCGACATTGTGCTGTTGCTTGCGGCGCGGGGCGTGGGCGCAGTGGTCGTCTCCAACGACGCGCGTGAGGTTTTAGGCATATTGTCCGAGCGCGACATTATCCGCGCGCTCGCACGCGAAGGCGTCACCGCGCTCGACGCGCCGGTGACGCAGTTCATGACCGAAAAAGTGCAGTGCGTGACCGAAGAGGCGTCCCTCGAGGACGTCATGGCCCGCATGACCGCCGGTCGGTTTCGCCACGTGCCGGTCATGCAAGACGGTAAGCTCGCGGGGATCGTTTCGATCGGCGACGTCGTCAAGCGCGAGATCGACAAGCTGGCGCACGAAAGCGAAGAGCTGAAATCCTACATCGCCGCCGCTTAGCGGCTGCTGCGCCTTCTCTCCGTTCAAACGCGGAGAGGAGGTCGCAGATAAGACTGGCGAATTCGCCCGTGCGTTGCGAGCGGCGCGTCATGGCGCGGTCATGTCGGCCGGATCCCGTTTGGTTACCAATTGCCTAACGCTGGCATTGAGCGCACATTCCGTTTCTGACCGCGTAAATCAAACGCGGCGGCACGCAGCGGGGGCCAGGCATGAGTTCGAGCCAAGCGCCGAAATCGGCGAGCGAAGACGTCAAGACACTGCACGCGATGGGGTACGCCCAAGAGCTTAACCGCCGCATGGGCCCGTTTCAAAATTTTGCGATTTCTTTCGCGTTGATCTGCGTTCTGTCTGGGGGCCTCGCGTCCTTCAATGTCGCGATGTCGACGACCGGTCCCTGGGGAGCGACCATCGGCTGGATCATCGGCGGCGTCTTCGCGCTCCTCGTCTCGGCCTCGCTTGGACAGATCGCCTCGGCGTACCCGACCGCGGGCAGCCTCTATCACTGGTCATCCATCCTCGGCGGCCGGTTGTGGGGGTGGCTGACGGCGCTGACCAACCTGCTGGGCCTATTGTTCGTCATCCCTGCGGTGAACGTCATTTGCTACGGCTTCATCCGCGACCTGCTGTTTGGCGGCATTTTGGGCTGGGACGTGTCGCATTGGGACGACAGCAGCGTCTACATCAACACGCAGGCGTTGTGGGTTGGCGGTCTGGCGCTGGCGCAGGCGCTGCTCGGCCATTTCGCGCTGAAGGTCTCGACCACGTTGCTCGATTGGGCGGGCTATCTGATCTTCGGCGTAACAATCCTCTTCGTGATCATGCTGGTGGTGGCCAATCCGCACCTGAGTTTCGCGGGCGCTTTCCAGTTTGCGAACACCACAGGCGATCCTGGCGGGGGCGTCGCGCCGGCCTCCGGTATCGTGCTCGCGATCCTGATGGGCATGCTCTACCCCTTGTTCACCATCACCGGCTTTGACGCGTCGGCGCATGTCGCGGAGGAGACCAACAACGCCCGCGGCACCGTGCACAGCGGCATGATGCATTCGGTGTTCTGGTCGCTGGTGTTCGGCTTCGTGCTGGCGCTGGCCATGGTGATCGCGCTGCCGGCGGTCTACGCCGCGCTGGCGGCCGATCCGAAACAGACGGCCCTCAGCGCCGACGCGATGAAGGCGCTGGCAGCGATTCCGGGCGGCCCAAAGCCGGCCGACATGGCGATCCTCGGCGCGGGCTCGTTTTCCGTGCTGTTCAACACGCTGATCATGCCGACTTTCCTAGGCAAGGTCGTCGCGGTGCTGTTGATCGTCATCAACTTCCTTTGCGCACTGGCCGGCATGACCTCGGCCTCGCGCATGGTTTACGCGTTCGCGCGCGACGGCGGGCTGCCGGGGTCGCGATGGCTGAGTTCGGTGAGCCCGCGCTTTACCACGCCGGCGGCGGCGATTTGGTTCGTCTCGATCGCCGGGGTCGTCCTGACGATCGTCACGACGCCGCTTAACGCGTTCGCGGCGCTCTCCACCGGCAGCGCGATGTATCTCTACATGTCCTATGCGATGCCGGTGATCGCGGGCCTGTTCGCTGAAGGCAAGAGCTGGACGAATTTCGGCACGTTCCGGCTCGGGGCGCTCTCAAAACCCTTCGCGGTCATTACCGCGATCGGCATTGTGCTCATCATCATCGGCGGCCACGCCTTCGTGCCGTCGATCGCCGCGGTCGCCGCCGATCCTAAGGCCAATCCGCCCGTCGCCGGTTCGCCGTTCGTCCCGGGCCTCTGGTACTATACGGTCGGCTTCTACGTGATCTTGGGCATCCTTTGGTTCGCTGTGGAGAACCGCCGTTTCCAGGGGCCGCCGGTCACCGCGGAGGCCATCGCCAAGCGGCAAGCCGATATCGCCGCCAAGGAGGGAGCGCTCGCCGCCGCGCACTGAGGGGCGGGCCGGCGGCCCATAGCTTTGCTGCAAGGGCGCCGCTCGTCTATAGCGGCGCCATGCAAGCCTTGCTTATCGTTTTCATCGGCGCCGGCCTGGGGGGCGGCTTTCGCCACCTCCTGAACGTCTGGGGTCCGAGCCTGTGGGGCAACGACTTTCCCTGGAGCACGTTCATAATCAACGTGACGGGCTCGCTTGCGATGGGGCTGCTGGTCGGCTGGCTGGCCTTCTTCACCGATAAGTCGTGGCCGCAATGGCTGCGGTTGTTCCTCGCCACGGGCGTGCTCGGCGGCTACACCACCTTCTCGACGTTCTCGCTGGATTCGGTGACGTTGATTGAGCGCGGCCAGATCGGCGCCGCGGCCTTGTATGTCATCGGCTCGGTGGCGATCGGGCTGATCAGCCTGTTCATCGGTCTTGGCTTGATGCGGGCGCTGTCATGACCGGGGCGGTGCAGACATTTGAGATCTCCGAGGCCGATGCCGGCCTGCGGCTCGACAAATGGCTAAAGCGGAAGTTTCCCACGCTGCCGCTGGGCCATATCAACAAGATCGTCCGCACTGGCCAGGTGCGCGTCGGCGGCAAGCGTGCGGAGGGGGCGACGCGCCTAGCGCAAGGGGAAAGCGTGCGCGTGCCGCCGTTCACGCTGGCACCGGCCCCCGCCATCAAACGCGCCCACGACAAGAAAGCGGCTGACGAGATCGCCGCCATGACCTTGTTCGAGGACAAGTTTCTCATGGTGCTCAACAAGCCTTACGGCTTGGCGGTGCAGGGCGGCTCCGGCACCACGCGGCACGTCGATGGGCTGCTGCAGGGGTTGGCGGCTGACGACGGCGAACGGCCGGTGTTGGTGCATCGGCTCGACCGCGACACTTCGGGCGTGCTGCTGGTGGCCAAGAGCCGGAAAATCGCGGCGGATTTGGGCGAGACGTTTCGCTCGCGCGGCGCCAAGAAAATCTACTGGGCGCTGGTCGAAGGCGTCCCCAAGCCGGCGCAGGGGCGGATTTCGCTGTTTCTGGCCAAGGGCGAGGGGATGGGCGAGGCCCGCGGGGCAAAACCGCCCGCCGGCAAGCGCGACGATCTCGAGCGGATGCGCGTCGCCAAGCATGGCGATCCGGAGGGGCGCCATTCGCTGTCGCTTTACGCGACGGTCGACAGGGTGCCCCCGCGGCTCGCGTGGCTGTCGCTGCGCCCGATCACCGGGCGGACGCACCAATTGCGCGCGCATTGCGAGGCGATCGGCCATCCCATCATTGGCGACCCCAAGTACGGGCGGCGGCCGGACAACGACCCTGCGCGGACCGACCCGCTCCGCGCTGTGCCGCCGGGCGTCGAGCACAAATTGCATCTGCTGGCGCGGCGGCTGGTGCTTCCGCATCCCAAGGGCGGCATGATCGACGTCAGCGCGCCGCTGCCGGAGCATATGGCCAAGTCGTTCGCGATGTTCGGGTTTGACGTCTCTAGCTACGATCCGATCGAGGAAGCTCCCGATGAGTGAGGCGCGATGTTAGACGCGCGCGCCATGCGCGCCGCGCAGGAGAGCATGCGGGCGCCGACGATCAAGCGATTTTACAAAGAGGTTGGCGTTGTCGAGGGGCCCGAGGGGTTCGCGCTCACATTGGATGGCCGCCGGGCGCATACGCCGAAAAAGCGAGCGCTTGCGACCTCTTCCCAGGCTTTGACGAAAGGCCTGGCGGAGGAATGGGCGACGCAAAATGAGCTGATCAAACCCGCGCACATGCCTTTGACGCGGCTCGCCAATGCGGCGATCGACGGCGTCGCCGACACGATGGCCGAAACGCGCGCTGCGGTGGCGGCCTATGCGGACAGCGATCTGGCCTGCTTTCGCGCCGAGGAGCCCGAGGCGCTGATGGCGGCGCAGGAGGCAGGCTTTGCGCCGGTACTCGCTTTCGCCGAGCAGGAGTTGGGCGCGAGATTCAAGCTGGGCATCGGGATCATGCCGTTAAGGCAGTCTCGAGAGACGCTGGCGCGGGTCGATGAGGCGTTCGCCGGGATCGATGCACCGCTGGCGCTCGCCGCCCTTCAAGTGGCGGTTACGTTGACCAGCTCCGCGCTGCTCGGGCTGGGGCTTTGGCGACGCCGCTTCGAAGCCGCCGAGGTGTGGCGGCTGGCGCATATCGACGAAGACCACCAGATCGCCGCCTGGGGCGAGGACGACGAGGCGACGGCGCGGCGCGAAAACCGGTTTCTCGAGATGAAAACCGCGGCCTTTGTCATCGGCGAACTGGCGCCGCCGAGAGCCTGACCCTTACGCGGCGGCCAAAGCAATGCTAGCGCCTTCCCCCAAAACCCGAGCCGAGACGAGCCCTTGTCCAATTCCCTCACTTACGCCGACGCCGGCGTCGATATTGACGCGGGCAATGCGCTTGTCGAGCGCATCAAGCCGCTGACCCGCGCTACGCGCCGGCCGGGAGCGGACGGCGAGATCGGCGGCTTCGGCGGGCTGTTTGACCTGAAGGCCGCGGGCTTTCGCGATCCGATCCTGGTTGCGGCGAACGACGGCGTCGGCACCAAAGTGAAGATCGCCATCGAGAGCGGGCTGTTCGACACCATCGGCATCGATCTCGTCGCGATGTGCGTGAACGATATCATCGTGCAGGGCGCGGAGCCGCTCCTGTTCCTCGACTACTTCGCGACCGGCAAACTGGAAGTGGAGCAGGGCGCGGCGATCGTCGCCGGCATCGCAAAGGCGTGCGTCGAATCCGGCTGCGCCCTGATCGGCGGCGAGACGGCGGAAATGCCGGGGCTCTACGCCAAAGGTGATTTCGACCTTGCGGGCTTCGCCGTCGGCGCCGCCGAGCGCGGCGGCCTGCTGCCGCGGCCGGGCCTCAAGAGCGGCGACGCGGTGATCGGCCTGCCATCCTCCGGCGTGCATTCCAACGGCTTTTCGCTGGTGCGCAGGATCGTCGCTGGGACCGGCTTGAAATGGGACGCGCCTGCGCCCTTCGCCGCGGGCAAGAGCCTCGCCGAGGCGCTGCTGACGCCGACGAGGCTTTACGTGAAACCGCTGCTGGCGGCGCTGAAGGCGTGCCCCGGCATCCTCGCGCTGGCGCATGTCACCGGCGGCGGCTTTCCCGACAATCTGCCGCGCGTGCTGCCGGATCATCTCGCCGTCGATCTCGATCTTGACGCCCTGTCGCCGCCGCCGGTGTTCGGCTGGCTCGCCAAGGCCGGCGGCGTCGCAGCGAGCGAAATGCTGCGCACGTTCAACTGCGGCGTCGGCATGGTCGTTTACGCCTCCCAAGACGAGCGAAGCCGAAGCGATGGTGGCGCTTGAAAGCCAGGGTCTAAGCCCCAGACTTGTCGGTCGTTTGATGCAGCGTAACGGCGCCGCCGTAGTCGCGCGCGGCGAATTGAAGCTTTGAGCGGCAAAGTCAAAACCGCCGTCCTGATCTCAGGGCGCGGGTCGAACATGGCCGCGCTCATAGAAGCTGCGAAGGCTCTCGAATATCCCGCTGAGATTGCATTGGTTCTGTCCAACCGCGCCGACGCAGGCGGGCTCGAATTCGCTGAAGCGCATGGCGTCGCCACGGCGCTCGTCCCCTCCAAGGGCCGCGCGCGCGAGGAGGTCGATGCTGCGATCGATGTTCTCTTGCGCGCGCACGAAATCGAACTTGTCGCGCTCGCCGGCTTCATGCGCATTCTGACGCCGGCGTTCGTGGCGAAGTGGGAAGGGCCGGATGATCAACATCCACCCCTCGCTGCTGCCTGAGTTCAAGGGTCTCGACACTCACGAACGCGCGCTCGCCGCGGGGAAGAGCGAGCACGGCTGCACTGTCCACTTCGTCTCCGCCGAACTCGACGCCGGCGAGATCATCGCGCAAGCCCGCGTGCCTGTGCTGGCGGGCGACGACGTGCATCGGCTTGCGGAGCGGGTGCTGGCAGAGGAGCACAAGCTTTATCCATGGGCTCTCGCCGAGGTCGCACGGACCCTGCAGACATCTCGCCGCTCGGTCAGCCGCCGCATCCCTTCTCCCCTTGCGGGAGAAGGTGGCGCGTAGCGCCGGATGAGGGGTCGGGTCGACTAGGCGCCATATCGGCCGTGAAATTGCCCTGCAGCGACTTGGGTAAAAATCGCGTACTTGCGGGCCTCGCGGAAGCAACCCCTCGTCCGGCCTCGGCCACCTTCCCTCGCAGCCTCTAAGCGCCCAACGGCGCCAGCGGAATCACCCGGCACGGCTCGCCTTTGCGAGCCGCTGGGGCGTTTGGCGCGCGAACCATCAGCCCGTCGGCCCGCGCCATCACACCGACCAGCGAAGAGTCCTGATTGCCGGCCGCCTCCGCCTCGAGCGCGCCGTCCACGCGCCTGCGCAGAGTCACGCGCACGTAATCCTGCCGCACCCTGTTGGCCGGCGCGTCCGCGCCGAAGATAGGCCGGCACGCTCGGATCGGCGGCAGCCGTGGAATCGCCAACCAAAGCGCGCAACAACGGACGCAGAAACAGCAACGCGCAGACGAACGACGACGCCGGATTGCCGGGCAGCCCCAGCACGATCTGCCCCTTCAGCCGGCCGAGCATCAGCGGCTTGCCCGGGCGCATGGCGATGCGCCAGAAATCGAGCGCTAGGCCTTCGCCCTTCAGCACCTCCTGCACGAGATCGTAGTCGCCGACCGAGGCGCCCCCTAGCGTCACCAGCACATCCGCGCCGGCGCCGCGCGCCATGAAGGCCGCAAGTTCGTCGCGCTTGTCCGGCGCGATGCCGAGATCGACGGCGACGCCACCCGCCGCCTCCACGATGCCCTTGATGACAAAGTTGTTGGAGGAGACGATCTGCGCCGGGGCCATCGGCGCGCCGGGCAGCACGAGCTCGTCGCCCGTCGCCAGCACCGCGACTGTCGGCGCCCGCCGCACCTTAAGCGTGGGATGATTGGCCGCCGCCGCCAGCGCGACGGCGCGGGGGCTGAGGCGGGTGTCGGCCTTCAGCAGCGTCGCGCCCTCGCGAAAATCGATGCCGGCGCGGCGCAGGTTCTCGGCGGGCGCGACGGAGGCGCGGCAGAGCAGGGTATCGGCTTGCCGCTCTGCATCCTCCTGCATCAGCACGGCGTCGGCGCCCTCGGGCATCGGCGCGCCGGTGAAAATGCGCACGGCTTGGCCGGAGCCGAGCGTGCCCGCGAAGGCGCGGCCTGCCGCGGATTCGCCGATCACCTGGAGCTTCGCCCCGTCGCGCACGTCTGCGCTGAGGACGGCATAGCCGTCCATCGCAGAATTATCCCACGGCGGCTGGGTCCGCAGCGCAAGAACGTCCTCGGCCAGAGTGCGGCCGATGGCGTCGCCCACCGCAACGCGCTCCACCTCGGTCGGCGCGGCGACGGAGGCCAAAAGTCTGGCGAGGGCGTCCTCGACGCTAAGCAGGCCCGGCATGGCTATTCCGCCCGCCAGAGGCCAGATTTGCCGCCGCGCTTTTCGATCAGGCGCACGCTTTCGATGCGCATGCCGCGGTCAATCGCTTTCGCCATGTCGTAAATCGTAAGGCAGGCGACGCTGACCGCCGTGAGCGCTTCCATCTCGACGCCGGTGCGGCCGGTGGTCGAGGCTTCGGCTCGGACGGTGAGCCCGGGTGGGGTCGACAAGGGCGCAATGTCGACGGTCACCTTGTCGAGCGCGATGGGGTGGCAGAGCGGGATCAGTTCGGACGTCCGCTTGGCCGCCATGATGCCGGCGACGCGCGCCACGCCGATCACGTCGCCCTTCTTGGCGTCGCCCTCGAGGATGACGCGCAGCGTCTCCGCGGCCATCACGACGCGGCCCTCGGCGATGGCGACGCGCGCGGTCTGCGGCTTGTCGCCGACATCGACCATCCGCGCCGCGCCGTCGCCGCCGATATGGGTGAGTTCCGCCATGACCAACGCTCCGCCTCTCGCGTCAAAGCAGGCTTCGGCGCCGCTGGCAATGCGCCGGGTTGAGGTTTCGAGAAATAGAATGACGCAACGTGCTGTTCGTCTGGCCCGTTAAGGCCCGTTGGACCCTAATTAAGGACCAAAACGACGCTTATTAGCGCCGAAACGACCTTAATTAAGAACATACATTCAATAACATCAATGCGTTACGCGTAAAATCGCACTTTTTTCTTTTTACCCGGTTTCCCGAGGGGGCCGCGACGAGATCGCGAACCCCATAAAAAGGCATCAGAGCATAATTTCTGAAAAATGTAAAGCGAAAAGTTTCACCGTCCGCTTTAGCGTGGGCAGGCCGGGTCCTTTGGGTTCGGACAGCCGGGCCGGCCGTGCGCGGCCGGTGGCGGTGGCGGAGGGGGCGGCGGCGGAGGGGCAACCGCCTTTGGGGGAGGCGGTGGCGGCGGCGGAGGCGCCGGCCGCGGCGGCTCAGGACGCGGCAGAGCAGGCTGAGGCGGCGGGGGCGGCGCAAGCTTGGGCGGGGGCGCAGGCGGTGGCGCTTTGGGCGGCGGGGGTGGAGGCGGCGGCGGGGGGGCCTTCGGCGGTGGCGGTGGCGGTGGGGGCACCAGCGGCGGTGGCGGCTTGGGCGCCAAGGTCGGCACAGGCAACGGCTTTGGCTGCGCCGGGACCGTTGGCAACGGCTTTGGCGCCGCCGGACCGGGTTGCGGACCGCAATGGCCGGCTATGGGCAGTCGGCCGTCTGGACAGACAGGTTCGCCCTGATGGCCCTGTCCACCCGGAGGAGGCGTCGGCTGCACCGGTACCGCTGGCGTCGGGTGCGGCGTCGCGCCCGGCCCCTGGCCGTTGCCCGCAGGAGGCGTCGGCCGCGAGGGTGCGGGCGGCGTCGGCTGCGGCGTCGCGCCGGGCCCCGGCTGGCCATGGCCATTGCCCGCGGGCGGCGTCGGCTGCGGCGTGGCCGGCGGCGTCGGATGGGCGGGCGCCGTGGGCGTAGCCTGCGGCGTCGGTTGCGCCGGCAAGCTCGGCGTAGGCTGCGGCGTCCCGCCGGAGCCGGGCTGGCCGTGACCGTTGCCCGCGGGGGGCGTCGGTTGCGGCGTGGCAGGCGGCGACGGATGGGCCGGCAGGGTGCGCGTAGCCAGCGGCGTGGCGGGCGGCGTCGGCTGGGCCGGCACGGTTGGAGTGGGCTGCGGCGTCGCCGCCGGACCGGGCTGTGCGACACACTGGCCGTTCACCACGATCTGCCCGGCCGCGCAGGCCGGAGCTCCGCCTGGCGGATGCGCGCCGCCCGGGCCCGGCTGCGGCACGCAGCGGCCGTTGACGACGATCTGGCCCGCCGCGCAGGGCGCACCGCCGCCTTGCGGGGGTTGACCATTGCCTCCCGGCGGATGCGCGCCGCCAGGGCCGGGTTGCGGCATGCAATGACCGTTAACGACGACCGCGCCGGCCGGGCATGCGCCGCCTTGCGGGCCGGGGCCGTTGCCAGCGCCAGGTCCCGGCGGCCGCGGACCGCCTCCTGGACCGCCGCCAGGTCCGCCACCGCCAGGTCCGCCAGCTCCTGGTCCACCAGCTCCCGGCGGGAAGACGCAATGGCCATTCACGCGCGGCTGGCCGGGAGGGCAGACGCCGTCAGGCGGGCCACCGTGGCCGCCGTGGTTACCGATGCCGATCGCCGCGCCGATGCCGACGCCTATGGCGATCCCAGGCAGGATGTCGGCGACGCACGAACCGCCAACCACGAAATAGCCGGGCGGGCACAGCGACGGCGGAGGCGGCGGCGGCGCGCAGATCGCGCGGCCTTCCTGCCACATCTCGATCTCGCCCGGACGGCAGAAATCGGCGTGGCGGCCGGGAGCGTTGACGCAGATCCAGTGGTCGAAATTCCACTGGGGCCGCCCGCCCTGGCACATAATGGGGTCGCCCGTCGGATTGGGGTAGCACTGATAGGCGCCCTCACCGTCCCAGATTGGGTGCATTTCCGGCGGGCAGAGCGGCGGCGGCGGGCCGTTGCGCACGCAGAACTGGCCGCCATTGTGGAACGCCACGTGCAGGCCCGGCGGGCAGAGGAACGGCGGCGGTTGTTCCGGCTCGCAATAGGCGGAGAGGCCGAGCCGGCGCAGGCGGTCGCGATCGCCGTAGACGCGGAATCCCACGGGGCAATCGAGCACTTGCGGAGGTTCGATCGGCGCGCAGCCAAAACCGTCGACGCCGTCGACCCGCACGAGGCCCGGCGGGCAGACAAGCTGCGGCGGCGGATTGATCGGGGCGCAATAAGCGCCGTTATAGCCATCCTCCGGGACGAAACCCTCGGGGCAGAGCGGTCCAGCAACGATCCTGCGCGGTGGCGGGGGCGGCGCGGCGGCGGCCTCACACGAAGGATTGGGCGTCTTCAGCAGCTCCAGCAGCGTGCGGATACGCGACAGCAACTCACTCGGCGCTGTGGCTTTGAAGGCGTCGAGATAGGCCTGGTAGTCAGGAATCGAATTGCGCCAGATGACGGCCAAATAGGCGTCGTCGGCGCTGAGCTTGCCGATCGGCGAGGTCGAATTGGGTAGGGTTTCCGCAACGCCCTGGGCCTGCTGCGGGTCAACGTTGAGGGCCAGCGAAAAGCTCGGCGTGTCGGGATTGGTGTCCTGCCACGGCGTCTGCGCGCCGCCGGTCGCCTGGTGCGTCGCCATGCGCACCGAGCGCATCGTGGTCTCGAGATCCGTCAGCGGCTGCTGGGCGACGCTGGCGAAGGATGCGGCATAAGCGCTGTTGGTGTCGCCCGGCTGCGGCGAGGTGGCGAAATCGTGGATTTCCGCCGACAGGCCAAAAGTCGTGGCGTGCGGCGCGTGCAGCGGCAGTAGGCCGCGCGGCAGGGCGATCGAACTCACCTCAGGGGGCGCCGGCCGGGCGCCGTCGAGCATAACCAGATGCACGAGGCTGGAGGTCGCGCTGAGGTCGCGCATCAGCTTCGTCATCGACAAGCCCTGCCGCGCGACGTCGGCGGGGCTGGCGATGTGGGCATCGACCGGCAGCAGCACGTCGTCGCAATCGGCGATGGCGCCGATGCCGCTGAGATACACCGTGACCGCCGCGCCCGGCGGCGCCGCGCGCACCTTATTCAGGAAGGCCGCCGTGTTGTCGGCCAGCCCCGAATGGTCGAGATCGTGAAACTCGGAGACGTCAAAGCCTTCGGCGGTGAGGCTTTGCGCGACCAGCGTGGCGTCGGCGGCGACCGTCTGCAGCGGGCCGCCGGCATAGTTGGCTTCGCCGATCACCAGCGCGAAGCGCTGCGGCGCGTCCTGCGCAAACGCTGGCAGGGCGCCAAAGGCGATCGTTCCCGCGAGGGCTAACCTAGCAAACAGCTTTGACGGCATCAGCAGGCACCCTAACGAATCGACCGCTCACGTTCGTGTGATCTCTGACAACAGACCTAGGCGCAGGCAAGGCGGACGGGTCCAATCGCGACGACGATTGCGACCGCGCGAAGACGGCATTTGGGCGAAGGTGCGTCGCCGCTCTTCCCCCTCTCCTCGTTTTCGACGCGGAGAGGGGAAAGAGCGCCGCCGAGTGCTTCAGAGAATCTTCGCCATCGTATACATGTCGAGATAGGTTTCCCCTGAGATGGCGAAGCTTTCGTGGCGGCCTTCGACCACGAAGCCAAACTTCAAATACAGCGCGATGGCCGAAAGATTCAGGCAATCGACGTAGAGTTCGGCGCGGCGTATCCGCCGGTCGGCCCGCGCGCGGGTCAGCAGATCCGTCATCAACAGCGTTCCGACGCCGCGCCTTTGGTGGTCGTCGTGCACGAACAGCGCGAGGCTGGCGACGTGTCGGCGCCCGTCTGGGCCGCGCAAGAGAATGGCCAGAGCGATGGGGACGTCGTTGATCGTCGCCACCGTCTTGGTGACGCCGTCGCCGATCCGGTCGAGCCAGGCTTTCGCCGCTGCGGCCGAAGTAAACGGGTCCGCAGACATGCCGCTGCGGCAATTGGGTTGGCTGAAGACTTCAAAGATGGCGTCGACGTCAGCATCGACCGCCGCCCGCAACGCGTAATCCGCAGCCATGCCGGCGACCGCTCCGGTTTGGTCCCGGATGTGGGACTTCGGGGCAATGACCGATGATCCTGGTGTGAAGCGTGCGTACTACGCCGTCAGCAACCCGTAACCGGCGAAGCTCTTGATCGCCGTGTCGACTTTCTCCCGTGCATCTTCCCGCGACAGGCCTCGGCTGGCACTGACGTGATCCACAAGCTCATCCCGCGTCCGCGTGCCGTCGAGCATCGCCATGAACTCAAGACTCGGCGGATCGTCAAAGGCGATCGAATAGTGCCTGAGCGAGGCGACACGCGCGCTACCGGAAGCGATCTGAGCGCGGGCGAGGCGGCTGGCGTTCGGCCTTTCGCCGCCCGTGTTCGACAGCGGTATCGGAAACGTTGCGAGTTCGACCAGCTTGTTCATCGCCAACTTGATCACCTGACGGGCGAGCTCCGGCTGCTCGGCGACTTTTTCGAGCGAAATCGCCCGAGGCCAAGCTTCGTCCAGATCGGCGAAAAATTGGATGAATTCCGCGTCGCGGACCGTCAGGCGCACGCCGCTCTCGGCGAGGAACGTCACCTTGCCGTCCCGGCCTCCGTCGGTCCGCGGCTCCGCCACGAATTGGCCTCGCGCCCAAAGACCAGACAGCCGTTTGGGGTCGGGATCGCAAGCCAGAGCGCCCCCAAAACAGAACACCGAACGGCGAAACTGCCGCATCGTAGCGAAGTCCTCGCGCTGCTCCATCTCCAGGCGATCTAGTCCAGCGGCAGGCGCCTCAGACGACTCGGGGAAAAACGCCCAGGCGTTCACCTGCGGCATCGCATCGCACAAATAACCCAGCCCGACCGCTTTGGCCGCCGCAACGACGTCGGAGAAGAGATCGAGGCGATAAATATCCGCGAGTTCGTCGTGATAGAGCGCGTTTCCCTCGCGGCCCAACATGATGCGGGCCTCCTTGGCCAACGCCGCTCCGATCGGAGCGCCTTTCGCCCAAAGCGGTTCGTAAGACTTGAGGGCCGCGCCGGCGAGGGCCAGAGTCTCCTCAGGGGAAGTCGCGTCGCGCGTGACGTGTTTCAAGACATCGCGGAGCATCTGTCGAACCCGGCATCCCGGCTGCAGATTGTAGCTGACGTAAAAGAGCCCATCGGGTTTGAGCAGCGACGACGCTAGGCGGAGCAGGGCCGCGCGCACCGAGTCCGGAGTCCAGGTATAGACGCCATGGGCGATTATGGTGTCGAACTGGCCATAAGCGACGTCGATGTGCAGGATGTCTCCAACGTCCAACCGCACGTTAGGAAGGTCCGCTGCACGCGCGAGGCGCCGGCCTGCGCTGATGGCGCCTTCGGACAAATCGATCCCGACGAACTCGGCGTCGGGCGCGCTCATCGCCATGCTCATGAGATTGACGCCTTCGCCGCAGCCGACCTCCAGGACGCGCGACGTGGCGAAAGGAGCGACCTTGCGCCCATGGAGCGCAGCGAGCGCGCCCAAATGGGCAGGATGCGAGAGCGTAACGGGCCGGCTCGGATAATCGACCTTGTCGTAGGCATACGCCATGATCGGCTCCGGCGGTGGGTTCAGGCGCCCGTGAGCAGCGTCCTGGTCGCGGTCTTCACGTCGTCTTGCCGCATCAAGGACTCGCCGACCAAGAACGTTTCGATGCCGGCGCGCGCCAGGCGCTGGCAATCTTCGTGGCTGCCGATGCCGCTTTCGCCGACGACAATGCGGTCGTCGGGAATGTGCTTGCGCAGCCGTTCGCACACCTCGAGCGAGGTTTCGAAGGTGTGAAGGTTGCGGTTGTTGATGCCGATCATGTGCGCTTCGAGCGCGATGGCGCGCTTGAGTTCGTCTTCGTCATGGACTTCCGTCAGCACGTCGAGACCGAGATCGTGCGCGGCCTTGTTGAGCGCGCGCGCGATCTCGTCGTTCACCGCGGCCATGATGATGAGGATGCAATCGGCGCCCCAGGCGCGCGCTTCCAGCACCTGGTAGGTGTCGTAGAGAAAGTCCTTGCGCAGCACCGGCAGCGGCGTCGCCGCGCGCGCCTTCTTGAGGTGCTCCTCGGCGCCCTGAAACGACGGCGTGTCGGTCAGCACGGAGAGGCAGGTGGCGCCGCCGGCCTGATAGGCTTTGGCGAGCGCGCCGGGCTCGAAGTCGGCACGGATCAGGCCTTTGGAGGGGCTGGCCTTCTTGATCTCGGCGACCAGCGCGAAACGGCCGGATTCCAGCGAGCGCTCGATCGCTTTCGCGAAGCCCCGGGGCGGCGACTGTTCTCGATCAGCCGCTCGAGCGAGCCGCGCGGCACGCGTACCTTTGCTTCGGCGATTTCGCGCCGCTTGTAGGCCTCGATCTTGCTGCAGAATGTCGGCTCATCGCGCTGCCCTCAGTGCATTCGACGCCGCGACGAGCTTTTCCAGGGTGCCGAGCGCAGCGCCGCTGTCGAGCGCCGCCTGCGCGCGCGCGGCGCCCTGCCGCGATGTTGTCGGCCTTGCCGGCGACGACCAGCGCCGCGGCGGCGTTCAAAACGCCGATGTCGCGAAAGGCGTTGCGGGCGCCTTCCAGCACCGCGCGCAGCGCCGCCGCGTTGTGCTGCGGGTCGCCGCCCTTGAGCTCTGCAGCCGGTGCGCCCGCTTCAACCCGGCGTCCTCCGGCGAGACGTCGAAGGCGCTGATTTTCCCGTCTTTCAATTCCACGATGCGCGTCACGCCCGTCGTGGTGATCTCGTCGAGCCCGTCCTCGCCATGCGCGATCCAAACGCGCTCGGTGCCGAGCGTTTCAGCACTTCCGCCAGCGGTTCAAGCCAGGCGCCCGAGAACACGCCAATGACCTGGCGCTTCACCCCGGCCGGATTGGACGAGCGGCCCGAGCAGATTGAAGATCGTCCGGGTGCCGAGCTCGACGCGCGGTCGGGCCGACGTGCCGCATCGCCGCATGGTGCGCCGGGGCCATCATGAAGCCGATGCCCGGCCTCGCGGAGGCAGCGCTCGACGCCTCGGCCGGCGAAGCCGATTTCGACCCCGAGCGCGGCGAGCATGTCCGCTCGCGCCGGACTTGCGAAGAGGCGGCGCGATTGCCGTGTTTGGCGACCGGCACGCCGCATGCGGCGACGATCAAGGCCGCCAGCGTCGATACGTTGTAGGTGCCGGAACCGTCGCCGCCGGTGCCGACGATGTCGATGGCGTCCGGCGGCGCCGTCACGCGCAGCATGCGGTTGCGCATCGCGGTCACGGCGCCGGTGATTTCGTCGACGCTTTCCCCGCGCACCCTCAGGCCCATCAGAAACGCGCCCATTTGCGACTGGCGTGACGTCGCCCGACAGCATGGAGTCGAACGCCGCCTCAGCTTCGTCGAGCGAGAGTCTCGATCCGGCCGCTATTTTGGCGATGAGCGGCTTGAAGGCGTCCATGCTGCGTCAGGCCGCCTTGGCGCGCGTTGAAGGCCTGCGCAATATCGAGGAAATTGGGCAGGATCGCTTTCCGTTCTCCGAGGCGATGCTCTCGGGGTGAAACTGCACGCCGTGCACCGGATCTTTGCGGTGCGAGAGCCGCCATGATCAAGCCGTCGTCGCGTTTCGGCCTTCGACCTCGAGCGTCTCAGGCAGCGGATCGCGCTCGATGATCAGGGAATGATAGCGCGTCGCTTCGAACGGCCCGTTGAGGCCGCGAAAACGCCCGCGCGATCGGTGCGAAACTTGCGAGGTCTTGCCGTGATCGGGCAGGGCGCGCGCACGACCTCGCCGCCGTAGACCTGCCGATGGCCTGGTGACCCAAGCAAACGCCCAGGATCGGCGTTGTCGCGCTGCGCCTCGCGCATCAGCTCGAGGCAGATGCCCGCTTCGTTAGGCGTGCAGGGGCCGGGCGAAAGCACGATGGCGTCGGGCTTGCCTGCGAGCACATCGTCGACGGTGATCTCGTCATTGCGCCAGACCGTCACGTCCGCCCCCAACTCGCCGAGATAATGGACGAGATTGAAGGTGAAGCTGTCGTAATTGTCGATCAGCGTGACGCGCGGGGCTTGTGTTTGCTCGGCCATGGCCGCCTTTTGAGACGGGGGCGCGGGCGGCGTCAAGCTTTGGCTCTTGCGGCGCCGCCCCGAGGCATTGACGCTAGGGATATAAGCTATGGGTTTGCCAGCGATGAGCCCTGCCGATGGCGTGGCCTGGGTGACGGGGGCGAGCTCTGGGCTTGGGCGCGGGACCGCGCTCGAATTGGCGCGGCGCGGTTGGCGCGTGTTCGCCACCGCGCGTCGCGAGGACGCTCTGCGGACGCTCGCCGAGGAGGCGCGCGATTTAGCCGGCTCGATCACCCCGGCGCCAGCGGACGTCACCGACAGCGCCGGCTTGGCGGCGCTCGTGGCGTCGATTGAGGCGCAGGCGCCGATTGCGCTGGCGTTCCTGAACGCGGGCGGGAGCTACGCCGAGCGGGGCGAGCCGATTGGCGGGCCGGGATTTCAGCGCACCTTCGCCGTCAACGTGCAGGGGATCGCCAACGCCGCCGGGCCGGTTTTTGCGGCGATGAAAGCGCGCGGAAAAGGGCAGATCGCGGTTATGGCTTCACTCGCGGCCTACGGCGTCATAGCCGGCGATTTCAGCTACGCCCCCAGCAAGGCCGCGGCGCGGACTTTTGCCGAGGCGCTGCACTTGTGGGGCAAGCGCGTGAATATTCGCGTCCAACTGGTCAGCCCCGGCTTCGTCAAGACGGAGTTGACGGCAGGGCTGAGCCTTCCGCCCTGGATGGTCCTTGAGCTCGACGACGCCAGCCGCCGCATCGTCGACGGCTTCGCACGCGGCGGCTTTGAGATCGCCTTTCCCAGGCGGATGGCGTGGCCGCTCAAGCTTGCCGGCGCTTTGCCTTATCCGCTGTATTTTGCGCTGTACGGACGCTCCGCCCGGCGGCGGCCAAGCGCGAAGGCGTGAACGGCGGCCGCCCCGCTTGCCTCGGAAAGGCGGTCCCAGTAAACGGCGCGCACATCGTCGCAAAACCACATCCTGGGGGAAACATGGCGCACCGCATTCTTGTGGCTCAGGGCGGAGGGCCGACGGCGGTCATCAATCAATCCTTGGTCGGCGTGGCGCTGGAAGCGCGCCGCTACGGCGCCATCGAGAAGGTTTTTGGCGCGCGGCATGGCGTGCGCGGCATCGTCAACGAAGATCTGGTCGACCTCAGCCGGGAGACGCTTTCGACGCTCGAAGCCGTCGCAGCGACGCCGGCCTCGGCGCTCGGCTCCACCCGCGACAAGCCCGACCACAAATATTGCGAAGACATTTTCAAGGTCCTGAAGGCGCACGCCATCGACACCTTCCTCTATATCGGCGGCAACAATTCCTCGGACACTGTGCGCATCGTCGCCGAGACCGCCAAGGCCGAGGGCCACGCGCTGCGCGCGATCCACATCCCCAAGACCATCGATAACGACCTCGTGGGCTTCGACCACGTCCCCGGCTTTCCCTCCGCCGCGAAGTTCGTGGCGCAGGCCTTCCAGGGCGCCAATCTCGACAATGCGGCGCTGCCCGGCGTTTATTGCGCCGTCATTATGGGCCGGCACGCCGGCTTCCTGACCGCGGCTTCCGCGATGGCGCGCCGCTATCCCGACGACGGGCCGCACCTGATCTATCTGCCGGAGCGCGTGTTCAAGGTCGACACCTTCCTCGCCGACGTGAAGGCGACCTATGCCAAGCATGGCCGCTGCATCATCGCCGTCAGCGAGGGCGTGCACGATGAAAGCGGCGCGCCGATCATCACCAAACTCGCCTCCACCGTGGAGAAGGACGCCCACGGCAACGTGCAGCTTTCCGGCACCGGCGCGCTCGCCGACCTGCTGTGCGAAGAGGTGAAGGAAAAACTCGGCATCAAGCGCGTGCGCGGCGACACGTTTGGCTATCTCCAGCGCTCGTTCATGGGGTGCGTCTCCGATGTCGACCAGCGCGAGGCGCGCGACGTCGGCGAGAAGGCGGTGCAATACGCCATGACCGGCCACGAGAGCGGGTCGGTCGCGATCAAGCGCGTCGCCAACTACGGCGTCGACTATCCCCTGATCGCGCTGGAGTCGGTCGCCGGCAAGACGCGGGTGATGGAGGATGAATTCATCGCCGCGGCGGGCAATGACATCACGCCCGCCTTCGTCGATTATCTCCGCCCGCTGCTCGGCTCCGGCATGCCGCAGCCGACGCGGCTCAGCGGGCATAAGGTTCCCAAGGCGAAGCGCTAAAGCCCTGAGCGGATTTCCTGTGGGAGACGTTTAGGCCGGTTTGTTGACCGTCACGCGCAGGAACGTGGCGCGGATCCGCGTCTCGCCCGGCTTTTCGCTTTTGTTCTGGCTCTCAAAGAGCGCGCTGAGCTCGGCTTGCAGGTCCTTTGCGCGGCCGTTTTGTTCAGCGGCGGCGAACGCGTTCATGGTCGGTCCATAGTAAAGGCGGAACTGCTCGAAGAGCGTCGTCGGCGCCGTGGGAAAGGCGAAGTAGTAGGTGTCGCGCGCGCAGGCTACGTCGCTTTCCCGAACACCGGCTTTTGTGAAGCGCTCAACGACGTTCGCTTCGACGCCCCAAGCCATCGGGCTGACGAATCCTTCCGGAGGAGGGGGTGAGTAGGCCGCGCTGATTTTCAGGATTTGTGCGACGAGCGTCGGGTCGCCGGGAATCCAGTTTCCCATCACGATCCTGCCGCCCGGTTTTGTCACGCGCACCATTTCTTTGGCGACGTCAAAAGGACGCGGGGCGAACATTGCGCCAAAGATGCTGACCACAAGGTCGAAGCGCGCATTCTCGATGCCTGTGAGATCCGACGCATCGCCCTCCTGGAAGCGAATGTTGCTCAACCCTTGTTCCCGAACGCGTCGGTTGCCCGCTTCCACAAGATTGCTCGCGATGTCGACGCCGAGCACGTCGGCGCCGAGCTTCGCCTCCGGCAGCGCGGTCGTCCCGTCGCCGCAGCCGAGATCAAGCACCTTCATTCCGGGCGCGACGCCGATGGCACGCACTAAGCTCTCTCCGCTTTCGCGCATCGAGGCCGCGATGCGGGTGAAATCGCCTTTTTCCCATAGCGCCTTGTTCGGGTTCATCACCGTTCCTCCGCGTGAAATGTCGCCCCGGAAATAGTCGAACGAGCAAGCCTCATCTGACCGATATCGCGGGTGTGCGTCGGAATACTCAGCCGGTTTAGACGATTAGAGAAACAAGTTGCTTTTATTCTCAATAAGTAGAAATTGTTCTGATGGGCGAGCCCCGATCGTTTGACATCGATCTGCTGCGCAGCTTCCTGCTCATCGCGACAGGCGTAAGCTTCACCAACACGGCTGAGCGGGTGGGGCGCACCCAGGCGGCCGTCACCTTACAAATCAAGCGTCTGGAATCGATGGTTGGCCATCGGCTGCTTGTTCGGGGTCGCGGGCTCGGCGTTCGTTTGACGCCAAAGGGGGAACACCTTGCCGTGCGGGCACGAGAGCTTGTCTCGCTCAATGACGAGATTGTTGGCTCTCTTGGCGATGAAACATCGGCGTTTTCCCTTCCCTTCGCGGAGTCTGCGGCCAGCAAACCGTCGATCACCGTGCTTCCGTTCGATGACATGAGCGATGGCGGCGGCGAGCGCTATTTCGTGGACGGGATCGTCGACGACCTCATCGCCAGGCTTTCGCGTATTCGCTGGCTCGTGGTGACTGCCCGCGACACAAAATTCACGGCCAAAGGCAAGTCAGTCGACATCCAAGAGATCGGGCAAAGATTAGGCGTGCGCTACGTTCTCCGGGGTGCGTTCCGCAAGACCGGCGGACGCGTGCGCATTTCCGCGCAGCTTCTCAAAACCGACACGGCGGCCACGCTGTGGGCCGACACGTTCGACGGGTCCTTTGAAGACGTTTTCGCGCTTCAAGACCGCATTGCCGATCAGATCGTGGGGCTTCTCGAACCGCGGCTACAGCGGTCGGAAATTGAGCGCGCGAGCCAAGGGAATACAAAAAACCTGGACGCATACACCCTCTATCTCAGAGCCCGAGGTCTCATCACCGCGCACATGGCCGAGGACGCGGAACGTGCTTTGCCGCTGCTTGACGAGGCGCTTCGCCTCGATCCTGACTATGCGCTGGCGCACGCCATGTCCGCCTGGTGCCACGAATGGCAATTCACGCGCGCGGGATTTCACGACACCGATAGGCAGCTTGCGTTTCAGCATGCCCGCGCCGCCGCAGCCGGCGACGACCCGACAGCGGTAATGATCGCGGGCTTTTCCATGGTCTTCCTGGCGCAAGAGCGCGAGGAGTCGTTGGCGGCCATCGATCGGGGAGTCGCCCTGAACCCTTGCAGCGCCACCGGGCTGTATTTGAGCGCGCACGCGCATACTATTGCGGGGCAACACAGGGCGGGCGCGGTTTTCGCTGGCCGTGCGCTGCAACTCAGCCCCCACGATCCCCTCGCTTTTGAAGCGCATATGGCTCTAGGGGAAGGGGCGGTCCGCGAAAGCCGCTTTGACGACGCCGCCGAGTGCTTTGCGCGCGCGGCGCGCGCCAATCCGAAATTCAGCACACCGTATTTTTTTCGCGGGATGGCGCAGGCGCTGGCGGGCCACGCCGATCGCGCCGGCCCCGCTTTACGGCTGGGGCGAGAGTTGGAGCCGCATTTTCACACGCGCATGATGTTTGAGATCGGGATGGAGCCGGCGCTCGCCCATGAACTCGCCGAGGGAGCGCGTCTTGTCGGCTTTAGCAAATAGCGCCTTGAACTACGGCGTGATCGACGCGCTCATGGCGACGCCCTGGGTCGCCGGCGTTACGACCGCGGCCACTTCCAGATAGCGCTCGGGGTCGACAGGCTCGCCGTCGATCCTGACCTCGTAGTGCAGATGCGGCCCGGTCGAGCGGCCGGTCGAGCCGACGCGGCCGAGAGCGTCGCCGATCTTCACGCTGTCGCCTTCCGACACCAGCAATTCGGACATGTGGCCATAGCGGGTGGCAATGCCGTTGCCGTGGTCGACCTCGACCATGTTGCCGTAGCCGCCCATCCAGCCGGCATGGACGACCTTGCCGGCGGCGGTGGCGTGGATCTCGGCGCCGTAGGATTGCACGAGATCGATGCCGGGATGTAGGGCGGGACGGCCAAGGAACGGGTCGGGGCGATAGCCGAAGGGCGAGGTTTCCCGGACATCGCCAAAGAGCGGCTCGCGCAGCGGCAAGTACGGCAAAATCTGCTTCAGCCGCTCCATCTGCGCGACGTCGTGCGAGATGCGATCGAGCGACTTGCTGAACTCGGAGGTGTCGCCGGCTTTGATAAGGGGGATGTAGGGCCCGCCTTCGCCCTTGGGCAGCGAGCCCGTGATGTCTTGGAACGACAGCCCGGTGTAGTCGATGATCTCGCCCCAGCGCGCATTGAAGCGCTTGGCTTCGGCGTCGATGGTCTGCAGCGCGGAAAGCTGTTTGCGCTCGGTGCGGTCGAGCGAAAGCGCGACCAGTTCGACCCGGGCGCCGGGGGTGAGGTCAGGATTGTCGGCGAAGGCGATCGTCGAGCTGATTTTCGTGTCGGGCGCATAGCGCGGCTCAAGCGCCGAGTGCTTTTGCGGCTCATCCAGCGGGCGCGGCTTGCCGTTTGGCGCGGGCGTGATCTCAACCGTCGAGTCCATCGGCGCGAAGGCGCGCGCCGAAGCGGGCAGGACGGGGCCGCCGGTGACCGCGCCGAGCGCCGCTAGCGCATTGCCGGGTTTCACGGGATGGCCGTGCAGATCGGGCGCCGCGAAGCTGGCCTGGATCGTCGCTTGCTTGGCCATGGCGGCGACGATCTCGCCGCGCTGCTCGATGGCGACTTGGCGCGACAACAGCTCGTGCAGTTTTCCTTCGATCGAAATCCTTGTCGAGGCTCTGCTGCGCGTTGGCGTTAGCCAAGGCCTGCCGGGCGTCGGCGAGCCTGCTCTCGTAGTCGGCCTGCATCTGCGCCTGCTGCGTTTCATAGGCGGCAAGCATCTGATCGTGAAACGACATGTAATAGGTCGACCAGCCCGCCCACGCCACGGAAGCGAACAGGGCGAAGAGCGAGGTCCACAGCGCCCAGGGCCGGAAGGCCAAAGTGCGCTGGCGTTCGCCACGGGACAGGGAAACGAAATAGTGGGTACGCGGTATTCTTGCGGCCGGATAACGCTCTCGAAGGGACATGACACTCCCCGACGCCGGTGGAGGCGCTGAAGGATGTTATGTCCCTGTTAGGGTTAATTCGTCCCTAACGCGGCGGCGGCCTGCAGCACCGCGGCGGCGTGGCCGGCGACGCGGGTGACGCGCCACAGCCCGGCGATTCTCCCTTTGGCGATCAGAACGCTGGTCCTGAGCACGCCAAAATAACGCCGCCCGAAAAGCGCCTTTTCGCCCCAAGCGGAAAACGCGCGGATCGTCTTGGCGTCTTCGTCGCTCGCAAGTTCGACCTGCAAGTTCCACTTCGCCCGGAATTTTTCGTGGCTCTTGGGCGAATCCGGGGAAATGCCCAGCAACCTAATGTTGAGCTTCGTGAAGTCTTCGGACAGATTTGAAAAATCGACGAGTTCGTTCGTGCAGGTCGGGGTGTCGTCCCCGGGATAGAATATCAGGACATAAGGGCCAGCGGCCAACGTCAGATTGGTGATGGCGCTTCCGTCCGCGCCAACCACAGAGAAGTTCGGGGCTTTTGCGCCAGATTTCAGTTTGCCGGGCATAGGTCTTTCTGCCTCGAACTGCGCTTTGCGAGCAAGCGCAAGCGCTTAGGGCTTTGAGATCGAACGTCCTCTCACCACACTCCACGACTTGGCGAGGCCATAATTCTCGCGCAGAAGGGGAACTGGCGACCCGCCAGATTCGCGCCGTTTTTAGGCGGCAGGGAGGCGACGTGCGTGAGATGAGATTGGCCGCCGCGCGGCACGAGTAGGAACGATCGTCCGGGTGAAGCTCTCGATCGATCGCGACACGAAGCTGAAAGCAAGAGCGGCCTTCGCACATGCGCTGGCGCATGGCGGCCACGCGGGTTTGCAACGCTCGCCCCTGGCCGTCGCGCATCACGTTTGCGCGAGGGTCATGCTTTGGCTCGCGGCGATTGCGACAGGGGCCTTCGTCGCCGCCTTCGCTCTTCTCAGCCTCAGCTACACCGGCGTCTTGAACCTCGACCGTTTCATCCCCGCGGTGCAGCAAAATCTCGCGGCGAATTTGTTTCCCGGCGACGAGGTGACTATCGGCTCGCTCGGCATCCGCAGGGATGGCTGGTCGCTCGCGGTGAGTTTTAACGATCTGTCCGTGCGCAACGGCGAGGGAAGGCCGATTCTCACCGTGCCGCGCGGCGGCTTCGGCGTCGACACCGTCTCGCTGATGACCGGCAACATCAGCGTCCGGCAGGTCGAGTTCGACGGCCTCGCCGTAAAGGTCGCCTTGGGCGCCGACGGCGCCTGGCGCATCGCCGAGGCGTCACACAACAGCGCACCGGTCGCCCAACAAGCCCCAGGCGAGAAAAGCGCGTTCGGCGGGGCGGCCGACATACTGGGCAATCTCGACCGCATCGTCTTGCGCGACGCCGAGGTGACCTTGGTCAACGAGCGTCTTAACCAGACGCTGGCGATTAGCCATGTCAGCGCCGACTTCGGCCGGCGCGCGGACGTGATGTCGATGAAACTCGCGGGCAAGAGCCCAAGCGGTCCTTTCACGGTTGATGCGCAAGCCGACATCGGCGGCGCCCGCAGCTTTGCGTTTAACGTCAAGGACATTGGCGTGAAGGATTGGGAAGATCTGATGGCGCCGGATCCGCCGGCGACCTACGACGCGCCGCTCTCGGTCTCCGGGACCGGCGCGCTTGACGCGGCCGGCGGCGTCTCCGCGCTCAACGTTAAGATGGGGATCGGCGCCGGGACCTTGGCCTTTCACGGCGGCGACGACATTTCGGTCGTGATCGACGAGGCCGGCGGCGAGATCGACGTGGGACGATCAGCAAAAGCTCTATCTCGTCAAGAATATCCACGGCGCGATGGGGGAGACTTTTGCTGTGCTCACGGGTCAAGTGAAGCCCCCCGAGGCCGGCTCGCAGACGTGGAACGCCGACCTTGCGACCCAGCAAGCGCAGGTCGGACCGGGCAGGCCCGGCGAAACGGCGATGCCGCTGAAAACCAAGATGCAGATTCACGTCACGCCGGCGACCGGGCAGATCGTGCTCGAAAATGTCGCGGTCACGACGGCGACGATCAAGGGCACGATGTCGCTGGAGTCCCATCCCGACGGCGACCTGCGCACGATGAAGTTCGCGATGAACATCGACAAGGGCTCGGCGCCCGACGTCATCAGGCTTTGGCCACGCACGATCGTCACCGACGCCCGCGACTGGTGCCGCGACCACGTCCTCGCCGGCGACGCCACGGGGTCGCTCAACCTCGACCTCGACGGCGCGAATTTCTACGCGGTGACGCACGCCAAATCCGCGGAAGCCGAGCGTGTGCACGGCCAAATTCATTTCACCAACGCCGGTCTGCTGCTTTTCGACCCCGGTCAGAACGGTCCGCCGCTCAACTTCCCCGACGCGGCCATGCAGTTCAACGGCCGCGTTTTCAAGGCGACCGCCGACGCCGGCGATTTCGCGCTTGGCTCGAACCGGAAGCTGCACGTTCAGAACCTTACGTTCTTCGTCCCTGACACGGCGCCGGCTCCGCGTATTCCTTCGCGCGCGACCGCGGAGGTGCAGGGTGGGGCAGACGCGCTCGCCGAACTGGTGCTGCACGAGCCGATGAAATCCTACCTCGGCGCCACGCTCGACCCCGCGCTCGTGAAAGGGGAATTCGACGGCAATCTGGCGATCGACATTCCGCTGGGGAAAAACGTCACACCTGGCGAGATTAGAACCACGGGAAGCGGAGCGATCTCGAATTTCTCGCTCGATCAGGCGTTGGGGCCGCATAAGTTCGAAAACGCCAGCATGTCGATGTCGCTCGATCCCGGCAACTTCAAGATCGCCGGCGCGGGCCAGTTTCTCGGCGTTCCCGCGACGATGGAGGCGACCAAGGCCGGCAAGGATCCCGGCGTCGTGGCGCTGGCGCTCTCCCTCGATAGCGCGGTGCGCAAACATTCGGCATTGGCGACATCCCGGGCCTCGATGGCGTGGTTGGCGTCAAGGTCAAGGCGCCGTGGACGAAGGCCTCCGCCGATGTCGAGGTCGATCTCGGCAAGGCGACGATCGAGGCCCCGCTGTTCGGCACGCTGAAGGCGGCGGGCAAGCCGGGGAAGGCGTCCTTCACGATCAAGACCAGCGATCAAGGCCTCGCCTTGCAAAATCTCGCCGTCGAGGCCGGTGCGCTTAACCTCAAGGGCTCGGGCCAGATTGGGACGGCAGGGACGTTGCAATCGCTAAAACTGTCGCCGCTGCGGCTGTTTGCCTCCGACGACATCCATGCCGAGTTGGTCAACGACAACTCGGTATGGCGCGTGACCGCCCATGGCGGCATGTTCGACGCCCGGCCGATCCTGCAAAGCCTGCAAAAGCAGAGCACCAGCGCCAAGGGCGCCTCGGACATGGATCTGGCGCTCGACGCCGATTTCAGCAGCGCAATGGGCCCCAAGAGCGCCGCGCTCACACAATTGCAGGTCAGCGTCTCGCGCATCGGCGGCCTGACCCGTCACATCAGTCTGCAAGGCCGCCTGGGCTTGGGGACGGCGACCTATGCCCTCGACCCAACCGGGCAAGCCCGGCTGCACTTGGGCGACGCCGGCGCGGGGATGAAGTACTTAGACCTCTATTCGCGTATGGAAGGCGGCGTGCTCGACGCCGAATGGACGACGGACCAGACCGGCGCGCAGACTGGCGATCTGCAGATGTCCGCCTTTACGCTTCGAGGCGAACCGGCGCTGGCGCAATTGGCCGCCGCGGGGCAGACGGACAAATCGGGCAAACAGACTTCGTCGCCGTTCGACCCCAACACCGTCGACTTTCAAAAGCTGAAGGCGCGATTTTCGCGGGCCAACGGCAGAATCGATATCTCCGACGCCGTCGTCTACAATCCGCTGATCGGCATGACGACCGAGGGCTACATCGACTTCCGCGGCAATGCGATCGACCTCTCCGGCGCGTTCATTCCGGCTTACGGCCTGAATAGCTTGGCCGGTCACATCCCTTTGCTCGGCGTGCTGCTGTCCGGCGGCGCCAATGAGGGCGTCTTCTCCGTCAACTACCGGCTGTCCGGCGCCCTCGACAAATCGACGCTCACCGTCAATCCGCTATCGGCGGCGACGCCTGGGATTTTGCGCAAAGTCATGGGCGTCCTCGACGGCACGGTGCGGCCGTCGCCCGCGGCCTCGTCAGCCGCGGCGCAATAGCGAGCGAAGACTTAGCCGCCGGATTTGCGAGGTTTGGCCGGGCGCAGCAGGAAGCTCGGCACAAAATCGTCGCCGCCAAAACCCACGCCGCTATCGGGTTCGGCTGCAGCAAGCATCGGCGCTTTGGCTTCGCGCTGCGGCGCGAAACGGGCGGGGCGAGGCGCGCGCTCGCCTTCCGCAGGATTGGGTCTCGGCTGAGGCCTCGGCCGTTCGCCACGCGAACGGGAATCCTCACGTTGCGGCGCGCGCTCGCGCTCCCGACCGCGGGATTCGTTGCGCGAGCCATGGCCGTCAGAAAGATGGCGCCGCGAGCGCCGGGCGGCGGGATCCCGCTCGGCCTCTTCGGCCTCTGGCGGCGCTGAAGTTGCGTCGGGATGCGCGCCCACACCCTCGAAGATCGGGATTGTCTTGTGAATGAGCTTCTCGATGGCCGCGACCGCCTTGCCGTCATGCGGCGTGGCGATGGTGAAGGAAACGCCGCTGCGTCCAGCGCGGCCGGTTCGCCCGATCCGGTGGACGTAGTCCTCCTCATGATGGGGCGCGTCGTAGTTGATGACATGGCTGACGTCGGGAATATCGAGCCCGCGCGCGGCGACGTCCGAACAGACCAGTAATTGCACCGCGCCGGAGCGGAACGCGTCGAGCGCCGCCATGCGCGCGCGCTGGTCGAGATCGCCGTGCAGCGCTCCGACGGACAAGCCGTGCTTTTCCAGCGAGCGATAGACGATCTGCACGTCGCGCTTGCGGTTGCAGAAGATCAGCGCATTTTTGAAATTCTCGCGTCTTGCCGATCAGCCGGCGCAGGGTTTCGCGCTTCTCCTCCGGCGTAGTCGCCGCAGCGGACCAGCCATTGCGCGATATTGTCGGAGGTCGAGGCCGCCCGCGCCACTTCGACGCGCGCCGGATTGTGCAGGAAGGCTTCGGTCAGCCGGGTGATTTCCGGCGGCATGGTCGCCGAGAAGAACAGCGTCTGCCGGGTGAACGGCACTAGCTTACAGATGCGCTCGATGTCCGGGATGAAGCCCATGTCGAGCATGCGGTCCGCTTCGTCGATGACGAGGATTTCGATGCCGGTCAGCAGCAGCTTGCCGCGCTCGGCGAAATCGAGCAGCCGGCCGGGGGTGGCGATCAGCACGTCGGCGCCGCGCGTGATCTTCGCTTCCTGGTCGCCGAACGAGACGCCGCCGATCAGCAGCGCGACGTTCAGTTTGTGGTTGACGCCGTAGCGGGCGAAGCTCTCTTCGACCTGCGCGGCGAGTTCGCGCGTCGGCTCAAGGATCAGGGTGCGCGGCATGCGCGCCCGGGCGCGGCCCTTTTCGAGCAGCGAAAGCATCGGAAGGGTGAAGGCGGCGGTCTTGCCGGTTCCCGTCTGGGCGATGCCGAGCACGTCCCGGCCTTGCAGCGCCAACGGAATGGCTTGCGCCTGAATCGGCGTCGGAGTGTCGTATCCAGACGCCTCGACGGCTTTGAGCACTTTCTCGCTCAGGCCGAGTTCGATAAATGACATTGGGTCTCTTGTGTTGTCTTTGAGGTGGCGCGAGCGAAGCTCGATGCGCCTTTCTTTGCCTATGGCGCGTGTCTTAGGCTTGGCTGGAGCCGCGACGCGCTGGCATATCGCGCGCTTCGGCACTTCGGGGCTTTTCGCCCGCGCATTTGCGGCTCTATAGGCCGGAGCCGCGCAAAGTCAAGAAAAAGCGCCCCCGCGAGGCGGTTTCCTCGGGGTTGCCATTAATTTAGGCGTCCGGGGTCTTGGGCGCAAGGTCCAGCCGCTGCACGCCGGCGCCTATCACAGGTCGGCGCGAGGACAGCACGCCAGAGTTGACGCCCGCCCAACTGATCTCTCCGGAGAGCCGTCCGTACTCGATCTTCGGGCAGCGGTTCATGATCACCGTCAACCCGGCGGCCCGCGCTTTGGCTGTGGCGTCAGCGTTGAAAACGGTGAGCTGCATCCAGATGACTTTGGGCAGGGGATTGAGGCTCAGCGCCTCGTCGACGATGGCGCCGGCCGCCTCCGAATTGCGGAAAATGTCGACCATGTCGATCGGACCGGGGACGGCGCGCAAGTCGGCATGGACGGGATGGCCGAGGATGTCTTTGCCCGCGAGGCCCGGATTGACCGGCAGCATCTCATAGCCGCGGGAGGCCAGATATTTCAGCACGAAATAGGACGGCCGCGCGGCGTTGTTGGAAGCGCCGACCATGGCGATCCGTTTGACGCTCGACAGGATCGCCCGGATTGCGTCGTCGGTATAGGTTTCGTCTGGGTCTTGGCTCAACGGTCTTCCCAATTGGGCTTTCGCTTTTCAAGGAAAGCGGCGATGCCTTCGGCGGCGTCCGCCAGCGCGAGATTGTCGACCATCGCCTGCGCCGCGAGCGCGTAAGCCTCGCCGATCGACTTGTCGATCTGTTGATAGAAGGTGCGTTTGCCAAGCGCGACGCTCGCCGCCGAACGGGCGGCGATGGAGGCGGCCAGCGCCTGGGCTTGGGCAAGCGCCTCGCCCGCGGGGACGACGCGATTGATCAGGCCGAAGCGCAGCGCGTCGGCGACGCTGTAGAGATCGCCCGTCAGCGCCATTTCCATCGCATGCTTGCGCGAAATCGCCCGCCCGACCGCCACCAAAGGCGTCGAGCAGAACAGGCCGATGGCGACGCCGGGCAGGGCGAAGCGCGCCTGCTCGCCGGCAATCGCCAGATCGCAGGTCGCGACCAACTGGCACCCGGCCGCGGTGGCGACGCCCTCGACGGCCGCGATCACCGGCTTACGCAGGTCGGTGATCGCCAACATCAGGTCGGAACAGCGCGCCATCTCGCGCGAATAAAAATCCTCGCCCTGGTCGGCGTCGTTGCGATGCGCCAGCAGCTCCTTGAGATCGTGGCCCGCAGAAAACGCCGGCCCGTCGCGCGGCGAGCACCACGACGCGGGCGGAGGCGTCGGACTTCAGCCGCGCCAGTTCAATGTAAAGCGCGTCGAGCATCGCCAGCGACAGGCTGTTGCGGGCCTTGCTGTTCTGCAGCGTCAGCGTGACGACGCCGGCGTTTTGCTCGCGACGGAAAAACGCGTCCGTCAGATTTGCGCTGTCGTTCATGAGTTTGTCCGTGAAACCCGGGCTGATTTCGCCCTAGCATAGAGCCATGCGGCGTAGCGGCAAACTTTGCGGGGAAAGTTTTGCCGGCCCTATCGCCGTGGCGGGCCTGCGTTCCTAATATAGGCGCATGTCCCTTAACCTCATCAAGCTCTGCGTCGGCTGCGACTCCATCGGCGAGCTCAGCGGCTGGATGACCGACCGCGGCAAAGCCAACGTCAGTCGCGGTCTCGGCCGCCGCCACGCGCACATCACGCGGATGATGCCCAAGCGCGCCGAGGAATTGCTGGCGGGCGGCTCGCTCTATTGGGTGATCGCGGGGCAGCTCTCGGCCCGGCAACAGCTCGTCGGCATCGAGTCCTTCGTCGACGAGGAAGGCATCGGCCGCTGCAAGCTGTGGATGGATTGCAAAGTGGTGAAGGTGCTGCCGCGCCCGTTCCGCGCCTTTCAAGGCTGGCGCTATCTGACCGAAGAGGATGCGCCCGCCGATCTCGCCGGCAAGGGCGAGGGGCTGGCGGAGATGCCCGACCGCATGCGCGCCGAGCTCGGGGCGCTCGGGCTGATCTGACCCGCCTTGCCCGAGCGGCGGCTGCGCCCCATTTAACAACCTGACCTTCCCAGGGGCGCAAGGAAGCGCGGCATGCCCAACGGATCTGTAACCCCGGCCAAGAACACCGGCATCGACGCATTTCTCGACGACGTCAAAAAAGTGCCGGCGACGCGCGCCTCGCATGCGCGGCTGGTGTTCGCGCTCGACGCCACGATGAGCCGGCAGGCGACCTGGGACATGGCGATGAGCCTGCAGGGGCAAATGTTCGAAGCGGCGGCGGCGAGCGGCGGCCTCGATGTGCAACTCGTCTATTTCCGGGGTTTAAGCGAATGCCGCGCCTCGCGCTTCCTCGGCGACGGGCAGGGACTCAAGGAGGCGATGGGTAAAATCACCGTCGCCGGCGGCCAGACGCAGTGGAAGCGCGTGCTGACCCACGTCCGCGACGAAGCGCGCAGCGCGCCGATCGGCGCCCTGGTGTTTGTCGGCGACGCAATGGAGGAAAACCCCGATAAGCTCGCCATGCTTGCGGGCGAACTCGCGCTGCTCGGGGTCAAGGCCTTCGCCTTCCAGGAGGGCGCCGAGGAAAACGCCAGGCGAGCCTTTCAGGAGATCGCGCGGTTGACGGGCGGCGCTTATTCCGCTTTCGACGCCGGCGCCGCTAAGCGCCTGTCTGCGCTGCTGAAAGCCGCTGCGGCCTACGCCGCGGGCGGCCGCGCTGGCCTTGAGATCGCCGCCAAGGAAAATGCCGAAGCTTTGAAGCTGCTAGCGCAGATGCGTTAAGCTAGCGGCTGGAGTTGTAAGGGAATGCCGATCTTTCTCGCCGGGTTGCTGGTGCTTCTGTTGCTGCTGCGCCTGCTTGGCCAGTTGTCGCGGACGCGGCCGCAAATGGCGCAGCGCATCAGCCGGTCGGTCGGCAGCTTCCTGGTGCTGGGGACGTTTCGTCTGCTGTTGCCGCTGCTACGACAACGTATCGCCGCTGCAGCGATGGGCCCATTTGCGGCGGCCGCCGGGGCTTTCGCTTTCGGCAGAAGGCAGCGCTCTTCCGACAGAGGACGTTGGAGCCAACAGCGCTCGGCGTTTATCGCCGTCCGCCTCGATCACGACACTGGCGCGCTTGAGGGCGAAGCGTTGGGGGGCGGCTTTGCCGGACGGAGCCTGGCGAGCCTTTCGCTTGATGAAGCGCTCGCTCTGCTCAGGGTCTGCCGGCAGCAGGACCCCGACGGCGCGCGGCTGTTAGAAGCCTATCTCGACCGCCGGTTTGCCGCTTGGCGTCAGGCAGAACAGGGTGAAGCGAACGGGGGGCGGGGGCGGGCTGACGGCGGCGCGATGACGCGACAGCAAGCCTATCAGACGCTGGGCCTTAGCGATGGCGCGAGCGCTCAGGACATCGTTCGGGCTCACCGGGACCTGATGAAGAAGTTTCATCCAGATCGAGGGGGTTCGACGGCTCAGGCTGCGCTGGTCAATCAGGCTAAGGATGTTTTGCTGACGCGACACGATACACCTTAAAACAACGCTTGAACTGTCGTAGATACTAGACTGAATTTATTGATTAATCGTGCACGGCGATGCAGGAGAAGCCGGTTCGCTTGAGGCTCTTGCAGGCGGCGTCGGCGCGGGCCGAGTCGTCCATCGCGAAGCGAGCGCGGTAGAAGGTGTCTTCGCCCTTCTGAACCTTTTCCGTCAGCGGTTTGGCGGAGGCGAGCATGCCCTTGTTCTGGGCCATGGCGCGCTGCAGCAGGGTCTTGGCCTTCGACTGATCGTCGGTGGCGCCGATCTGGATGAGGACGCCGGCGGGAGCGGCCTTGGCGGCTTCCTGGACCGGCTTGGCGGCCGGACCCTTGTCGACTGGCTTAGCGGCAGCGACGGCGGCCGGGCGGGGGTTCGGGATCGCGCGGGCATGGCCCTTGACGGGGGGAGTGGCGGCGGTGTCGTCGTCGCCGGCGTCGCCCTGTTCGATGACCGGCTTGCCCTTGGCGGCGGCGACGCGCGCGGGCGCTGCGATCTTGACCGGGGCGAGTTGTTCGGCCGGGGCGGCGCTCGCCACCTGGACAGGCTTAGCGGCCACGACCGGCTTGGCGAGCTTGCCATGGGCGCGCGGCAGGACCGGGGCGCTGGCGGTGACGTCGCCGTCGTTCGTGCCATTCGAAGCGTCAGCCAAAGCCAGCGGCGCGGCCTGAGGCTGCGAAGCCTGCGCGAACACCGACGTGGTGCGCCCGCCGGCCGAGGCCATGTTGAAGTTCTGCGCCAGAATGCCTTCCATGATGCGGTCGCGCGCGCCGGCGGTGCGTCCGCCCAGGACAATGCCGACCAGCGACCGGCCGTCCTTGTGCATCGAGGTCATCAGGTTGAAGCCGGAGGCGTTGGTGTAGCCGGTCTTGATGCCGTCGACGCCGTCGACCTTGCCGAGCAGGTGGTCGTGATTGCCGATCACCTCGCCGGCGTAGTCGAAGTCGTGCGTCGAGAAATAATGGAAATATTGCGGGAATTTTTCTTGCACGGCCTGCGCCAGGATCGCGAGGTCATGCGCGGTGGTGAGCTGTTCGGCGTTCGGCAGGCCAGAGGCGTTGCGGTAAAGGGTGCGGCTCATACCGAGTTCGTGAGCCTTTTCGGTCATTTGCGCGGCGAAGGCAGGTTCGCTGCCGCCCAGATTTTCCGCAATCGTGACGGCGATGTCGTTGGCCGAGCGGGTGACGATCGCCTTGATGGCGTCGTCGACCGAGATGGTCTCGCCCGCTGCGATGCCGAGCTTGGAAGGCTGCTGATTTGCGGCGTTTTGCGACACCGTCAGGCGGGAATCGAGGGTCAATGAGCCGTTCTCGAGCTTCTCAAACAGCAGATAGAGCGTCATCACCTTGGTGATGGAGGCGGGATGGCGCAGCTCATTGGGGGCGACGGAATAAAGCGTGCGCCCGTCATTGGCGTCGACGACCACGGCGGCGAAGGGCGGTCCGGCATAGTTAGAGGCGACAGCGACCGGGCCGCGATGGCGGATAGCCACGGTGTGGTGCCGCCAGTAGTGGCGGGCCTCGGCGGGCGTCGCAGACGCCACGCCGACCGCCGCCAAGGCGCAAGCGCCTAACATGATGCGACGCCACAACGAGACGCGACCCAGACTTGCAAGCGACGCCATGCCCACCCTCACACTCAACCAACCGGACCAGGCGCTTGCCGCTGTGGCCCACAACACACGATGGCCAAACCTCGCATAACGCGGTTAGCGGGGCGTTAATGCCGCCGCGGCGAGCGGCCGAAAACCCTAGTTGGTTCAAGATGTTCCAGCACACGCGATGTTTTTTATCGGCTTGACGGCGCTTAAAACAGACGCGGTAAGTTTCGCGCAGGATTGAATAAAAAGCGCTCGACAATTCTGGTCGCCGCTCAGTCCCAGGCGAAATCGCGGCCGATTTAACCTTAGTTCGTAAATTCCCTGTGATCGTAGAGTCGGTAAAGCTATCTAAAAATAGAAAATCTATATAGTACAATGAATTATAGAACGATCCATATGCGTCACATCAACGGCTCGGCCAATCGTTAATTTTCCAACCCCTCGACGTCGCCGAGCGTTTTTGTGCGCCGCAACAAAACTCTTGACGCTTTTGTGCGCCGCATCTAAAGCCTGCGCGTCGTCATCACTAGAGGTCGTTGAATGGACACGTCGTATCTGACTCCCCGAACTTCGCCGAATTGCAAAAAGCCGGCCAGCGCCAGGTTGAGGCCTATACGGCTTTCACGACCTTGCTCGGCAAGGGGTTCCAGGATCTGGCGACCGAGTCGACCGACTATTCCAAGAAGGCCTTCGCCGTCGGCGCCGCGCACTTTGAGAAGCTGATCGCGGCCAAGAGCGTCGACGCTGCCGCCCAGATCCAGGCCGAATACGCCAAGACCGCCTTTGAAGGCTTTGTCGCGCAGTCGACCAAGGTCGCCGATCTCGTCACCAAGTTGACGTCGGAAGCGATCAAACCGATCGAATCCGCTTTCACAAAAGCGGCGTAATTTTCGTGTAGCGGTGATTTCAGTCGCGTAACGCGTAGCGTTCGCATTGCGTCAAGGCCCGCCCTGTTGGCGGGCCTTTTGTTTTGATCGGCGCCACGCGCATTCCGCCCTTGCGCATCCGCGTTAAATTTCACATCCTCCTCTCAGCCGTCTGGCGATTTGCAGATTGGCGCCTAAATTGAATAGCGGCGCTTAACCTCTCTTAACGGGGAGGGGCGGCGCTCGCGAGACGAGGGACGTCGAGGATTGTTCGGCGATTGGGCAGGATTAACTCTTTTGCGTGCCGGGGCTCTGGCTCTTGTACGCTGGTTTCGACCGGGGGCGGCGCGCATGCGTGAGCCTCTTCCCCCTTTGACGCCGCCAATGATGGCGGTCGAGCCGCGACGCGGATCGGAGGCGCCAAGCGTGGCGGTCGTCACCAAATCCCGGCCAAAGCCGAAGCGACCGAACATGTATCGCGTGCTTCTGCTCAACGACGACTACACGCCCATGGAGTTTGTGGTCGGAGTTTTGCAGGGCTTTTTCAATAAGTCGCTCGAAGAGGCGACCGAAATCATGCTCCACGTCCATAATAAGGGCGTTGGGGAATGCGGCGTCTTCACCTTCGAAATCGCTGAAACCAAAGTCACGCAAGTGATGGATCAGGCTCGCAAAAGCCAGCATCCCCTCCAATGCGTGATGGAGAAAAAATAGGCGCCCCATGGTCCCCTTTTCACGCAACTTGCACCAGACCCTCAGCCGGGCGCTCGCTCACGCCAATGAGCGCCGCCAGGAGTTCGCCACGCTCGAGCATTTGCTGCTGGCGCTGATTGACGACGCCGACGCCGCCGCCGTGCTGCGCGCCTGCAACGTCGACCTCGATGCCCTGCGCAAGCAGGTGGTCAACTACATCGATTCGGAATTTGAGAATCTCGTCACCGAGGGGCGCGAAGAAGCGCGCGCCACCAACGGCTTCCAGCGCGTCGTGCAACGCGCCGCGATCCATGTGCAGTCTTCGGGCCGCGAGGAAGTGACGGGCGCCAACGTGCTGGTGGCGATCTTCGCCGAGCGCGAGAGCCACGCCGCCTATTTCCTGCAAGAGCAGGACATGACCCGCTATGACGCGGTGAACTACATCTCCCACGGCATCGCCAAGCGGCCGGGTCTCAACGATCCGACCAAGGGCCCGCGCGGCGTCGAGGAGGAAGAGGACCGCCCTGAGAACAAAGAGGCGAAGGATAACGGCGACTCCAAGAAGAAGGAGACGGCGCTGGAGACCTACTGCGTCAACCTCAACAAGAAGGCGAAGGACGGGCGGATCGATCCGCTGATCGGCCGCGAGAACGAGGTGAAGCGCACGATCCAAGTGCTTTGCCGCCGCCAGAAAAATAACCCGCTGCTGGTCGGCGATCCCGGCGTCGGCAAGACCGCCATCGCCGAGGGCCTGGCGCGCAAGATCATCCACAAGGACGTGCCGGAGGTGTTGCTCGGCTCGACCGTGTTCATGCTCGACATGGGCGCGCTGCTCGCCGGCACCCGCTACCGCGGCGACTTCGAAGAGCGCTTGAAGCAGGTGATGAAGGAGATCGAGAACCACAAGGACGCGATTCTCTTCATTGACGAAATCCACACCGTGATTGGTGCAGGCGCCACCTCGGGCGGCGCGATGGACGCGTCCAACCTGCTGAAGCCCGCGTTGGCGCAAGGCGTGCTGCGCTGCATCGGCTCAACGACTTACAAGGAGTTCCGCCAGTATTTTGAGAAGGACAGGGCGCTGCTGCGCCGCTTCCAGAAGATCGACGTGAACGAGCCGAGCGTCGAGGACGCCGTCGAAATCATGAAAGGTCTCAAGCCCTATTTCGAGGAGTTCCACAAACTCAAATACACCAACGAGGCCGTGAAGGCGGCGGTGGAACTGTCGGCGCGCTACATCCATGACCGCAAGCTGCCGGACAAAGCGATCGACGTGATCGACGAGACCGGCGCCTCGCAGATGCTGGTGCCCGAGGGCAAGCGCAAGAAGACCATCGGCATCAAAGAGATCGAGGCCACCATCGCCACGATGGCGCGCATTCCGCCCAAGACGGTGTCGAAGGACGATTCCGAGGTTCTGCAAAACCTCGAGGATACGCTCAATCGCGCCGTGTTCGGGCAGAACGAGGCGCTGAAGGCGCTGTCGTCGGCGATCAAGCTCGCCCGCGCCGGCCTGCGCGAGCCGGAAAAGCCGATCGGCAACTATCTGTTCTCCGGCCCCACCGGCGTCGGCAAGACGGAAGCGGCCAAGGCGCTCGCCGCCTCGCTCGGCGTCGAACTCATAAGGTTCGACATGTCCGAGTATATGGAGCGGCACACGGTGTCGCGCCTGATCGGCGCGCCTCCGGGCTATGTCGGATTCGACCAGGGCGGCCTGCTGACCGACGCCATCGACCAGCATCCGCATTGTGTGTTGCTGCTCGATGAGATCGAGAAGGCGCATCCGGACCTCTTCAACATCCTGTTGCAGGTGATGGACCACGGCAAGCTGACCGATCACTCGGGCAAGCAGGTCGACTTCCGCAACGTGATCTTGATCATGACCACCAACGCCGGCGCCGCCGAGATGGAGAAGGCCGCCTTCGGCTTCCACCATAACCGGCGCACGGGCGACGACGCCGAGGCGATCAACCGGCTGTTCACGCCGGAGTTCCGCAATCGTCTGGACGCCATCGTGCCGTTCGGCCGCCTGCCGGAAGAGGTGATCGCCCGCGTCGTCGACAAGTTCGTGCTCCAACTCGAGGCGCAACTGGCCGACCGCAACGTGACGATCGAACTCACCGAGGAAGCGCGTAACTGGCTGGTCAAGAACGGCTACGATGAAAGCATGGGCGCGCGGCCGATGGCCCGCGTGATCCAGAGCCAGATCAAGACCCAGCTCGCCGACGAGGTGCTGTTCGGCAAGCTCAAGGGCGGCGGCGTGGTGCGGGTCGTCGTCACCTCCGACGACGCAGGCAAGAAGAAGCTCGGCTTCGTCTTCCCCGAGGGCCCAGCGACGCCGGTCGCAGAACGCGACGTGATGGTCGCGGGCAAGAAGCGGCGGGTGAAGAAGGGCGAGGAGACGGGGGCGGCGTAAGGGGAGCGGCGCGGCGAATGGTCGCGCCCAAGTCCCCCTCCGTCATGGCCGGGCTCGACCCGGCCATCCACGCCTTCGTGAGATGCGAAGGGACGCGGTAGGGCCATTGTTTAAGCGTCGCGGCGCGGCGCAACGTCGATGGCCGGGTCAAGCCCGGCCATGATGGGTGAAAGTTGGTCGCCCTTAAGGAATGGACGAACGCGCGAGCAATGGTCATCCCGGACCATTTGTCGGCGCAAAGGTCCTCGCTGTTGGGGAACATTCTTGACCTCACGCCTCAAGTTTGGCGGACAATGGCGTACCCGAAGCTGAGCTATTGAGGGCACGCGCGCTTCTTGTCGCCACCGGCAATTTGCCGTATAGATTCTCCAGGAGGCCACTTTGGCGAAGTCGGACTTAGAAAATGAAACGGCTCGCTTGGAAGCCCGCATTCCCCTGCACATCTACGAGCAGATGCAGCGGGCCGCTCGCCTCAAAGGCATGACTCTTACCGGCTATCTCATTGCAACGGCTGGTGAAGAGGCGCGCCGCGCCGTTGAAGACGCCGAGATCATTCGCCTTGTCCGTGAAGACCAAATTCGCTTTGCGGAGGCGCTGATCGATCCTCCGAAGCCGAACAAACGCCTCATCCGCGCAGCTAAGCGCCATGCCGAGACGATCGAACGCCGGTGACCCTGCGCTTCGCTATCGAGCCGTTGGCGAATGCGCACAATCGATCGAAATTCACGAGCGGTAACAACCGAATCGACGTCTATTTCCGGGAAATCGTGACTCAGGACGTGCGGCGTAAGTACGCGACGTGCTTTGTCGCGAGAGAGATCGCGACAGACCGGGTCGCTGGATTTTACACGCTTTCTCCCAGCAACGTCCCGTTGACCGAGGTTCCCGAAGCGCTGGCAAAAAGACTTCCGCGTTATCCAAGCGTTCCGGCCGTGCTAATCGGCTGGCTCGGCCGCCAGCAGGACTATGCCGGGCAGGGACTCGGGGAGACCCTGTTGTTCGACGCTATCAAGACCGTGGCGACGGCGCCCATCGGCGCCCACGCAATCTTTGCCGACGCAATCGACGACAAGGCGGCGGCTTTCTACGGGGCCTTCGGCCTTAACCCGTTGATCCCGCGGCCGCGCACGCTTTATCTGCCGGTGGCGACCGCGTTGCGGCTGCTGTCGCAATGACGTCGCCGATCCCGGAGCCCGTGGCCGAAGTCCTTGCACGGCACCCGTCGCCGGTGCGGGCACAGCTTCTGCACATTCGCGCGTTGATCTATTCTGTCGCAGCAGAAACGGCGGGCGTCGGCCCGCTGACCGAGACGCTCAAGTGGGGCGAGCCCGCTTATCTCACCGAGGCCACCAAGAGCGGCACGACGATCCGTTTGGGCACGGTGCGATCCGCTCCTGAGGCTTGCGCCGTCCTGTTCAATTGCAAAACAACGCTCATCGCAGATTTTCGGGCGCAGTTTGATGGCGAGCTTTTGTTCGATGGCAGTCGCGCGATTATCTTACCGGCCCGTCGGCCCCTGCCGGAAGCGCTGCTCGGAATATGTCTCCGCGCCGCGTTGACGCATCACCGCCGCGAACACCGCCTGCTTTGATGGAGAACCCGCGGCCATTTGGGTCAGAACTGCTGACGATTGGTGACCAGAGCTTGCAGCAAGTCCACGAGCGCCGGGGCTTTGCCGAAACCGAGCGCGTCGTCTATTTTCGCAAGGCGCTGCCCTCCTAACCCGCGCGGCTCTCCTCGCGTCCCGCGCTCAAATCCGAAAGGCTGGACCATGCCGGAAACGCTTGTCCCTGCAGGAGAATTGGCCCGCAACACGCCGGTGCGCTTTCCCAACGAGAGCGCCGACTACCGCGCCGCGCGGACGGCGCTGCTGGCTGAGGAGATCGAGCTGCGCCGCCACCTGGAACGGGTCGCCGCCATGCGCCGGGCGCTGCCGCCGGGCGGCGAAGTCAGGGGCGATTATCGCTTTGAAGGCGAACAGGGGCCGGCAAGTTTCGCCGATTTGTTCGGCTCCAAGCCGACCTTGGCGGTGTACAGCTACATGTTCGGCCCGCAACGCGAGCGGCCGTGCCCGATGTGCACCAACCTTCTCGGGCCGGTCGACGCTAACGGCGCGGATATCGACCAGCAAATCTCCTTCGTGGTGGTGGCGCGCTCGCCGATCGCAAAACTGCTGGCCTGGAAACGCGAGCGCGGCTGGAAGCATTTGCGGCTCTATAGCGACCTCAACGATGCTTATTCCAGCGATTATCACGCCATCGGTCACGACGGCGGCGATGTCCCGAGCCTGAACGTCTTCACCCGCCGCGACGGCACGATCCGCCATTTCTGGGGCGGCGAGTTCACCGGCGAATCCGCTGACCCCGGTCAGGATCCGCGCGACGCCCCGGAAATAGCGCCGCTATGGAACATACTGGACCTGACCCCGGAGGGCCGGCCGGCGAAGTGGTATCCGAAGCTGAGCTATTGAGATCGCGCGCTTTTTCAAGAGCGGCTGAGAAGGCTGAGCGGTCCGGAAGGCCTGCAAAGATTTGCCGCGTGGGCTTCCGCCCGTTGCGCCCAACGGCGCACCCTTTGGCCGGCAACCGCGCGTCCGGTGACTTGTCGAGGTGACTCTGCGCTTTACATTTTTCAGAAATAGTGATAGGCAGGTTTCTTGGTGGCGGGCGTGGGCCCACAGGTTATAAAAAAATCGGTTCTAAATATCCGGAAAAATTTTTCTGTCGATTTAAGCGGCAAGCCTTTGAAATCACGCGATCGGCGACTCTTATTAACGTCCCTTAAGGCGCAAAGGGACGCTTAATAGCCGCCGTTAGGAGACAAAGTGCGCTTGCTAGGGCTCGGTTTGCGCTTGGTATGCACCGCAAAGGGGCGCTTACGTTCATCGGGACCGACGAGCGCAATGCTCTAGTCGGAGCTCCCGTCCGCCACGGCGACAACCCGTAGCCGCATCGCCGCCAGCCCCGCGATCCCCTCGGTGGCCGCGGGCGCATCTGCGACGCGGTCGAGATCGTCTCGCAGCCCGTCGAGCCAAACCCTCATGTCGGCGAGATGGTACAGCGCCAGCCCGGTATGCGTAGGCCAGTCCACGGCGGGCGGCGGGCCGAAGGGAGGGTGAAGTGGCTTCAGGTGGCGATGCAGCCCGTCGGCCGTGCTCTCAAAGCGCGCCGCGACGTCGGCGGCGGTCGTCGTGAGCGGCTTGGTGCACGCGGCCATCTTCCCGTGCGCATCGGACCTGAGCAGCGCCTCGGCCCCGCGCACCGCATGGTGCCCCGCGGCCAGCGCCGCCTGCCAGTCGACCATGGTGGGTCCGTGCCGCTCGGTCTGGTAAAGGGCGTAGGAGGCCTCGGCGAGCTGGCCCAGCGCCCGCGCCTCAGGCAGCGCATGGCGAGGCTCGGCGCCTTCCGCGAGCACCGCCACCGTCTCGTTCACGACCTTCGCGCAGGCCGAGAGATAGTTCGCCACCGCCCGATGCAGTTCGCCCGAGCCGCCGCGCGGCCAAGCCAGCAGCCCGCCGATCACGCCGACGCCGGCGCCGATCGCGACATCCAGGATTCGGGTCGTGCCGATATGCCAATCGGTCGGGGCGACCTGGGCGAACACCAGGGCGATGACGATCGTGAACAAAGCCTGCGCCCACCCCAGCCCCAGCAGCGGCCCGGCGGCCAGACCCACCAGCATCACCAGCGGCAGCACGAAAGCGGACACTCTGGAATCGGCGACAAACACCACCAGCACGCCGGCGATGATCGAACCGATCAGCGTGCCGATGAGGGCGGGGGTCAGCGTCGAGCGGGTTTCGGCCGCCGAGGTGCGCATCACCGTCAGCGTCGCCAGCATTACCCAGAAGCCGTGCGACAGGTCGAGCACGCCCGCCAACAGCCGCGCCGCCGCCAGCGCGACCGCCAGCCGCAGCGCGCCCTGGAAATATACCGAGCGCGGCGTCAGATGCTCGCGCAGCCGATGCCAATAGAGCCAGGCGGTGGAAGGGTAGGCGTACCAGAACAGGCCAGGGCGGCCCTCGGGCGGGGTCGTGTCCGGCCCGATCGGCGCGTTGGCGGCGATGCGGACGGCAGTCACCATCGTCGTCGTCCATTCGCCGACGCTGAGCGCGAGGGAGCCGAGACGAAGCTGCTCGGCGGGGATGTCATCGGGCGAAACTTCAAAACGGGCGGTATCGAAGGCCCGTTCTGCCGCCGCGGTGCGGTCGGCGCTGGGGCGCCGGCTTCGCCGCGCAGCCAGGCCGCGGCGGCGGCGGTGCAGGCCGCCGCCTGCCGCAACAGCACCGCCGCCGCGGCGGCGCCGTGGCTCTCATGATCGTCGGCGAAGGCGAGGTCGACGGCGCGGCCCAGCACAAGCCGCTCTGTGCTCGCCGCCTGGCTCAACGCCCGGTCGCGCCGGCCGGCCGAGGCCGGGCGCTGCGGCCGCGGCAGCTTGGAGGGGCGCATCGCGTCGGCCTTCTCGATGGCGTCGGGCAGCAGCGCGGCGAGCCGATCGCGCGCGGTTTTGTCCCCGCTCCAGGCGTCCGCCACCGCCCTGAGGCAGCCGACAAGCGCATCGAACGCGGCGGCGAGGCGCCGCTCGTAGCGGATCGGCGCGGCATCGGGCCAGAGCCAGAGCTCCGCCGCTGCCAGCAGGATCACCGCCAACGTCAGCCCGGCAAGCCGCCAGGGCAGGGAGGCCGGATCGTAGGGCGGGAAACACGGCAGGATGTAGAGCAGCTGCCCGCCGGCGGCGAGGCCCGTCAAACGCGGACCGCCGACGCCAACGTAGCTCACGCAAAAGCCGAGCACGAACACGCCCGCGGCGGCCGTCCAATCCGACACCGAAAGCAGCGTGCCGACGGCGATCAGCAGCCAGCCGACCGGCAGCACGCAAAGCAGCGTCAACGCGCGTTCGACCGGATTGCCCGGGATTTGCGAGAGCGCGCCGAGCGCGAACGTCCCGAACAAGGCGTAGGTCGCCATCGTCGGATTGTGCAGGCCGTAGTGGCAGAGATAAAAGCTGAAGCAGGCGACGAGCGTGACTCGCGCCGAACGGCGGGTGAAGGCGAAGCTTTTGTCCTTCTGCCGCAGCCAGGTCCAAGGCCAGATCCAGCGCTTGCTCGTCGATGCCGGACCGTTCTGAGCGAAAGAGGTCATGCGAGGCGTCCTGGGAGACGTCGTTATAGCAGCCTCGTGCGGCGCGGACAGAGCATGAGCGCCGCCGATGTGATTTGGCCAGCGGCCTGCTTGCTTCTAACGTTCCAGCAACAGGGTCCGACAGCGGGAACGCGGCATGAAAGCGTGGGCGATCATTATCGGCTTTTTGCTTGTCTCCACGCCCGCCGCGGCCTTCGTGCCGTGTCGTCCGATGGACGGCCTTTCAATCGACCAATGGTTCAACGCCTGCGAGCCGGCGCTCCGCGAGGACTATTCCGAGGGCTACGGCCGCGGGCAGGATTGGGACGGCTACGTGCGCTCGGCCTACGCGACCTATGCGCAGTCCGCGCCACCGATGGGCGGCGGCATGCCCCATGGCGGGATGCTGTGCGCGCCCGGCATGAGGCAATGCTTCAACCATTGGGTGAGGTCGTGTCAGCTCATGCCGACCGGCGGGAGTTGGTGGGTCACCAGCGCGAACCGTTGCTGACGGTTCCGTCGGGCGACATGCCGCGAACATTCCCTCCCCCCTTGCGGGGGAAGGAGTACCGGTCCGTCGCTGAAACTTACTTCCCGAAGACGACGGTCTGCACGGCCTTGTCGACCAGCACGGTGGGGTTCGATTTGCAGTAGACGATCACGTCGTGAAGCGCGGCCTGCGTTTTGGCGAGGTTGAAGACGTGCTTCTTGCCGTGGCCGTTGTACCAGCCGCTGTACCAGGCGGCCAAGAAGTTGGCGTCTTCCTGGAACGTGTTCGAGAGCTGATCGCAGGTCAACGTCTTGGCGTTGATATAGCCGTTGTCGCTCTCATACGCTTTGAGCTCGGTTTGCGCGGACGAAGCGGTCGCTGACGCTAGCAACGCGGCCGCCGCAATGAGGCCCAGGCGCACGAGCCTTGAGTTGAGAGGAAGGAATGATGTTGTCACGGTGATCTCCTAATGGACTGTCGGATCGACAAAGCAGGGTGAAGGAAAGGGCTGGCAGAGCCAGCGTCAGGCAAAAGCGATCAGGGCTCGCCCTTCATCACGATGCCTTTTTCCTTGCGGTACTGCTTGAAGATCGTGTCCATCGCGGTGATGACCTTCTTCTTCGGATTCGCCTGGCAATAGACGATGACCCGATGCTCCGTGTCCTTCACGCGGTCGACGTGAATGCTGCTGAAGTTGGCGAGGCCGTTGTACCAGCCGCTGTACCAGACCGACATGAAGTCGGCGTCTTCCTGGTAAGTGTTCGCCAGTTGCGCGCAGGTCAAAGCCTGAACGTTGATGTCGCCGTTGGCGTCTGCGTAGGTGTCCAATCCGACCGGGTCGGCGAGAGCGGCCCCGGTTCCCACGGCCAGCAATACGGCCGAAAGCGCTAATACCCTCATCATGTTCCCCCGAACTGTCGCTCTCGCGAATTACGAAATGGCGCAGTGGCGGCCGACGCGAGCGTATGGTCAAGCCTGCCATTTCCGTTTTTGATTCGCAAACGCGCGCCGGGACGACGCTGGCCTTCTGCACAGCAATTGTCGCACTGTCGGATGCGTCGACCCTCGATCGCAGCGTCTTCGAAATGTCGCTTGCTGCTCTACGGCGCCAACGTGCATGGTTGCGGCGGCTCGCGAGAGTTCTGCCGCGGTCAGGATCAACGTCGTCATGGATCGTCGTGTCGCAGCGCGTTTGTTGGCCGGCGCGGTGTGCGTTTTGCTCGCCACTCCCGCGACGGCGGCCGAGAGCGTGGCGGCGCCTGCCGCGCCGCCCAGCTTCTTCATGCATGCGCCGGGCGCTATCGCGTTCTGGGTCCTTTTCTACGGCGACCGGCCGGTGCTCGGACCGCCCAGGCAGGTGGCGACCAACCGACCCTCTCCGCGACGATGAAATCAGGATCCAGGTTTTGCCGAGCGGCATGGCGCCTTACGCCAAAGTGCAAATCCTGGAGAATACGAAGCAGCCCGTCGACTTCGTCATCACCGGCCTGATCAACTCCATCAAGATCGATGAGATCGTGATCTGCGGTCGCCTCGATGGCGCAATCGACGCGAAGATCGCCGCCGGCCCGAAGAAGCTGTCGCTCAATCGTTTCACGCAGCGCCAGGCGGGCGCGAGCTGCTCCTAGCCGCTCGCGCCTCTCCTTAAAGATTAATTAAGCGCCCGCGTCTCAACGGCCGCGAACTTGTCGAGCTTCAGCGCTTCGGAGGCCTCCATCGCCGGCGAGGTCGCGCTCAGCAGCCAGTCGACTACGACATTGAGCGCTTCGACGCGATTGGCTCCGCCTTTGAGCGCACCTTTATAGATGGCGACCTGGGTGTTGGCGGACGCTCCGCGCTTGATGATCTGCCGGGCGTGCAACACGTCAGGCAAGCAGCCGAGCGCCTCGGCGTCTTCCGTCACCAACGCGATCAAGTCCTCCAGCTTTCTCCTCACCGGAACCGCCGCGCGGCGCTCTTCGTCGATGAACGTGCCACGCACGCCATAGCGCTGCGCCCGCCACTTGTTTTCCAGAGCGATCGCGCGCGTCGCCGCATTGACGTGCGCGTTGAGATTCGAGTCCCGTTCGAGGCGCCGGACGAGAGAGCGAAAAAGCGCCGCGATCGCCAGCGCGTCCTCGACATGGGTGCAGGCATCGGCGACGCGCAGCTCAAGGGTCGGATTGTTCAGGGAAGGGCGGACGGCCCACCAGACATAAGAGGCATCCTTGATCGCCTTCGCGCCGACCATCGTTTCGATGTAGCGCTGATACTCCTCGACGCACCCGAACAGCTCGGGCAACCCGGTGCGCGGCAGCTCATCGTAGGAGGCGAGCCGATAACCCATGAGCCCGGTCGCGCGCCCTTCCCAGAACGGCGACGACGTCGAGAGCGCCAAAAGCAACGGCAGGAACGGCGTCAACCGCGCCATCAGCGAAAGGCGGTTACCCAGCTCGGCGGGCTGAACGTGGATGTGCAGACCACACACCATGTTCCGTTGGCCGAGAATTTGCAGATCGCGCATGAGCCGCTGGTACCGCGCGCCTTCGGCGTTGCGTTGCCGCATGCGGAGCGCTTTGGGATGGGTGCCCGCGGCGACGACGCCGTAACCCCTTTCATGCGCGACCGCTTTGAGAGTCGCCCGCATGGTTGTCAGGCGTCGATGGGCCTCCTCCATGTCGGTCATTGGCGGCGTCGCCGCCTCGATTTGCGATTGCAGCAACTCGCGCTCGAACATCGGCAGGCTCGGATCGGCGCACAACTCTTCCAGCCGCTTTGGCATTGTCTGACAAGTCTCCCGGCTGGAGAGTTTGGTAATAAAAAATTCCTCCTCAATTCCAAATGAGTATGGGTGAATATTGATCTTGCTTGTTTTGGCGGTGGGGTCGGGAATAACGTTCATCCTGCCTCTCCCTACAACGGAATAAAATAGTTTTATGGTCCCGAGGTCGAATTGAAGCGCCTCGTGTTGCCTGGAAACTTGGTTGGGGAATGGGGCGACAATCAGGCACGCGGGAACCTGCCGCCCCTCGCGAGCCTTTAACCGCTTATCTGGCTTCGTGGTTCCTCTACCCGGCGATGAACGCCTGGAATGTGAGGGCGGGGTCGGAACGACTGGCTTCGTCGAACGCGCGATTAAGTGCGCGCTTCGCAATCAGGCCGGCCAGCGCCGCCTTGCGGCTTGACGGCGCAATGCCGAAGCGGTCGCCTGATTGCATCCGCTCGATGTAGGCGCTGTAAGCCGCGTCGAACCTCGCGGCGGAATTGCTGGAGTGGGCGATTGAGCCGCTCCGCACGCGGTAGATATAGGATGAGGCCCCGACCACCGGCAGCGCGCCGATTTGATCGATGAGCTGAATGTTGGCGATGACGTCTTCGGACAGTTCGACGCCTTGCGCACGGGGCTTGACGAAGCGTCTCTTGATCAGCGGCACGAGCGGTGCGTTTAGCTTCATGAAGGCGGCAAGGTCGAGCCGGATCGTGCCGGGAAACTCGGGCAGGGGCTTGGATAGCTTCCCGCCCGTCGCGTCGTCGACAATGGCGAGGTTGTCCGCGGCGGCGCCGTCGCTTTTCGCTAAGGGAAGAAGCTCCGCAAATCGCGACGGCGTAAATTCGTCATCCGCGTCGAGCTGCGTGACGAAGTCGCCGTCGGCATAATGGAACCCAGCATTGCGGGCGTTGTGACAGCCGGAACGCACAAGCCCGGTTGACGCAAAGCGCAAACGCGGCTCCTCCCCCATGCTGGCGCCGAGAAAACCGCGATAATCGAAAAGATCGTCGGACACGACGATCGCCTCCCAGTGCGTATGGGTTTGCGCTCTGAGGCTGTCGACAGCGCGCACGATCGTAGCCTCGGCGTCGCACGCGGGGATGATGACCGAGATTTTTGACGCCAACGAAGAGCTCCCAGGGATAGACACCGAACGCTCGCATTTCACGCGATTACAGGAGACTTGGCGCCGCGCAGAATGCTTGCTTTGCTTCGCTTCTTCCCCTATAGGCCGCGCCATTCCACAAGCGGCGCTTACTGCGGACCCTGCTTTAAGGGCCCGTTCCGGTGTTGGGAACCCTCCCGACGCATCCTGCGCCGCCCAGGTCGAAACCGGAGAAGTATTATGTCTTTACCGCAATTCACCATGCGCCAGCTGCTTGAAGCCGGGGCCCATTTCGGCCATCAGAGCCACCGTTGGAATCCCAAAATGGCGCCGTTTATCTATGGCGCGCGCAACTCCGTCCATATCATCGATCTCGCGCAGACGGTGCCGATGTTGCATCGCGCGCTGCAGACGATTTCGGACACGGTCGCCAAGGGCGGCCGCGTGCTGTTCGTGGGCACCAAGCGCCAGGCTCAGGATTCCATCGCCGAGGCCGCCAAGAAGAGCGCGCAGTATTACGTGAACTCGCGCTGGCTCGGCGGCACGCTGACCAACTGGAAGACGATCTCCGCCTCGATTGCGCGTTTGCGCAAGGTTGACGAGCAACTGAGTGAAGGCGCGAAAGGTCTGACCAAGAAAGAGCGCCTGATGCTTTCGCGTGAACGCGAAAAGCTGGAGAAGGCCCTCGGCGGCATCAAAGACATGGGCGGCGTGCCGAACCTCGTCTTCATCATCGACACCAACAAGGAAGCGCTCGCGGTCAAAGAAGCCAACCGCTTGAAGATCCCGGTCGTGGCGATCCTCGACACCAACTCGGATCCGGACGGCGTCGCCCACCCGATCCCGGCCAATGACGACGCTAGCCGCGCCATTCAGCTGTACTGCGATCTGGCCGCGCGCGCCGCGATCGACGGCATCTCGCGCTCGCAGACCTCCCTTGGCGTCGACGTTGGCGAAGCCGCCGAGCCGATCTCCGAAGTGCTTCCGTCGGCCGCCGCTGAACCTGAAGTGGAGTCAGCCGCGCAGACCGAGAAGTTCGAGTTGCTCGCAGCGCCCCGCGGCGCCCCGGACGACTTGGCCAAGCTCACCGGCGTTGGCCCGCAAATGGTCAAGCGTCTCAACGATCACGGCCTGTTCCACTACTGGCAGCTCGCCGCGTTGACTCAGGAGGAGGCGGACGAGCTTGATCGCGACCTCAAGCTTAATGGCCGGCTTGGCCGTGACCAATGGGTGGACCAGGCGAAGGCGTTGCTCGCCGCGGCCTAATCCGCCCTCGCGCCGTCTTTTCGCCCCGTCTTGTTGGCGGGGCGGAGGAGACGGCTGTCAATTGCCGATCATTACTTCCCCCGGGGGAACCCTATGACACAGATTACCGCCGCGCTGGTCAAAGAGCTTCGCGACATGACGGGCGCAGGCATGATGGATTGCAAAGCCGCGCTGAGCGAAACGCAGGGCGACATTCAAACGGCTATCGATTGGTTGCGTAAGAAGGGCCTGGCTAAGGCCGCCAAGAAAAGCGGACGCGTAGCCGCCGAAGGCCTCGTCGGCGTCGCGGTGCAGGACCAGCTTGGCGTGGTCGTCGAAGTGAATTCCGAGACTGACTTTGTCGCGCGCAACGCCGATTTCCAATCGCTTGTTCGTGGCATCGTCGCGGTCGCGCTCGACAAAGGCGAGAAGGCTGACGTCGCCGCAATCGCCGGTTCGCACTATCCCGGTGGCGGCACGGTAAGCGACGCTATCGCGAACGCCATCGCCACGATCGGCGAAAACATGACGCTGCGACGCGCTGCCGGATTGCACGTGCAAGACGGGGTCATTGGCCACTATATTCACGGCGCGATCGGCGATGGCCTTGGCCGCATCGGCGTTTTGGTCGGCCTTGAGTCCAAAGGTTCGCACGAGGCGTTGAACGCGCTCGGCAAGCAGATAGCGATGCACATCGCCGCCGCCAATCCGCTTGCGCTGAATGCGTCTGGCATCGATCCGGCGGTGTTGGAACGCGAGAAGAACGTGCTGCGCGAGAAGAATGCGGGCAAGCCTGCGAACGTTCTCGAGAAGATCGTCGAGTTCGGCCTCAAGACCTATTACAAAGAGGTTTGCTTGGTTGACCAGCCGTTCGTGCACGACGCCGCCAAGAGCGTCACGCAGGCGGTGAAGGAAGCGGAAAAAGCCGCTGGCGCGCCGATCGCGGTCAAAGGATTTATCCGCTACGCCTTAGGCGACGGCGTCGAGAAATCGGCGGAATTGGAATAAAGAAAAGGCGGCCTTCAGGGCCGCCTTTTTTATTTGAGGGATGAAAAATCTCATGAACGACGCCCATAAGCCAAAGCCCTTGTTCAAGCGGGTCGTCGTCAAGCTTTCCGGCGAAGCGCTGATGGGCGACGATGCTTTCGGTTTGAACGCGCCGACTTTGGCACGCATATCGCGCCGATCTCAAAGCCGCAGCGTCGCTAGGCGTCCAGGTCGCCGTTGTTGTCGGCGGCGGCAATTTCTTCCGTGGCATACGAGGCGCGGACAAGGGCATCGAGCGCGCGCGCGCGGATTCCATCGGCATGCTTGCGACGGTCATGAACGCGCTGGCGATGGAGGGCGAACTGGAGAAACAGGGCAAGCGGCGCGGGTGCTGTCCGCGGTCGCCATGCCTTCGCAGTGCCAGCCCTATTCGCGGCAGGCGGCGCTGGCGCATCTGGTGAAAAAGCGCGTGATCTTGCTTGCCGGCGGGACCGGCAATCCGTTTTTCACGACGGATACGGGAGCAGCTTTGCGCGCTGCCGAGCTGTCTTGCGACGCGGTAATGAAGGCGACGAACGTCGATGGCATCTACACCGCTGACCCGAAGCGCGATCCGACCGCCAAGCGATACGAGCGTCTCGACCCACGACGACGCGATCCGTCAGAACTTGCAAGTGATGGACACCGCGGCGTTTGCGCTGGCTCGCGAGAACAATATTCCGATCGTGGTGTTTTCCGTGCACGAGACAGGCGCGATCGCCAACGCGCTGCTCGGGCAGGGTCGGGCGACCTACGTCATGCCGGCGTAGACCGGGCTTTCTTACTGCAGGTCCAGATCAAGCGCGCCGCGCACGTTGCCGAGCGTGCGCAGGTCCAGTTCAACCAGAAGCGTCTGATCCCGCGTCGCCGGAGCCGTGCTCGATGGGCTCGTGCCGATCGGGTTGGTCGACGGATTGATGTAAGCGTTGGCGTAGCTGACTTTAAAAGTGGTGCAGCTATCGGCGTAGGCGACGCCCATCGAATAGTTCACGGGGAAGAACCGCGACGTCGACTCGCCAGGGGTGTCGTAGTAGTGGCGCGACATGTCGATATAGAGCGAGCCGTTGGCTGACCACGTGTCGCTCAGTTTCAGATTGCTGGTGGTCGTAAAACCTTCGCGCGGGTAGGGCCAGCCGAGCAACGGTTGGGCTTCGTAGTAGCCGTAGTCGAAGGTCGTCGGAGAAGCGCGGAAGCTTCGCCGTAATGATGGCGTCGAAGCGCGCGAGCCTAAAAGTCTGGTTGTCGATTTGCTGTTTGCTGCCGAAGGTCAGCGGGCCGGCGAACGGAGCGAGCAACTCGCCGGCTACAATGTTCGAATATTTCTGGTCGAGGCCGAACTCGAGGCCAGTATTGGCGGCGTCCGGAGTTGCGAAGGAGTTTTGCCCGGCGACCTGGATCGACTGGCCGACGATGGCGTGAGCATGGCCGCCATTGGCGAAATCCATGTCGTACTGGGCGCCGTAGTTGAAGCGCACGCCGCCCTCGACGCGGTCAAATCCAGAGTACTTGTCCCAGGCGAACAGATTGGTGTCGTCGAAGACGAGGCTTTGCGCGTCCTCGTTCGCTTGCACGCCGGGAATGCCTTCGTTGGGCGCGCGATGAGCTGCGCAATCGGCTGGATGGTCTGCGTCCCCCAACTCGACTTCTCGACGAAGGGATAGCGGTATTCGATGCCAATGCCGGCCATGGCGTGCGCGTACGAGCCGCTGCTGTTGCCATTGAAAAAATTCAACTGCGAGGCGTTCTCGATGATGCTCGTGCCCGAAGCGCTCGAATAGACGAAACCGCCCGTCGTGTTGAGATCGACGATCTCGCCGTCGGCGCGCGCGTAGACGAAGGGCGTCCATTGTTGGCCTAGCGGATCGGTGAACTTGCGCTGCCAGTCCACCTCGCCGGTGACGCGCTGATAATCGCCTGCAATGCCGCGGAGCAGACAGGCGCCCGGCGTGTAATTGGGGACGCCGCCCGGCTCGCACACATTGTAGAGGTTATAGGCCTTGTCGAGCGTCTGCGTGCCGACGGCCTGGAAGGCGGCCTCCGCCCGTGTGATGTTTTGGGCGTTCAGCGTCACCGTCGCCTCGCCGCCTATGCCGTTCGTCGCCGCGGGTGGAATCGAAAAGCCCTTGTTGTAGTCGAGGACGGGCAGGGCGAGCGGCAGCGAACGTTGTTCATCGCTCGCGGTGGTGCCTTGGAAACGGTAGGCCGAGAGGTCGAAGAAGCCGCGGTCGCCTTGGCCACGCAGATAGATCGACGACACGATGTCCTGATAATAGGTCGAGGTCGCGTCCTGGCTCTTCAGCTTGTAGTCCTGCAGGTAGAAGCGGTCGCTCAGGAACGTCGCGTCCCAGCCGAATTTCCAAAACTGGTTGAGATAGAACAGTCCGTCCGTTTCAAACGAGCCGCGCATCCTGAGATCGCCGGCGCCGTAGGGCTCGGGCAGAAACAGATTGGGCTGCTGCTGGTCGACGCCGGTCAGGCGGATATCGTATTCGCCGGTTTGCAGGCGTTGCCGCCAATCCGCCTCGCCGTAGAACCCTTGCTTGGACAGATACGTCGGCGTCAGCGTCAGATCGTAGTCCGGGGCGAGATTGATGAAGATCGGTAAGCCCACGCCGAAGCCCAATCGGGAGCCTTGGAAAAACGTCGGCGCCAGGAGGCCGGTCGCCTTGGAGACGGAAGCGTCAGGCGCGGAGAAATAGGGAACCCAGGCGATCGGCTGCCCCAGGACTTCGAACCAGGCGTTCTCATAGTACATGCGGTGATTGGTCTGATCTTCCGTGACCTTCTTTGCCCGGAGATCCCACAGCGGCGCGCGTTCGGGATGATCCTTGCAGGGCTCGCAAGCGGTGTAGATCCCGTTTTCGGCCGTGGAGATATTGCCCCCGCTGCGTTCCACGCGCGCGGCGCTGAGGCGGGTGTTGTCGGTGCTCAGGGCTTGCGCCCGATCGATGAACCCAGCTTTGAAGTCGTCGGTCAGCTCAAGCCGCGTCGCGTAGACGATATTGCCCTTTTCGTCCGTGAGCTTGACGTGCCCTTCGGCGAAAACGTGGCGCTCGCGCTGATTGTAGGTGACCTTGTCCGCCTGCAGGATGCGGCCGCGGTAATAGAGCTGAACGTCGCCGATCGCTGAAACTACGCTGGCGTTTTTGTCGTAGGCGAGCTGATTGGCGTTGATCAGCATCTTGTCCGGCGTCGCCGGCGTAGGCGCAGGGGTCGGAGCAGCCGCTTGGGGAGTGGCGTCAGCAGACGCCGCACGCGCTTGTCCGGCGAACGCCGCCCAAAACGCCACGATCGTCGCGGCAAGAATGCGACGTGCGATCCCGAAAGTGTTGGTCGGTGCGACTGCGCGCACTAGCCGTCCTCGAGATAGAGCAACACCGTTCCACCTACGACACACGCTAGAATTGCAGGCGACCAACCCGCCGCCAGCGGACTCAACAGACCGGCGCTGCCGAATTCGGAGGCCAATTTGTTAACGATATAAAGCACGAAGCCCGCCAGAGCGCCACCGGAAACCATGAGCCCGACGCCGCCAAGGCGAAAGAATCTTAACGAAAAGCAACCAGCCAAAAGAACCATCGCGGCAAGCAGGAGCGGACGGGCCAACAACTCCTGATAACGTAAGCGGTAGGGAACGGCGTCGAGCCCAGCACTTTGCGCTTGCGCCACCGATTCTGGCAACTGCCAGAACGGAACTGTCTCGGGCAGGGCGAGCGCCCGGTCGACATCGCGCCGGGTGAGGGTTGTCGCGAGATAGAAGGTGTCAGCCGACACCGGCGGTTCGCTCGGCGAGGCGATGCGGACGTGGTCGAGCTTCCAGCGGCCGGCCTCAAGCGTCATTTCTTGCGCCGAAATCCGGTCCTGAAAATCCCCTGTGGTGCCGAATTCATAGACCTCGACGTTCTCAAGCTCGCCTTCCGCTTCGCCTCGGGCGAAGGCGTGGATGATCGCCTGTCCGTCGATGCTTTTTTGCCGGAGCCAAAGCGCGCCTTGCGTGGCTTGGCCGGCGCCGAGCATTTCGCTCTCCAACGTATCCGCCTGCCGCTTCAGCACCGCGGCCATGGGATTATAGGCGGTCGTTGCGACAACGCCGAGCAGCGCGGCCGCTACGAGTCACCGGCGCAATGAATTGCCAGGCCGAAATGCCCGCGGCGCGTGCGCTGACGAGCTCCATCCGGCGCGACAGCCAGAGGAAGAGACCCATCGCGGCGAACAGCGCGGCAAAAGGGAAGGTCTCCTCGGCGACGAACGGGGCCCGCAGGAGCGCGAGATAAGCGAGGCCTGCCCGCGGTCGCCTGCGCCGAGTTCGCTCCGCGTCTCAGCAACTCAATGAGATCGGCGGCGTAGATGAGGAAGAAGATCACCGCGAACAGCGGCACTGCGAGCCCGATAAATCGACGGCCGAAATAGAACCAGAGCGTGATCGGCATCAGGCGCCCGCCAAGCCGAGGCGCGGCGAGCGAAGAAGCCGCGGGGCCCCAAGCGCAAGCGCGAGGCAGACCACGATCGCCGCCAGCGGCAGCAGCATAGGCCAGCGTCGCGCCGATCGGCGCATTGGCGGCGAGGTTGATCATGCCGACGCCGATCATCCTGAGGACGCCAAAAGCGGCCGCCGCAGCCGTCATCGCCGTCGTGCGGCCCTGTCGCGAGGTTCGCGGCCGCCCGAGCGCGACGAAGGCGATGAGCGCCGCGACAAAACTATAGAGCGGACTGGTGAAGCGCTCCGCTAATTCGGCGCGCAAGCGCCCTTCCTGCTTTTTGTTGTTGGGGTCGGCATAGTCGGTCCGCAGCAGATCGAGCTGTCGAGCGTTCGCGGGGGCGCTTGGCTTCTTCGCTGACGTGCGTGAGGCTCGTCAGATCGAGGGCGTCCTGGTCGAAGCTGACGAAGGCGGATTCGCCGTCCTGCTGCAGACGTTCGGTCATCCCTTTGCTGAGCGAGAGATAATTCCGGCCGCCTTTTTCCACCGTGCGGCCTGTTTCCGCAAAGTAAGCAGTCACATTCTGCGGATCCCGGCGGTCCTGGATGAACAAGCCGTGCAACGCGCCATCGGCCGAACGCTCACGGATGTGAAACACGAACCCCGACTCGAGTTCGACGAAGGCGCCCGGGCGCACCAGATTGCCGATTAAGTCGGCGTGAAGGTGGGTCGCCATCGCCTCAAGCGCAGCGAAACTTTCCGGCATCACGACCAGCGTGAGATACGACGTGCCGAGCCAGACGAGAGCGGCCAGCGCCAGGAAGGGCGTCAGCAACGAAAGCGGCGAGAGACCCGAGGTCGTCATCGCCACCAGTTCGCTGTCGCCGTTGAGCCGCCCCAGCACGAACAGCACCGCGCCAAACAGCGCGATTGGCATGATCACCACCATCAGGGCGGGGAGGGCGAGCCCGGTGAGCCCGAGGAAGATCCACAGCGTCTGACCTTTGGCGGTGAGGACGTCGATCTGCCGGAGGGCCTGCGTGACCCAAATAATGGCGACAAGCGCGCCCGCGCCCGCGAGGAACGCGGTCGCGGCCTGACGCCAGATATAGCGCTGGAGGCGCGTCACGAATGGCGCCGATGGGGGAGCGGACGCCTACGGCGCATGGTTCCCTCGCTAGCGGCGGAAAACGGCCAAGACAAGGCGCATTTTTTTCGACCTTCAACAGGCCATTGTTGACAAGAATGGCTCTCCAGCTCTGGATAGCATTCGGCAACGCGGCCCTGACCTATTGTCGTGATTCGCGGCAGGAGATGAACTTCCAGCATGGCGGCTCCTTTATCTGTCTCTTTCGCGGCGCCAGGGCACCCCCGCGGCGCCGTGCTGGTGCTCTTCGCCGGTGCGGATTGCAAAATCGCGCCCGCGATCGCCGACCGGCTTGGCTCGCTCGCGCCGCGCCTGGCAAATATCGGCAAGAAGGGGAAATTCAAGGGCAAGGCGATGACGGCGCTCGACATCGTGGCGCCGGGCGAGTTCGACCTTGATCGCGTGCTGTTGGCGGGCGTCGACGTCGGCAAGGACGACAAGCTGGATTTTTTCACGCTTGGCGGCTTCATCGCCGGTAAGCTTGGCGACGCTGGAAAGGTGGACGTCGCCTTCTTCGCGCCTTCGGGCGAGTGGGACGCCGCCGCCGCCGCGGATTTCGCGCTCGGGGCGACGCTGCGCTCTTATAAATTCGACCGCTACAAGTCCAAGAAGCCCGACGCCGACGGCGATGAAAAAGAGCCGGCGGCTCGCGATCGCTGAACCTGATGCTTGCCGGCCACGAACGCGTGAAGGCGGCCTATGTCGCGCGTCAAGCCGTCGGCGAGGGCGTGATTCTGGCGCGCGACCTCGTCAACGAGCCGCCGAACGTGTTGGGCCCGGTCGAGTTCGCCGCGCGCGCGGAGGAGCTCAAGAAGCTCGGCGTCGTCGTGGAGACGCTCGACGTCAAGGCGATGCAACGCTTGAAGATGGGCGCGCTGCTGGCAGTGGGGCAGGGCTCGGTGCGGCCGAGCCGCATGGTGGTGATGCATTGGAACGGGGCGAAGGCGAAGAAGACCGCACCCGTCGCCTTCATCGGCAAGGGCGTCGTGTTCGACACCGGCGGCATCTCGATCAAGCCGGCCGGCGGGATGGAGGACATGAAGGGCGACATGGGCGGCGCCGCCTGCGTCACCGGGCTGATGCACACACTCGCCAAGCGCAAGGCCAAGGTCAACGCGGTGGGGCTGATCGGCATTGTCGAAAACATGCCCGACGGCAACAGCTATCGGCCAGGCGACATTCTGACGTCGGCTTCCGGGCAGACGATTGAAGTCATCAACACCGATGCCGAAGGCCGTTTGGTGCTCGCCGACGTGCTCTGGTACGCCCAGCAGAAATTCAAGCCGAAATTCATGGTCGATTTGGCCACGCTGACCGGCGCCATCATGGTGGCGCTGGGTCAAGAGCACGCCGGGCTTTTTTCCAACGACGACACGCTCTCCGAACAACTCGCCGCCGCGGGGAAAGCCACGGGCGAAACGGTGTGGCGGATGCCGATGGGCGCCTCCTACGACAAGCAGATCGACAGCAAGTTCGCTGACATGAAAAACACCGGCGGACGCAACGGCGGATCGATCACGGCGGCGCAATTTCTTAAGCGTTTCGTGAAAGACACGGCGTGGGCGCATCTCGACATCGCCGGCACTGCGATGGGCTCGCCTTCGAGCGAGACCAACACGTCCTGGGCTTCGGGTTGGGGCGTGCGCCTGCTCGATCGGCTTGTCGCCGATCATTATGAGGACAAAGCCTAGGAGCGCCGTGTGAATCTCAGGGCTTTGACCGCGTTGCTTGGGCTCGGCGTCTGCGCTCTGGGCGTGGCGCCAGCGGCTGCGCGCGGCGTGACGGGATGCGACGCTTTCGGCACGGCGCTTGCGGCGAACGCCAGCGAGCTCGGCGTCACGCTCAACCATTCCGTCGTGGTTTCGCGCTCCGGGGCCAATGCTAACGTGTTCGACGTCGCCACCAATGGCGATGTGGACGGCACGCTGACCTGCAACGGCGACAAACTTGAGCGCTTCGAATCGCGGGTGACGGAGCCGGCTTCCGGCCGCGCCAAGACGAATTTCGCGAGGCTCTCGACCGCCGCGTTGCGCGCGGCGCTCGGCTATGACGCCGGTAAGGCGGCGGCGTTGTTCAATCGGCTCGATGCGGAAGCCGCGGAATATTTGAAAGCCTCGCGCGAGCGCGGCGATGTCTACATCTCCGGCAAGACTGAAGAGCATCTGGGCGGCGGCGTGAGCCTCGGCATCATCGAGACCGACAGCGACCGCGCTTTCATCATCGTCGGCGTCGGCGGCTAAGCGCCCCGGCTGATGGCGGACGTCCGCTTCTACGCCCTGCAGCGGCGCGCCCTGGAACAGGCGCTGATCGAGCGGCTGGAGGAGGGGATCGGCGAGGGCGTCCGCGTCATGATCCAGGCGAGCGGGCCGGAGCAGGTCAGTGCGCTCGACGAGCGGCTGTGGACGTTCCGTGACGAGAGTTTCCTGGCTCATGGGGTGGCGGACGCGGCCGACGCGGCGCGCCAGCCGGTGCTGATCGGCGATGGGCCTGGGAATGCCAACGGGGCGTCCTGGCGCATCTTTGTCGGCGGCGCCGACCCGCAGCTTTGCTTTAGCGAAAGCGTCTGGGCGCGGCTGATCGTGATTTTTGACGATTCGGACGAAGCGTCGAAGTTGGGGGCGCGGAAACATTGGGCGGCGGCGAAGGCGGCGGGGCATGTCATGAGCTTCTGGCGCGAGAGCGATGACGGGGCCTGGCGTAAGTCGGGCTAGCCGCAAATCCCCGGCTTTTGGATTTGGAAAGTGCAGGGCTATCTCATGTTTTCAAGGGCTTAGGTTGGGCAGGGCAAAATCTAGAGATTCAATCTTTTCAAGGGGTTGAGGCTTTGCCGGAAATTTGTGTGAGACAGGCAGAGTCTGTGTTTTCAAAGGGTTGAAGGGCGTTTTATTTGGTTTTTGGCCCTTCGTGGCCCGTGCTGGGGGCGTATCTCCTTGACGCCGGCGGTAAGCCGAACGCTTCGGGAACGATTCCAAGCGATGACTATCGGGTATTCTGAAAAATGTAAAGCTGTTTCTGATAGGCCTTATTTATAGAAACCAATTCTCATCGCGCGAAACGCTAAGCTTTTGCCTTAAGCCTCGAAGAAAACCCCTTGAACACCCTGGCAATTTCCCGCGGATTCTCAATCCACGGAAAATGCCCGCCGCCCGAAATCATCGCAAATTCCACATTCACCCCATGGAACCGTGGCTCGTTCCAGCCACCCTGCCAGACGATGCGGTCCTCAGCTCCGGCGACCACTAACACCGGCAGCGTTTCGGGCCACCAGCGGGCGGAATAGATGTGGTCGAAATGGGCGTCGGACCAGTCTACGGCGGCGCTGTTGTAGGGCATGCGGGCGAGCAGCGCGCGTCCGGCCGCCAGACCCGCGCTTGTGAAATTCCACGGTGCCGACGCGACGGCGATGGCGGCGATGTTTTCGTCGCGCCGGTCCGCCTCATAGACCGCCGCGGCCGCCGCCACCTCGGGTAGCGGATTGACTTCGGTCATGGCGACAAAGCGCGGATGCCAGGAGGCGTCCGGCGCGGTATCGACGAGCACGAGGCCGCAAATGTGCTTTTCGACTTGGGGCGTCGCCAGCAGATACATGCCGCCTGTGGAGTGGCCGAGGAAAACGGCGTTGGGCAGCGCCTGCGCCGCCTCCACCAAAACCTGGGGCCAGACCGCGAAGGGATCGGCCGGGGCGCCGGGAGCGTTGCGGTTCGAGCCGTCGCCGGGCAGATCGACCAGCCAGATGGAGCCCGGCACGTCCATCGCGTAGGCGAGTTCGATCAGGCTTTCCGATCCGATGCCCGGGCCGCCGGGCAACAGCAGCCAGTTAAACGCGCCCTCGCGCTGGGAATGCTGGCGCAGGCGGACGCCTGAGGGGGTATGAAAGAGGTTAGGCATTGGGGGAAGGGTCAATCGTGGGGAAACGGAGCGCGTTCTAGCGGATTTTGCAGCGCAAGTACCCCTCTCCCTACGGGAGAGGGAAGATGTGTGTCCCCTAGCATTCCCCCCTGTTTTGATTCAGCATGCCTCCGGGGCGCTGATTGCTGGACAACGAGTCGTTCTCCTCTTGAGAACGCTACGGCAGTCACGCGATTGGGGGGACACGATGATCGACATTAGCCGCACCTTTTTGGTGCTCGGAGCGCTGTATCTTTGCGTCGGCATGACGCTTGGCATCGGCATGGGCATCCAGGAAAACTTCGTGCTGGTGCCTGCCCACGCCCACATCAATCTCGTCGGTTTCGCCTGCCACAGCATTTTCGGAACTGTCGGCAAAGTCTTCCCCGCGATCGCCCGCGATTCCCTGGCCAAGGCGCAGTTCTGGATTTTTGCGATCGGGACGCCGATCCTCGCCGTTGGCGTCGCCGTGGTCAATCTCACCCAGAACCCCGTCCTGGCCATCATTGGTTCGATCCTTTGCTTGCTCGGCGCGCTGCTTTATCTCGTCATGGTGGCGCGTTCGAGCGGTAAAGCCTGACACTTTCGACGTCCTTTTTGGGCGTCAAATGTGCTCTGGAGCCGCGCGGGCGCTTCGCCCGCGCGTTTGGGCCCCCGTTTCCCCTGCGCAGTGAGTCCTCAATGCTCATCCGTCGCCTCGCACAAACGGATTCGCTCAGCGAATTGACCGAATTTCTCCACGCCGCCTACGCGCGGCTCGGGGCGATGGGGTTCAACTATACCGCCGCCGATCAGTCGGTCGAGGTCACGCACCGGCGTGTCGAAGATGGGGAGTGTTGGCTGGCCGTGGAGGGCGATGAGCTTTTGGGCACGGTGGTTTTTCGTGGGCCCGGCGGGTCAAGGGGCACCCCGCATTTTGAGCGGGCGGACGTGGCCACCCTCGGCCAGTTTGCGGTGTCGCCGCAACGGCAAGGGCAGGGGATTGGCGTGGCGCTCATGGCCCATATCGAGGAGCGCGCCCGCGCCATCGGCGCTGCGCACCTCGCGCTCGACACGTCGGAAGGCGCATCGCACCTGATCGCGTGGTACGAGCGCCGAGGCTTTAGCACCGTCGAGATCGCGCAATGGAAGGGCAAGACCTATCGCAGCGTGATTATGAGCAAGGCCCTGGCGAGGTAAGCGCGCTGCGGGATAGCAATCGGAACGCCCTCGATGTTGATCGCCCAGATCTCCGACCCGCACTTGCGCCCGCAAGGGGCGCTCTACCAAGGTCTCGTTGATTCCAACGCGATGTTTGAAGCGGCGATCCGGCAAATAAACGTTTTGACGCCGCGTCCCGATCTCGTGATCCTTACCGGCGACGTCGTTGATGAGGGAACGGCCGCGGAATACGCCGTCGCCCGCGAGATGCTTTCGGAGCTGCAAAGTCCGCTTCTCGTCATCCCGGGGAATCACGACGAGCGAGAGGCGTTCCGCAAAAGCTTTGCGGACCACGGCTATTTACCCAAGGCCGGCCCATTGCACTTCGCGTCCGGAGACTACGGCCCTGTTCGAATCGTCGCTCTCGACGTCACTCTGCCGGGCTTGCATCACGGATTGGTCGATGAAGGCGCGGCGAAATGGTTGGATCGGACGCTCGCGCAGGAACCGGCGCGGCCAACGCTGATCATGATGCACCAGCCGCCCTTTTCCTGCGGGATCCCTTATGTCGACGAATACCAATGCCGCGGGGGTAGCCGGCTCGCCGAGGTCGTCTCTCGCTATCCCGCGATCGAACGCATCGTTTGCGGCCATGTCCACCGGCTCATGCACGTGCGATTTGCCGGCACGATGGTTTGCACGGCGCCGAGCACCACGACGGCGATCGCGCTTCGCCTGTTTGAAAATGCCGAGCCGGCTTCGTTCATCGAGCCGCCCGGTTTCCTCCTCCATCAGTGGCGGCCGGGGACGGGCCTGGTGACTCATCTGGCGCCAATCGGAACGTTCCCTGGTCCGATGCCCTTCGCATGAATTGGCGCGGGCAATGGAAGGGCAAGAGCTATCGCAGCGCGATCATGAGCAAGGCGTCGGCGACGGGGTGAGGCGCGGAGTTTCTTACGATCCGCTCGCGTCGGCGGCCTTTGCAAGATCGCCGAAATTCGAGATCGCAACCTCGGCATCCGGAAATTTTGCGGTGATTTCAAGCGTGCCGCCCAGCGCTTCGACGTAACGGCGCAGGTTGCTGACATACATATCGGCGCGCCGTTCCATTTTGGCGACCGCGGGCTGGCCGACATGCAGGGTCGCCGCAAGTTCTTCCTGAGATTTTGCGCGCGCCTGTCGAAGCTCGTGAAGCGCCATTTCATGCAAAGTCGTCTGCGTCGCCGCCGCGTTGCGGTTGCGGCGTTCGGCGGGCATGGCGGTGCGGAGTTCCTTGAACGAACGATGGCCGGTCATGGGATCAACCCCTCCTTTCCGATTTCGATCAGGTAGGCATCGTACAATGCATCCGCGATTGGCGTGAGGCGATCATAGAAACGGTCGTCACCGACCTTATTGCCGCCGATCAGTAAGATCGCTGTTCTGCGTGGGTCGAACGCGTAGAAGATGCGGTAGGGTACTCCGCCGCTTTGCACCCGTAATTCCCTCATGTGGTCGTGTCTTGATCCAACGATCCCCGAACTATGCGGAAAAGGAAGTTGCGGTCCCCTTGCTTCCAAAAGCCCAACCGAACGATCGACATCGTCCTGCGTGGCTTCGCCGAGGGTCGCGAACCAATTTCCGAATTCGTCGGTGAATTCGACGTTCCAAGTCACCTACGCACTCACTATATTCCATCGACGGAATAGTTCAAGCCCCCGGGCGCTCACCGCGCCGCGATGACCACCGCCGCGCCGGCCATGATGCTCGCGGCGCCGCGGTTGATGTTGCGCATCGCCAGCGCGGACTGGAACAGCGCCCGAGCGCCGTTGGCGGCCAGGACATAGCCGCTGAGAACCGCTATCAGGCAAATCGCGCAAACCACGAAAATCTCGGCGAAAGATGCGAGGGTCATGGCCTTGAGGTCGACGACCAGCGGCAGGATCGAGACAAAGAACACGATCACTTTCGGGTTGCCGATCGTTAGCGTCAGCGAACTCAGGAAAAGCTGCCAGCCGCTGCGCCGGTCACGCTCGCCGATCACCTTCGCCCCGTCCGTGTGCCTGCGCCACATCTGGATCGCCATGAACATCAAATAAGCGGCGCCGGCGTATTTCACGACCATGAACAGCGGCGCGAAATTCTTGGCGATCACCTGCAGGCCGCTGGCGGCGAACACCAGCCAGATCCAATCGCCGATGACATAGCCGAGAATGAACGGCACGACGCCCTTGAGGCCGTTGGCGAGCACGCGCGCCACCAGCGCCGCAATGCCGGGGCCGGGGGTGGCGATGGCGGCGAGATAGACGGCGGCGAAGAGGAGGAGCGAGGAGTGCGACATGGCGGGGGTAGGCTTGCGCGAATTGTGGGGACGCGCAAGTTTTAACGCCATGGCTGCGATGACGAAGAGCGGGGAGGCCGGGGCGCTGAAATGGCCGCCGCCGCTGCCCGAGATGTTCGATCTTGGCGCGTTCGCCGTGCGAGCGGAGGCGTTGCCGGCGGACGTTGGGGCGCCGCCTAAATCCAAGAAGCTTCGAACAGGACGGGAAGTGCTTGTTGGCGAGATCGAGCGTGAAGAACCCGTCCTTGACGCACCAACCGCCTGCGAGTTGCTCGGTCAGCCGAGCGATTTCCGCCCGCTGCTCCTCGACGCGATCGGGCGCGAGCGTCGTGAGGTTTGAATAGTAGGGCGGGGCGATCGCGTCGCTGGACCAGAATGCGGCGGTGCGGGAATCAACCAACCTGTGCGCGCGAAAGATCGCGCGGTAGAGGTCCGCATTGTTGGCGGCGCAAAGGAAGGCTTTTTCGGTGTTGGAGAGCATCTGAACCAAACTGCTGGAGGCGCTACACCAACCCCGCGACATGCTCCCCATTCCTGAACGCCAGCGCCATCACCGTCAGCACCGGATTGAAGCCGCCGTTGGTCGGGTGGAGCGAGGCGTCGGAGACGAACAGGTTGTCGTGGCCCCAGACGCGGCCGTTGACGTCGGTGACGGAGCGCTCGGGGTCTTCGCCCATCCTGCAGGTGCCGGCCTGATGCTGGCCGCCGGAGAGATAGGCGAAGGGCTCGCGGCCCCATTTGCGTGACGCGCCTGAAGCGTCGAGCCAGCGGCCGGCTTGCTCGAACATGAATTTGGCAGTGCGCACCGTCTCCTCATGCGCGACGCCGGAGAGGCGCGCCACCGGCAGGCCGAAGGCGTCCTTGACGTGCGTGTCGAGCGCGACGCGGCAATCCTCGGTCGGGATCTCGTGCACGGGCCCGGTGATCTTCATCAGCCGGCGATACCCGTCGCGCATGAAATCCTTGGCGGCTTTGCCCCAGTGGGGAACGTCGTCGGGCCGCGCCATTTTCCAGGCGATGATCGGCAGCATGACGAAATCGTCGGCGAGCATGCCGCCGCCGATAACGCCGTCGTTGCCGTGGTTGAAGTCGGTGGTGGCGATCGAGGCGCCCGGGCCCCTGGGATCGTAGATCGGCTGCTCGGAGTAGCCGTAGGCCGTGGGATAATAGTGACCCTGCAGGTTCAGCCCGACCTGCCCGTGCGCGTTGCCGAGGCCCTTCGGGTGATGCTTGCTGTGCGACATCTGCAGCAGCCGCGCGCTTTCGATCGCGCCGGCGGAGACGACGACCGCCGTCGCCTGCGCCGAATAGCGGTTGAGGCCGCTGTCCTCGGGCGTGAGATAGGTGACGCCGGTGACGCGGCCCGCGTCGTTGACGTCGATGCTCTCGACCATGGTGTCGCTGAGCAGGTCGCACAGCCCTGTCGCCAGCGCCTTCGGCAGCACGGTGTTCTGCATGCCGTTCTTGGCGTCGGACGGGCAGGGGAAGCCGACGCAGGAGCCGCACTGTATGCAGGCGGCGCGGCCGTCGTGCGGCACGGAATTCATCAGCAAGGGCGGGGTGAAGGTGTTGATCCCGAGCGTCGAAGCGCCCTGGCGCAGCACTTTCGTGCCGGTGTGGGCCGGCATCGCCGGCATCGGATAGCCCTTGGCGCGCTTGCCCTGGTGGACATTGCCGTCGTTATCGCCGGAAACGCCAATTTCCCATTCCGCGCGCTCGTACCACGGCGCGAGGTCTTCGTAGGCGATTGGCCAATCCACCAACGACGAGCCTTTCGGCACGCCGTAGGTCGAGGCCATGCGAAAGTCTTTGGGCAGGAAGCGCCAGGCCTGGCCGCCGTAAACAACGGTGCCACCGCCCACCAGCGCCGCATTGGCGTGATAGCCGGGCTGATAGGGCAGCACGGTGTGCTCGACGCCCTGCGGATCGACGAACACCCGCGGCGCGCCATCGTCCGGCCCGGCGTTGTGGCCGTACAGCGAATAGCGCTGATTGCGCAGGTGGTCGCGGCGGGGATCGCTGGAATAGGTCTTCTTCGGCCCGCGTTCGAGCAGCAGCACGCTCTTGCCCGCCTTGGTGAGCTGATAGGCGATGATCGAGCCGGCGGCGCCGGCGCCGACGACGATGCAATCGTAGGAGGCGCGCATCAGGATTTGCTCGTGAGGACGGGGGTCTTGGGCAAGGGAGGTTTGGGCAGGCGGGGCTGATAGCCGATCATCGCCCAGGAGGCGGCGCCGGCGTTGCCGCCGTTTTCCGGGTCGGCGTAATAGCCCTCGGCGGCGAGCTCGGTGAGGTTCACGAACCAAGGCTCGCGCTCGATTTGCGTGAGCGCGGCCGTTTGCGCTTGGTGCGGCAGGGCGGCGAAGTTCGCGCCTAGCGCGGCAAGGCCCGCGGCAATGGCCGGCGCCTGATCGCGCCGGTCGGCGCCGAGCTGATGCAGCACATAGTGGTCGACGAGAAGATCGGTCGCGCTCGGATCTTGATCGCGCGGAATGATCGCGTCGAGCGCCGCGCGGAGCAGCGTTTGGTCGATTGCGGCGGGCCCCGCCATGGCTATCCTCCCCCTTGGGTTTTGAGGGGAGATTGCCTTGGAACGGCTCACAAGTGCAATGCGTCGGTTAAGCGCAGAGGGGGCGCCGAGACTTTGCATCGTGACAGTGGCGTCCTCCGTCCCGTAAGCCTCGCCGAATGAAAACGCGGTGAGCCTATGGCGCAGGCGGAGAAAGTTTCGAACGCAGCCTTAATCGCTGGACTTCTGCTCGCGGCGCTGACGCTGTTTCTCACGCTCGTGGTCGCGGGGTCGGCCGGCGACACCGGCGGGGGCGACGCTGCCGGCAGGGCGATCGCTGAAGGCTTCGTGACGCTCGCGCTTCTCGTGCTCTATGTCTTTGGCGGGGCGTTCGCGCTCGTCGCTTTGCTCAATGGCGATATGCCGGCGCTCGGGCGAGGGTTTTACGCCCTGCTCACCGCGTGCGCCTCCATCGCCATGTGGTTGGCATTTTCGCTTCTGCTCGAATCCAACAAGGCGCCTGGACAATGGCCGGCGGCGATCGTCGGCGGGGCGCCAGTGTTGGTCGTCGCCTATGGGCTTTGGGGGCTGATCGCGCCGTTGCGGCGCGCCCTGGACCCGCGCGTCGCCGGAGGAATATTCCTCGGCGGTCTCGCGTTGCTCATTGTGTCGATCATTCCCATGACCATGGCGAGGGAACGCGCCGTCGATCGCGAGGCGGCGCGCATTGCGGAGTGGCAGGCAAAATTCGGCGCGATGCCCGCGAATGCGCCCTTGCCGCAATGGCTGCCGTTCCTAGACAGCGGCGTCTACGACGTTGGAGAGGGCGCGCGACAAAAACTTGTGACGTTGCCGACGCGGCAGACGGACGCCGAAGGCATGCTCGACGCCGATACGTTTCCCTTTGCCGATCTCAGCGAATTCGACTTCGATCCGACGCCGCAGCTTTGCCAGAAGGCCTTGGCCTCATTGTCGCGCCGCGCCGCGGCCGTGCCCCCGCCCGCAGCGAAATCGAGTTTCGGCGACATCTCCGATCAGGTCGGCGGCGCCTCGCGTGGGATCACCTGGCTTGTTGGGTTTGCTTGCGCCAGCGATGCGCAATCCGCGGCGTGGGAGGCCGTGGCGAGGCGTTATGGCGCAACGGATTACGACGTCGCCGACCTTGTGGCGGCGCGCGATCCCAAGCAGCTGGGCTCCGTGCTTTACAATTCGCCGCCACACGCCTCGATGCTGACGCCAAAGGCGTCGCTGCGCGCCTGGCTGAGTTTTGCCTGGGCGCCGGGAGGGATCGCGCCTGACGTCGCCACTTATATCGACGGGGCAAGGGAGCTCGATCACCGCAACGCCGACGCCGTGGCTTGGCTCAGCGACCCCAACGCCAGCAGCGACAACTGGGAGCTGCTGCGTTTCCTCCCCGACCTCGATCTGCAGCCGACCCCGCAACTCTGCGCCGCGGCGCTCGGCCTCATCGGCCCGGAACTGACCGACGCCTATCATCCGACCGCCGACAATCCGCTTGCCTATCCCGAGTTGGATCAAAGGTTAGGGCAGGGCCAGCCGCTGCAAGCGCTGCTGTGGCTCGCCGGCCAGGGCTGCCCGTCCGGACCGCAGATCGATGCGGCGGAGACGTTGGTGAAGGCGTATCAGGCCGCGCCAGAGCGCGAGGCCATGCTGGCGGCGCTGGCGGCGGTTAAGAAATAGCTAAACCTGTTCGCGCGTGCTCAGCTCGAGCCACTGCTCCTCGGCCGCTTCGATCGCCTGCAGCAGATCCGAGCGCTTTATGGCGAGGTCGATCGCGGCGTTCGAGGGGCGCCGTTGACGCTTTCAGCGGCGAGGGCTTCGTCGATGCGGCGCACTAGGTCTTGCAGCTTTTCGATGCGCGTCTCGGCGGCGGCGATCTCTTTTTGCCAGCGGGCGCGCTCGCGCAGTGGACGCTCGCGCGCCTCGGGAGCGGCCTTGGCTTCGGCCTTGCGCTCGGCCGACGGCTCGGGCGTCGCCAGCACGAATTTGCGGTAGTCCTCGATGTCGCCGTCGAAGGTTTTCACGGTGCCGTTCGCCACCAGCCACAGCCGGTCGACGCTCGCTTCCAAGAGGCGTCTGTCATGCGAGATGATGACGACGGCGCCCTGATATTCGTTGATCGCCTCGACCAGTTCGGCGCGGCTGTCGATGTCCAAGTGGTTGGTCGGCTCGTCCAGGATCAGCAGTTCCGGCGCGTCGAACGCGGCGAGGCCCATCAGCAGCCGCGCCTTCTCGCCGCCTGACAACTTCTCGATCCCCGTGAACGCCTTGTCGCCGGGAAAGCCGATGGCGGCGGCGCGGGCGCGGATGGCGGATTCCGTCGCGCCTTTCATGCGCAGCGCGACATGGCCGTAAGGATTGGCGGCGTCGTCGAGTTCGTCGAGTTGGTGCTGGGCGAAGTAGCCGACGCGCAACGCCTTGTGCCGCCGCGCCTCGCCGGACATCGCCGTCATGCGGCCAGCCAGCAGTTTTGCAAACGTCGACTTGCCGTTGCCGTTCGAGCCGATCAGGCCGATGCGGTCGTCCGGCTGCAGGCTGAGGTTGAGGCCGCGCAGCACGACGCGCTCTCCGTAGCCGACGCTGGTCTTCTCATAGGCGATGATCGGCGGGGCCAGCCGCTTCACCTCGGAGGGCAGGGTGAAGGGCACCGTGTTTTCATCGACGACCGCGGTGATTGGCTGCATCCTTTCGAGCATTTTCAGGCGCGACTGCGCTTGCCGCGCCTTGCTGGCCTTGGCGCGGAAACGGTCGACGAAGGCTTGCAGATGCGCGCGTCGCTCCTCCTGCTTTTCGATGGCCTTGCCGGCCAGAATCTGCGCTTCCCGGCGCTGGCGTTCGAATTGCGAATAGCCGCCGGACCATAACGTCAGCTTGCCCCGTTCCAGATGCAGGATGTGCTGGGCGACGTCGTCGAGAATGTCGCGGTCGTGGCTGATGACCAGGACGCTGGCGGGATAGGTCTTGAGGTAGTCGACCAGCCAAAGGGCGCCTTCGAGGTCGAGGTAGTTGGTCGGCTCGTCGAGCAGCAGAAGATCGGGCGCGGAAAACAGCACGGCGGCCAGCGCCACGCGCATGCGCCAGCCGCCGGAGAACTCGCTCAAATGGCGTTGCTGCGCCGCTTCGTCGAAGCCGAGGCCGCTGAGGATGCGCGCCGCCCGCGCCGGGGCGGAATGGGCGGAGATGTCGACAAGGCGGGTCTGGATTTCGGCGATGCGGTCGGGGTTCTGCGCGTGCTCGGCCTCTTTGAGCAGCGCGGCGCGTTCGACGTCGGCCTCGAGCACGAAGTCGATCAGGCTCTGCGCGCCGCCCGGGGCCTCCTGCTCGACGCGGCCGAGGCGGGCGCCTTTGGGGATGGTGATCGAGCCGGCCTCGGCCGACAATTCGCCCGCGATCAGCCGGAACAGCGTGGTCTTGCCCGCGCCATTGCGCCCCACCAGCCCGACGCGCGACCGCGCAGGCAGGGCGACGGTGGCGTCGTCAATGAGAAGCCGCTCGCCAAGGCGATAGGTGAGGCCGTTGAGGTGGAGCATGGATTGAGGCTTGCTAAGGGGGCGCTGCCGAAAAGGGAAGGGGCGTCCCCTTCTCCAGCGAAGGCTGGAGAAGGTGTCGTTGCGAAGCGACGACGGATGAGGTGTGGAAACCAGGACTGAACCGCGATTGATCTGGGCTTAGGTGTTCGTGGAAGGACTTCGGCCGCGCCGCCCTCCTTTCCACACCTCATCCGTCATGGCTACGCCAAGGGGGTTCCGGAACGCACATCTTGTCATCGGCCTGTCCCCGGCATAGCCCATGTCCCGATCTTCGGATTCGCTCTCCTGAGGGCTCAGCGTGGAACCTTCGCCGATCGCTGCGCAGACCGACAAGCAGCGCGAGCTATGGCGGCGGATTGAGGCCCATGATTTCGAGCCCGACACGCCGCTGAATTTCACGCGGCGCCTTGCTAGGGATCACGACTGGACGCTTGCCGAGGGCCAGGCGGCGGTGGGCGCCTATCGGCGCTTCTGCTTTCTCGCCGTGGTCTCGCCGACGCCCGTCACGCCGAGCGAGGCGGTCGACGAAGTCTGGCATCAGCACCTGATTTATTCCCGGGACTATTGGGACGTCTGGTGCGGGCAGGTTTTGCAACGCAAACTGCATCACGACCCGACGCCAGGAGGGCCGGAAGCGCAGCAGAAATACCGGCGTCTGTATGCGGAGACGCTTGCGCTGCACGAGCGGTTTTTCGGCCCGCTGGACGCCGTGCTGTGGCCGGCGACGCACGAGCGCTTCGCCGCGCGGCCAGGCTACCGGACCGTAGATAGTAAAAGGGCGATGGTCATTCCGCGCCCGAGCTATTGGCTTCGCCGCGCGTTTGCAAAGGACATCTGACGATGCCGTTCAATCCGCTCGACTGGACGGCCGGGCCATTCGTCACGCTCTACGTCATCCTGGCTGGTTTTGCGTTGCTGGCCTGCCACTTCATGCGCCAAACTATCGGGCGGGTCCACGCGCCGGCGGCGGAGCTCGACCCGCTGCAACTCGCCTATCTCGCTGGCGGTCCCCAGCGCGTCGCCGATGTCGCCGCCCTCGGGTTCATGACGGCCAAGGCTTCGGTCGGACGTTTCGGCACGCCGGCGCCCGCCGACGTGCCCTCGGAACCCGCTCCGGCGCTAGGTCCGTTCCGGCATTGCCTGTCGGCTGGCGAACCGATCTCGCCCGCCTTCCGTCGCCAGGCCGTCGCCCAGGCGTGGGGCGTCCGCCGCAAGCTCGAAGCTATGGGCCTGACGCCTTCTGAGGCAGACATGTCCACGTTTCACGTAAAGGCCGCAGCCATCCTATTCGTGCCGCTGGCCCTGGGGGTCGCCAAGGCGTTCGTGGGCCATTCGCGAGACAAGCCGATCGGAATTTTGGTCGTCCTGCTCGTAGGGACCGCCGTCTTGGCTTTCTCTCTGCTGCGCCATCAATGGAGCACGCCAGCGGGACGCAGCGCGCTCGCAGGGGCTCGCACGAGCAACAGCCGCGCCGCCAGAGCTCCGTTGAAAGATGAAATGATGCTCGCGGTGGCGCTCAGCGGCACCGCGGTGCTCGCCGGGACCGGCTATGCGGCGCTCCACGTGGCCCGTCAAAGCAGCGGCGATGGCGGCGGCGGGGGAGGGTGCGGTGGCGGAGGCGGCGGTTGCGGCGGATGCGGCAGCTAGGCGAGCGCCTTCTCCATGAAATGGAGAAGGTGTCGCGCCGAAGGCGTGACGGATGAGGTGTGGAAACCAGGGCAGAACCGCAGCCAACCTGGGATCAGGCGTTTGTGGAACGCCTACAGCCACGCCGTCCTCCTTTCCACACCTCATCCGTTATTGCTTCGCAATGACACCTTCTCCAGCCTTCGCTGGAGAAGGGCTGTGCTTTTCATCCCAACGCCTGATCCAAGTCCGCGATGATGTCGGCGACATCCTCAAGGCCTATGGACAGCCGAACCGTATCCGGCCCGGCGCCTGCGACCTTCTTCTGCTCGTCCGAGAGCTGCCGGTGCGTCGTCGAAGCGGGGTGAATGACCAGCGAGCGGGTGTCGCCGATGTTGGCGAGATGCGAGAACAGTTTTAGCTTCTTCACCAAGGCGATGCCGGCGTCGTAGCCGCCCTTCAGGCCGAAGGTAAGCACCGCGCCGGCGCCTTTGGGCGAGTAGCGTTGCGCCAGCGCGTGGTACTTGTCGCCCACAAGCCCGCCGTAGGAAACCCAGGTCACCTGACCATGACCCTTGAGGTGCTTGGCGACGGCGAGCGCGTTGTCGCTGTGGCGCTGCATGCGCAGTGGCAGCGTCTCGATGCCCGTCGCGATCAAGAACGAATTGAACGGCGAAATCGCCGGGCCAAGGTCGCGCAAGCCGAGGACGCGGCAGGCGATGGCGAAGGCGAAATTGCCGAAAGTCTCGGCGAGCGTCATGCCGGAATACTCCGGGCGCGGCGCCGAGAGCAGGGGGTAGCGCTTGTCGCCCGCCCATTTGAACTTGCCGCCGTCGACGATCAGGCCGCCCATGGAATTGCCGTGGCCGCCCAAAAACTTCGTCGCGCTATGCACGATAATGTCCGCGCCGTGCTCGAATGGGCGGATCAGGTAGGGCGTCGCTAGCGTGTTATCGACGATGAGGGGAATATTGGCGTCGTGCGCGATTTTGGCGATGGCGGCGATGTCGGTGACGATGCCGCCGGGGTTGGCGATGGACTCGATGAAGATGGCTTTGGTCTTGGGCGTGATCGCCGCGCGCATGGCGTTGAGATCGTCCGGATCCGCCCACTTCACCTGCCAGCCAAAGCTCTTGAAGGAGTGATTGAACTGGTTGATCGAGCCGCCATAAAGCTTTGTCGCGGCGACGAATTCGTCGCCCGGCGTCAGCAGCGTGTGGAACACCAGCATCTGCGCGGCGTGGCCGGAGGCGACGCCCAGGGCCGCGGTGCCGCCTTCGAGCGCGGCGATGCGTTCCTCAAGGACGCCCGTCGTCGGGTTGGTGATGCGGGTGTAAATGTTACCGAACGCCTGCAGGCCGAAAAGCGCGGCGGCATGGTCAACATCTTCGAAGACGAACGACGTCGTCTGATAGATGGGCGTCGCTCGCGCCCCAGTCGCCGGGTCCGGCTTGGCGCCCGCGTGGATCGAAAGCGTTGAAAATCCCGGTTTTGTTTCGGCCATTGTTTCTTCTCCCATGTCTATATTGATAGTAAGCTTTTTGGCTTAGAATGCACGCGTCGGCAAGATGCATGCTTGACGCAGCGAAGAAAAGCCCTGAGCGGTAGCGTTCATGTCGAAGCGTTCCGACGCGAGCCAAATAACGCCCGAGGTGCTCCTGAAGGCCTATGCGCTCGGCCTGTTTCCGATGGCCGAGGACCGCGATTCCAAGACGCTGTTCTGGGTCGAGCCGAAGCAGCGCGGGATCTTCGACCTTGACCGCCTCGCCGTCTCGCACAGTCTCGCCAAGACGGTCCGCTCGGATCGCTTCGCGATCACCGCCAACCGGGATTTTGCGGGCGTTCTCGATGGATGCGCCGACCGGCCGGCGACGTGGATCAACGGCGAAATTCGCAGGCTCTATTGCGAACTGCATGCGATCGGCCATGCCCACTCGATCGAGGCTTACGCGGACGGCGCGCTTGTCGGCGGCCTCTATGGCGTCTCGCTGCGTGGCGCGTTCTTCGGCGAAAGCATGTTTCACGTCGCCCGCGACGCTTCGAAAGTGGCGTTGGTGCATTTGGCGGCGCGGTTGCGGCTTGGCGGGTTTGCGCTTCTCGACACGCAGTTCCTGACGCCGCACCTCGCCAGCCTCGGCGCCTATGAAATCAGCCGGCAGCACTATATGGCGCGGCTCGCCGGCGCGCTCGGCGGGCAGGGCGATGCGGGCGTTTTCTCGGCGCCACCTTTAACAGGGGATCAGGCGCTCACGCTGGTGCGCGGGGCCTCGGCGCGCTGAGCCAGCGCAATGATCGCCTGCATCGTCGCGTCGGTCGCGCTGTGGTGAGGCGAGTGGCCGACGCCGGGCAGGGCGTGCAGCGTTGCGCCTGTGATCTGCTTCATGCAGCCGGCAGCGTGGATATGGTTGTAGACCACGCGATCGCCCTCGCCTGTTACGATCGCCACTGGCGTCTTGATCGCGCCGTAGCGTTTCGACAGCTTCGTGACCTCGGCATGGCAAGCGACGAGATCCTCGGAATTGGCCTTGAAGGGTTTTGGCCGCAAAGCCAGCCAAAGCCTTGTGCGCTCGGCGAAACGCGCGGGCACCGGGCAGGGGGAGAACACCTCGGCGAGGGCGCTTGGCATCCGCGCGAGCCCGGCCGGCAGCACGCAGGTCCAGCGGAACAAGGGGCCGGCGACGGGGTGCACAGCGACATGATGGTAGCCGGATACCCCGCCCGCCCAGGGATGGCTGACCGGAGCCAACAGCGCCAGGGCGTGCACGAAATCGGCGTGGTTCAACGCCAGCGATAATCCCACGGGACCGCCGAGCGAATGGACGATCACCAGCGCACGGTCGACGCCTTGGCTCGCCAAGGCCTCGTGGATCATCGCCGCCTGCACTTCCGGCGAAGCCGGGTTGGCGTGCCGCGCCCGCTCGCTCCAGCCATGGCCGGGCCGGTCGACGCTGAAGACACGGAAGCCTGTTGCGCACAGCGGCGCTGCTAGGGCCTCGGTGAGATCCGCGAAATTGCCTGAGGCGCCATGGATCAGCACCGCTGCGCCGCGCGGGGCGTCGGGCGCGCCGGCGGTGACGACGTGCATCGCTCCGAGCGAGGTTTGAATTCGCGGTGCGACCGCCGGGAATCGCTTGGAAATCCAGGCCGAGCCGACAGCAGAGAAGACAAGCGCCGCAGCCGCGAACAAGAGGAAAACCCAGAGCAGGGCGACCATTAGCCCTCGCCTGCCCTTACGCTAAAGCGCAAGTCAAAGCGTGTGGGCGTCGATGGCGGCCTTCAGGCGTCGTTCGCCTTCGACCAGCGGCTCATAGGTGGGCGCGAGCGCCAGCGCCTTTTGAAAGACGATCTGGGCCTGATCGAGCTGCTTTTCCTCTGTGAGAATGCCGGCGACGCCGGCCAGCGCCTGCAGGTCGCGCGGATCGCGCTGCAGGCTTTGGGCGAAGTCGCGCATGGCGCCGTCGATGTCGCCCGAGTTTAGCCGCAACGCCGCGCGCTTGCTCCAGCCGACGGCCCATTCCGGACGGAGGCCGACGAGCGAATTGAGAATTTGCAGACCGACGTCCTCATTGTCGTGGGTCGAGGCCGCCATCGCGCGGGCCAGCAGCAGATTGGCGGTGTCCGAGCCCGAGCGATTGCGCTCCTCGTCGATGAAGCCGACGATGCTGGCCGCGGCTTGCGGCGACGACGCCGTGGCCAAGCGCTTGTAGAGGCCGTCGAGAATCTGCTCGTGCGTCGGCGGCGGAGGGGCGGGGGTCGCTGCGGGGGCAGACGTTTTGTTGGGCACCGACGCGGCCGCATCGGCCAGCGCAGGAGAACAAACGGCAAACAGAGTAAGCGCCGTGGTGCAGGCAAGCTTCTTCATGCCGGCGAGTTTAACCCGCCGGCGCACGTCGCGTCAAAACGAAGGAAGAGCGTTAGCCCTGCCGCGCCTTGTAGCGCTTCTGCGTCTTGTTGATGATGTAGACGCGGCCCTTGCGGCGGACGAGGCGGTTGTCGCGATGACGGCCGCGCAGGGACTTGAGCGAGTTACGGACTTTCATGACCAATCCAGAGATCGAGCGCCGCCAAGAATCCCCGGAGGCCAAATTGCAAGGCGCGCGCAATAACCGATGATGGCGCTGGGATCAAGCTTGGGGATGGAGGCCGCAAGGAAAAAGCATGCCTTCACGAAGCGGGTAGGGAGCGTGGATAGCCGCCTACGGGAGCGACGTGAAGCCGCCATCGATGTGGAGATTGATGCCGGTAATATATCCGGCGAGCCGGCTGGCGAGGAAAGCGACAGCGTTTGCGAGCTCGTCGAGCTCCCCGACTCGGCCAAGCGGAACGTGGGCGAACAACGGTAAAACGCCGCGCTGAACCTCTTCCCACGGCGCATCTTTCGCCGCGATGCCGCGTGCGGCTGCGACAGCACGAAAACCCTCCTCGAGCTTGGCGCTTTTAATCGTTCCCGGCGAGATGGCGTTCACAGTGACGCCTTCGGCAGCGACCGCTTTGGCCATCGACGCGGTCATGGCGTTCATCGCCGCCTTCGCCGCGGAGTAGTCTGGTCCCGTCGCCGGAGGCATCGTCGCTGCGCCGCTCGAGATGTTGATCACGCGGCCCCAGCGGGCCTGTCGCATTTTCGGCAGAAGCCGCATGCTGACGCGCACGGCGGCAAGGACATTGCGGTCGTATGTGGCGGCCCATCCGGCACTCTCGGTCGTTTGCCAATCGTTTTTGGGGCCCGAGCCACCGGCGTTATTCACCAGAATTTGGATAGGGCCGACGAGCTGTTCCGCCTCGCCAACCAGCCGCTCGACGGCTTCGTCGCGTGTCAGATCGCCGAGCACGGGATAGGCCTGGCCGCCGTTGGCGACGATGGCTTTTGCTACGCACTCGGTTTGCGCCTCATCGCGGCCGTGGACGATGACGCTCGCGCCCTCGCGGGCGAGCGCCATGGCGATGGCCTCACCGATGCCCTTGCTGCTGCCCGTGACCAGAGCTGTCTTATCCCGGAGTTGCAAATCCATCGCTCAAATCCCACTCTCAGTGCTGCCAAGCAGCTAGGTCGACGGAGACGATGAGCCAGACAAGTACGCACTTTAAAGTGCCTCATGCGACCGAGGCCCGGGAGGTGTGTCTGGGTCCGGACGGCGCGGTTGCGCATGTGACGCGCGTGGTGCGCATGATTCACGGTCGCTGGAAGCTCCCGATCCTTTTTCGCCTTTTTGCCGACCCGACCCTGCGGTCCTCGCAGTTGATGCGGGACATGCCGGGCATCTCGCAGAAGATGCTCACGCAGCATCTGCGCGCGCTCGAGAAGGATCGTCTGGTCGAGAGAATCGACTTCGGGGAAAAGCCGCTGCGCGTTGAATATCGGCTGTCCGAGGAAGGCCGGAGATTGATGCCAGTGCTGTTCGAGGCGCGAAGGTTTTCCGCGCGACATCCGGCGTTCTGATGTGTCCGGCGTTCGGAGCTGACCAGCAGTACGATCATCGGCGCCGGTTGGAGCCATCTCAGAGGTTGTGTCAGCAGAACAGTGATTTGCGAGACGTGGCGCAGGCAGAGCGTTAGCTATCTAGGTTCCATAATATACATTATGCGAAATCAAGGATGCGCGGTTTCGTGATGACCCCCATACGGCCAGTCGTCATCGGTTGGGAGCCAATGCGGCGGTCGCCCCTGCCTTCGCGGACAGCGCATTCGCGTCACGGACATCCTTGATCTCTTGGCGGCGGACGTCGAGCGGGCGGATATCGTGAACGACTACCCGATGTTAGAAAGCAGCGACATTACCGCGGCCCTGGAATATGCCGCCCGAAAAAGCGACCATCCTATTCTGGTCGAGGCGCGTTAGGCAGCCGAGCGGCCCTACCCGATCTTGTAGCCCCGCGGCGCCTCGCTCATCAGCGCCAGCACATGGCCGTCGGGATCGGCGAAGAACGCCATCCAGAGATCGTGGTCTTCCATCTCCGCGACCTTCGCCGGCGGGTGGGTGAAGTGGACGCCGCGCGCGTTCAAGGTGGCGATGGCGATGGTGAGGTCGGCGCACTGGAAGTACAGCGGCGAGGCCGCGGCGATGCGCTCCTTCGATTCGCTCTTCTGCAGCATCAGCCGCACGCCGGCGCAATCGAAGAACGTCAGGTCGCCGTAGCGGTAGAGATGCGGCAGCGCGAGCGTGTCGCGGTAAAACTCCTCGGCGCGGTCGACATCGGCGACCGACATCGCAATCTGCCCGATGCGCGAGAGATGAAAAGTCACGCGAAGGCTCCCGGGATTTTAGGAAGTGGTCGGAGTGGCGGGATTCGAACCCACGACCCCTTGTCCCCCAGACAAGTGCGCTAACCGGGCTGCGCTACACTCCGACGGCGCGCCTTATAGGCAAGGCAAGCGGCGCTGGCAAATCGATGCGCGAAGAAAATTCACCGCCGCGCCGCGAGCGCCAGGACGCGCTGGGCTTCGTTGATGTCGCCGAGCGCACGACGCAGCGTCGCGGCGATGGAGGGCGTGATCGGCGGCGGCGCATGCGTCTCGCCCGGCTCTTGCGCTTCCCGTGCCGGCAGGCCCATCTCCGGTTCCTTAAGCAGCGGCGTCAAAGACTCCGGCGGCTCGCGTAGCGAACTCAGGCCTTGGGCGCGGATGAGCTTCTGCACGCCCTTGATGGTGTAGCCCTGGTCGTAAAGCCGTTCTTTGATGCCGCGCAGCGCCTCGACATCTTCGGGGCGATAATAGCGCCGGCCGCCCGCGCGCTTTAGAGGCTTGATCTGCGGAAATCGCGTCTCCCAGAATCGCAGCACGTGCTGCGGCAAGCCGAGTTGCGCGGCGACCTCGCTGATCGTGCGATAGGCGTCGGGGCTTTTCTCCTCGCCTGCTGCGCCCTTCGGCGGCTCCTGGCTCAGTCTTGCTCTCCCTTGTCGGGTTCAAGTCCGTTGACGCGGGCCTTCAAAACATTCGACGGCTTAAACACCATCACGCGGCGCGGCAGGATCGGCACTTCGACGCCGGTCTTTGGATTGCGCCCAATGCGCGGGCCTTTCGAACGAATCACAAACGACCCAAACGAGGATAGCTTAATCGATTCGCCGCGTACCGCAGCCTCGGAAATTTCATCGATGATCGCCTGGACCAACTCCGCCGATTCGATCCGGGATAGACCAAGTCGACGATAAACGGCTTCCGCCAAATCGGCCCGCGTTACGGCTCCCGATTCCGAGTTTTTCTGATCTGGCATCAATCGCCCCACCCTCAACGCCAAACTGAGCGAGACGCAAAAATAGCGCCAAACGAAATAAGTCAATGTCGCGCCCGCAAGCTTCTTCCTAATGATTACCGCTGGAAAATCAACGCTACTTTTTGCGCAACGTCTGCGGTTGTCGTCAGAACGCCCTCGCAACAGCATGTTTTTTTCATGAGCGTTGCATCGGCGCCGCGCCCGGGCGAAGTGGATCGCCCGCATTGCTCATAAATTGCCTCCGAGGCGGGCTAGCCCTCATTCTATGGCGCCTCTATGCAGCGGGGCCGGCGCGCTGCGGCCGGCGCCAAAGCGAGGTTTAGGGATAACAGTGACTGAGACTGAGCCTTCCAAGCAGTCCGCCCGCATCGCCCTCGTGACGGGCGCCTCGCGCGGCATCGGCCGGGCGATGGCCCTCGCGCTGGCCGCAGAGGGCGCGCACATTGTCGCTGTGGCGCGCACGCAGGGCGCCTTGGAGGACCTTGACGACGCCATTCGCAAGCTCCGGCCGAACGATGAGCCGCCGACGCTGGTGCCGCTCGACCTCTCCGATAGCGCAGCGATCGACCGGCTGGGCGAGGCGGTTTTCCGCAGGTTTGGCCGGCTCGACGTCTTCATCGGAGCGGCCGGGGTTTTGGGGTCATTGACGCCGCTTTCGCATGTTGAACCCAAAGTCTGGGACAACGTTCTGTCGATCAACCTGACCTCGAACTGGCGCCTGATCCGCTCGCTTGATCCGCTGTTGCGCCGCTCGGCGGCCGGGCGCGTTTTGTTCATCACCTCCGGCACCAATCGCGGCAGCCCGCGCGCCTATTGGGGCCCCTACGCCATCTCCAAAGCCGGTCTCAATGCGCTGGCGAACACTTATGCGGCTGAGACGCAAAACGTGACGGCGGTGAAAGTCATGCTGGTCAATCCTGGCCCGATCGCCACCCGCATGCGGGCGTCCGCGATGCCGGGAGAAGACCCGACGACGCTGCCCTCGCCTGAGGCGCTGGCGCAAAAACTTTTGCCGCTGTGCGCCCCGGATTGGAGCCTGACCGGCGCGCTCTACGACTTTCCCTCGGACAAGTTGCAGACCTTGGCGGCGGCGCAAGATCTTTAGGCGCCGTCCTTGCGCTGGCAGGCAACTGCGTATATGGCCAGCCCCTCTCGAAGTCCCGCTGGGGGCTGAACGGAAGGCTGCGCGGCCTTTTATGAGAAGCGCAGCAGGGTTTTGGCCCGGCTTCCCGTGTCTCCGCCTTCGATCGATCCAATCGGGCCTTTGGGCTCGGGGGGCTTGGCGCGGGGCTTCTTGGCAACCATAGGAAGGCCCAATGCCCGATTACGAGCATATTTTTCTTGTGCGTCAGGACGTGACGCAGCAACAAGTCGAGACGCTGACCGACCAGTTGAAGTCCTTGATCGCCACCAACGGCGGCTCGGTCTCCAAGGTCGAGCCCTGGGGACTCAAGTCCCTCACCTACCGCATCCGTAAGAACCGCAAGGCGCATTTCACGCTTTTGAACGTGACCGCGCCGCCGGCGGCGATCACCGAACTTGAGCGCCAGCTTGGCATCAACGAAGACGTCCTTCGCTTCATCACCATCCGCGTCGATGAGCTTGAAGAAGGCCCGTCGGCGATGTTGCGCCGCCGTGAAGAGAGCGAACGCGACGACCGCGGCCCGCGGGGGCCACGCGGCGACCGTCCCGATCGTGGAGATCGCGGCGACCGTCCGCCGCGCCGCCCCCGCGATGACGCCGGAATGGGAGCCGTCTGATGAGCACCGCACCTCGCCGCCCCTTCTTCCGTCGCCGCAAGTCCTGCCCGTTCACCGGCCCGAATGCGCCGAAGATCGACTACAAGGACACGCGCCTGCTGTCGCGCTACATCTCAGAGCGCGGCAAGATCGTGCCCTCGCGCATCACGGCGGTTTGCGCTTCCAAGCAGCGCGATCTGGCCCAGGCCATCAAGCGCGCGCGCTTCCTCGGCCTCCTGCCCTACGTGATCCGCTAAACCGGCCGCGCGTTAGCGCACGAGATAAAAGCCTGGGCCGCGTTGGCCCAGGTCCGCTGGGAAGCTCGACTTCCCTAACCGTTTTGCACGGGACAGCGCAGGCCAATGGCCGAACGAATGGCAATGATCATAGGCGCGGCGCTCGCGTGCGCTTTGCTCGTCGGGCCTCTGGCGCACGGGCCGACGGAGGCCGTCGGTCTGCTGGTCTACGTGGCCGCCCTGCCGATCATGATCGTCACGCTTGGCTGGGGTGCGCTGGACGGCCTCGCTGCGACGATCCTCGCCTCGCTCGCCATCGCCGCGCTCGGCGGCCTCGCCTATGGCTTCTTCGCCGCGGTGAGCCTGGCTTTGCCGGCGCTGGCGCTCAGCGCGTTTTCGCAGGCCCCTAGCCGCATCTCCTGGGGAGCCAAGTCCGCCCCCGCCAGCCCTGCTCCGCAGGGTAAAGTCTCGCTTGGCGCGATGGGCGTCTTGGCGGCCGCGATCGGCGCCGGCCTGACCCTCGCCAGCGTGCTGGCGATCGTCGCCGAACAAGGCAGCATCACCAAGGCGATCGAAGCCACAACAGCGATGACGGAAACGGCCATGCGCGCCGCCATGGACTCGGCTGGCGCAGCGTACGAGCCGGCCGCTATCCATGATTTCGTGGTTTGGATGGTCAGCGAAATGCCCTTGGCCTTCGCGGCGTCGATCACAGTGATGCTGCTGCTCAACCTCTATCTTGCGGCCCGCGCGGTCTCGTTTTCTGGCCGGTTGCGCCGTCCTTGGGTCGACATCCCCACGGGTTTTGCGTTGCCGTTCTGGCTGGCGCCGGTGTTCGTCGTTGCGCTGATCGCCGCCGTCCTCCTGCCGGAGAACGTCGACCAACCGACCTGGATCATCGTCGGCGCGCTGTTCTGCCTTTATTTGTTTCAAGGGCTGGCGACGCTGCACGCTTTGACGCGCGGCTTGAACTTCCGCCCGTTCGCGCTGTTCGCGCTTTATCTTGCGCTTGCGATCGCCTCGGTCAACGTCTTCGAATTACGCATCAATCTGATCGCGACGCTCATCGCGCTGATCGGCCTGCTCGAGAGCCTACTGGGCATCCGCGCACGGGCCGCCAAGTCCCCTCCCAAACCAAAGACATAGGAGAAAAGTCATGGAAGTCATTCTGTTGGAACGCGTCGGCAAGCTCGGCCATCTCGGCGACACGGTTCGTGTCAAGGACGGCTATGCCCGCAACTATCTGCTGCCGCGTCAGAAGGCGCTCCGCGCCACCGAGGCCAACAAGCTGAAATTCGAGTCGCAGCGCACGGTTCTTGAAGAGCGCAACAAGGATCAGCGCGAGAGCGCAGCGAAGGCGGCGACCAGTGTCGACGGGCTGACGGTGGTGATCATCCGCCAGGCGGGCGAGACCGGGCAGCTCTACGGCTCCGTCTCCGCGCGCGACGTCGCTGACGCTCTGACCGCAGCCGGCCATAAGGTGCCGCGCAGCCAGATCGCCATGACGACCCCGATCAAGACGCTTGGCTTGCACAAGACCGAAGTGCACCTGCACGCCGAAGTCTCGGCTTCGGTTACGATCAACGTCGCCCGCTCTGTCGAGCAGGCCGAGCGTCAGGCCAAGGGCGAAGATCTCACCGTCCGCGAAGAGACGACGATGAACGACCTCGGCCTTGAGGTCGGTCAGGCTCTGGCGGAAGCCGGTCCGTCGGCCGAGCTGTAAGGCCCGATCCGTCTTGGCCGATCGCTTCGGCCAAGACGGAGCCACCAAGTCCGCCGCGCAGTGGGTAAATTAGGCACGCATCTCGGCAAATCAGGTGCTAGCCTGGGAAAATCTCGGAAAGCCAGGGAAAGCCAGGGAAAGCCTCAGAACCTCTCAGCGGCGGTTTTGAGGGCATTTTCATAATTATTTCAAAGGCTTATGCGATAGCACCATGGTGGTCGGGTTTTTTTTCTGTCATTGCCGTCCCCGGACTTGATCCGGGGATTGACCCGGTCCTCCACGTCGCCGTGCGGGACGGCCATGAGGGATCGATTAGTCACGCTGAGAACATAACGTGAACAATTTCGCTTGTCAAGTTTTCGCTGCCGACAGTTCTCTCTCCTGCCACAGCCGCGTCAGGAGAACGCGTATTCAGTCACGTGATGATAGGTCTGGCCCGGCCGCAGCGTCGCGTCGCTGAAATGGCGGCGGTTCGGCGAGTCCGGAAAACGCTGGGCCTCCAAACATAATCCGGCATGCGGGCCGTATTTGGCGCCGTCGAGGCCGGGAACCGGACAGTTGAGTTTGGCGGCGTCGTAGAACTGCACGCCTGGCTCGGTCGAGCGCATCACCATGATCAGCTCGTTCTTGCGCGATCGCACCTTGGCCACGCTCGCCAGGCCATCTTCGCCGGGGCGTTCGGACACCACGAAATTGGTGTCGTAGGTCACGCCCCCGGGATTTCTGACGGTGCGGGCTCTTTGGAAATCGTAGGCCGTCCCCGCGACATTGCGGATTTCGCCGGTCGGGATCAGGTCAGCGTCGGTCGGTGTGTAGAAGCCGCAGTCGAGCTGCACTTCGTGGTCGAGAATATCGGCCGAGCCGTCGAGGTTGAAATAGGCGTGCTGCGTGAGATTGACGACAGTCGGCGCGTCCGCCGTCGCCGTCAGCTCGATGCGCAGGATCGCAGGCTCCAGCAGCGTGTAGACGACGCGCGCATGCAGCGTGCCGGGAAAACCCATGTCGCCGTTGGGCGATTCGAGCGTCAGCGTCGCGGAATGGCCGTCTTGCTGGGCGAAGCGCCAGGGCCGCTTGCCGTAACCGCGCGCGCCGCCGTGCAAGGCGTGGGTCTCGCCCTTCTTGCGCTCGATTTGATAGCTGGCGCCGTCGAGCGAGAATTTGCCGCCGGCGATGCGATTGGCGAAGCGCCCGGGAACGACGCCAAAGCTTGGGGAATGCGCGACATAGTCCTCGACCGAATTGAGCCCGAGCGTCACCCGTTGCGGCCCCTTGCTGGAAGGCACGACGAGGTCGCGCAGGATCGCGCCGTAGTTGAGGATTTTCGCCTCGGCCCCCGCCTTACTCTTTATGGTCGCCTCGAGGACCGGCGTGCCCTCGAAATCTCCAAACACATGCAGGCTCATTCCGAAGCTCCATCTAGCAAGGCGCGCGCCCGGGCGAACACGTCGCGGAACATGGTGCGAGTCAAGACGCCCGTGTTCGTGTTGTAGCGCGAACAATGATAGCTATCGAGCAGGACAATCCTGTGTGAGCCTGAATCCCTGACAATATGTTCGGCGCCGTGGGCGAACGGCGCAGCGCTCAGCTTCACGCCGAGCGACCGCAGCAGGCTCTCATGCGCGATCCGGCCGAGCGCGACCAGCAGGGTCAAGCGGCCCATCGCCGCGAGGTCTTGGACGAGAAAGGGCCGGCAGGCCGCAATCTCCAGGGGCAGCGGCTTATTTTGCGGCGGCACGCAACGCACCGCATTGAGGATGGCGCAGTCGACCAGCCGCAAGCCGTCGTCGGCGCGAGCGCGGTATTGGCCGGCGGCGAAGCCGAAGTCGATCAAAGTTTCGTAAAGCAACTCGCCGGCGTAATCGCCGGTGAACGGACGCCCCGTCGCATTGGCGCCCTTCAGGCCCGGCGCGAGGCCAATGATGGCGAGCCGCGCCGTCGAATTGCCGAACGTCGGCGCGGGCGCGTTGCGAAAGCTTGGGAACGCCAAGCGATTGGCCGCGCGGAACGCGGCAAGCCGCGGACAGATTTGACAGTCCGCGGGCGGACCCGCCGGCAGCGGCACGTCGTCTCGCCTTTGACGCGGCGGCTTATTCTCGCTCGCTTGAGGCGGCGCTCGCGGGCGCGAAGCTGGCGCGGCGCTCACCGGGGGCCCGCGGGGTCCGCTCTCCCTGGTCGCGCGCGATGCGCGTGGCGAGATTGGAAAGATCGATGAATTCGTCCGCCTGCCGACGGAGTTCGTCGGCGACCATCGCTGGCTCGGTCATGTTGGTGGAAACGACGATGACGCGGACCCCGCGCCGCTGCACAGCCTCCACCAGCGAGCGAAAATCGCCATCGCCGGAAAACAGCACCATCGTGTCGAGATGGGGGGCAAGTTCGAGAGCGGTCACCGCCAGCTCAATGTCCATATTGCCTTTGATGCGGCGGCGTCCCGTGGAGTTCGTGTATTCCTTCGCCGCCTTCGTGATGACCGAATAGCCGTTGTAATCGAGCCAATCGACCAGCGGCCGAACTGAGGAATACTCCTGATCTTCGACAAGAGCCGTGTAATAAAACGCTCTTACCAGACGGCCGCGTGATTGGAACTCCTTAAGCAGCCGGCGAAAGTCTATATCGAATCCAGCGTCTTCGCGCTGGCATAAAGATTGGCGCCGTCTATGAAGAGGGCAATGCGTTCAGGGTTTGGCATTGAAATAGACTTGTTAATAATGACCGACCAATATTGCGCTCCTGCCGAAGCTGAGCTCGCGAGGCCTGAGCCGGAAACGCTCAGGTTTTTCGCCCGCCAAACCTGCTGCCCGAGCAGCTTGAGGTCAAGACGTTCTAATCGAATTGGCCGGCGTAATCCTCCGTTGACGTTAATAACGGCGAATGTGCGATTGATGACCTCGTGACGACGATAATGCGACGGCGCTTGCGTAGCGCCCGCGCGTAAGAACGTCGCATCCGCAATTTTATTCACACGAAATCTTGTTGCGCGGAGGTTTCCTTCGCACGAAAAAGCGAGCTAAAATAAAGCCTAAAGCCTTCAAAGGGGGGACCAAATATGAAACTGGCGCGATACGGCAAACTGGGTGCGGAAAAACCGGCCCTGGTCGATGCCGAAGGCAAGCTGCGCGACCTTTCCTCCGTCGTAACAGACATTTCCGGAGACGTGCTGGCGCCGCGTTCGCTGGCCCGGTTGGCCAAGATCGATCCGGAGTCCCTGCCGAAGGTGCGTGGCAATCCGCGCATCGGCTCGTGCGTCGGCGGCGTCGGCAACTTCATCGCGGTCGGGCTCAACTACGCCGATCATGCCGCCGAGACCGGCGCACAGATCTCCCAAAGAGCCGATCCTGTTCAACAAGGCGCCGAGCTGCATCGCCGGGCCGAACGACGACATCGTCATCCCCAAGCACTCGGTGAAAACCGACTGGGAGGTCGAGCTGGCCGTGGTGATTGGCAAGCGCGCCAGCTACGTTCCCGAAAGCGACGCGCTCGATTATGTCGCGGGCTATTGCCTCTGCGACGATCTTTCCGAGCGCGAATTCCAGACGGAGCGCAGCGGGCAATGGATGAAGGGCAAGGGCTGCCCGACCTTCGGGCCGATCGGGCCCTGGCTGGTGACCAAGGACGAAATCGCGGACGTGCAGAAGCTCGGCATGTGGCTCGACGTCAACGGGCAGCGCATGCAGAAGGGCTCGACGTCGACGATGATTTTCGGCGTGCGCCATCTCGTCTCCTACATCTCCCATTTCATGATTCTGCAGCCGGGGGACGTCATCACCACGGGAACGCCTCCGGGCGTCGGGATGGGACAAAAGCCGCCGCGCTATCTCAAGGCGGGCGACACCGTCTCGCTGGGGATCGACGGGCTCGGCTCGCAGGCCGCTCGGGTGCTGGCTTGGAGCGAAAGGGCGTAACTTCCGATCGAATTGTCCGCCGCCTCGTCCCTGACGAGGCGGCGCTTTATCGCGCGCTCCGCCTCGAAAGCTTGACGCTCGCGCCGGAAGCCTTTGGCGCCACTCTGGAAAGCACGCGCGGGATTCCTGAAGAACGGTGGAAGGAGCTGCTCGCAAAGGACTATGTCCTTTGCGCTTTTACGGGCGATCAGGCGCTCGGAATGGCGCGGCTAAGCCTGCAGGACGGCCCCAAGGACCGCCACAAAAGCCTACTCACGGGCATGTACGTGCGGCGCGAGGCGCGCGGGTCTGGCGTCGGGCGCGCGGTCGTTTCCGCCGTGCTCGATCTGGCGGAAGGTCTGGCCGAGCAAGTCTTGCTGAATGTCGTGACCACCAATCTCGCCGCGCTTGCCCTTTATGAAAGTGTCGGATTTGTCCGCTATGGCCTTCAGCGCCAGGCGTTGAAAAGCGCCGAAGGCTATGCCGACAAGATCCTCATGGTGAAGTTCTTGAACCGGGCTCCGCCCGCGCGATAGACTCCGCCAAAGACCGTCAGCGCCAAGGACCCAGAAGCATGTCCGCCGCCGCGCAGCATAACCATAGCCACATCTTCCTCGGCGCGGACCAGGCGCGCGCCGAGCATGCGACCTGGATGGTCGTCGCGCTGTGCACCGCGACCATGATCGTGGAAATCATCGGCGGCTGGATGGTTGGCTCGTTGGCGTTGATCGCCGACGGCGTGCACATGAGCACGCATGCCGGCGCCATGCTGCTCGCCGCCCTCGCCTATTGGGGCTCGCGGCGCTACGCCAGCGATCCGCGATTCAGCTTCGGCACCGGCAAGCTAGGCGACCTCTCGGCTTTCACCAGCGCGATCATATTGGGCATGATCGCGATCGCCGTGGCGATCGAAGCGTTCGGGCGGCTGCTGCATCCCGGGCCGATCGCCTTCAGCGCAGCGCTGCCGATCGCCCTCCTCGGGCTCTGCGTCAATGTCGCCAGCGTGTATCTACTGCACCGCGGGCAAGGCCATGCGCACGGACATGCGCATGGGCACTGGCATGATGAGACGCGGCGCATCGAGGCCACTGCCGGACCGCTTGAACTGTCGATTTTTGAGACCGGACAACCCCCGCGTTTCCGGTTGCGCGCGCTGGAGGGAGCTCCGCTATCTGCGGGCGCAGCGTCGCTGGCCACCGTGCGATCCGGGGGCGCCCGTCAGACCTTCACGTTCCGCGCGCTCGGCGACGGCCTTGAGACCAATGAAGACATTCCGGAGCCGCACGAGTTTGCGGTCGTCCTAAGCGTGGACGGCCGCGACTTCCCGCTCTCCTTCGCCGAGGACCATGGCCATACGCACGGCGGCGTGGACAACAATTTTCGCGCCGCAGTCGTGCATGTGTTGGCCGACGCCGCGGTGTCGGTGTTCGTCATCGCCGGGCTGGTGTTGGCCTGGGCGTTTGGCTGGGTGTTCCTCGATCCGCTCGCAGCGCTCGTCGGGGCCGCCGTGATCGCCTCGTGGTCGGTGACGCTGATCCGCGACGCCGGCGCGGTTTTGCTCGACATCGTGCCGGACGGGGGGATCGCTGACGCCCTGCGCGCGGCGATCGAAGGCGATGGCGATCATCTCGCTGATTTCCACCTCTGGCGCCTCGGGCCGGGGCATCTCGGCGCCATCGTCAGCATCGTCACGCCGACCGCCCGCAACGAGGCGTTTTACCGCGACAAGCTCATGGACGTGACGGACCTTTCGCATCTGACGATCGAGGTTCGCAAAGCGGCTTGACGCTTTCAGCGTGCGAGCGGAGACGAGGCGTCATGAACGACATCCGCATGCCCGCGATCAGCGGCCTCTATGAAGCCCACCTCACCGTCGCCAATCTCGACGTGTCCATTCCCTTTTATCGTGACGTCGTCGGCCTCGAACTGGCGAAGACCTTCGATGGCCGGAAGAGCGCATTCTTTTGGATCGACGGCAAGAAGAACGGCATGTTGGGGCTATGGGAGACAGGCTCGGGCCCGATGCGGATGCGTCTCCATCTTGCCTTTCGCATGAGCCGCGAAGGCGTGCTCGCCTCCGGCGCGGCGCTGAGAGCCAAGGGCGTGACGCCGATCGGCTTTCACGGCACGGCGGTCGACGAGCCCGATGTGCTCGGCTGGATGCCGGCGGTCTCGCAATATTTTTCCGACCCCGACGGCCATAATCTCGAGTTCATCGCCGTGCTCGACGACGCGCCGGACGATACGTTCGGCGTGGGGCGGTATTCCAAGTGGCTCGGACGATAGGCGCCGCGACTCTGCCTATCGCGACAGACGCCTTTCGTTGTCGATCAACGCAAGGAGCGCGCCGGCGGACGCCCATGTCCATAGGACAAGGTTAAGATCGCCTTCGTCAGCGCCCCGCGCAAAGCTGCGCACCAGCAATGCGGAATAGCCTTCGCCGATGAGTTGCCGCGCGAACGCTTGCGTTCTTGCTTGCCCGGCCGCCTTCATTGCGTCGCGCCAGGCTGGGTCCGCTAGGGGCGCGGCGTCCATTCCGAACGTCTGCAGGCGGGCGCCGTCGCGGCTGTCGAAGACGTCTTCGATGTCGGCGTCGTAAGAGACAAGCATCGTCGGCTGCAGGTCGCCAACCTGATTGGCCTCCCGCAAGGCGGTTGAAGGCGTCAATGCGCAGTAAAGCGCTGGCGTGCCCTTCGGATTGAAACGACCGCCGTAGCGCGCAGAACCTTCGCCCGACAGCGGCTCATGCGCATAGGCGGGGTGAAGCGCCCGATAGAGCTTGCCTTGGTATCGAAACGCCACGGCAACTAAGCGTAGACGCCAGCGTCGATCGCCTCGATATAGGAAAGCACATCGTCGGCTCGCCCTTCCCGAGCGAGCTGCATCGCGGTGAAACCGCCAAATCCAGGCAAAGGCTCCGAGCGATACCAGGCATAGGCCATGAGCGCGGAACCAAAGCGCGGCTCCACCCTATTCAGGATTTCGACCATCGCCCGCAACCGCCGTTGCGTCTTTGCCGAGCTGAGGCGGTCTTTGCGTTGGATGGCGTCGCGTCCAAGGCCTGCAGACGCCGCCACGTCCTCGCTGGTGGTGCGGAGCACCTCGGCAATTTTGCGCGGCGCGAACAAACCGTTGTCCGCGTATTGGGCGATGCTCATAGCCACCTCGTCGTCACACGGATTGACGCTATATAGCGTCTCTCCGTGCGCTTCTTAATGGCAAAACGCAAGGCTCCCTTAGGGGAGCCCCGCCATCAGCCGCAAGTTCTGCTCTGCCGCGCCCGACGCGCCCTTACCGAGATTGTCGAGCTTGGCCACCGCCACGGCCTGGCGGCGGTCGGGGTGGGCGAATACGTAAATCTCGAGATCGTTGGTGTTGTTGAGCGACAGCGCCTCGAGGCGGTCGATGCCTTCGCTCGGCATCACCCGCACGTATTTCTGGCCCTGATAGTGCGTGCGATAGGCGTGGTTGAGCGCGCCGGCGTCCGGTTTGCCGGGCAGCGTCTCCAGCGACAGCGGCAGGCTGACGAGCATGCCTTGCGCGAAATTGCCCACCGAGGGGATCATGATCGGCAAATGGTCGAGGCCGGAATAGGCCTGGATCTCCGGCAGGTGCTTGTGGCCGAACTTCAAGCCATAGAGCTCGAACAGCGGCGCCGTGCCGCCTTCGTAGGCCTGGATCATCGTCTTGCCGCCGCCGGTGTAGCCGCTGACGGCGTTGAGCGCGACGGGATAGCCTTGCGGCACAAGGCCGGTGTCGACGAGCGGCCGTAGCAGTGCGATCGCGCCTGTGGCGTAGCAGCCGGGATTGGCGACGCGCGCGGCCTTGGCGATGGCTTCCGCCTGCCCTTTTGCCAGCTCGGGGAAGCCATAGACCCATTCCGGGTTCACGCGATGGGCGGTCGAGGCGTCGATCAGCCGCGGCGCCTTGGCGCCGAGTTCGGCCACCAGCGCCGCCGTCTCTTTGGCCGCTTCATCGGGCAGGCACAGGATGGCGAAGTCGACGGAGGCCAGCATGTCGCGCTTGGCGGCGACGCTCTTGCGCGCGTCCCCGGTCAGGCTGCGCATTTCGAACTCCGGCGCCTTGGCGAGGCGGTCGCGGATCTGCAGGCCGGTGGTGCCGGATTCGCCGTCGATGAAAACACTGATCGCCATTGCAGCCTCCAAAACGAAAAAGGGCGGCCGAAGCCGCCCTTTCGCAAAAAGAAATGCGAAGAACCGTTCGGCTCAGCGCTTCGAGAACTGGAAGCGCGCGCGCGCCTTCTTGCGCCCGTATTTTTTACGTTCGACGACACGCGAGTCGCGGGTCAGGAAGCCTTCCGCCTTGAGCGCCGGGCGAAGCTCGGGCTCGAAGTAGGTCAGCGCCTTGGCGAGGCCGTGGCGCGTCGCGCCGGCCTGGCCGGACAGGCCACCACCGAACACGGTGACCATCGCGTCATATTGCGTCAGCCGGTCGGCGATCGCGAGCGGCTGGCTCAGGATCATGCGCAGCACCGGGCGGGCGAAATATTCGTTGATGGTCTTGCCGTTGACCGTGATCGCGCCCTTGCCGGGCTTGATCCAAACGCGGGCGACCGCGTTCTTGCGCTTGCCGGTGGCGTAGGCGCGGCCGAGCTTGTCGAGCTTTTGTACATGCACCGGCGCATCCGAAGGCACCGCGCCGGAGATCGCGGCGTCCTTGAGGTCGGCGAGAGAGGAAAGGGTCTCAGCCATAGTGATCAGGCGCTCCGGCTGTTTTTGCGGTTCATCGCGGCGACGTCGAGGACGGTCGGCGACTGGGCTTCGTGAGGATGCTCGGCGCCCGTATAGACGCGGAGATGGCTGAGCTGCTTGCGGCCGAGGGGGCCGCGCGGCAGCATGCGTTCGACCGCCTTCTCGACGATCCGCTCGGCGTGCGGGCCTTCGAGAATCGACTTGGCCGACCGCTCTTTGATGCCGCCGATGTAGCCGGTGTAGTGGTGATAGACTTTTTGGTCGCGCTTGCGGCCCGTCAGAACCACCTCAGCGGCGTTGACGACGATCACATGGTCGCCATCGTCGGCGTGCGGGGTGAAGCTCGGCTTGTGCTTGCCGCGAAGGCGCATGGCGATCAAGGTCGCCAGACGACCGACCACGAGACCTTTGGCGTCGATCAAGGTCCACTTCTTGTCGACTTCCTCGGCCTTGGTCGAGTGGGTTTTCCCAAACATGAAAAATTGCCTCAAACAAAAACGGCGCCAAGGGAGCGCCGCCGATTGGCGCGGCTTATGGCGAGGCCGTGCGCCGTCGTCAACTAAAATCGAGCCTTAGAACCCGAAAAACGGCAAGAAAACCGGCGGGAAGGCTGATGTGGTAACTAATTACCACATCCAGACGCGCTCCCGCGCGCCTCGTTTACTCCGCCGGACAGGTCTGGATATGGCGCACGCGCCGCCCGGTGAGCGTGAGGAGGGCGAGGACGCCCGCGACCAGCGATGATCCCGCGATGGCGAAGGTCATCCACATCGGGCCGGACTTCGGCAGCGTGCTGATGAAGGCGATCATCGCCATGCCGGACAGCATCTGCAGCGCGCCGCCGAGGGCCGAGGCTAGCCCTGCCCGCTCGGCCTGCTCGTCGAGCGAAAGCACCGCGGTCGGCCCGACAATCAGGCCGAGGCAGCTGAGCGTCACGATCAAAAACGGCTGCAGCACCCAAAAACTATCGACGCCGGCAGCGAAGGTTGCGGCCATCGCGCAGGCCGCCACGACAAACCCGGCGACCGCCCAGCGCGCGACGCTCTCAACGCCGAAGCGCTGCGCGAGCGGCGCTGCAAGCTGCGACACGCCGATGAACCCCGCCGCCACCACGCCAAAACTCAGGGAGAACTGATTGGTGCTCATCCCATAGTGCTCCATGTACAGGAACGGCGAGGTAGCGAGAAACGCGAAGAAGGCGGACATGCCGGCCCCGCCAATGAAGGTGAGGCCGAGAAAGCGCGCATCGAGCAGCAACTGACCGTACGAACGGAGCACCGCCATCGGCCGCAGCGGCTGGCGGTTTTTTGGGTCCAGCGTCTCCGGCAGCGCGAAGCGCGTCAGCAGCAGCGCCACCGCCGCGGTCAGCAACACCGCGACGAACACCGAGCGCCAGCCGAAGAGCGAAATCAGCACGCCGCCGATCGCTGGCGCGAGAATGGGCGACACGCTGAGAACAAGCATGATGAAGCCCATCAGCCGGGTTGCGGCGACGCCAGTGTGCATGTCGCGGACGATGGCGCGCGGCATCACCATGGTGGACGCGGCCCCGACCCCCTGGATCATCCGCGCCCCAATCAGCCAGCCGATTGACGGCGCGACGATCGAGCCCAGCGAGCCAATGATGTAGAAAGCAAGCCCGAAATAAAGCGGCGGTCTGCGGCCGACGGCGTCGGCGACGGGGCCATAGAAGATTTGGCAAAGGCCGAAGGCGAGGAAAAACGAGCTTAGCGTCATTTGCGTCGCCTGCGCCGAAGTATGCAAATCGGCCGCGATCGCGGGCATCGCCGGCAAATACATGTCGATCGCAAATGGCCCAACGGCGGCCAATAGCCCGAAGAATCACCGCAGCGCGGGTCGTGGTCAGCATCACCTTGTCCCTATTTGTTTTCGGGCTCGACGAGGGCCTGTAGCCGGTCGAGCGCTTGTTCCCAGCGCCGCCCGATCTCGTCGAGCGCCTTTTGCGCTTCACCGAGCGCAGAGGGTTGATAAGCGAAACGGGTCTCGCGGCCAACTCTTTTCGCACGGACAAAACCGGCGCGCTCGAGCACGCGCAGATGTTTTGTCATCGCCTGGCGCGTGAAGTCGGCGCCGTGGCAGAGCGCGCTGATCGGCAGGCCCTTGCCGTCGGCCAGCCGGTCGATCAGCCGCAGCCGGGTTTCATCGCCCAGCGCCGCGAACAGGGCGGCCTTGGGGACGGGACGGCGGCGCTCCGGTCTAGCCGACATAGGCCTTGATCCTTTTCATCGGCAGCGACGAGCCCTGCGCGTTCAGGGGCAAGTCAGCGCCGTCCGGACCCGGAGACGGGTATGACGATCTCTAAGGAGTTCTCGATGGAATCAGGCATAGCGCAACCTCAAGGTTGCGCAAGCATTAGCGCCGAATGGCGTGACGTGCAACTTTTATGTTGCGCTTTCGGCCCCGCTCCAGACGACGCTTGATCCCCGGCAGAATCCTTGAGGGATATTACCCTCGAGTTATCGCCCGGTCGGGCCTTTCCTGCGTGTTTAAGAATGCGTTAACGCGGCCGCGACAGCCGCGGCGCGGTCAGCCATCGCTTAACGAAGCCGCCGGAGAACAAAGCAGCAACTCCCGCGGCGGCGCAGATGCCGCCGACGCCGACGATCTCCGAGCAAGGATGCCAGCCAAACGCTTGCACGCAGGCCGCCATCGCCAGGCCGAATCCCGCCAACGCTAGCAGGCTGCCGGAAAACCAGCCGAGCCCTGTTCCCGGCAGCGAGAACTCAACCAGCCCGCGGCCGAAGCCCACGAAGGCGAAGAAGCAAAAGATCGCCGCGCTGATATCGAGCCGCGTCGCGCTCGCCAGTTGCAAGGTGCACGGCTCCACGCTGACGTCGCCGAAGATCCAGCCCGCCCCTGCCATGAGCAGGCTGGCGGGATCGATCGGCGACAGCCAGGGAGCGGCGATCAGAAGGGCGATGACTATGAGGCTGGCGCGAGCGGCCATGGGAACTCTCCAAGCCGTCAGCCTGTCGCTCCGAGGTTACGCAATTCTTTTGCTCATAGGCGGAGCCAACGCCCGGCCTTAACCATTTTTGTTGATGGTTATTGGCCGTCTAAACCTGCTCTCGCGATTTCGCGGGCCGGCATAGGTAACACGTAAACCTTCTTCCCTGCCGCTTCGGGCCAATGGGGGTAGCGCTTTCTCAAAGATTGGCGCGCTAAGGTCCGTGCGGCCATGATCGCGATCCCTTTCATCCTCAACACGCTCGCCAGCTTTCTCGTCGGATTGTTGGTGGCGAAGTTTTTGGGGCCGGCGGAATACGGCCGCTATGCCGTGGCTATGGCGATCGGCATCGTCGTCCAGACCCTCGCCTTCGATTGGCTGCGTCTGTCGGCGACGCGCTTTTTCTCCGAACGCCAGCGCGGCGAGCGCCCGCATATTGGCGCGACAGTCAAAATCCTGTTTTTCGCGCTGGCCGGTTTGACGCTCGTCGTCGCTGTCTTGATCTATTGCTCGCCGGTCGCCCTGCCCCTCGCGCCCGCCCTGATCGCGCTGGCGGCTCTGGTCGCGCTCTCCAACGGCATGTTCGATCTCTCCGGGGCGATCCTGCGGGCGCGGTTCTTGAACCGCTCCTACCGCAACCTGGTGCTGGTGCGGACGGGCCTGTCCTTGCTCCTGGTGCTCGGCGGCGCCTGGTTGTTCGCCTCGGCCGAGATGGCGTTGCTCGGCCTGGTGCTCAGCATGGCGGGCGCCGCTGCATCAGTGCAAGGCGACACGCTGGATTGGGAAGCGCATCCGCGGCTGGCGACGCGCGAGACAGCGTTCGACTTCGCCCGCTACGCGCTGCCGATCGTCGCCGCTAACGGGCTTTACCAGCTTGCCCCGCTGATGAACCGGGCGTTGGCGAGCCATACGCTCGACTTCGCGCAGAGCGGTCAACTTTCGCTCGCCTATGACATGGGCCTGCGCATTATAGCCGCGATCGGCTCCGCGCTTGACGTGCTGATGTTTCAACTGGCGGTGCGCGCGGAGCAGGAACAGGGCTTGGGCGCCGCCAAGGCGCAAGTCGGCTTCAACATTGGCGTTCTGTTCGCGCTGCTCGCGCCCACCGTCGCCGGCTGCTGGCTGGTGCTACCCAGTTTCGAGCGCCTGCTGATCCCGGAAGCCTTCCGCGGGCACTTCGCGCATTACTTCACGCTGCTGCTGCCCGCATTCTTCGCCTTCGCGCTGTCGATGTTTTGCTTGGGGCCGATCTTCCAGATCGTCAGACGCACCGGCGCCGTGGTCATGGCCGGAGCGGTGGCGTTGGCCGTCAACGCCGTCGCGGTTTGGCTGCTGCCCGCGGGCGTGGATGCTTCCAACTACGCCCTCGCCCAGTCGTTGTCCTCGCTGGCTGGGCTTGCGACGCTAATCGTGCTCGCAGTTCTCATCGCGCCGATCCGCCCGGATTGGCGCGCCATCGGCGGCGCGGCCTTGGCGACGGCGGTAATGCTAGGCGCGGTTATGCCGTTGCGCGCGGCGATGACGCCCGGCATCTTGGCGCTCACCGTTCAGGGCTGCGTCGGCTTTGTCGTCTACGCGGTTTTGGCTTACGCGGCCGATCTGTGCGGTTTGCGCGGCGTTGTCACGGCACGGCTTTCGCGCCGCTCCCCCACGCCCGCGCCGCAGGACGAGACGCCAAAAGCCCAGCCGCGCCAGGCCGCTTGAGAAACGCCCTCTCGCAAGCGTTGTAAGTAGAACGTCGAATTAACGCGTTGGCGAGGCGCGCGGCCTATGGTCCGGCGATGGTCGCTCCCCCGCAGCAAACGGCGTCGATCCGATACAAAGCGCTCGATAGCTATCGCTTCGTCGCGGCGTTGCTTGTCGTGCTTTTCCACGTCAACGCCGACTACGGGCTACGCGTTGAGCGCTACGAGCCTGGGATTCTCAACTTCGGCGAGATGGTTGACTTTTTCTTCCTCCTCAGCGGCTTCGTGATCGCCGTCACCTATCGCGATCGCATGGAGTCCGAGGTCGACTATTGCCGGTTTCTGCGCGCGCGCCTGGCGCGCGTGTATCCCCTGCATCTGCTGACGCTGGCAGTCTCGTGCGCGTTCTTCCTGATCGCCATGCTTGCGCACTATGACGTCAACCACGCGCAGAACTATCGCCTCGCCGACCTGCCGGCGAACCTGTTGCTGATGCACGCTTGGGGCGTCACCAGCACCCTGTCGTTCGACGGTCCCTCGTGGTCGATCAGCGCGGAATGGCTGATGTATTTGATTGCGCCGCTGCTGTTCTTCACGGCCCGGCGGATGTCGATGACGATGAACGTCGTCTTGCTGGTCGCCGGCGCTCTTGTCCTGACGTGGGGCTTTCGTGCGGCTGGACAAGGCGATTGGACCGGGGCCAGCTACAATTTTGGCGCCTTGCGCGCTCTTCCGACTTTTTTCGCTGGCGTTCTCATCGCCGAGGGTCTGAGGGGATGGACGCCGTCGCGTCCCGTTCCGTGGTGGGCGGTGCATTGCTGCTTTGTCTTGGTGCTGGTGGGGCTGCATTTCAGTTGGCCGCCGGTGGTCGTCTTCACGCTGTTCGGCGCCGTCGTCGCCTCGGCCGCGCTCGCCGAACGCTCGTCGGCAAAAAGCGTGCTGCAGAGCCGAGGGATGACCCACCTCGGCGACGCCTCCTATTCCCTCTACATGGTCCATCTGCTCGTCGGCCTTCCCTTACTGGTGGCGGCGCACAAGTTCGGCGTGCTCGGGCATTCGGGCGCGGCGATTTTCGCTGGCGCTGCGGTCGTCCTCTCCGTCGCGGTGGCGCTCGTCGTCTACCCCACCTTCGAGATGCCGATGCGGCGCTGGCTTGCCGGGGCGCGCCCACCGGCGGCGCGCGCATCGTCGACGGTGGCGCCGGCGGCCTAGGGCGCGCGGCTATTTAGGTGCTTGAGAAACGGAAGACGCCAGGGCCGAGTTAGGCCGCGCGCAAATGCTTGACCGGGCGCTCGTCGGCGGGCGCGGCAACAGCCGGCGTCGGCGCGTCGCGCAAGCGGCTTACCAGGGCCCGCGTCATCGGCTTTTCAAGCCAGCGGTGGATCGCCAGGGCCGCGCCGACGCAAAGCACGCTTGCGATCACCGCGAAAGCGACGCCGCCGTCGCCGGCCGAAAGCGCCTGCCAGATCTTTCGCAAGGGACGAATGACGAAGGGGTGCGAAAGATACAGGGCGTAGGAGGCGTCGCCCAGTGCGACGCCCCAGCCGACCGACCGCCCCCGCGCGAGTTGCGGCCCCAGCGCCACGCCGGAAATCGCCAGAGCCGCGGGCAGTCCGAAGCGGACGACGCTCGGCAGCGCAGGCCCGTTGGCCAAAGCTGTTACGTCGATGGTGGCGAGGGCGAGCCCCGCGAGCGTCATCGCCAACGCTGGCAGCGCAGCGAGCCGAACTCCGTTGCGAAAGGCGACGCCGATCAGGACGCCGAACACGAACTCGAGCGCCACCGGATCGGTCCAGAACGCCAGGCGCGGATCGCTCGGGGCAAAGGCGAAATGAAAACCAGCCGCGAGCACGAACACGCCGGCGACCGCCGCGACGCCGAGACGAAACGGCAAGAACAACGCCAGCGCGAACACGACATAAAACAACATCTCAAAATTCAGCGTCCACCCAAGCGCGAGCACAGGGCGCGCGATGGTGAGCCCGGGACGGAGGTCGGGAATGAAGGCGTAGGAGGCGAGCACATGCCGCCAGCCGCCGAGCGGCGCATTGAGCCAGCTCGGCATCGCGAGCGCCCCCAACACCAGGACAGTCGTCGCCAGCCAGTAGAGCGGCGCGACGCGTGCGACACGGCGGCTGAAAAAGCGCCAGCTCGCGCCCGGCCTGCCGAAATCATCGCCGGCGACAAGGACCATGATGAAGCCCGAGATGACGAAGAAGACGTCGACGCCGGCGCCCCAATTGATCGGCTGCGCGTCGAGGCCGTTGCCGCCCGGCCCAAAGGCCTCGAGATCGTGCAGGGTATGGCCGATGACGACGATCAGCGCCGCATAGGCGCGGGCGAGTTGCACGTTCGTGAGCACGCCGCGCTTGGCGACGCCTTGACCGCTCTTCAGAGGTTCGGATTCGTTCGACACGCGGGGCACGCTACGGCCTGCAGCTTACCGCCCCGCTAATAAGCCGCTTCGATCCCATCGCCTCGGCCGAAGTCACGTTTTGTTAACCATACGTCGGGCCTGATGCGGCCGCCATGCAAGCCGTCAACGCGACTCTTTCTCCCGGCCAGGCCGCGGGCCAGCCGACGGCCCTGTCCCGTTTTGCGATCAAGCCCAAGACGCTCGTCGCCGGTCTGATGGCGATTACGGTGGCTAGCCTTTGCATCGGCAACATCGAGCCGTCGCCTTATGACTTCGGCTTGTTGCTGCTCGCGCCGGCCGTGCTGCTCGAGGGCGTACGCCTCACGCGCATGACCGTCCTGATGTTCTTCGCGGTCTGGGCGCTGATGACGTCCGAGCTCATTGCCTTGATGCCGTATCTCAGCCATCGAACCATCGACCAAGGCGAAACGCCGTCCGTCTATGAGGCGTACAGCATCTTCGTTTATGTCACGATGTTCTTGTTCATGTTGGTCTTCTCCAAAGACACCGGCGCCCGCGTCGCGCTGTGCCTGAAGGCCTACACCGCGGGCTGCGTGGTCGCGAGCTTGATCGCTCTGGCGCAATACACCGAAATCTTTGGGGCGAGCGACCAGATCACCAACATTGGCCGCGCGACCGGCCCCTTCAACGACCCCAACGTGCTCGGCTCCTATTGCGTGCTTGGCATCTCTTACCTCTTTCAGTCGCTGCTGGTGTCGCGGCGGTGGTTGTTCGTAAAGCTCGCCTCGCTCATCGTCGTCATCGTCGGCGGCGAGTTCGTGACTTTTTCTCGTGGCTCCTGGGCGGCCTCCGCGTTCTGCATGGCGTTCGTAGGCGTGGCGACTTTCTTAACTTCGCGCGAGCGCGGCGTTCGGACGCGCATCCTCTCCGTGGTCGCGGGGGGCGTCCTCCTCGGGGCCGTTGGCGTCGGCTATATCGGCACCAATCCCGACCTGAGCCAAATGCTGCAGGACCGCCTGAAAGTCTCGCAAGACTATGATTCCGGCGAAGACGGGCGCTTTGGCCATCAGCGACGCGCGATCCCGATGCTGTTGCAGCGTCCCTTCGGTTTCGGCCCCTTCCGTTTTCCGCTGTATTTTGAACTGCAGCCGCACGACTCCTACCTTACCGCGTTCAGCGACGGCGGTTGGACCGGCGGCGTCTCTTTCCTGTTTTTCGTGGGCTGCACCCTCGTCTTCGCCACGCGGATCGCCTTCCAGCGCTCCTCGGTCATGCCGCAAGCGCAGGCGCTCACGCCGGCGATGTATGCGATCTATGGCCAGGCCTTCCAGATCGACGAAGGCCATTGGCGCTTTTTGTACGTCATGATCGCGGCGGTCTGGGCGCTTGAGGAGGTCAGGCGCACCGAAAAGGCCGCAGAGCGCGCCAAGCCGCCAGTCGCGGCGTGACCTCTATCTCAGGCGGCGAGCTTGCGCGGTAGGTCCGCGGTAGCCGGCGCGGATTTCGCCGTCGCCGGTTTGCGCGCCACGAAGTGCTTCTTCAGTCCCAACACCGGCTTCTCGATAAAGCGCCAGGACGCTGCGGAGAACGCCAGCGTGAGAGCGAAAGTCGCGGCCATGATGAAGGTATAGATGGGGAGCCTGGGCGCCAGCCAACCGGCTTTCATGAGCAGGAAGACGAGAGTCTGCGCAATCGGATAGCCGTAGAGATAGAGGCCGTAGGAATAGTCGTAGCGGTCGAGAAAATCGAAGCGCTTGAAGGTCAGAGCGCCAAACGACATCGTGGCATAGACGAGAAAGGCGCAGGAGATGACGTCGGGGATGCGCAGCAGCATGCCGACGTAATAGGCGACGGCGGAAACCGCCGCAGCGCCGAAGCTGTAGGGAATGCGATCCTCGAAGCGATAGAACATGACGCCCGAGACAAACATCCAAACAATGAGCCAGCCTTCGAAATGCTTGTCCAAATTTCGCGTGGCTAGGATGTCGACGCCCGGCCACGTCAGCACCAACAGGCCCAAGGCCGTTAGCGAAAAGCCGATCGCCAGCAAGCGGCGATTCTTGAGCCAGCCGGCGCCGATCGCCAGGGCCATCGCCAGATAGCACCAGAACTCCGGCTTCAAAGTCCACAGATTGGCGTTGACGATATTGGGCACGGGATTGTGGGTGAAGACGCCCGGCAGCGTCAGCGACACGAAGCCGCCGATGTTGCCGAAATAACGCCAAAACTCTGGGTGCGTATAATAGTCGGCGAGCGGCAAGCTCGTCAGGCAAGCGCCGAGCACGATGGCCGACAGCGTGACTTCCGAAAACAACGCCGGCACGATGCGCAGCACGCGGAACGCCAGGAACGTGCGCACGCTCGCCGTGCGCAAGGCGCTGCCCGTCACCAGGAAGCCGCTCAAGGCAAAGAACGAGGCGACGAGCGCGAACACGAGGGGACGCAACCCGTCGACGCTCATCAGGGTATGCGGCAGCGCAACGACGCGCGCGGCGAACGAGGCGTCCGTCAGGGCGGCATGGTCGACCTCGGGCGCCGCGCCAGCAACCAGCCCTCGGCAGTGATCCATCAGGATGAGCACAGCCAAGAGGTGGCGTAACACCGCGAAGCCCGGGAACTTGCCGCCGTTCTCCGCCTCGATATGCGCGAATGTCGCCATGGGCGGTTGCCTTAATGTGAGCGCCGCATCGGCGTCGAACCCTAGGACCGCCGTGTTAACGGCGGCCTAAGCGGCCCTACCCGAGCGACGCGACGCGTTGCGGCGCTGGCGCCGCCTCGGGACGAATGCCAAGCAGGTTGAAATAGATCGCTTCGATCTTGGCGACATGCGCCTGCAACGTCGGCGGATTGCGCCAATACGCGCTGTAAGCGGCGGCCGACAATTTGCTGACCAGAGCGTCGCTCTGCAGGGCGCCGATGGCGCGCGCTAAGTCCGACGCGTCGCCCGATTTGAACCACAGACCCGTTTCGCCGTCGGCGATCTCTTCCCGTCCAGCGCAAACGTCCGAGACGATTACCGGGGTGCCCATCGCCTTGGCCTCGAGCACGGTGAGCGGCTGGCCTTCGTACCAGAGCGAGGGGAACACGAGCGCGCGCGCATTGCGCAGCGCGGCGCGGGCTTGCTCGGGCTTCTGCCAGCCGAGGATCTTGGCTTCGGGATAGGCCTCGCGCAGCTTATCGGCGAACGGTCCATCGCCGACGAACACCGGGGTCACGCCCGCTTGGCGCGCGGCTTCAGCGAACAACAGCGGTCCCTTCTCCGGCGAGATGCGGCCAACGAACACGAAACTCCCCGAGGCCGGTTCCGGCTTCGGGCCGAGCCGCTCCGCTGCGATCGGGTTGGACACGGCGTGGAGACGGACGCCCTCGGGCAAGTGCGGCGCAACGATCTCCGCCTGCAGCTTTGAGATGCAGATGAAGTCGGAGAAAACCTTTTGCAGGCCAACGCCTTCGCGGGCGAAACTCAGACGGACGTTCCGCCAAATCTTGCGCGCGTAGCTTTGGGAATCGCAGTGCGTCGCCCAGCACGCCATTGAGAGTGGCTTGAGCGTGCACACCTCGGCGGACTGATAATTATAGAAGCCGCCGTTCGGGCAAAACAGGAAGTATTCGTGGATCGTGTAAACCGCCGGCAGGCCGCTGGCGGCGATCGGCCGGGCGATCGAGGGCGACAAGGCTTTGGCCCAGCCGTGGACGTGCACCACGGTGCGGTCGGGCGGGCAGTCCTTGAGCAGCTCCCCCAGCGCCTCCGCGGCGCGGGCATTCCAGATGCCCTGCACGGCCGCTCCGATTTTAGACCTGTTGCCGACGAGATCGTCTTGTTCGAGGCAAATGACTTCGACCCCGCTCGCCTTCAGTTCCTCCGAGACCGGCCCGGCCGAGGTGAACAGGATCGGGCGATGGCCTGCGGCCTTGAGGCCAAGCGCGCTGTCGAAGGCGACCTTCGCCTGCCCGCCGGTGACGGAGGCGTGGTCAACGCAGATAACGACGTTGAGAGGTTCAATACCGGTCTGCAAACGATCCGCCTGTCAGGAAAACGACAGGCGGACTATGGCGTCGGCGGCGTTAAGGCCGCGTCAATCGGCGCGAGGGATTTCCCTCTGCAATCATGCCGGTAGGTAAGGCTTGAGGAAGGCGAGATCGGCGGCGCCGAGCCGATCCTTCGCTGCTTGGACCTGATGCCAGTAGGGATAGAGCAGCGGCGGCTGGCTCACTTTGTCGAGTTTGCTGCGCTCCTCCGCCGTGAGCTTCAGTTCGGCAGACGCCAGATTGTCTTTGAACTGCGCTTCGGTGCGACCGCCAATGATCGCCGAGACGACGCCGGGGCGGCCGAGCAGCCAGGCAAGCGCCACTTGCGCAGCGGAAACTCCCCGGCCCTGCCCGATCTCCACCAGCGTATCGACGATGCGCCACAGCCGCTCTTCGTCGCGGATCGGCGGTTCGGTCCAGCCGGCGGTCTGGCGCGTGCCCGCGGGCGCCGCCTGATTGCGCCGATGCTTGCCGGAGAGAAGGCCGCCCGCGATCGGGCTCCACGAGAGGATGCCAAGGCCCTGATCGATCGATATCGGAACCAGCTCGTATTCGGCTTCGCGCGCTTCAAGGGTGTAGTGGATCTGCTGCGAGACGAAGGGAATGCGACGGTCGCGGCGGGCGATCTCCATCGCCTTCATGATGTGCCACCCGGAATAGTTGGAGCAGCCGATGTAGCGCACCTTGCCGGCGCGAACGAGCGAGTCCAACGCCTCTAACGTCTCTTCTAAGGGCGTCTGACCATCCCATTGATGTACTTGATAGAGATCGATGACGTCGGTCTTCAGCCGCTTCAGGCTGGCCTCGGCCGCCTGGATGAGATGATAGCGCGACAGCCCGCGGTCGTTCGGCCCTTCGCCCATAGGAAAGCGCGCCTTGGTGGCGACCAGTAGGCCGTTCTTGCGCTTGCCGCCAAGCGCATCGCCGATCAGGCTTTCGGACTCGCCGCCGGAATAGACGTTCGCGGTGTCGATGAAATTGACGCCGGCGTCGATGCAGAGATCGATCTGCCGTTTGACCTCGGGAAGCTCAGCGCCGCCGACCTTCGAAAACCCGCCCTTGCCGCCGAACGTCATGGTTCCCATGGTCAGCACCGAGACTTTCAGTCCCGACCGACCGAGCAATCGCATTTCCATAGCCGCCGCCTCCAAAAGGTGGAGGGTCTTACCTGCTTACGTGGCGGCCTTAAAGCGCCTTTTCTGTAGATTTGGACATAACGCAGCCCGTGATTGTCCAATGACCGTCGGGTTGTTTTTCCAGGGTGTAGAGCGCCATCCAGACTTCGCCGTCTTTGCCGGTGAAGGTGACCGCCTGGCCCAATGTGCCGTCTTTTTCTTCCGAAGGCCCGAACGCCACATCCGTATGGCGGTACACCGCGGGATACCCGGTCACCACCATGGCGAAGAACGTATTTGGGTCCGGGAACATCGCCTGAATCTTGGGCGAGGCATAGGAGTAGGCCTCAACGGCGTCGTCGTGCGCGAAGGCGCTGAGCTGTTTCTCGATCACCGCCTTGGCGGCGCCCGACGTGGTCGCGTCATCGGCAACGGCCAGGCTTGGAAAGGCAAAGGCGAGCAGCGCGCCAACAAGGATAAGCATCCGAGACATCGGTTCCCTCCTCCAACATCACATCTTATACGCGCCCTTTCGGCTTTAGTTTCAGCTTCCGGTTCGTAGCGAGACCGCCGTCGAAATCGGGTGGGCGAGTCCCGTAGTCGGTGACAGGCCGGGGCGGTAAGAGGCCAACGATGTCATCCGATCCGCAACGCGCGATGTCCGCTTCCGAATGGGGGCTGCTGCTCGCCCTTTTCCGTCCTCTGGGGCGGATCGTTCTTTTTCGTCGGCGTCGCCGTCAAAAGCTTGCCGCCGCTGACGATTGTTGCCGCGCGCGTGTCGATCGCCGCCTTGGCGCTTTGGCTCTCTGCAGGACTGACGGGGGTTTCGTTTGCGGGGATCCGCGCGGCGTTTCCGAGCCTGCTGGCGATGGCGGTGCTCAACAACGCCCTGCCGTTTTCGCTTCTGGTCTGGGCGCAAACGCACCTGCCGAGCGGCGTGGCCGCGATTTTGAACGCGGCGACGCCGCTGCTGACGATGATCGCCGCGCACTTTCTGACGACGGCGGAGAAGATGACCGTAACGAAGTTGTTGGGCGGATTGCTCGGCTTCGCCGGCGTCGCTTCGATGATCGGGCTGGACGCTTCTTCGGGACTGGGCGGCGATGTCCTGGCCGAGCTTGCTTGCGTGGCGGCGGCCGGGTTTTACGCGCTCGCCAGCATTTTCGGGCGACGCTTCCGCACGATGGGGCTGAAACCGATCGATGTCGCGACGGGCCAATTGACGGGGTCGAGCTTGGTTCTGCTGCCGCTTGCCGGGCTCATCGATACGCCGTGGCGGCTGCCCTTCCCGCCGCTGACGACGGTCGCCGCGTTGCTCGCCTTTGGCTGTTTTTCCACAGCGCTGGCCTATGCCGTGTATTTCCGCATTCTCGCTGGGGCCGGCGCCACCAATGTCGTGCTGGTGACGGTGCTAGCGCCGGCGACGACGATCCTGCTGGGGGCGATCGGCTTAAGGGAACACTTGGCGGCGCGCGATTTTTTCGGGCTGGCGCTGATTGCAATCGGGCTTGCGTTTGTCGATGGCCGTCGGCCAAGGCGCGTGGCGGACTGGCTTTTCGGCGGCCCAAGGGCGGGCAAGGCCAGAGTTTAGGCAGACAGCTTCAGTCTGCCCTCCTTGGCCAGCGGCCGTCCTAGGCTTATTATAGAGGCTCCGGAAAGGCCGCCCCGATGAGCCAAACGACCGCTACGCCGAAAACCAAGACGCGCACGAAGACCGAGCGCCCGAAACTCCATAAGGTCATGCTGCTCAACGACGACTATACGCCGCGCGACTTCGTGGTGTCGGTGTTGCAGGCCGAATTCCGCATGAGCGAGGGTCAGGCCCTCGGCGTCATGATGACGGCGCACCGCAAGGGCGTCTGCGTCGTCGCCGTGTTCACCAAGGACGTCGCCGAGAGCAAAGCGGCGCGCGCCAGCGAGGCTGGCGCCGCCTTCGGCTATCCTCTGCGTTTCACCACTGAGCCCGAGGAATAGCCGCGCCGCCTTCTCTTGCGGTGCGGGCGCGACTGCGCCACATGGGCTCACAGATCGTTGGAAGGAAGCCCGTGATGCCGCAAACGCGAAACCAATTCTTCGACGACCTCGCCAAGCTTGCGACCGATGCCGCCGGCGCCGCCGAGGGAGCGCGACGCGAAGTGGAGTCGCTGGCCAAAAGCCAGATCGAGCGGATCGTCGCCCATCTCGATTTGCCGACGCGCGAAGAGCACGAGGCCGTCAAGGCGATGGCGGCGAAGGCCCGCGACGAGAATGAAGCGCTGTCGCGACGCATCGCCGAACTCGAAGCAAAATTGTTAACGAAAAATTAACCGTTTCGTTTTGACTTCTCAATCTATGCGATTCGCGCAGCGCCTTGATTCGCCTATATGATTCTGTGGACGACGGGTCACGTAATTGTTTACGTCAGCGCTCAAATCGACGACATTGCTAAGGCGACGATGTATTGAGAAGCGCGTTGGTTCTAAGGCGTCGGAAGGAGAGTCGTTCTCCCCGTGCCGGGCGTATTCCCCTGTTTGGCAATCCGCCCAAGAAGGCCTGAACCCAATGGCTGCCACGCTTTCCGCCTTCGAACGGATCGAGCATCCCGTCGATGTCGTCGAACGGCTCGCGACGCTCCATGAGTGGGCGTTCGATCGGGCCGAAGAGGACGAGATCTCGATCCTCGTCACCGGCAACTATGCGCAGTACGAGGTCGCGTTCACTTGGCTCGCCGGGCTGGAGTCGCTCCATGTCAGCTGCTCGTTCGATCTGAAAATCCCGCAGCGCAAGAAGGCCGACATCGGCGAACTCGTGCAGATGGTCAACGGACAGCTCTGGGTCGGGCATTTCGACCTGTGGAGCCGCGCCGATATCGTGGTCTACCGGCACGCCCATTGCCTGGCTGGTGGAGCGATGGCGAGCGAAACGCAATGCCAGTCCATCGTCGAGTTGGCGTTGCGGACCTGCGAGACGTATTACGCCGCCTTCCAGTTCGTGCTGTGGGCGGGACGCAATCCGCGCGAGGCGCTCGAATTCGCCATGTTCGAGACGCAGGGCTCCGCATAGGAAAGCCCCCTCGACTTCGGGCGCGCGACGCCCGAAGAATGGCGCATGAGCGCTGATATCCTCGCATCGACCCAAGAGATCCTGTCGCGGCTGATCGCCTTCGACACGGTGACCTCAAAGTCGAACCTCGCCATCATCAGCTACCTCGAAGCGATTTTTGCCGCGGCGGGGGTCACTACGCTAAAGGCGCCCAACGCCGCCGGTGACAAGGCTGCGTTGATGGCGATGATCGGGCCTGCCCAAGAGGGTGGCGTCGTGCTTTCCGGCCACGCCGACGTGGTGCCTGTGACCGGTCAGGCCTGGAGCGGCGATCCCTTCCAGCTGCGCCGTCAGGACGATCGCCTCCTTGGCCGCGGCGCCTGCGACATGAAAGGTTTTTTGGCGGCGGCGCTAGCGGCGATTCCGGTGTTTCAGGCCGCCAAGCTCACCCAGCCAGTGCTGTTCGCTTTCAGCTACGACAGGAGACAACGTGCCTGGGCTCGCTCGATCTCATCAAGCGTTTGGGCGCGGATTGGCCGCGACCTGAGCTCGCCATCGTCGGCGAGCCGACGATGATGCGGGTCGCCGACGCGCATAAAGGCGTCGCGACTTTCACGACGCGGGTGTTCGGCCATGCCGCGCATTCCTCCCGCCCCGCTCTCGGCGCGGACGCCGTGGGTCGCCTGCGACATCGGCGCCGAGACGCGCCTCGGCGGACCTCGGCGCGAGACGATGAAGCGTGATCCGCGCTTTGACCCTCAGCATTCGACCTTTCACGTCGGCATTATCAGGGGCGGCGAAGCGCGCAACATTCTGGCTTCGGAATGCGTGCTGGAGTGGGAGTTTCGCGCCCTGCCCGGCGACGACGTCCCCGGCGCGGCGGCGGAGGTGGAAGCGTTCATCGCCGAGGTCGCGCGGCCGCGCCTCAGGCGCTGGCGCAGCGACGTCGACATCTCCACGCTTATGGAGGTCGACGTACCGGCGCTGCGGCCGAGCCTGGCGAACGCCCCAGGCCTGCAACGCGCTCTGCGCCTCGCCGCGCAGGACAAACCGGACGCCGCGGCCTT
>CAVSSV010000030.1:0-11747 GCA_963730695.1 uncultured Pseudomonadota bacterium
GGCCGATGTCCCTGGGCGAGCGATGCCGCGAAGTCGGCCAATCCGACCATCCGGTAGTTCGCCCGGTCCGGCGCCTCGACGGGCCAATTATGTGCGCCAAACAGCTGCGTGGCCGTGTCGATGTCACGCCACGCAGCGCCATGGTCGGAGACCGAGACGAGACCGCCGAAGGTGTCGGGGTCGGGAAGACGCAGCGAGCCCTTCGTCCCATGCAGTTCGATGGGCTGGTTCGAATGCCGATAAACGTCCCACGATGCGCCGAAAGTGAGCTGCAAGCCGCACGAAAATTCAATCAGCGACAGGAGGCTCGTCGGCGTTTCGACCTTGATCGTCGTGCCTTTCTTGGGGCCTTCGGCCGTCAATAGCCGCTCGCTTTGTCCGCTCGTGGCGACGGCCTGCACCCGACGGATCGGACCGAGCAAATTGATCAGCATCGTCAGGTAGTAAGGTCCCATGTCCATGACCGGGCCGCCGCCGGGTTGGAAATAGAAGGCGGGGTTTGGATGCCAGTGCTCCATTCCATGGCCGAACATGAACGCCGTGCCGATGACCGGCCGCCCAATGACGTCGGCATCAATGAGATTGCGCGCCAACCGCCCCGCGGGACCCAGAAAAGTGTCCGGCGCGGATCCGATGGAAACGCGATTTTCAGCCGCCGCCGCGATCAATTTGCGACCTTCGCCAGCGGTCGCCGCCAGCGGCTTTTCCGTGAAGACGTGTTTTCCCGCCCCAATTGCCCGCATCGAAACATCAAAATGGGCGGCCGGGATCGTCAAATTGAGCACGAGATCGATGTCCTGCGAGCCGATCAGGTCGTCGACCTCCAGGACTCTCAGGCCAAATTGCTTTGCGCGCTGAACGGCCGCAGTTCGGTTGATGTCGGCGCAGGCGCAAATATCGACGCCGCCGAACAGCGGAGCGTTGTGAAGATATTGCAGGGCGATGCTGCCGCATCCTACGATCCCGACGCGCAGCCTGGCATTCTTCACTTTGCTGTTCCCCACCCCAAATGACCGCTATTTTTGTTGCTATTGCTCAGACAGGCGGCCGCAAAGCGACCGAAAGGCACCGTCGCTCAATCATGCGACCACGATCCTCACCCCTGCCGCCTCAAGGGCGGCCTTGAGTTCGCCAGGCGGCTCTTCGTCCGTCACCAGGACGTCGATCTGATCGAGCGGCGCGACAACCGCGAAGCCCAATCGTCCGAATTTAGTCCTGTCTGCGATCACGATCGTCCGGCGAGCTGCGGCAATCATGCCAGCCATCATCGTCGCCTCTTCGATTTGGCTCGTCGAAATCCCGTTTTCCGTGACGCCGCCTATGCCCACGACCGTTGTGTCAGCATTGATTTGCCGCGTTCCAACGAACCCGACGGGACCCAGCGTGGCATGCGCACCGCTGCGAATCTCGCCGCCCAGCAGATACAGGCTGCTCACCGCGCTCGTCGGGACGGCAGCTGGCAGGCCGAGATTGTTCGTGACGATGGTGAGGCGCTGCAAATCGCCGAGGCTGGCGGCGAAAGCCAGCGTGGTCGAGCCTCCGTTGACGATAAGTGTCTCTCCTGGCGCGATCAGCCGAACAGCCGCGCGACCAATCTTGGTTTTTGCAGCTTGTTGCGCGTCTATTCGTTGTTCGAAGGGCGAATCCGAGGTCGCCCTGCGGTCGATCGGCATGGCGCCGCCATGGGTGCGGCTGATGAGGCCTTGGTCGGCCAATGTATCGAGGTCGCGCCGTATCGTGTCGAGCGAGACATCGAAGCGTGCGCTCATCTCGTTGACGGTGATCTGACCCAACTGCTTGGCCAAGCGCAACATTTCGGCCCGTCGAACGGCCGGAAGCGCAAAGTCGCCCTGGTTTTGCTCGGTGTCGATTTTGGTCATGGACTCTGTGATTCGCTCGGTCAACGCTGCACGCATGCAATCATATTTCAAAGGTCTCGCCTACGTCTTCGGTCCCCTGCAGCACGCTGTCGACGCACCAATATCGCATAATGATGCATACTAGCCGTAAATTCACCCTTGACAAGGACGTTTTTTTGCGGTTTTTTCACCGCGAAGTCGCAAACTATCGCGCTATCGGGATCAAACTGGAATACCCGGTAGCCGAGTTGGGACTTTAGCGGCGATAATGCGGCCAGACCAAACTGGCCGAGCGCCGGCTCTCGAAGAGCTTAACACGGGAGGAAAATTGAAAATGAACATGAAGAGATCGCTGACTCGGTTTGCGGCGGCCGCGACCGCCCTCGCGCTTTGCACAACCTTCGCCGTGGCGGACACCACGATTGAATTCGTTCAATGGTGGGAGCCCGAACTGCCCGCCGGCGCCCTGCGCGGCATCATGGATGGCTTCGAGGCCGCCAATCCCGGCATCAAGGTCAAGCTTGTCAGCGGGCCGTTCTCGGCCACCCACGATCAGATCGTGGCGGGAGCGGCGTCAGGCACGCTGAGCGACGTCGTCGGCCTCGACGGCGCGTGGGTCAATGAGCTCGCCAAGCAGGGCGCCATCGCGCCGATGGACCGCCTGATGGATGCGACGAAATTCGACCGCTCCCAGATCGCCGACATCATCAAGGTCGACGGCAAGAGCGTCATGTTCCCGCTCGCCTCGTTCGTCTACCCGGTGTTCGTCAACGTCGACCTGGCGAAGGCGGCGGGCGTCGACAAGATGCCGTCCACGCGGACCGAGTTCGCCGACGCGGCCAAGAAGATGACCCATGCCGACAAGAACCAGTATGGCTGGGTGCTGCCGCTGTCTCTGCAGGATCCCGACGGCATCCAGAACGACGTCATGTCGTGGGTATGGGCGTCGGGCCAGTCGATGTTGAAGGATGGCAAGCCGAACGTCGACAACCGCGCCGTCGTCGACTGCTCACCTACATCAAGTCGCTGAAGGACGCCGGCGTCATCTCGCCCGGCATCAATTCGCCAAGAGGGAGCAGGACAAGGTCGAGGAATTCGTCAACGGCCGGGTCGGCATGATGATCCACTCGCTCGCCCACATCAACCTGATCCGCCAGCGCAATCCGAACCTGAACTTCGACATCTCCGCCCTGCCGGCGGTCGACGGCTACACGGGCAAGCGCGGACTGCCCTATGCCTCCTGGGGCATCGGCATCAGCAACAACAGCAGCCACAAGGAAGAGGCCTGGAAGCTGGTCTCCTACCTGACGAGCCCGGAGGTGAACGGCAGGCTCGTCGTCGATCGCCAATGCGTTTCCCGGGCAACGTCGAACGCCAAGCCCGACTTCTCGAAGGCGGACCCGCTGTTCGTCAAGGCCTTCAAGATCTTCCAGACCGGCAAGCTCGCCAACGAGTTCATCGGGCTGCCGGTCGCAGAACAGTTGCAACGCGACATGGACATCGAGCTGCAGAAGATGCTCGACGGCCAGCAGACCGCCGCAACAGGCTGCGGCGGCGACGCAGAAGCAGTGGCTCGCCGAGTTCTCCAAGAACTAGCCGCGAACAATTCGAGCGAGAGGCGGCGCGGCATCAAAGGCATCGCCGCCCTCGCACGCCAGGCCGTCAAGCGCGCGCAGCGCATTCCCAGCTCTGCACCGATGAACCCGCACTCTCGAAAAGAGCTGACATCGCATGAGCGCCGCTCAGGTGCATCCGATAGGCAGCGAGGACCCGCACCGGGGCTTCTCTCCTATCGTACGAAGATGCGCCGTTGGCCGCTCGCTCTACGTTGCCCCGGCGACGGCTGCTCTTCGCCTTCCTGATGCTCTACCCAATGGTCGCCGTGCTACGGTATTCGTTCCTGGACCGGGCGATCGTCAAGAAGGACCGCCGCGTTCGTCGGGCTGCGAGAACTATCTCGACGATCTTCAGCGATCCGGTGTTTTGGCAGGCGGCCGCGCACACGCTCTATTTCACCGTGATGAGCGTCGTCTTCCATCTCCTGATCGGGCTCTGCCTTCGCGCTCATGCTCAACAGCGACCGCGTCGACCCGACGATCTGAGAAGCGTCCTGCGCGTTCTCTACATCCTGCCGTGGCTGTTCACGGCGGTGATCATCGCGATCATCTGGCGGCTGCTCCTGGATCCCGAAGGCGTGGTCAACAGCGTTCTGATGTCGCTGCATATCGTGGATTACAAGGTCGAGTGGTTCTCGTCGCCGAACACCGCGCTGCATGCGGTGACGTTCGTGAACATTTGGGCGGGATACCCCCTCTACATGGTGAGCCTGCTCGCCGGCCTCCAGGGCATTCCCCGCGATCTCTACGAGGCCGCGAGCATCGACGGAGCCAACGCGTGGCAGAAGTTCCTTCATGTCACGATCCCGCAGCTTACGCCGGTCATGATCAGCGTCGCGCTGCTCGACTTCATCTGGACCATGCAGGTGTTCCCGCTGGTCTGGATGACGACCGGCGGCGGCCCGATCTACGCGACTGAGATGCTCAGCACTTACACGTATAAGCTCGCCTTTTCGCGCTACCAGTTCTCGCAGGCGTCGGCGAGCGCGGTTCTGCATCCTCGTCCTGTCGATGAGCATGACCTATTTCTACATCAAGCATCAGAAGGCGCGGTAGCGGCCATGAAGCGAAGCGCTACCCCGCAAGGACCGTATGGCCGACGATCTTTGACCTACCTCGGCCTGGCGCTCGGCCTCGTCTTCGCGGTGTTCCCGATCCTATGGATGGCCTTCGCGTCGCTCAAATCGAATACGGAGATCTTTGCGCTGCCGCCGCAGCTGCTGCCGCGAGCATTTCACGCTGCATCGCCTACCTCGCGATCTTCAGCGATCCCGTCAAGATGCGTTTTTTCTTGAACAGCTATCTCGTCGCCGGCGTCGGTCGCCGCGCTGACCGTGCTCATCGCCATTCCCGCCGCCTACGCGTTCAGCCGGTTTACGTTCCGCTTCAAGAACACCCTCAACGTGTTCATCATCAGCACGCAAACCGTGCCGCCGATCACGCTTTTGATCCCGTATTTCGGGATGGTCGTCGCGTTCGGGATTTTCAACACCTATTTTGCGCTGATCCTGACCTACCTGGTTTTCACGCTGCCCTATGCGATCCTGCTGCTGACCGGGTATTTGAACACGCTGCCGCGAGAGCTGGACGAGGCGGTGCTTGTCGACGGAGGCAACGAGCTGGTCGGCGCTTGTGGCGCGTCATCGTCCCGCTTGTCGGTGCCCGGCATCGTCGCGACGGCGGTCTACACCTTTCTGCTGGCGTGGAACGAATTCCTGTTCGCGCTGACTTTGACGAAGTCCGACGACATGCGCACCGTGCCGATCGGCATCGAACTGCTGATGGGCCAGCACGCGTTCGAATGGAATCAGATGATGGCGATGAGCGTGCTCGGTTCGCTCCCGCTGCTGGTCCTCTATCTGTTCGCGCAGCGCTACTTCCTCGCCGGCATGACCGCCGGCTCGGTGAAAGCTTGAGGGGCGCGCCGCCGCGATGAACGCCGCCGTGAAACCTTTGAGCATCGACGCGCCCTGGCGCGAAGCCTACGACGCGCTCGCCGCGGCCGCGCCGCGGCTGGCGTCGCACGCGCGGCCGCTGCTGACCGGGTTCGCCGCTTGCGTCGACAAACGCATCGACCTGCACGCGGCGGCGCCCTCGCTGCGCCACGCCCCCGACGGCCGCGCTTTCTACGACGAGATCATGCGGCGAGCCAAAGCCGGGCGCGGCGGCGAGGTGCTGATCGATTGGCCGGGCGGGCCGAGGTTTCTCGACCCTTTCGCCATCCCCGGCAGCACGGCGGTCGGAGGCACCTCGGCGCAAGCCGCGTGGGCGCTGGCGCTGCTGGGCGCGCCGGTCGTGATGGCGCTGAACGATCGCAGCGCCGAGCAACTTGCGGTGCTGCAGCCGGGCGTGAAGTCTGGTCGGGGAGGGCGGGGCGCTGGTCGCTGTTGGCGAGACTCGGCCTGGCGGCGCGGGCAAGCCAGCGCATTACATCGTCGAATACGTCGCGGGGCGCCCGCTGCCGGAGTTCACGCCCGACCGCTCGACGCGCATCATCGTGCGCTTCGCCGACGAGGACGTGGAATACGACGACCTGTTCGAGGCGCACGCTTCTGGCCTGGCGGCGAGCGGGGGCGCGGGCCTGTTTTCGAGCCCGAACGCCGTCGACAACATCCGCCTTCCCGGCGGACTCGATTTCATGGCGCGGATTGGCGCCGCGTGGAAAACGGCCGGCCTGCTCGTGCATCTCGAACTCGGGGAGTATCCCGCGGCAGGCGCGCTTGAGCTGACGTTGAAGCGCCTGCGCGGCGCCGTGACGTCGATTGGTCTCAATTTCAACGAGCTGGCCTCGATCGGCGTTGACGGCGCCGCGCTGGAAGATGGGCTGATCGCCTTCGCCGAGCGCCAAGGCCTTTCGCGCGTCGTCGTCCACGCCGACCCGTGGGCGCTGGCAGTCACGCTCGACGATCCCGAGCGCGAATTGGATGCGCTGGCGATGGGGTGCCTGCTGGCCTCGGCGCGCGCCGAGGCGGGGCGCCCGGTCGCTGAGCCCCGCGCGCCTGCCGGCGCGGCATTCTCCAGCGCTCCGCGTCCGCTGCTGTCGGCGCGGCCGGGATCGCGGTGGGGCGTCGCCTGCTGCGCCGCGCCCTTTCTCCGCGCGCCGGCCTCGACCGTCGGGCTCGGCGACACCTTCACCGCGGGGACAATGCTCGTTCATTCCTCGCCGCGCGCGCCGGCGCTGCTCGCCAATGTGCAGGCGCTGCGACGTTTGGCCCCTGACGAACGCCGCTTGGCGGAAGGCCCTTCATGACTTATTGCACCGCCGGCGCCGAAGGACGGGTCTCTTCGCGCGCCTCGCCCCAATCCTTTCTTGTCCCTTCGGCGCGCTTTTCGAGCGCATCCCGTTCCCCTCAAACCCAAGCCTAAACCTAAGGAAAATCCAATGCTTCGTATGGACGCAAAACTCGCTAAAATCCGCGCCGGCAAATACGCCAAGGGCGACTTCATGATCGCCGACGCCAAGGACGGCGACATGTCCAACCCAATTCCGGGCACCGGGCCGGTCCGCGCCGCCGACGGCAGCGTCGCCCGTTTCCGCACCCGCGCGGAATTCATCGATCAGATCGCCGAGATCATTAAGCAGGACGTGCTCGACATCATGCTGACGTCGGCCTCGAACTTGGAGCTGCTGCACGAGCGCGGCGCCTTCAAGGGCACCGGCGTGACGCCGTCGTTCCGCGCGAACGACACGACCGACATTTGGGGCGCGCGGAGCGGCTCCTACGCTAAGTCGGCTTCGCGGCCGTTCCGCACGGCGAACCTGAAGCAGATCGGCGAGGCGAAGCTGAGCAAGCTTGGCCTCTACTCCATGACCTTCGTCAACGACCTTGAGGCCGACCTGCGGTCGCTGGAGGCGTTCAAGGATTTCCGCGCCGACGCGGAGGCCAACGGCATCGACTACTTCCTCGAAGTGTTCAACCCGAATATCAACTCCAAAGTCCCGCCCGCCGACATCCCGTCGTTCGTCAACGACAATCTGGCGCGCTCCATCTCCGGCGTGTTGAAGCGCAATCGGCCGCAATTCTTGAAGTATCCGTACAACGGCCCGAAGGCTCTCGAAGAGCTGGTGACGTTCGATCCGCAGCTCGTGGTCGGCGTGCTCGGCGGCGGCTCGGGTACGACGCGCGACACGTTCGAGCTGCTGTTCCAGGCGGAGAAGTATGGCGCGCGCGTGGCGCTGTTCGGCCGCAAGATCAACAACGCCGAGAGCCAGCTCGACATCGTGCGCTACATGCGCGCGGTCGCCGACGGCCAGATCAAGCCGCTCGAAGCGGTGAAGGCCTACCACGCCGACTTGAAAGCGAAGAAGATTTCTTCGGTGCGCTCGCTCGAGGAAGACAGCAAGGTGACCGAGGCGGTGCTGAAAGAAGCGGCGTCGGCGTAAAGGCGCTTTTCCCCTTCCGCCCTCGCGGGCGGGAGGGGAACTATTTGGCGATTGGCTTCAGGCCGGCGGCTTTGCGGAACGCCGCGTCGCGGATGTCGACTTCGCCGCCGGCGAAATCGTCGGCGGGGTCGGTGCATAGGAAGGCGATGGCCTCGGCCGGGTCGCTCGCGGGCGCCAGGCTCTCGCGCGGCAGGCGGCTGATGCGGTTGATGCCGGAGGCGCGGATTTCGCCCTGCATGTCGGTGTCGACGACGCCAGGCGCAAAGCCGAACACGCGCACGCCACGCTCGCCGTATTCCAACGCCAGTGAACGCGTCAACATGGCGAGGCCCGCCTTGGCCGCGCAATAGGCGCTCCAGCCCTCAAGCGGATTGAGCGCGGCGCCGGACGACAGATTGACGATCCGCCCGCCTTCGCCTTCGAGAAAATGCGGCAGCACCGCACGGGCGCAAAAGGCCGCGCCGACCAGGGTGGTGCGGATCGAGGCGGCGAAGGCTTCGGGCTCAAGCTCGTCGAAGCGGCCGATCGGCTGAATGACGCCGGCGTTGTTGACGAGCACGGTGGGGCGGCCGAGCGCGGCCACCACCTTCTTCACCATCGCTTCGGCCGACTTGAAGTCCGACACGTCGCAAGCGAGCGCGACCGCCTGCTTGCACTCCCGGGCCACCGCCTCGGCGTCCTTCAGCGTGCGCGCGGTGACCGCGACGCGCGCGCCCGCCTCGGAGAGCCGGCGGGCGGCGGCGGCGCCGATGCCACGGCCGGCGCCGGTGACGATGACGACGTGTTGGGAAAGGTCCATAGCCTCCGTCAATCCATGTGCCATTGCTGCGGCAGCAGGAAGGGGAAGCCGCGCCGCGTGTCGACCTCGATCTTCATGATCGGCGCCATCGAGGCGCCCCAGCGCGCGTTCACCGGATCGTCTTTCAGGGCGGCGATGGTTTTTTCAAGGTCGTCGGTCTCGAAATAGCCAAACAGCGTCAGGCCATGGCGAAAAATGTTGTAGTTGCGGACGCCGGCCTTGCGCAGCATGTCGACCATTTCCGGCCAGATCTCGTCGTGGCGCTTCTTGTATTCCTCCTCGTAGCCCGGGCGGACTTCGAGAACCCACGCGTAATGGCCCATCAGGATCTCCCCTCGAGATAGTCGTGAACGATTCGGCCCGGCTCGAGCGTGAAGTCGGCGCGCCAGTAGAGGCCGTCGAGCATATCCACGACCGGCAGGCGGTGGATCGGCGCCTGGGCGTTCGGGCGCAACTCCACGGTGCACGGGCCGCCCCAGCACTCGTGCACCTTCACGTCGCGCAGCCGCCGCGCGGTGAGCTGGCGGATGGCCGGGCGTGCGTCGATGTGGTCGACCGCCTTGAGGTTGACGTTGAGCGCGAAGTCGAAATGCCTGGTGAGGCTTTGCAGGCTGTCCGTGTGCTGCTTGGTCGGCAGCGTGCCCGTGAGAATGTCGATGCCGTTGCGCGCGACGACGCCGACGGTGAGATCGCCGCGGATCTCCAGTTTGGGCTCGCCGAGCTTTTTCGGCTGGCCGTGCAACTCGCGGCCATGCGCCACGCCGACGTCGGACGACAGGAAGAGATAGGGCGAATAGGAGCCGATGACATCGGTGCCCGGCAGCCGGCAGCCGATCGAGACATTGCTCTCGCCATAGCCGCCGAGCCAGTCGACGTCGTTCATGCGGTAGATGTGCGCGAGCACGACGTCGGAGGTCGGCTCGAGCGGCGGCGGCAACAGGCGCGCCACGGCGGCCTCGGTCGTGCGCCAGACGAGGGTCAGCACCTCTGCGTTGCGGAAGGAAAAGGGGAAGGGCGGGATCGTCGGCGCGTCCCACGGCGTGGAGAAGCCGGGCTTAACGATGTCCTCGACGGTGAGCCTGTCGAGGCCGCCGCGGCGCAGATCCTTGCTCACGCCGCTGCTCCCTGCCAGGCGCGCACTTGGTCGCGCAGCGCGATCGTCTCGGTCAGCACGTCGTCGTTGAGCGTGCCCATGTAGTCCTGATGCACCACTTCGAAGGAGAGGCGGCCGGAATAGCCCGCGTCGCGCAAGGCGGCGAATTGCGCCTCCATGTTGATCGTGCCGTGGCCGGCCTTGGTCTGCAGCGCGCCCGGCTTGGCGTGGCGCAGATGGACATGCGCGGCGTGGCGAGCGAGCGGATCGATCTCGTCCTGACGCCAGCCGAGGCAGACGAAATGGGCGTAGTCGAGCGTCAGCCGCAAGCCGGGCACGAGCGCGATCAGTTCAGCGGCGAGCGCCGGGCTTTCGAGGTAGGAATGGACATGCGGCTCGATCGTGAGTTGCACGCCTCCCGCCTCAGCGATCGGCAGCAAGCGGCGCAGGCTCTCGGCGGACGCTTGCAGCGCCTCGCGCCGGCCCTCGCCCGGGATTGCACACGCCCGGCAGCACGAACACGGTTGGAATGCCGGCAGCTTTGCAGAACGCGATCACCTTGTTTGAAGTCGGCCTCGTTTTGCGAGCGCGATGCGGGGTCGGCGCAGATTGCGGTCGGACAGGGAGGAGCCAAAAAGATGGTACAAATTTGGCAGATCGAGCCCGAGCTTGCGGACGCGCTCGGCGGCGCGCTGCGGGTCGGCCAGCAGCGCGGCCTTGTCGAGCGCGGGGCGGTAGAAATAGCCGAGATCGAGCGCGCCGATGCCGATAGCTTTCGAAACGGCCGCCGCCTCGTCAAGCGTGAGCGCGCGCAGGGACCACGAGGCGAGCGAGAGTTTCATCGCTCAGACCTTCTCCAGCCGGCCGCGACGCCGCCGAGCGGTAGAGCGCGTCGAGCACCTCGACCGCGCGCAGGCCGGTGATTCCGGGCGATCGGTTCTCGACCGGCCGGCCAAGGCAGATGTCGACGAGCGTCGTCAGCGGCTGCTTCGCACGCGTAGGCGCCAGAGCCGGGAGGCATGTCGACGATAATGTCCTTGCCGTCGCGGCGGCGCACCTCCAGCCGCTCGCGTTCGATGTCGAGCAGCAGCATGCCCTCGGAACCGAACAGGCGCAGGTCGATCTGGAAGCCGCGGTGCTTGGGCACAGTCGCCGAGCCCGAGACGGCGGCGGTCGCGCCGCTGGCGAAGCGCACCACCGCGGCGTCGTAGTAGTCGACGTTCGCGGGCGATTTGCCGGTGAGGGCGAAGACTTCGGCAGGCTCAAGGTCGGCGATGCGGAACAGCAGCCCCAGCGCATGTACCAACTGGCCCCAGCCATAGCCGCCGGCGCGCGCGGGATCCGCCCAGGTGGACGGCGGCGGGCGAAACATGTGGTCCTTCGGTCTCGATCATCGCCTGACCGGCGAACAGGTCCTCCAAAGCCGAAGCCATTTGCAGCACGACATGCTCGATCCTGCCAATCGACGCCATTGGCCACGAGGGCGCGCGCACGGTCGGCAAAGGGCTTAAAGTTCCAGCCGGTCGGGACGATGATCTGCTTGCCGGCCGCGGCGGCCTCGGCGAGGAGCTTGCGGGCGTCGGCGCGCGTTCGTCGTCAGCGGCTTCTCCACCACGACGTGGCAGCCTTTGGCGAGCGCCGCCGACGCGTGCTCGTAGTGCAGGACATGCGGCGAAGCGATGACGACGCCGTCCATCGGCACTTCGTCGAGCATGGCGCGATAGTCTTCGAAGCCGTGCGGCACGTCGAACGCCTGCTGCATTTCGGCGAGCTCCTTCGCGCCGAGCCGGTTGACCGCGACGACCTCGCAATCGGGATTGGCCTTGAGGGCAGGCAGGTGGTTAGCCGCCGCCCACCAACCTGCGCCGATGACGCCTATGCGCGCCTTCTTCGTCATCGCATCCTCGTCATGGCGTCGATCGTCGAGCGATGGACATTGGTGATGTGGGCTTCGGCGGCTTTCGCCGCCGCTTTGGGATCGCGCGCTTTCAGCGCC
>CAVSSV010000031.1:0-23591 GCA_963730695.1 uncultured Pseudomonadota bacterium
CAATCATCGAGCGCGTCGATGTAGATGGGATCGATGAAGCGCCGGTCGGACGGGCTGTAAGGGCTGCAGCGCGAGCGATCGGTCGGGAACAGCGCATGGACCGGGCTGAAGGCGAGACCGGCCGCGCCTTCGGCCGCCGCCGCTTCGCCAAGCGCCGCAAGTGTCGCAAAATCGCCGATGCCCTGGTCGTGCCCGCGGCCCGAGGGGCGGCGCTGGGCGTAGGTCTGTGCGGTCAGGCCGAAGCGCGGCCTGGCAAGGCCCGCTGGAAAATAGGCGGTGCGCGGAGCGACGACGAGTTCGCTCGTGGCTCCCGCCAAAGTGAGGCGATGCCGGCCGATCGGCAACTCCGGCAGCACGATGTCGAAGCTGGAGACGCTTCGCCCGTCGGCGAGCACGGTCTCGCTGGCGTGGCCGGCGTCGGCGCGGCCTTCGAGCGGGGCGCCGTCTTTGGCCTCGATGACATAGTCGAGCGGCGGCGCTGTGCTTCCCTTGGGAACGCGCACGCTCACGCGGAACGGTTCGCCGACGCGATGAACGACGCAGGCGGGCAGGGTGCGGCCGCTGGTCTCGTCGACAAGCCGCGCGAGGCTATCGCGCGCTTCCGCTTCGCTGCCGGCGGGAAAGCCGACGGCGGCGAGAGCGGCGACTTTGGTCGCGGCGCTGACTTCGGTGCGCTTGCCCGAGATGTCGTGCCAGACGCTCGCCAATCCGGCGGCGCTGGCTAGAGCGTCGACCTGGGCCGAGCGCGGCGGCGCGCGCGAAGATTTGCCTTCGGCGAAGATCAGCGTGGTGCGCGGCGGCGCCTGAAGTACGTCGGCGAACTTGAGCGCGGATGGGCGCCCTTCGTCGTCGCTGGTGTCGACAAGGCCGATCCAGCTCATGCCGGCGCGCGCTTCCGGCAGCGCAAAGCGCAATGTGACGAAGGAACGATTGATGATGACCAGGCAACGGTCGATCGCCTCACCGTCCCTAGCGCTGTACACGATGGCGAGCGTGTCCTCGGCGCCGGCGCCGAGCGCTCCGGCGTCAGGGCGCCGTCGCCGTCGCGCCATTCCACGTCCGGGAAGGGCGAGCCGGGCAGGGGCGCGCCGGTGAAGAAATTCGGCGAGCGCAGCGCCGCGTGCTCGGCGCGCGCGGCGAACAGCCGGCGGGTGAAGGCGATCAGGCGCGCGTCGGCCTCGGCCCAGTGAATGCTGGTGATGGCGTTGTCTTGCGCATAGGCGTTGTTGTTGCCGCCTTGGCTGAAGCCAAGTTCGGAACCCATCGCCAGCATCGGCGTGCCGCGCGAGACGGCGAGCAGGGCCAGCAGATTGCGTTCGTCGCGCTTGCGGGCGGCGAGGATCGCGGGATCGTTCGTCGGACCTTCGACGCCGTGATTCCAGGAATGGTTGTCGCTCGTGCCGTCGCGATTACTCTCGCCGTTCGCCTCGTTATGTTTGGAGACGTAAGAGACGAGATCGGCGAGCGTGAAGCCGTCGTGCGCGACGATGAAGTTGATCGACTTGCCGGCGTTTGGCGCTTTGTTGAAAATGTCGCGGGAGCCGGCGATGCGGGTGGCGAGCTCGCCGCGCAATTGCGGATCGCCGCGCCAGAACTGCCGTGCGGTGTCGCGGAAATGGTCGTTCCACTCCGACCAGGCCGGCGGAAAGTTGCCAAGCTGATAGCCGCCGTAGCCGACGTCCCAGGGCTCGGCGATCAGCCGCACTTGGCTGAGCACGGGATCGTCGGCGAGCGCGGCGAAGAACGGAGCGCGGGGACTGAATCCGCTCTCCTGCCGGCCGCAGGCGGTCGCAAGGTCGAAGCGGAAGCCGTCGATGCCGCCCCAGAGGACCCAACGCTTGAGCGCCGCAACCGCCATGTCGATGACAGGGCGAGCGTCGAGCCTCAAGCAATTGCCGGTGCCGCAGTCGTTGATATAGGTCGCGAGATCGTTGGCGGGCAGGCGGAAATAGCTTGAATTGTCGAGGCCGCGAAACGACAGCGTCGGGCCGAACTGGTCGCTCTCGCCGTTGTGGTTGAAGACGACGTCGAGGATCGCCTCCATGCCTCGCGCATGCAGCGCGTCGGTCGCCGCGCGCACGTCGGCCCAGCCAGCGGGGGCGAGGCGCGGATCGGGCGCGCCGTAAACGACGGAATTGTAGCCCCAGGCGTTGTGTAGCCCGAGTTCCGGCAAGTGCCGCTCGTCGACGAAAATGTCGGCCGGCATGATCTCGACGGCGGTGACGCCGAGCTTGCTAAAATGGTCGAGCACCGCCTCGCTCGCCAATGCGCCGAACTGCCCGCGCGCAGCCTCGGGCACTTGCATGTTTTCGCGTGAAAAGCCGCGAAGGTTCAGCTCGTAGATGACCAGCCGATCGTCGGCCACGCGCTTACGGCCGGCTTCCCCGCCTGGCTCGGCGACCACGACGGCCTTGGGCACGTAGGCCGCGCTGTCCTGGCCGAAGGTGAACTGCGAACGATCGACGGGGAACGGGCGGTCGAATTGGGCGGCGTAGGGGTCCGCGAGCAGCTTTGAGACATCGAAACGATGGCCGTGCGCGGGATCGAACGGCCCGTCGACACGAAAGCCATAGCGCGTCCCAAGGCCAAGCCCCGGCGCGAAGCCACGCCAAAGCCCATCCACGCCTTGCGCCAGCGCGATGCGCGCGGTCTCTTTGTCGCTCGAGTCGAAAACGCAGAAAAAGACTTTCGTTGCGTGTTGCGAATAGAGCGCGACGGCGAGGCCGCCCGCCTCGATCGTGACGCCGGGCCCCGTCAAGGAAAGTTCAGCGTCAGTCACTGCGCTTCCGCCAGCGCCGCGCGATAGGTCTCGATGTAGCGCGCGGCGGGCGCGTCCCAACTCACGTCGGCCTTCAGGCCGTTCAGGCGCAAGCGCCGCATGGCGTCGGCGTCGCGATAGAGTGCGAAGGCGCGGCCCAGCGCATGCTCGAGCGATTCAAGGTCGGGCGGGGAGAACAGAATGCCCGTGGCGACGCCGGCGGCGATCGCCGCCGCATTGGCGTCGATGATGGTGTCCGCGAGGCCGCCGACGCGCGCCACGATCGGCACCGCGCCGTAGCGCAGCGCGCAAAGCTGCGTCAGCCCGCACGGTTCGAACCGCGAGGGCACAAGCAGGAAGTCGACGCCGGCCTGGATGAGATGGGCGAGGCCTTCGTCGTAGCCGATGCGCGCGGCGATCTGCATGGGATGCGCGCGGGCCGCCGCAACATATCCTGTTTCCAGGATGCGTTCGCCCGAGCCGAGCAGCGCCAATTGCGCGCCGTGCTCAACGAGCCGCGGCAGCGCCTCAAGCACGAGGTCGAGCCCCTTCTGGCTGGTGAGCCGCGATATCACGCCGAACAGCGGCGCGTCAGGCGTCTCCGCGATGCCCATGCGCCTCTGCAAGACTGTCTTGTTGCGCGCGCGCAAGGCGATCCGCGGCGCATTGAAAGCCTGCGCAATCGCCGGATCGGCGGCCGGATCCCAGACTTTCTCGTCGATGCCATTGACGATGCCGACGAGATCGGCGGCGCGCTTGCGCAGCAGACCGTCCATCGCCATGCCGAGTTCCGGCGTCAGGATTTCCTCGGCGTAGGTCGGGGAGACCGTGGTGATCTTGTCGGCAAATTGCAGCCCCGCCTTGAGGTAGCTGACGCCGCCGAAATATTCGACGCCATTGACGATATCCATGGCGTGCGGCGGCAGGCCGATGCGGCGGCGTGGCCGCGGGGAAAACGCCCTGGAAGGCGAGGTTGTGGATGGTGAGCATCGTGCGCGGCCGGCGGCCGCCGTCGTAGACGAGATAGGCGGGCGTCAACGCGCCCTGCCAGTCATGCACGTGCACCACGTCGGGGCGGAAATCGCCGAGATCACTGACGCCTAAATGTGCGGCGACGCGCGCCAGCGCCGCGAAACGGTCAGCGTTGTCGGCGTAGTCCATGCCGGTCGCCGGGTCGATGTAGGGGTTGCCCGGCCGCGCATAAAGATGCGGCGCATCGAGCACATAAAGCTCCAGTTCGGCGGCGCGCGCGCGCAAAATCCGCGCGCGGCCCATGGAACAGATCGTCATACTCACGGACGGTCTCGGCCGTCTCCAGCTTCGTCATGACGCCGGGATAGCCGGGCACGAGCGTGCGCATCACGACGCCAGCCCGGCCCATCGCCTCGGGCAAGCGCGCCGGCGACATCCGCCAGCCCGCCGGTTTTCACCAGCGGGTAGATTTCCGACGCTACAGAAAGGACGTGCAGTTCCGGCATCAGGACAATCGGTCGAGCATCGCTTGCGTGATCAGCGTCACGCCAGTCTCCGTGCGGCGGAAGCGCCGGGCGTCTTCCTCGGGATGTTCGCCCACGACGAGTCCGTCGGGAATGATGACGCCGCGATCGATCACGGTTTTGCGCAGGCGCACGTTTTCGCCGATCTCGACATAGGGCAAGATCACGGCCTCATGGATGGTCGAGAACGAGTGCACGTGCACGCCGGTGCAGAGCAGCGAGCGTGACACCGCCGCTCCGGAGACGATGCAGCCGCCGGAAACCAGCGAGGAGACCGCCACGCCGCGCCGGCCCTCGGCATCATGCACGAATTTGCCGGGCGGGGTGATCTCGCCATAGGTCCAGATCGGCCAGTTGCGGTCGTAGAGATCGAGGTCGGGGACGATGTCGGTCAGATCGATATTGGCGGCCCAATAGGCGTCGACCGTGCCGACGTCGCGCCAGTAAACGTTCGCCTCCTTGCTCGATTTGACGCAAGAGCGCGAGAAGTGGTGCGCGTAGGCCCCGCCGGCTTTGACGATGGCGGGGATGATGTCCTTGCCGAAATCGTGGCTGGAATTCGGATCGGCGGCGTCGCGATGCAGCTCCTCGATCAGGAATTTTGTTTCGAAGACATAGATGCCCATGCTGCACAGCGCGCGGTCGGGTTTGCCCGGCATCGACGGCGGGTTCTTGGGCTTCTCCAGGAAGTGGATGATCTTGTCTTTTTCGTCGACATGCATAACGCCGAATGCGGTCGCCTCCTCCAGCGTCGCTTCGAGACAGCCGACCGTCACGGCGGCCTTGGTCTCGACGTGCTGCTGCAGCATCAACTCGTAGTCCATCTTGTAGATGTGGTCGCCCGCCAGCAGCACGATGTGGGTCGGCGCGTAGCTCTCGATGATGTCGATGTTCTGATACACGGCGTCGGCCGTGCCGAGGTACCACATGGTCTCGGACACGCGCTGCGAGGCCGGCAGAATGTCGAAACTCTCGTTTCGCTCCGGTCTGAAGAAATTCCAGCCGCGCTGCAGGTGGCGGATCAGCGAATGCGCCTTGTATTGCGTCGCCACGGCGATGCGGCGGATGCCCGAGTTCAGCGCGTTCGAGAGCGCGAAATCGATGATGCGCGACTTGCCGCCGAAATAGACGGCCGGCTTGGCGCGCTTGTCAGTGAGCTCAAGCAGGCGCGAGCCGCGTCCACCGGCAAGGACATAGGCCATCGCGTTACGGGCCAGCGGTGCATTGGATCCCACATCCACCATGTCGTTTCCCCTAGCGCTTATTCTTCGTATTTGAGAACGATGGTCGCCAACGGCGGCAAGGTCAAGCTTGCCGATGCGGGCAGGCCATGCATCGGCTCTGCGGTCGCCGTCACGCGTCCCGAATTGCCGAGATTTGATCCGCCGTAAACCTCCGCGTCGGTGTTGATCGCCTCCTGCCACCGGCCCGCGATCGGCAGGCCGATCTTGTAGCCGTCGCGCGGCACCGGGGTGAAATTGCAGATCACCGCGATCGGCGGGTCGCCGAACTCGCCGTAGCGCAGAAAAGCGAACACGCTTTGCGCGGCGTCGTCGGCCGCAATCCAACGAAAGCCCGGGGCTTCGCAGTCCCGGCCGAAGAGCGAGCGCTCGTGGGTGTAGAGATGGTTCAGGTCGCGAACCAGCGACTTCACGCCCTGGTGCGGCTTGTGGTCGAGCAGCCACCAGGGCAGGGCGTCCTTGGCGTTCCACTCGTTGGTCTGGCCGAACTCCTGGCCCATGAACAGCAGCTTCTTGCCCGGATGTCCCCACATGAAAGCGAGATAGGCGCGCAGGTTGGCGAAGCGCCGCCACTCGTCCCCCGGCATCTTCGAAACCAGCGAGCCTTTGCCGTGCACCACTTCATCGTGGCTGATCGGCAGGATGAAGTTCTCGGAGAAGGCGTAGAGCAGCCCGAACGTCATCTCGTCGTGGCTCCAGCGCCGATGCACGGGATCCCTGGACATGTAGGCCAGCGTGTCGTGCATCCAGCCCATGTTCCACTTGAAGCCGAAGCCGAGGCCGCCGAGATAAACGGGCTGCGAGACGCCCGGGAACGCCGTCGATTCCTCGGCGATCATCAGCGCGTTGGGAAAGCGCGCCGTAGACCGCCTCGTTGACGCGGCGCAGGAAGGCGATCGCTTCCTTGTTCTGGTTGCCGCCTTCCGAGTTCGGGATCCACTCGCCGGCTTTGCGCGAATAGTCGAGGTAGAGCATCGAGGCGACCGCGTCGACGCGCAGCCCGTCGACATGAAACCGCTCGAACCAATAGAGCGCGTTGTCGGTGAGAAAATTCGAAATCTCGCGCCGGCCGAAATTGTAGATCGCCGTGTTCCAATCGGGATGGAAGCCCTGGCGCGGGTCGGCATGCTCGTACAGCGCGGTGCCGTCAAAATGCGCAAGGCCGTGCGGATCGGTGGGGAAATGCGCAGGCACCCAGTCGACGATGATGCCCAGGCCTGCCGCATGCGCGCGGTCGATGAAGCGCGCGAAGCCTGCGGGGTCGCCGAACCGCTTGGTCGGCGCGAACAGGCCGACGGGCTGATAGCCCCAGGAATCGTCGAGCGGATGCTCGCTGATCGGCAGCAGTTCGATATGCGTGAAGCCAAGCTCGCTGACATAGGGGAGGAGCTGATCGGCGAGTTCGTCGTAGGTCAGAAAGCGCCCATTCTCGCCCCGGCGCCATGAGCCTAAGTGGACCTCATAGATCGACAGCGGCTTGCGGCGCAAATCGCCCTCGGCGCGCCGCTTCATGTAGTCGGCGTCGGTCCAGGCGAAGGGCGCGCTCGACGCGACGACCGAGGCGGTCGATGGCCGCATTTCCGCTTCGCGGCCCAGCGGGTCAGCCTTTTGCGGCATGAGATTGCCGTCGGACCCGCGGATTTCAAACTTGTAGTTCGCGCCGGGATGAATCTGCGGCACGAACAGTTCCCACAGCCCGCTGCCCAGGCGCTTGCGCATGGGATTGCGCCGGCCGTCCCAGCGGTTGAAGTCGCCGATCACCGAGACGCGTTGCGCGTTGGGGGCCCAAACCGCGAAATTGACGCCTTCGACGCCTTCGTGCCGCAGCGGCTGCGCGCCCATGCGCTCGTGCAGTTTGAGGTGCGCGCCCTCGGCCGCGAGATAATCGTCCATCGGGCCCAGGACAGGACCAAAGGCGTAGACGTCGTCGATGGTTTCTTCGCCATGCTGGCGCTCGATGCGCAGGCGATAGTGCGGCCGCTCCGTGGTTCCCGGCAGCAGGCCTTCGAAGAAATCGCCGCTGCGGCGCTGCAGGCTCGCCAGCGCGAGCCCACGCTCGTCCACCGCCTGCACGCTGACCGCGTCGGGCATATAGACCCTGATCGCCCATCCCTCTCCCGTGAGATGTGGGCCCAGCACGCCGAAGGGATCGGCGTGCCGGGCGGCGGCGAAAGCTTCTATGTCGCTGTTATTGGCGGCCCAAACTTGGTCCATGAGCACTCATTTATCATTTATGCGTCGGCTTGAAAGGAGCCTTCCAAATCTCCGTAGCATATTCTTCGATGGCGCGGTCAGAGGAGAACCAACCGGTCTTGGCGGTGTTGAGGATCGCCGATTTGACCCAGCGCGTGTGGTCCGCCCAGGTCTCGTCGAGATTGCGCTGCGCTGCGTAATAGGCGTCGAAATCCGCACAAACCATGAAGTAGTCGTGGTGGCGCAGGACGTCGGCGAGGCCGGTATAGCGGCCGCGCTCCTCGGGCGAGAAGACGCCGGATTGAATCTGGTCGAGGAGTTCCTGCAGGTGCGCCGACTTGCCGATGTATTCGCCGGAGTCGATGCCTTTGGAGCGGGCCACCGCGACTTCGGGCGTGGTTAACCCGAAGATGCGGATGTTTTCGTCCCCGACCATATCCTTCAGCTCGACGTTCGCCCCGTCGAGCGTGCCGATGGTGAGCGCCCCATTGAGCGCCAGCTTCATGTTGCCGGTGCCTGAAGCCTCCATGCCGGCCGTGGAGATCTGCTCGGAGAGGTCGGCCGCCGGGATGATCGTCTCGGCGAGGCTGACATTGTAGTTCGGCAGGAACACCACCTTCAGCAGGTCGCGCACCGTCGGATCGGAATTGACGACGCGGGCGACGTCGATCGCCAGCCGAATGATCGACTTCGCCATTTGGTAGCTGGCGGCCGCCTTGCCCGCGAAGATTTTCACCCGCGGCGCGTAAGTCAGCGTGGGATTGGCGCGGATCGAATTGTAGCGGGCGATCGTCTCGAGAATGTTGAGCAACTGCCGCTTGTATTCGTGAATGCGCTTGATCTGCGCGTCGAACATCGCATCAGGGCTCACCCGCATGTTCAACGTCGCGGCGATCTGCCCGGCGAGCACTTCCTTGTTGGCGCGTTTGACCTTGACGAAGGCCTCCCGGAAGCCGGCGTCGTCGGCGTGCGGGATCAGGTCCGCAAGCCGCATCGGGTCGTCCATGAACTGCGGGCCGATGGTGTCGGTGATCAGCTTCGTCAGCCCGGGATTGGCCTCGAACAGCCAGCGCCGGAACGTGATGCCGTTGGTCTTGTTGGTGATGCGGCCGGGATAGACCTGGTTCAGTTCCTTGAACAGCGTCTTGCCGACGAGGTCGGAATGCAGCGCCGAAACGCCATTGATCTTGTGCGAGCCGATGAAGGCGAGCGTGCCCATGCGAACGCGCCGTCCGGCGTGTTCGTCGATCAGCGAAATCGAGGTGATGAGCGCGGGGTCGACGAACCCGCGCCTTCGCGCCGCGTCCAAATGCGCCGCATTGATCATATAGATGATCTGCATGTGGCGCGGCAGAAGCCGCTCCATAAGCGGCACCGGCCAGGATTCGAGGGCCTCGGGCAGCAGCGTGTGGTTGGTGTAGCTGAACACCGCCTGCGAGATCTTCCAGGCCTCGTCCCAATCGAATCCGTTGAGGTCGATCAGGATGCGCATCATTTCGGTGATCGCGATCGCCGGATGCGTGTCGTTGAGCTGGATCGCGGCCTTGTCCGGCAGGGTGCGCAGATCTTTATGCTGTTTGACGTGGCGGCGGACGATGTCGAACAGCGACGAGGCCGCGAAGAAATACTCCTGCCGCAGCCGAAGCTCTTGTCCCGCAGGGTTGGAGTTGCTGGGGTAGAGCACCTTGGAGATCGATTCCGAGCGCACGCGATCGGCGAGCGCGCCGACGAAGTCGCCGGCGTTGAAGGCTTCGAGCTTCAGCGGGTCGGGCGCACGCGCCGACCACAGCCTGAGGGTGTTGACGTGCTGGCCGCGCCAGCCGACGATCGGCGTGTCATACGCCACAGCCTCGACCTTTTCGCCGGGATGCCAAACCTGCAAGGCGCGTCCGTCGCCGAGTGGCTGCGACTCAACGTAGCCGCCAAAGCCGATGGAGAACGTGTTCTCGGCGCGCTCGAACTCCCAAGGGTTGCCGCTGGTGAGCCAATCCTCGGGGATTTCGTGCTGCCAGCCGTTGCGGATGACTTGGCGGAACAGACCGTTGTCGTAGCGAATGCCGTAGCCGTGCGCGGCGATCGAAAGCGTCGCCATGCTGTCCATGAAACAGGCGGCCAGGCGGCCGAGACCGCCGTTGCCGAGCGCCGCATCGGGCTCGAGCCGGCGCAGGACGTTCAGGTCGACGCCCAACTGGCCCAAGGCTTCAGCCATCGGTTCCATCAGCCGCAAATTCGTGAGCGCGTCGATCAGCAGACGGCCGATGAGAAACTCGAGAGAGAGGTAGTAAACGCGCTTGCGGTCGTCGTGATAGGCGCCCTCGGTGGAGGGCAGCCAGCGCGACACGATCTGATCGCGCGTGGCGTGCGCGACCGCAAGAAACCAATCGCGCTGCGTAGCGGCGATTGGCGACTTCGCGACCGTGTAGGTTAGCTTGGCAAGAACCAGGGCTTTGAGCTCATCCACGCTCGGCGGATGATAAGAGTCGTCGGCCACCGCTTCCGTCTTAACCGCATCCATGCGCGGACCCCCATGTTGATTGCGGTTTCATAGGTTGAAAGCGGTTACGAAGCTAGACGAGTTCTAAGTTGCATTCGCTCATTTTCATTGCGGGGTTGCACTGTTGCTGGGCGCCGTCTGCCCTTGCGGCGGGCTCGTGGGTAAAGCGCTCAAGGCTTTCTTCGCCTGTTCGATCTGACCCTGCAGATCGGCGAGCGTCTTGGACGCAGCGTCAACCTGACCTTTCAAGCTGGTGAGGGCTTCGGCGGCGGCGTCGCTTTGCGTCGTCAGATCCGCGAGGTGTTGGGAGGCGGCGTCGGCTTGGCTCGTAAGCGCGGCCAAATTCTTGGTCTCGGCGTCGGCCTGAGCCGTTTTGCCCGTGAGATCGTCGCTGACGCTTTGCAGCTTCGTGTCGATCACGGCCAGCGCTTCGGTGTCGGCTTTGGCTTTGTCCGTTGCGTCGGCGGCCGTCTTGGCGGCGTCGGCGGCCGCCAGCTTCGATTTCTCAAGAGCGGCCTCGGCGGCCTGTTCTTTCCCGGCAAGGTCTTTCACAGCCGCCTCGGCGGCCGTCTGCCGCGTGGTCAAATCTTCGAGAGTGGCCTTGGCGTCGTTTACCTTCTTCTGAACTTCGGCGAACGAACCGGCGCTCGCCTGGAGGTTCTGCAGGTCGGCGGCGAGGGTCGAACGGGCGAGTGCGGCGTTCTTTGCGGCGTCTTCCATTCCGCTGCGGAGATCGCCGATTTCCGACCAGAAGTAGGCGACCAAAATCCACCCCACCGCCGCCAAGGCTATGACGGCAAGCGTCACGGGATTCCGCATCGGTCCGCTCGCGTCCTCGTCCATCGATTGCCCCCGAAGTCCCCGCCTGAGGGCTCATTCTGAAGACTCCGCGACAAACCGCAAGGGGCATTCGCTTTGCCGCGTGCTCCAGGCTCGCATGGTCCCGCCTATGCTAAAAACGCATACCGAACGAGCGCGCGGCGGAATTGATTCCCCCCTGTCTCCGTGACAGGAAGCGGCATCGCGCGGCAAATCAGCGCACTGTAAGGGGGGATGATGGTCGACAATCCCAGTCTCGACGCAGATCGCGAAACGGAAAACCAGGAATGGCTCGACGCGCTCGAACTCAGTTGAAGCGTTCGAGGGTCTGCGCCGCGTCGACGATGTCCTCAGCGCTGTCGTCACCTCCGCCCGGCGCAAGGGCGCAAAGCTGCCGTTTGCCGCGCACACCGCCTACGTCAACACTATCCCCGTCTCCGAGCAGCCGGAGCACCCCGGCAATCGCGATCTGGAAAACGATATCCGCAATCTGGTTCGCTGGAATGCGATGGCGATTGTGGTGCGCGCCAACAAGGATTCCTCGGAGCTGGGCGGACACATCGCCAGCTTCCAATCGGCCTCCACACTGTACGACACCGGTTTCATGCATTTTTGGCATGCCGCTACCGAAAACCACGGTGGCGATCTGGTATATTATCAAGGCCACTCGTCGCCTGGCATCTACTCCCGGGCCTTTGTCGAGGGCCGCCTGAGCGAGGACCAATTGCTGCATTTCCGTCAGGAAGTCGGCGGCAAGGGGCTTTCCTCCTACCCGCATCCCTGGCTGATGCCAGATTTCTGGCAGTTCCCGACGGTCTCGATGGGCCTGGGGCCGCTGATGGCGATCTATCAGGCGCGCTTCCTGCGCTACCTCCACGGCCGGGGAATCGCCGACACCGCCAACCGTAAGATCTGGGTGTTCTGTGGCGACGGCGAAATGGACGAGCCGGAATCGCTCGGCGCGATCTCGCTCGCGGGCCGCGAGAAGCTCGACAATCTGGTGTTCGTCATCAACTGCAACCTGCAACGGCTCGACGGGCCGGTGCGCGGCAATGGCAAGATCGTGCAGGAGCTCGAGGCCGACTTCCGCGGCGCGGGCTGGAACGTCGTCAAATGCCTGTGGGGCTCGAATTGGGACCCGCTGCTCGCCGCCGACAAGAGCGGCAAGCTGCGGCAGGTGATGGAAGAGTGTGTCGACGGCGAATATCAGGATTTCAAATCCAAGGACGGGGCCTATGTCCGCAAGAACTTCTTCGGCCGCTATCCCGAGACCGCCGCTCTGGTGGCGGATTGGACCGACGATCAAATCTGGGCGCTGACGCGCGGCGGCCACGATCCCTTGAAAGTCTACGCCGCCTATAAGGCCGCCGCTGACCATAAGGGCGAGCCGACGGTCATCCTCGCCAAGACTGTCAAAGGCTATGGCATGGGTCTGGCCGGCGAAGGGCAGATGATCGCCCATCAGGCGAAAAAGCTTGGCGCCGATGCGCTGAAGTCGTTCCGCGATCGCGTCGGCGTATCGGTCAGCGACGCCGAGATCGACAAAATCCCCTTCATGAAACTGGAAGAGGGATCGCCCGCCGCCAACTACCTCAAGGAGCGCCGCGCGTCGCTTGGCGGCTCGTTGCCCGCCCGGCGGCCGAAATCCAAGCCGCTCGCAATTCCCCCGCTGTCGGCGTTCGACGCCTTGCTGCAGGCGACCGCCGAAGGGCGCGAGATCTCCAGCACGATGGCGTTCGTACGCATCCTTTCGACGCTGCTGCGCGACAAGGCGATCGGCAACCGCATCGTCCCGATCGTTCCCGATGAAAGCCGCACCTTCGGCATGGAGGGCCTGTTCCGGCAGATCGGCATTTTCAGCCAGGTCGGCCAGCTCTACCGCCCGCAGGACGCCGATCAGCTTAGCTTCTATCGCGAGGACCCGAAGGGCCAAATTCTGCAGGAGGGCATCAACGAGCCCGGTGCAATGGCCTCCTTCATCGCCGCGGGGACATCCTACTCGACGTCGAACGAGCCGATGATCCCGTTCTACATCTACTACTCGATGTTCGGCTTCCAGCGCATCGGCGATCTCGCCTGGGCGGCGGGGGACATGCGCACGCGCGGCTTTCTCATCGGCGGCACGTCGGGGCGCACGACCTTGAACGGCGAAGGGCTGCAGCACGAGGATGGGCACAGCCACATCCTCTCTTCGACCATCCCCAACTGCGTTTCCTACGATCCGACCTACGCGTTCGAATTGGCCGTCATCATCCAGAACGGCCTCAAACGGATGTATGCGGACAACGAGGACGTCTATTATTACATCACGACCCTCAACGAGAATTATCCGCATCCGGCGATGCCCGCCGGCGCGGAGGAGGGCATCCTCAAGGGGATGCACTTGTTGCGCACGGTCGACGCTGGCAAGGGCGCGCCGCGCGTGCGCCTGCTCGGCGCCGGCGCTATCCTGCGCGAGGTCGAGGCGGGCGCGCAATTGCTCGCCAAGGATTTTGGCGTCTCCAGCGAAATCTGGAGCGTCACTAGCTTCACGGAGCTGCGCCGCGAGGGGCTCGCGGTCGAGCGCTGGAACATGCTGCATCCCGAGGCTGACCGGAAGAAATCCTACGTCGAGACGATGCTGGAAAAAGGCGCGGGGCCGGTGATCGCCTCGACCGACTATATGAAGAGCCTCGCCGACGGCATCCGCTCGTTCGTTCCGGCTCGCTACAAAGTGCTCGGCACCGACGGGTTTGGGCGCTCGGACACGCGCAAGCGCTTGCGCTCGTTCTTTGAGGTCGACCGCAACTTTGTCGCCATCGCCGCGCTCAAGGCGCTGGCGGACGATCAGCTTGTGCCGTCCAAGAAGGTTGCGGAAGCGATCAAGAAATATGGCGTCGACCCCGAACGGGCGTACCCGGCGGTGAGCTGACGGCGCGCGAACGACATCGAGCGAGCATTCTTTTCTGGGAGGGTAGCCTTGGCCAAACTCGACGTGAAGGCGCCGGACATTGGCGACTTCAAGAACATCCCGATCATCGAAATTCTGGTCAAGCCAGGCGAATTCGGTGACGAAGGAGCAGCCGCTGGTCACGCTCGAGTCCGACAAGGCGACCATGGAGATCCCGGCGCCGGCGGCCGGCAAGGTCGCGAGTTCTCGCGGTGAAGGTCGGCGACAAGGTTTCGATGGGCACGTTGTTGCTCATTCTCGACGAGGAAGGCGGCGCAGTCGCCGCCCCGGCGCCGGCTTCGCCGCCGCCCGCAGCGGGCACGCTTGCCGCTGCAGCCCCCGTGCCGGAGGTGGCCGCGCCGAGCGCCGCCGCCGCGTCAAAGGCCCCTGCGCCTGCATCCGGGCCGCTCGCTGATTTCTCCGGCGTCAACGCCGGCCCCGCCGTGCGGCGCCTTGCGCGCGAACTCGAGCTTGATCTCACGACCATCAAAGGCACCGGAGAGAACGGCCGCATCACCCGCGAAGACGTCAAATCGGCGATGTCCGGGGGCGGGGCGCGAGCTTCGGGCGGCGGCTCTGGATTGCCCGACGTGCCTGTCGTCGACTTCGCCAAGTTCGGCCCGGTCGAGACCGTGCCGCTCTCGCGCATCAAGAAGATTTCCGGGCCGCGCCTGCATGCTTCGTGGGTGAACATCCCCCACGTCACGCACAGCGACGAGGCCGACATCACCGAGCTCGACGCGTTCCGCAAAACGCTCGACGACGCCGCCAAGGCCGACAAGAAGGCGCCGTATCGCGTATCGCTGCTGCCGCTGCTGATGAAGGCCGCTGTGGCGTCGCTGAAGGCGTTCCCGAACTTCAACGCCGCCCTGACGCCGGCGAAGGATGCGCTGGTGCTGCGCAAATACTGGAACATCGGCGTCGCCGTCGACACGCCCGATGGGCTCGTGGTCGCCGTCGTCAAGGACGTCGACAAGAAGGGCGTCATCGAGCTAGCGCGCGAACTCGGCGCGCTCTCGGGCAAGGCGCGCGAAGGCAAGCTCAGCCCCGCCGACATGCAGGGCGCGACGTTCACGATCTCCTCCCTCGGCGGCATCGGCGGCACCGCGTTCACCCCCATCGTCAATGCCCCTGAGGTCGCCATCCTCGGCGTCGTGCGTTCGAAGATGGCGCCGGTGTGGGACGGCAAGGCGTTCCAGCCGCGGTTGATGCTGCCGCTGTGCCTTTCCTACGATCATCGCGTGATCGACGGCGCCGCAGGCGCGCGCTTCATGCGGCATCTGGCCGACACCATCGAGGACATGCGGCGCGTGCTGCTCTAAAAATTCGCGCGCTGCCGACCTATCTCTCGTAACTCTTCCCTTCGGAGCCTGGCGATGGCCAACGAAATCCGGCTGCCTGACATCGGCGATTTCAAGAACGTGCCGATCATCGAAGTTCTGATGAAGCCCGGTCAGAGCGTGGCCAAGGACGAGATTCTGCTCGTTCTGGAAAGCGACAAGGCGACGCTGGAAGTGCCCGCGCCCGAGGCCGGCACGATCGGCGAGGTGAAGGTCAAGGTCGGCGACAAGATCAGCAAGGGTGATCTGCTCGCCACGTTCTCCGGCCACGCGGCGCCCGCCGCCGCTGCGCCGGCTGCAGCCGCTCCGGCCCCTGCAGCAGCAGCCCCCGCTGCGCCGGCCCCCAAGGCCGCCGCAGACGCTGGCGCGAAGGCGGATGTCGAATGCGACGTGCTGGTGCTGGGCGCCGGCCCCGGCGGCTACACCGCCGCCTTCCGCGCCGCGGACCTCGGCGCCAAAGTGGTGCTCGTGGAAAAGCGCGCCACGCTCGGCGGCGTGTGCCTGAACATCGGCTGCATTCCCTCGAAGGCGCTGCTGCATGCGGCGAAGGTGGCCGACGAGGCCGCGTCTTTCTCGGCCCATGGTCTCACCTTCGCCGCGCCGAAGGTCGATCTCGACGCGCTGCGCGGTTGGAAGGAGAGCGTCGTCAAGAAACTGACCGGCGGCCTCACTGCGCTTTCCAAACAGCGCAAAGTCACGGTGCTGACAGGCGAGGGCAAGTTCGCTTCGTCCACGACGCTCAAAGTGAAAACGGCGGAAGGCGAAAAGCTCATCCGCTTCAAGCACGCCATCATCGCGGCAGGCTCCGAGCCCGTGGCGCCGGGCTTCATTCCGAAGGACCCGCGCATTTGGGATTCGACCGGCGCGCTCGACATCAAGTTTGTGCCTAAGCGCATGCTGGTGCTCGGCGGCGGCATCATCGGCCTGGAGATGGCGACGGTCTACGCCGCGCTGGGCACGAAAATCAGCGTGATCGAAATGCTCGATCAACTGATGCCCGGCGCCGACAAAGACATCGTCGCGCCCTTCGCCAAGCGGGTGGAGAAGCGCTACGAGTCGATCCGCCTGCAAACCAAGGTGACGGCGGTCGAGGCTAAGCCCGACGGCATCCACGTGTCGTTCGAGGGGCCGGGCGGCGCGGGTAAGGACGTGTTCGATGCGATGCTCGTCGCCGTCGGCCGCCGGCCCAACGGCGCCATTGTCGGCGCGGATGCGGCGGGCGTGCAGGTCGACGCGCGCGGCTTCATCGCCGTTGACAAGCAGATGCGCACCAACGTGCCGAACATTTTCGCCATCGGCGACGTCGTGGGGCAGCCGATGCTGGCTCACAAAGCGACCCACGAGGGCAAAGTCGCCGCCGAGAACGCGTGCGGACACAAGTCCGCCTTTGACGCCAAAGTCATTCCGGCGGTCGCGTACACCGACCCGGAAGTTGCCTGGTGCGGGCTCACTGAGACGGAGGCCAAGGCCAAGGGCATCAAGTACGGCAAGACGGTTTTCCCCTGGGCGGCGAGCGGGCGCTCACTGTCGCTCGGCCGCGATGAGGGCCTCACCAAGACGCTGTGGGACGAGGAGACGCAGAAACTGATCGGCTGCGGCATCGTCGGACCGAACGCCGGCGATCTCATTTCCGAGGCGGCGCTGGCGATCGAGATGGGCGCCGAGGCCGAGGACATCGGCCTCACCATCCATCCGCATCCGACGCTGTCGGAGACCTTTGCGATGAGCGCGGAAGGCTTCGCCGGCACGTTGACCGATCTGTATATGCCCAAGCGCAAATGAGCCGCATCGCCTATGTGAATGGGCGATATCTGCCGCACGCCAGCGCGGGGATTTCGATCGACGACCGCGCGTTCGTGTTCGGCGATGGCGTCTACGAGGGCTTTGAGATCCGCGATGGCGGCGTCGTCGACCGCGAGCGGCATCTTGCGCGGCTGCAACGTTCGCTCGAACTGCTCCAAATTTCCGCGCCGATCGGGATGGACGCGCTGAAAATGGTGCTCGCCGAGGTCATCAGGCGCAACAGGGTCGGCGACGGATTTCTCTACCTGCAAATCTCGCGTGGCGTGGCGCCGCGCGATCATGCGTTTCCCACGCGTCTCGGCGGGACGTCGCTCGTCGTCACCGCCAAGGCGCACGATCCCGCGCCGAAGGCGGCGCGCTTTCGCGACGGCGTGGCGGTCATAACCAGGCCAGATGAGCGCTGGGGGCATCCGCACATCAAGAGCCTGCAGTTGCTTCCCAACGTGCTCGGCAAGCAGGCGGCGCGCGAGCAGGGGGCGTATGAGTGCTGGTTCGTCGACAGGGACGGCTTTGTCACCGAAGGCGCTTCGACTAACGCCTGGATCGTCATCGATGAGGCCACGCTGGTGACGCGGCAGGCGGACGACGCCATCCTGCGCGGCATCACCCGCACGACGCTGTTCGACGCCGCCGCTGGGCTCGGCCTAAAGATCGACGAGCGGCCGTTCTCGCGCGAGGAAGCCTACTGTGCGCGAGAGGCGTTTTTTTCCAGCGCGACCACAATTGCAACACCTGTCGTCAAAATCGACGGACATGCGATTGGCTCTGGACGGCCTGGCCCGATCACCACTAAACTCCTCGAGGTTTTCCACCATTATGCAAGGTGAATAACGCTCCAGTTGTGGGCTAATTTTTTGTAGCGGATTTGACCAGTGGTATTGGTACGCAATTCGGCGATGGGGCCGCCTTCCAACGATAAAAAGCCCCCAACCCCGGCGCAAAAGGGCAAAAAAATGCCGACGGAAAAAGCACAGAACTTACAGGACACCTTTCTCAATCACGTGCGGCGCAGCCGAACTTCGGTGACGATTTTTTTGGTCAACGGCGTGAAATTACAAGGCTTCGTCACCTGGTTTGACAATTTTTGCGTGTTGTTGCGTCGCGACGGCCATTCCCAATTGGTCTACAAGCACGCCATCTCGACCATCATGCCGGCGGCCCCGGTGACGATGTTCGAATCGGCGGAAGACGCGGTTCCGGAAGGGCATTAAAACGGCAAAATCTCCGAAGGCCGAACAAGCGGTCGACCAGAGCGAGCGCGCCCTGGCGGCGCGCACGCGCACGCTTGTGCTCGGTCCCTATCTCACCCGTTCCGCTAGCGGCGCCGAGCAGGCGACGCGCAGCTCCGATGCGCGCATCGAGGAAGCGACGGGGCTCGCCGCCGCGATCGACCTGACCGTGGTCGGCAGCCAGATCGCCAATTTGAGCGAAATCCGGCCCGCGACCTATTTCGGCAAGGGCAAGGTCGAGGAAATCGCGGCGCGCGTGAAGGACGAGGAGATCGCGCTCTGCGTCGTCGACTGCGCGCTCTCGCCTGTGCAGCAGCGCAACCTTGAGAAGGCGTTCGCCTGCAAGGTGATCGATCGCACCGGCCTCATTCTTGAGATTTTCGGCCGGCGCGCGCGCACCCGCGAGGGCGCGATGCAGGTCGAATTGGCGCATCTCGACTATCAAAAGTCACGCCTGGTGCGGTCCTGGACCCACCTTGAGCGCCAGCGCGGCGGCTTCGGCTTCCTCGGCGGTCCCGGCGAAACGCAGATCGAAACCGACCGGCGGCTCATCCAAGAACGCATCTTCCGCATCAAGGCGGAGCTGGAGGCGGTCAAGCGTACGCGCGCGCTCCACCGCGCCAATCGCAAGGAAGTGCCGTATCCGATCGTCGCGCTGGTCGGTTACACCAACGCCGGCAAGTCGACGCTCTTCAACCGCCTGACGCATGCCGAAGTCATGGCCGCGGACATGCTGTTCGCCACGCTCGACCCGACGTTGCGCCTGCTGGAACTGCCGCACGGCGGCAAGGCGATCCTGTCCGACACCGTCGGCTTCATCTCCGACCTGCCGACGATGCTGATCTCGGCGTTCCGCGCCACGCTCGAAGAAGTGCTCGCCGCCGACGTCATTCTGCATGTGCGCGATGTCGCGCACGCCGACAGCGACGCGCAGAGCGAAGACGTGCTCGAAATCCTGACCGAACTTGGCGTTGAGTCCGGCGCCGGCAAGATCATCGAAGTCTGGAATAAGATCGACAAGCTGAAGGAAATTCCGGATGCGGTCGCCGCTGGCGATGGCGTGAAGATCCTTGTCTCCGCCGTGACGGGGCAGGGGCTCGACACGCTGCTCGCCGCCATCGAGGAGCGCCTGGCGCGCGGCCGCACGACGCTGTCGCTCAAGCTCGACCCGGCGGACGGCGCCGGGCTGCATTGGCTCTACGAGAACGCCGAGGTGCTCTCGCGCAAGGACGAGAAGAGCGGGCGAATTGCGCTAAAGCTCCGCGTCGCGCCGGAAGTGGTGGAGCGGGTGAAGCGGCGGTTTGCGGTTTAGCGTGCGCGACCTTCCACGCCCGGACTTGGTCCGGGGAGAGGCGATGTCATCGTTCTCAGGTATTTTCGCTTAGAAAAACGACCCGAAACTTCACTGCACAGCGTGATTAGCCATGAACGACGCAACAATCGCCTCGCTCATGCGAACGAAACGCGCGTTTGGGCCGATCGCGCCGATGCTTTGCCGACTGACGCGGGCGCCTTCGAGCAAAAGAAACAAGGAGTCAGCGAGAAGGTCGCACTGAACGACCCCAGCGGCCTTGCAAAGCGCGGCGAGCCGGTCTCGCTGCAGCGACTTAAACTCCTCGATGACGCGACGGGCAGGGTTCTCAAGTTCGGTAATTTCCACCGCAGCGTTGGCCATGTCGCATCCGCGACTGTCTTCGAGGCAAGCCGCCGCTTGGCCGATCCAAGCGTGCAGTTGCGCGAGCGGGTCGCCCGGATGCTGCGTCTCAAGATCCTGCCATGCCTTGTCCAATTCCAGCGCGACCTTATTCAGGCACTCGACGACAAGGTCGTTCTTCGAACCGAAATGCCGATACAGCGTCATCTTGTTTGTGCCTGCGGCTTCCGCGATCGTGTCGACGCCGATGCCGCGGATTCCGTGGCGATGAAAGAGATCGCGCGCCGTTCCGACAATTCGCTCTCGGGGCCTGAGCTGAATGGCCTTGCTCTCACCGCTCAATCGGTTGTCCTCCCAGTTTTTGACTTTTGATTGTCATAGGACTTGACTAGGGTGTGACCGGTCTGTATCGATCCGGATGTTACTTACTGGTAACACGCTTTCCGCCAAAGTCAACTCTGGCCCTCGAGGGGTCTCCCCTCAACCCAATGAAAAGACAGTGACGACCCCTCCCGCTGCTGGCCGCTCGACGCGGCCGCGGCGCGCTCCCAATTTCCGCCCGTTGGTGACTTCCGAATGGTGAACTTCTTCATACAACGACCGATTTTCGCGTCTGCGATTGCGGTCATCATGGTTCTGGCGGGCGCGATTTGTTACACGTTGCTGCCCGTTTCGCAGTTCCCCGACATCAGCCCGCCGCAAGTCGTCGTCAGCGCCAATTATCCCGGCGCCAGCGCCCAGGTGGTCGCGGACACGGTCACCACGCCGTTGGAAGAACAGATCAACGGCGTTCAGGGCATGGCGTATCTGGCGTCGTCGAGTTCGAACGACGGCTCGTCGACCATCACGGTCACTTTCAACGTCGGCTACAATCTCGATATCGCCGCCGTTGACGTGCAAAACCGCGTGTCGCAGGCCGCGTCCTCGCTGCCCGCGCTCGTCAATCAGGCGGGCGTCACCGTCAAAAAACAAAATCCGAATTTTGTCCTGATCGTGAACCTGACCTCGCCTGACGGCTCGGTCGATCCGGTTGCGCTGAGCAATTTCGCCTATTTGCAGATCCTCGATCCGCTTAAGCGGCTGCCCGGAGTCGGCGACGTCCAGATCTTCGGCGAACGGCGCTATTCGATGCGCGTGTGGCTCAATCCCGATCGGCTGGCGGAACTTGGCATCACCGCCACCGACGTGCAGGCCGCCATCGCCGAACAGAACGTGCAGGTCGCGGCCGGAAAAATTGGCCAATCGCCGGCGCCGGCGGGCACCGAGTTCGAAATGCAGGTGAGCGCCGCCGGCCGGCTTAGCGATCCCAAGGAATTTGGCGATATCGTGCTCCGCGCCGATCCAAAATCCGGCTCGATCGTGCGGTTGCGCGACGTCGCCCGGATCGAACTCGGCGCGCTGCAATATTCTTCGTCGGCCTATTTCGCCAAGGATCCGACCGTCGCGCTCGCGGTGTTCCAGATGCCGGGCTCCAACGCGTTGGACCTGCAGAAAAACGTGCTGAACAAAATGCAAGAGCTATCGGCGCGCTTTCCCAAGGGGATCGCGTTCGCGATGCACTACGACACGACGCGTTTCGTCGCCGCGTCGATGCATGACGTTCTCATCACGCTGACCGAAGCGCTGCTTTTGGTGGTTTTTGTCGTCTTCATCTTCCTGCAGAGTTGGCGCACGACGATCATCCCGACCATCGCGATTCCCGTTTCTTTGATCGCCACGCTCGTCGTCATGCTGCTGCTAGGATTTTCGCTGAACATGCTGAGCCTGCTCGGCATGGTGCTCGCGATCGGTCTTGTCGTGGACGACGCCATCGTGGTCGTGGAAAACGTCGAACGGCAGCTCGAGGCGGGCCTGCCACCGTTGGCCGCGGCGCGCAAGGCCATGAGCGAGGTGACGGGCCCGATCATCGCGACCACAGCGGTGCTTATGGCGGTGTTCATCCCGGTCGCCTTCATTCCAGGCGTCGCCGGCCGCCTCTATAATCAGTTCGCCTTGACGGTCGCCATTTCTGTCGGGATCTCAGCCTTCAATTCTCTGACCTTGAGTCCTGCGCTGAGCGCGGCGTTCCTGCGCCATCGCCCGCCAACCAACTTTCCGCCGTTTCGCTGGTTCAACCGGGGGTTCGAGGCGTTGGCGGAGGGCTACGCGCGCGGCGGTTCGCACACTCATCTGGCTCCGCTACCCCGTCCTCGGTCTGTTTGTGCTGATGCTCGTGGCGACCTACGCCATCTCGACGCGCATTCCCTCGACCTTCTTGCCCGTGGAGGACCAGGGCTACTTCTTCGCGGTGATTCAGCTTCCGGACGGCGCCTCGTTGGAGCGGACGGATGCCGTGGCTAAGAAAGCGCGCGACGTCCTGCAGGCGATGCCGGGCGTCGACATCGTCGGATTTATCAGCGGGCTCAACTTCCTCACCAACGCCGCGCAGTCGAATTCCGCGGTGGAGTTCGCCATCCTCAAACCGTGGGAACAGCGTACCGCCGAACAAAGCGCATCGAACCTTGTCGCTGCGGCGCGGCCCAAGCTTATGCAAATTCCCGAAGCGTTCGCGTTGAGCTTCGATCCGCCTTCCATTCCTGGGCTCGGCGCGACTGGCGGCTTTGAGTTTCAGGTTGAGGATCTTGTCGGGCGTGGCAGTCAGGCGCTTGGCGAAGCGACGCAAGCCGTCATCGCCGAGGCTCGCAAGCAACCCGAACTCAATCCGCAAGCCTTGTTCTCGAGCTTCTCGACGTCGACGCCGCAATTCAATTACGACCTCGACCGAACCAAGGCGAAACTGCTCGGCCTCAGCCTGCCCGACGTGTTCAACACGCTGCAGATTTATCTCGGTTCGCTCTACGTCAATGACTTCAACCTGTTCGGCCACACCTTCCGTGTGACAATCCAGGCCGACAAAGACGCGCGCGCTTCCGCGGCCGATCTCTCCAGGCTTTTCGTTCGCAACGCGTCCGGCGGCATGGTGCCGCTGAGCACGCTGGGGACGCTGAAGCCGATCGTTGGCCCCGAGACGGTGCCTCACTACAACAACAACGCCTCCGCGCTGGTGAACGGGGCGGCGGCTCCCGGCTTTAGTTCCGGCCAGGCGGTCGCGGCGATGGAGCGCGCCGCCCGGACCGCTCTGCCAAGCGATTTCGGCTACGAATGGACCGGCATAACCTACCAGGAGCTGAAAGCAGGCTCCGTCGCCAACGTCGTCTTTGGCTTGGCGATCGTGTTCGTGTTCCTGATCCTTGCCGCGCAGTACGAGAGCTGGACCATGCCTTTCATGGTGCTGCTGACGGTTCCCGTCGCGCTGTTTGGCGCGTTGCTCGCGCTGTGGGTCCGGCAGTTTCAGACCGACGTGTATTCGCAAATCGGTCTGGTCATGCTGATCGGCCTCTCTGCGAAAAACGCGATTCTGATCGTGGAGTTCGCACGCCGCCGCCGCGAGGAAGGGGCGACCATCGTCGAGGCGGCGATGCAGGCTGGACGGCTGCGTTTGCGTCCGATTTTGATGACCGCCTTCGCGTTTGTGCTTGGTATCGTGCCGCTCATGATCGCGACGGGAGCGGGCGCTGCCAGTCGCCAATCCATCGGCACGACGGTGTTCGGCGGAATGCTCGCCGCGACGTTGCTGACTCTGGTAGCCGGATGCG
>CAVSSV010000032.1:0-9717 GCA_963730695.1 uncultured Pseudomonadota bacterium
TTCATCACGAACCCCTGAAACGGAGACATACAATGAGCACCTCGACCTCAACCGGCGTCGCCCTAATCACCGGCGCGTCGGCGGGCATCGGCGCGGTCTACGCCGATCGCCTGGCCAAGCGGGGCTATGACCTGATCCTGGTCGCCCGCAATGCGCAGCGGCTAAACGCCCTGGCCGAGCGGCTGCGGAACGAAACCGGCGTGCAAGTCACCCCGCTTGCCGCCGACCTCAACGTCAAGGCGGACCTCGCCAAGGTCGAAGCGACGCTGCGCGAGAACCCTGGCATCACGATGCTCGTCAACAACGCCGGCGTCGGCTCGGTCGCCTCGATCCTGCAGGCCGACGTCGACACCATGGAGGCGATGATCGGCCTCAACATAACCGCGCTGACCCGTCTGACCTACGCCGCCGCCCCGCTTTCGTCGCGCGCGGCGCAGGGACGATCGTCAACATTTCCTCGGCGGTGGCGATCGCCGTGGAAGCGTTGAACGGCGTCTACAGCGCGTCAAAATCTTACGTGCTGAGCTTTGGCCATTCCTTGCAGAAAGATCTCGCCGAAAAGGGCGTGCGCATCCAGACCGTGCTACCCGCCGCGACGGCGACGGAATTCTGGGACGTCGCCGGCTATGCGCCGCAGAAGACGGCGGAGAGCACGATGAAGGCGGAAGACCTCGTCGACGCGGCCCTTGCCGGCCTCGACCTCGGGGAGTTGGTGACCATCCCCGGGCTGCACAACGCCGAGATCTGGACGCATTGGGAACAGGAGCGCCGAACGATGGGGTCAAACTTCCGCAATCCGAAGCCGGCTCCTCGCTACAACGTCGGGACAGTCGCCCCGCGCGCCGCCTGACCACAGCCAGCGCGACACGAAAGCGATCCCCGGCGCGCGCCGGGGGATCGTTGCCATTCCCCGCCGTTTTACGCCGGGAAATACCCGGGCTGCCCGATGTCTGCGATCAAGCCGATCTCGCGCGGCGTCCAGCCCAAGGCCTGCCGTGTCTGTTGGCTCGAGGCCGGCAGGTCGAGGCCGGCGAACATCGCAAGCGGGCCATAGTAGGTCGCGGCTTCCTCTTTCGTGATCGACTTCACCGGCACGTTGAGCGCGCGGCCGAGGATGTCGGCGATCTGCCGCATTGGCACGCCCTCTTCGGCGACAGCGTGGTAGACGCCATTGGCGACCCCCTTCTCCACCGCGAGCCGATAGAGCCGCGCCACGTCGAGCCGATGCGCCGATGGCCAGCGGGCGCCGCCATCGCCGACATAGCCGACCGCGCCGACCTGGCGGGCAATGTCGAGGAGGTAGCCGATCAGCCCCGCCTTGCCGTCGGCGCCGTGCACCTGCGGCAATCGGATGGTCATCGCCTTCACGCCGCGCGCGGCGTAGGCAAGGCCGACCTGCTCGGAGACACGCGGCAGATGAGCGCTTGCCGGCGGCCGCATATCCTCGGTCGTCAGTTGGCCTGGCGCAATCAGTCCGGTCCCCGACGTCACGACGAAGGGCTTGCCGCTGCCTTCCAGCACATCGCCCATCGCCTCGATCGCGCGCTTGTCGACCTGGCCGTTTTCGGCGAACCGGGTGAAGTCATGAATGAAGGCGAGATGGATGACGGCGTCGGCTTTCTTGGCGCCGTCGCGGAGGCTGTCGAGGTCTTCGAGGGAGCCGCGCTGAACCTCGACGCCCATCTTTTCGAGCGCCGCAACGTTGGCGTCGGAGCGCGCGAGGCCGAGCACCGTGTGGCCGCCCGCGAGCAATTCCTTCGAGGTGACCGAGCCGATAAATCCGGCTGCGCCGGTGACGAAGACTTTCATGGAAAATCGCTCCTTGTTTCCAGGAGCGGGATATCGTTAAATGGTGCATCAGGGTAAAGTAGTGATCTTATACAGGTATAAACGCTAACAGGATGTCGAACCCAAACTCGCTCGGAATCTACCTAAAGGACCGTCGCGCCAAGCTCGAGCCCACGGCTTTCGGCTTTCCCTTGACCCGAAGGCGCACGCCCGGGTTGCGCCGCGAGGAAGTCGCGCAGCGCGCCAACGTCAGCGCAACCTGGTACACTTGGCTGGAGCAAGGCCGTGGCGGGGCGCCATCGGCCGACGTGCTCGACCGCATCGCCCGCGCGATGATGCTGACCGACGCCGAGCGCGAGCATCTGTTTCTCCTCGGCCTCGGCCGCCCTCCGGAAGTGCGCTATCGCGCGCCCGACGGCATCACGCCGCGGCTGCAGCACGTGCTCGACACCCTCGATCACAGCCCTGCCTTCATCCGCACCGCGACCTGGGACATCATCGCCTGGAACAAAGCGGCCACCGTGGTGATGACCGACTACGCAAAACTCCCCGACGGCCAGCGCAACGTGCTGCGCATGATGTTCCGCGATTCGGGCGTGCGCGCCGCGCAGTCGGATTGGCGCAGCGTCGCCCGCTACGTCGTGGCCTCGTTCCGCGCCGACGTGGCGCGCGCCGGCGCCGCCCGCAACGTGCAGTCGCTGGTCGACGAACTCCGCGCCACCAGCGCCGACTTCGCGGCGATGTGGGCCGACAACGATGTGCAGGGCCACGGTGACGGCTGCAAGGTGATGCACCATCCCATCGCCGGAAAGATCACGATGGAGTTCTCCGGCTTCGCCGTCGACGGACGGCCCGATCTGACCATGGTGATCTACAATCCCGCAACGCCTGACGACGCTGACAAGATCAAGGCGCTGCTCAAGCCGGCGACAAAGCGGCGGGCGTGAGGTGTGAACGGTTCGACAAGGCGGCGCCGACGATTTTCGCAGGGCGCGGGTTTTTGGAGTGGGGGGTAGCACGCGGATTTGACCCGTAGCCAAATAGCGCCTCGGACCGTCAAGACCGGGCTTGACCGGGTCATCCACGCAGTTGTGAGATGCCCCCTAGTCGGTGCGGCCAGACGACGCACTGCGGCGCGTGGAATGGGGCCGCACGACGACCTATGGCGGGCTGGCGGCGGCCGTCGGCGAAGGCCGCGAAGTCGCCCGCGAGGTCGGCGTCGCCATGGCCCACAACCCTGCCCCGCTGATCGTCCCCTGCCACCGCGTGCTGGCCGCCGGCGGCAAGATCGGCGGCTTCTCCGCCCCCGGGGGCTCGACGACGAAAATGCGGATGCTGCGGCTGGAGGGCGTGAAGGTGGGAGAGCCCGAGCCGCCAAGCCAAGGGGAGCTGGCGTTTTAGGAGCGCCCCCGCTCACCCCGCCTGCAGCACGTGCACCGCGGCGGAGGCGCGGAGCGGCCCGGCCTGCTCGCCGTGCGCCTTCATATGCGCCGAGGCGGCGTGCGCCTTGAGCGCGGCCATCGTCTCCCATTTCTCGACGACGATGAAGGTGTCGGGGCCGAAGGCGGGCGACGCGCCGTCGACATCGACGACCGCTTGGTATTCGATGCAGCCCTCTTCGGCATGGACGTTGGGGACATTGGCCTTAAAGAGTTCGAGCAGCGCCGCGCGCTGGCCGGGTTTGGCGGTGACAAAGGCGAGAACGTGGATCACTGAGTTTACTCCGGGCCGTCAGCGGCGCGAGCGCGCGTCCTAGCATATCTCAAGGCGAAGAAAGCCAAGCCATGAGCGTAGCCTTTGTTCGCGAGGAGAGCGCGGCGACCGCCTCGGAGGTCCAGCTTCCCCCGCGGCCGATTTCGCCGCATCCCAATCTCGTGACGCCGGCCGGGTTGGCGGCGCTGGAGACGGCGCTTGCCCAGGCGCGCGCCGCTTACGAGGCGGCGCAGCGGGTCGAAGACGCCAACGAGCGCCGCCGCGCCGGCGCCCTGGCCTTGCGCGACGTCGCGTACCTTTCGGCGCGGCTGAGCACCGCCCAAGTCGTGCCGCCACCGACGGCGTCCGGCGTCGTCGCGTTCGGCAGCCGCGTGGCGTTCCAGCGCAACGACGGCCGACGGCAGGCATTCAAAATCGTCGGCGAAGACGAAGCCAATCCGCGCGAAGCCTCGATCGCCTACGTCGCCCCGATCGCCCGCGCGCTGCTCGGTAAGGCCGTGGGGGATTTTGTCGTTGTGGGCGACGACGAGATCGAGGTGCTGGAGATCACGTAGAAAAACGAGGCGATCATGTCCCGAACGTCATGGCCGGGCTTGACCCGGCCATCTACGCGCTTCGACTTGGCGGGACGCCTTAAAGTGTCTCGCGGCGGAAACACGTGGATGGCCGGGTCAAGCCCGGCCATGACGCGATGGGTCACGTGACGAGCGCTCAAAATGACTCGCTCCGAAGAAGCCTCGGCGAGCGAGCGCTCGCCAGAGGCGACTGTGGGAAAGCCGGGGAAAGCGAGCGAAAGCCAGGGAAAGCCTCAGAAGATTTCAGCGCGCCGCCCAGCGTCCCCTCCATCACGATTTCAAAGGCTTATCCGATCCGCCCAGCTGGTATTTTTGCTCGCAAGCTTTTTTGAACTTCCCTTTCCTCGTCCGCGTCAAGACGCAGCTCGGCGTCGCGCGCGGCCGACGGCGACGCGGCGAAGGGCGCGATCCCATCGTCAACCGGCGGACCCTTGGCGCAAGAACAAAACATGAACATTGTGCCCTTGTCAAGCCCTTTCGAAGAGGATCCCACCCCGCCCCACCGCGGGCGCTCCCTGCCGTCGAAGCCGCGCTTTTTCCACGCCTGTCCGGCTGTCGGGGAACGCGGCGCGCCCAAGGCGCGTTGACAGCCGGACCGGCGCGGGTTCCCTCAATCATCGCTTTGAACGGCAGGGAGCGCCCGCTCTCGCAACGGAGGTTCCATGGTCGACGCATCCCCAACATCCGCATTGATCCGCTTCGCCCGCGTGGCGACAGGCTCCACCGTCATCGACGTCTTCCCCGGCGACGGCGGTTGGACCCGTCTCCTCTCCGACGCCGTCGGGCCCGAGGGGCGCGTCTATGCCTTCGTGCCGGCCGAAGTCGCGCACTTCAAGACCGATCCGCTCGGCCGCATGCAGACGCTCGCCAAGGAGCCCGGCCGAGCCAACGTCGAAGCCGTCTCGGCGGACGTCGTGGCGCTGTCGGAAGTGACGCCACCCGCTGACGTGTTGTGGCTGCACCTGTTCTATCACGATCTCCACACCCCGCTGATGCAGGCCAAAGGCGCGACCGCGGCCGCCTTCAATCTCGCGGTGTATGAGCGGCTCAAGCCCGGCGGGTTCTACGTCATCGTCGACCACGCCGCGGCCGCCGGCGCGGGCTCGAGCGTCGCCCCGACGCTGCATCGGATCGACCCCGCGGCTGTGCGCGCCGAAGTGGAAGCCGCCGGCTTCGTGCTCGATGAGCAAAGCGAAATGCTCGCCAACAAGGACGATCCGCACGCGGTCAAAGTGTTCGACCCCGCCATCAAGGGGGAGACGGATCGGTTTGCGTTTCGGTTCGTGAAGCGGTGAGAGGCGGCACGTCCTTATCGTCATGGCCGTCCCCGGGCCCGACCCGGGGATTGACCCAGCCATCCACGCGCTTCGGCTTGGCGGGACGCTCCGACGTGTTTAGCAGCGGAGAGACGTGGATAGCCGGGTCAAGCCCGGCCATGACGGGATCGGGTCAGATAAGCGCTCCCAAGCCCCCACCGCGGGCGCTCCCTGCCGTCGAAGCGATGGTGGCCATTTTTCCGCGCCGGTCCGGCTGTCAAGGGCGCGCCTCCGGCGCGCGGCCTTCGGCCGTGGCGAAGCCATCCTTGACAGCCGGACCGGCGCGGAATTCCCTCAATCATCGCTTCGACGGCAGGGAGCGCCCGCTCGCGGAGAAGGGTGAGGCTGCGCGCGTGCAAATGGGGATTGAAGCAAGTGTCACCGTCATCCCAAGTGTCGCCGTAATCCCCTTTTTCCGCGCCGGTCCGGCCGTCAAGGACGCGCCCGCCTTTGGCGCGCGGCCGAAGGCCGTGGCGGAGCCATCCTTGACAGCCGGACCGGCGCGGAATTTCCCTCAATCATCGCTTCGACGGCAGGGAGCGCCCGCTCTCGGAGGGTAAGGCGACCAACGACAAGGCCAGAAAGTCGGAGTCGAAGACGTTGCCACTGTAATCCCAAGTGTTCAGAGGAAAGCTGCTTTCGCTATCTGCGGTTTGCCGCTACCAAATTAAAAGGTTCGATGCTCAGCCAATAGAATAGACGGTGCTGACGCACCGTTAGGGAGACGCAGAGTGGATGAGGTCAAAGCCAAGGAATGGGAGGCGAAATTCCACGGTCAGGCGATCAAAGGTTGGAGCATCAATTCCTTAATCAATCACGGGAAATCGGCAGCCGTCTTCAAGGCAGTCCACGGTTATTCCGGGAAAGTGGCCGCCCTCAAAATCTTCGACGACGAGCTGATTCAGCGCTTCGGCGATGTAGCGCAGCTGAAGCGGATTAGTCGTGAACTGGGCCTGATCGGGAAGCACCATCCGAACATGGTCGAGATTCTCGGCGGCGGCTTCCATGCCGGGAGCAACAACCATTACATCATCATGGAGTATCTCGACGGACCGAACTTAAAAGAATGCCTCGCCAAAGTGCCGGACGCGAACATTCCAAGTCTGATCGCGCAGCTGGTTTCCGCTTGCGAATTCCTCGAGGGTAATGACCTTGCGCACCGCGATATTAAACCGGCGAACATTGTTCTTCTGGACCGTATGAGTCGTCTTGTGCTTCTGGACTTCGGCGTGCTGAAGCCGATTGGGGAAGCGGGTCTTACCGACGTTGATGGTCAACGCCTTTTCATCGGGACTTTGCAGTACAGCTCTCCGGAGTTCTTGCTACGTGACGAAAAGGACAGCAAAGCAGGATGGCACGCCCTCGCAGTTTATCAGGTCGGCGCTGTCCTGCACGATCTGATCATGCGCCGACCGATTTTTGACGAGTTCGTCAATCCCTATGCGGCGCTCGTCAATGCGATCCAGCGTAAGCAACCGAATGTCGCGAGCGAGGCTGTCCCGTCCTACCTTGTCGATGCGTGCCGCATGGCGCTGGTCAAAGATCCCGACAAGCGGCTAGCGCTCGCCGATTGGGATGCGTTTCGCCCGCCGGTCGTGACGTCGGTTGCCGACGACGCTCGGCAGCGGATTGGTAAGAGGCTCCTTCTTGCGAAAGCTCAGAGTGACTTGACCGCTGACGCAGGGCCGGGTTCGGCGGAGCTACTGGAAACCGTGGTCGACGGGCTGAAAATTGAGTTGCGCCGGATTCGGCAGGCGAATGCCAACATCATGCCGCCGTTCGTCGTGACGAGAGGACAAAAACGCGCACCGGTCCTTAATGTCAAAATGAATGCATCGGCCGAATTCGGCTTGGTGAATGATCTCTGTATGGAAATCGCGGTCGCGGTAATCGATGTGGAATCCCAAGCTGTGCATCTAAAATCGAAAGCCTTTGCAGGCGCCGCGACACCAGTCGAGTTCACAGGAAAGCATAAGCATTTTTAAGGGACCGTACAGCTCCGCCGCCACCAGCGACAAGATTGAAGCGGCGATTATCGTGGCGCTGGATCAAGCCCAGGCTGGAAAGGTCGGGCAGCTCAGCCTCGCTGGCGTGGGAGTCGAATGATGGAAGCGTCATGGTGGAAGAGCCTCGGCGAGCTCGACGACGAACAGAAAAAGGCGATCGCGCTAGACGAGGATAACGATCACCTTATCGTTGGACCTCCTGGGTGCGGAAAGACCAACTTGCTGCTTCTACGGGCTAGCTACCTCCACGCCAAAGGCGTTACCAACATTAAAGTGCTGGCGTTTGGCCGCGTGTTAAAAGAGTTCATTTCTGCGGGGACCGCGCACTATCCATTCGCCGCCGACAAGGTTCAGACCTACGTGCGCTGGGCCCATGAGATGTTGGCCGCGAATGGGATCAAGGTCGAGGATAACGACGACTTCGATCAGTTCCGAGCCCTGCTGTTCGAAGGCCTAGCGAAAGTCGCAGCCAAAGGCACTGCGGAGAATGTATTTGACGTCATCCTTTTAGATGAGGCGCAGGATTATTCCGCGGAAGAAGTCGACCTTATTCGTTCCTTTGGTTCACGGATATTTGCGGTCGGTGATAACAATCAGCGCATCACTGATCAGACCGGCGCGCTGCAGCGACTAGAGGAGCTCGGGGCGAACCGCACAGATCTAAAACATCACTATCGCAACGGTATCAAGATTTGCCGGGTTGCTGACGGGATCAAGAATCTGCTCGACGACGCGTTGGGGATGGAGGCCACGTCAAACTACGACGAGGCCAGTTTCCCATCCACCGTGGATGTCATCGGGGGAATAGACCTTCCTAAGCAAATTGCCGAAGCAATCCCCCGCATCAAGATCCAAATGCAAGCCTATCCGGGCGAGATGATCGGGATCCTTTGCCCGCGCGCTGCGGAATTAAGCAAAGTCGCGGAGTTACTGGGCAAGAGCGAAATCGCGGAAGACATCCAGGTTCAGCGAGCCGGCGCATATGATGCCATACTTCCCGACCGGCCGGTTATCGTGACCACGGTGCAGGGCGCAAAAGGACTGGAGTTTCGCGCTGTCCACATCGTAGCCGCCGAGATGCTCAAACGCTACCCAACCCAGAGAAATTTGACCTACACTGCGGTGACGCGCGCTAAGACTTCGCTCATCGTCTATCACAATAGCGGCGTCGCCGGTTACTTCGAAAAAGGCTTGAACGCCTGCGCGATCGTGAAGGCCGTCAGAACCAAATCTGAAGGACCTTTTTCTATGACGTCAATTGAAAGGGTCCGCCTAAACTCGCGAAGACTTTGTTAGCTGGCTCGGCAAAGCCCTTTCGGGTTCCCGAACGATGCCTCGGAATTCGAATTCTAGGACGGAAAGGCCGACCGACGTCGTACTCGTCGCGCCACAAGACGATGCTCGGGCTATGCCGGTCGTCTGCATCCCGCAAGCGCAGATGAATGACCTTTTCGCCTTCGTGTCCACCTACACAAAAGTGCGCCCCTTCTCCGCTTTCTTCCGCGTCCTACCGCTGGAGTTGATTTCCGTCTTGGAGCGCGGCGACGTAGTTGTTGAAAACGAACTTAGTATCGCGAAATGTGTGGCTGGTCCGCTATGGCCGAAGCTTGGATCGCGTGGGCACGCAATTTTGACCGTCCCAAGAATGTCTTTCCGCTGTTGCTTGCATCCCTTTCCTCGGCTCTAGGGCAAGCGGTACTCGCTGGTTAGGACAAGCAAGAGGTAAGCGAGTGGATTGTGAGCGAATGGGTCGAGCTGAGAAGGCAGCCCAGTGACCCATTTCGCACCCAAGATATCAATGGCACCAGAGCTGCCTGGAGAGTGATCGGCTCGGCGGTGAATTCATCGAAGACGTCCACAGGTGGAGAGACTGACCTGATTGTCCGTTTCCTCTCGGACGCCGTTGCCGCCGGCACCATTCAGCCTGCAATGCTGCGTGTCGTGGCACCGCTATCAGGCGCCGCCGAACTCGAGAGCTTAATCGTCGCATCGCGCGAGGAACGCATCAATCGTTTTAACGATGTCATTTCCGATCTAAAACGCCGTAGCGATATTGGTCTTCGATCCGAATTCGTGGCCGGCCTCATGTTGGCAATTGCCGGCAACGGATCCTTCGATCTTCTACGCTCGGCGCGCGAGTTCGATGGCTGGCTGGACGGAGCGACGACTTGGTTCGGGATTTGCGCGGCCCTTTTCGACGAGGGAAATCTTCTGACCTACGGTAATTCCGCCGGCCGACTGATGGTTCGAGACATCATGGCGCGCAAGCACGCTTTCGAACCACCGTACGCCGACATTAGCTCGAGCGAATTATATCGG
>CAVSSV010000033.1:0-90779 GCA_963730695.1 uncultured Pseudomonadota bacterium
CCGGTCCGCAGCCTCTCGGGAAAACGGGTCGCCGTTGTCGGACTCGGCGGATCGGGCTTGGCGACGCTCGCGGCGCTGAAGGCGGGCGGCGCGACGATCGCCGCCTGGGACGATGGCGCCAGCGCCCGCGAACGGGCGGCGCAAGCCGGCTTCGCGGTTGAAGATCTGCGCCAGGCCGATTGGAGCCGCGTTCGCCGCGCTCGTGCTCGCGCCCGGCGTGCCGCTGACCCATCCGGAACCGCATTGGAGCGTGCTGCGCGCGCATGCGGCGAACGTGCCCGTGATCGGCGACATCGAGTTGTTTCAGCGCGAGCGGGCACTGCTCGCGCCGGACGCGCCGTTCGTCGCCATCACCGGGACCAACGGCAAGTCGACGACGACGGCGCTGATCGCGCACATTCTCACCAGCGCGGGCTGCGACGTCGCGCTCGGCGGCAACATCGGCACGCCGATCCTGGCGCTGCCGCCGCCGGCCCCCGAGCGCATCCATGTCATCGAATGCTCGACGTTCCAGATCGATCTTGCGCCGTCGCTGGCGCCGAGCATCGGCCTGCTGATCAATCTGACGCCAGATCACCTGGATCGCCATGGCACGATGGAGGCCTATGCGGCGATCAAGGAACGTCTGGTGGCGAGCGCTGGCGTCGCGCTCATCGGCGTCGATGACGACTATTGCCGCGCGATCTTCGCGCGTTTGAAGGCGTCGAAGGGCGCGTCGGTCAAGGCGGTCAGCGCGAGCCCCACGCCCGGCGCTGACGTTTGGGTCGACGGCCACCGCATTTTCGAGAAGGGCGCGTCCGCGCCCGCCGTCGACCTCGCAGAGGCAAAGACGCTGCGCGGCGCGCACAACGGGCAGAACGCCGCCTTCGCTTTCGCGGCGACGCGCGGCGCTCGGGCTTTCGCTCGAAGAGATCCGCGCCGGGGATGCAAACCTTCCCCGGCCTCGCCCATCGCATGGAGCAGGTCGGCAAACGCGGCCGCGTGCTGTTCGTCAACGATTCCAAGGCGACCAACGCCGACGCCGCCGAAAAGGCGCTGCTGACCTTCAAGCGACATTTTCTGGATTCTCGGCGGCAAGGCCAAGCAAGGCGGCATCGAGCCGCTGCGTCCGTTGTTCGACCGCGTCGCCAAGGCCTATCTGATCGGCGAGGCGAGCGACGCTTTTGCGCGCACGCTCGATGGCGACGTCGCCTTCGAACGCTGCGGCACGCTCGACAACGCCGTCGCCGACGCCGCGCGCGATGCCGCGCTCGAGCGCCGCCGCCGAGCCGGTGGTGCTGCTGTCGCCGGCCTGCGCTTCCTACGACCAGTTCGCCAATTTCGAGCAGCGCGGCGACCGCTTTCGCGAGCGTCGTCGCGGCGTTGCTCGACGGTCCCGACAGGAGGCCCGCATGATCTCGCGCGCGCAAGTGGGCCCATGGCCAATTGGATGCGGACCGTCGACCAATGGCTGCTCGGCCGCCTTCGGCGCGCTGATGGTCGCCGGCCTGGTGCTGGCGCTGGCCGCCAGTCCCGCCGGTCGCCGAGCGCATCGGCCTGTCGCCGTTCCACTTCGTCGACCGGCAGGCGATGTTCATGGCGCCGACGGCGGCGTCTGATGATCGCGACTTCCTTTCTCTCGCCCCGCTATGTCCGCCGCGCCGCGCTGGTGACGTTCGTGATCTCGCATGGCGCTGATCGTCGCTGGCGCTGAAATACGGCGTCGAGGTCAAGGGCTCGCGCCGCTGGATCTTCGGCCTGCAGCCCTCCGAGTTCATCAAGCCCGCCTTCGTCATCCTGGCGGCCTGGGCGTTCGCCGAAGGCGGCGAGGGCGCGCCGATGTCGCAACTCTCGCGCATCCTGGCGGTGGCGATCCTGCCGCTGACGATCGTGCCGCTGATCCTCGAGCCCGATTTCGGCCAGACGATGCTGATCTCCGTGGTCTGGGCGTCGCTGTTCTTCATGGCCGGGCTGTCGCTGTATTGGGTGGTCGGGGTCGGCGGCGTCGGCGTGCTCGGCGCGTTCGCCGCCTACAAGCTCAGCCCGCACGTTCATGACCGCGTGCTGCGCTTTCTCAATCCGGAAGCGAGCGGCGGCCTCGCCGACACGTTCCAGGTCGACACCGCGGTGCAGAGCCTGCTGTCGGGCGGCTGGTTCGGGCGCGGACCGGGCGAGGGCGTCTACAAGCGCATCCTGCCCGACGCGCACACCGACTTCGTGTTCGCGGTGGCCGGCGAGGAGTTCGGCTTGATCGCGTGCCTCGCGCTTGATCGCGCTGTTCGCCTTCGTCGTGCTGCGCTCGTTGGCGCTGGCCAAGCGCAACCCCGATCCGTTCTGCCGCTTCGCCGCGGCGGGCATGGCGATCCTGTTCGGCGTGCAAAGCTGGATCAACATGGCGGTCAACGTCAGGGCGATGCCGGCCAAGGGCATGACCTTGCCGTTCATCTCCTATGGCGGCTCGTCGCTGCTGGCGCTGGGGCTCGGCATGGGCTTCCTGATCGCGCTGACGCGGCCGCGCCCGACGGTGGATCTGCGCACGCGCCTGGAAAGCTGATGCCCGGACCAAAAGACCATTGTTGCTGGCCGCCGGGGGCACCGGCGGCCATTTGTTTCCGGCCGCCGCGCTGGCGGCGGCGCTGATCCGGCGCGGCTACGCCGTCGAACTCGCGACCGACGACCGCGCGCTGAAATTCGGCGCCGATTTCCCGGCGCGCGCGGTCCATGCGCTCGCCTCGGCGACGCCGTCGTCGGGCGGCCTGGCGGCAAGGCGGCCGCGGCGTTCACGCTCGGGCGCGGCGGCCTTGCCGCCTACTTGCTGCTGAGAAAGCTGAAGCCCTCCGCCATCGTCGGCTTCGGCGGCTATCCCACGGTGCCGCCGTTGATGGCGGCCTCGATGCTAGGCATTCCCGGCGTGCTGCACGAAGGCAACGCCGTGATCGGCCGCGCCAACAAGTTTCTAGCCAGGCGCGTCGGAGAAGATCGCTTCCGGCTTTCCCGTGCTCGGCGGCCTGTCGGAGGCCGACGCCGCCAAACTCGTCTACACCGGCAACCCCTGCGGCCCGCGGTGCTCGAAGCGGCGAAGCCGCCGTTTCCCCCGCTCGATGGGCCGATCGGCGTGCTCGTCACCGGCGGCTCGCAGGGCGCGAGGGTGATGGGCGAGGTCGTGCCAGCGGCGTTCGCGCTGCTCAGCGCCGACGAGCGTGCGCGGTTTCATTTGACGTTGCCCGCGATCGCCGCGGTCGTGGAGGCAAAAGCCGTCTTGGCGTTCTCGAGATTGACGCCGGTTTCCGCATTGCGCGACACCAACTCGGCGTACCGCGCAACGTCGCGTTTGTTCTGTTCGAGCGTCGCCTGATCCTTGGCGAGCTGCGCTTGTGCAACGCCGAGCATTGCGCGCAGTTGCGCGGAGTCGAGTTCGATCAACACGTCGCCGGCCTTGACCTCGGCGCCGTCCGCGATTTTCACCTGGTTGACCATGGCGTCATAGCGAGGCCGCAGCGCGACGTTCGTGATTGTCTGCGCCGTCCCAATGGCGTTGATGGTCCAGGGAAGATCCTTCCGCGAGGCCTTTCCGACGACGACGTTGACGGCGGGACGGGGCGGCGGCGCCGCGGCAGCGGCCGGAGTCGCCGGCCCGCCGACAATCGCCGCGGGCAACATGTCGTGAACGCTCTTTGCGTAGGGGCCAGCAACAGGAAAAATGCTGGCGACGAGATCGGCCTTGTATCCTGCGATCGCGGAGACAATCACGACGACAACGACGACGTTGATGAAGAGACGTATTACGCGCGTCAAGGGACTTCAAATCCTTCTTATACGGACAGATCTCCGAGCGCGAATTCGACAAAACGTCATGGTCGAACCCACCCCTTAGCGCCAAACCGACGCGCAAAGCTCGTGCGGAGGAATTCTGCTAACAAACACTTATGTTCGCCTCAAGGTGGTAAGAATCAATTCGACGTGAGCCCGAAAGCGGCCCAGAACCCCAATATTGTCCGACGAGTTCGCCGCGATTTTGGCGCCGTTGACCTAATGTTAGGAATTGGTCCCAGTCGGCGACGTCGAAGGACCGAATCGGCGCGGGAACAGAGGTCGGACCAAAGTGGAACGAAGAGACATTCCCCGCATTCCAGCCTCCGATTCCCGCAGTTTTCCACACGGCTGCGCCTCAATCCGCGCCCTTCTTCCAAATTTCCCTTAGTCCCTATAATTTTTGACCGATTCGGCCACGCGGATTGGGGCTCGAAGTCGACAGGCATCGCGGAGCGTACATGGCGTCGAACGGGCATCAAGCTTTCGGCATGACTTCGGGCCTCGAAACCCTCGAGCGGACTAGCTTTGAGCTTCCGCGGGGCTTTCCCAAAGCGCCGGGCCTGATCGACACGCGTCGCGCCTTCGAACTGCCGCCGCTCACTGGAGCCGCGCCGAAATGGCTGCGTAACTACTGGCAAGTGACGTCATTGGGCGATCACGTCGCAACGTCGTATTATTGCTTTCAAGAGAACGGAAAAATCAGGCGCACCGCGACGCGGCCAACTTCGCGCTATGCCGCGCCGCCCCCAAACGGGGCGACGGACGCCGAGAGCGGCACGTTCGGCTTGGACGCGGCGGGAACGATTTACGTTCGATGGGCGGGGGGCGACCTCGAACGTATTGTCCTTGGCGACGACGGACCGCGGTCGGGCGCCGCTTTTGGCCTTCGCAGCAGCAAGAACGGTGAGGCGAGCCTTATCGTGTTTGGCGCCTTGGGCTTCACGCTCAAGCCCAATCGCGCGCGGCGTGCGGTGAACTTTCTGCCTTTCGCTTCGCGCATCACGCGCGTCTTTTCGCACGCACTTGAGAGCGCCCACGCCTTTTTCGGCCGCTCGGCCCTGGGGGGCGAGGGCCAATAACCCGCTTGACGTAAGCCGCAGTGAGCGAGAGGTAGGCGCAGCGCCACCGCTGCTTCGGGGCGCGTGAAGCAAGTCGGATCGGCGAGGAGCGCCAGCCATGACCTTCGAACAAGACGGCGACGCCGCGTCCAGCCCTCGCGAGGCCGGCGAGCTTCGCGACGACCTCGACAAGCTCCGGGCCGACATCGCCTCCTTACGAGAAAGCCTGGGGCGGGTCGTCAACGGCGTCGCGGAGGAAGCGACCAAAACCGTCCAAGGCGCGGCGGCCCAGACCGGCGCAACGGCGCAGGGCCTCGCCGACAGCGGTCTCGACCTGGCCGCGAGCGCCAAAGATCAGGCGCTCGGGCTCGTCGGCGAACTCGAAACGATCGCCCGGCGCAACCCGCTCGGCGCACTTGGCGGCGCCCTGCTGGTCGGCATGGTGCTGGGCATGATCACGCGGGGCCGCGGCTGATGCTAGACCGGCTGTTCGCCGCGGCGCGCGCCGATGTCGAGGATCAAATCGGATGGGCGGCGGCGCAGGCGAAGGGCCAGGCCGGGCACGTCGTCTATCTCGCCGTTCTCGCCGTCTTGGCGGTCGCGGCGCTGATCGGAGCGATCACGGTCGGATTGGTCGGGCTGCACGTGTGGCTGACCGCGCTCTATGGTCCGCTTGTCGCGTATCTTGCTCTCGGCCTTGGTTTGCTGGCGTTCGCATTGGTGCTGCTGCTGGCAATCAGGTTGAGCGGCCGTCCAAAACTCGCGCCGCCGCCCTCGCCGCGGCTGGCGCAACCTGCGACGCTGATCAATCTGGCCTCGCCGTTCGGCGTCGATACCGCCGCGGCGGCGAGCCAGGCCGCCGACGCGCTCGCCGCGGGACTTGGCTCAGGCAAACGGTCGTCGCTTCTGGGCGCGCTGACCTTCGCCGCGCTCACCGGCCTTATCCTTGGGCGCCGCTTTCGCTCGGACCGTCGGTCATGAACGTCATTGCCTGGATTCGCGTGGTGGCGAGCGCCCTCATTTTGGCGTTTGCCGCGCTCGCGCTGACCCCGCTGTCGGCGAGGGCGCAGGACGCTTCGGCCGAGCTTGTGGTTGGCACCAAACTGGCGCCGCCCTTCGCCTTCAAACAGGCGAATGGCGATTGGACCGGGATTAGCATCGATCTCTGGCGCAGCATCGCCGGCGCCACCGGCCTGAAATACCGCTTTGTCGAATTCCCGACGGCGGACAAACTTGTCGACGCCGCGGCCAATCACGACGTGGATGTCGCCATTGCGGCGCTCACGATGACCGCGGCGCGATCAAGCCGTGTCGACTTCACCGCGTCCTACTTTTCCACCGGCGCTGGCGTCGCCGTGCGCGCCTCCGAGAGCCGCATTGACACCATCATCGCCGTGATGGTTTCGAGCCGCTTCTTCGAAGTGATTTTTGCGCTGTTCGCGCTCGCCGCCGTGATCGGGCTGTTGGTCTGGTTGCTCGAGCGCCATCAGACCGATCACTTCAAGGGCGGGCCGGACGGTCTGGTCCGAGGCATCTGGTGGTCGGCGACGGCGATGGCGCAAGCCGGCGCGGCGCAGAACGCTCCGGCGACGCTGCCCGGGCGCATCCTCGCCATGGCCTGGATGATCGCCTCCATCGTGACGATCGCAACCTTCACGGCGGGACTGACGTCGACGTTCACCACGCACGATCTCAAAGGGGCGGTGCAGAGCGTCGACGACCTTCGCGCCTTGCGCGTGGGCGCGCCCGCAGCGACCTCGGCCCCGGCCCTGCTTGACCGCGAAAAGATCGCGCACAACGACTTCGCCTCTGTGGACGAGGGGCTGAAGGCGCTGCAGGCGGGCACGATCGACGCCTTCGTCTACGACAAGCCGCTGCTGATCTGGCAGGTCAAACAGGAATTCGCCGACAGGCTGCGCGTGCTCGATCTCACGCTCGATCGCCAAATCTATGCCATTGCCCTGCCCAAGGGCAGCGCCTTGCGCGACAAGCTGAACGTGCCGCTGTTGACGTTCGTCGAGAGCGCGGATTGGGATCGCACCTTGTTCCAATATTTGGGCGTCGCCGACGGGCATTGACGGAGCGCCGAAGCAAGCCGTGGAAGAATGGGGACTTGATTGGTTGGTCGGCTTGCCGATCATCGTGCTGACGGTGGTGCTTCACGTCTTTTGCCTGGCGCTCATCGCCGACTTCATCGAGCATGTCGCGGACAGCCGCGTGGAACGCGCCCGGCGCTTCCTGCGGTTCGGCTCGGCGGTGAGCCTCGCGGCCTTGTTGGCGACCCTGCTTCACGCGGTCGAAGGCTTCGTCTGGGCGTTCGTCTATCTCGGCCTTGGCGCAAGCGACAACTTTGGCGCGGCGGTGCTCTATTCGCTCAACGCCATCACGAGCTATGGCCATGAAGGCTTCAAGCTGGAGAAGCGCTGGCAGCTGCTCGGGGCGATGGAGGCCGTCAACGGCATGATGCTGTTCGGCCTGACCACCGCCTTTCTGTTCGCCGTGATCCAGCGGGCGCGGTCGAGCCGCGCCTGAAGTCTCGCAAGCGTATCGCGAAAGCAACGCCGGAGAAGCCGTCGATTAAAGATAAAATTAGGCTAGATTTTCCATCCGCTTCGTTGCGCCTTACTTTAGGTAAACAGACGATGGAGGATCGCGCGACGGCGCACTTAAAGCTAGTCCACCCCTATGGCGGCTTTGGTGCAAGGATGCGGCAAGTTTTCGGCCCGGAGTTGCGCAGCCGTCGCGATCGTCGCCGTGGCGTTGCTCCCGCTCCCAGCGCGTTGCGCGACACTGCAGGGGCGGCTTTCCGTCGGCATCACCATTCTCCCGGCATCGTGCGGGAGCGGCAAAGTCTCCTGTGGAGCGCGGGCAACGACCGTCGTGGCGCCCGCCGCGGCGGCGCCGAACATCACAAGCTATTCAAGGCAGGCCGACGGCGTCACGGTCTGGACGCGTACCTACTGAGGTCAGACCGCGCCGATTGGGCGCACCCGCATCGCCGCCTCGCGCACCGCGTCCGCGCCATAGAAACGCTCAAGGCGGCGCATGATGAAATGACCGCGCGCGAGGTTCTGGAAGTGGCCGGTGAACGCCAGATTGATGCCCGCGCCAAAGGCCGCTCCCACGATGGGAAGCGCTTGGGCGACCAACTTCTCGCTCACGACCAGGCCGAAGCGCGACGCCACGAGGGAAATCAAGCGCACCAGCGCCGGTGCGCTGGCATCGACGCCTTTTCGTTGCGCGAGATAGCGGGCGGCTTCGCTCACCGAGCGCCCGAGTGCGGCGCGGATGGCGAAATAGCTGGAATCGATCGTGGCGTCCCTGCCGCCGCCGTCGAGCGCGAACACCTCCAGGCACGCCAGCGGAGCGCCGGGATCGGTGAGGTCCTCCCCCTCCTCCTGGGCGATGGCGGCGATGGAGCGCATCAGCACCGTCGTGGTGACCGGCAGCTCGATCATCGAGCCCATCAGCCCGAAGCCGCCGCCGATCGCCCCGCAGAGTCCCGAGGCCGCCCACAGGCCGCGGCTTTGGCCATAGACTGGCGGCCGCTTGCTGACGTGGCGGATCGCCCAGCGCATGGCGGCGGCGAGCGCCAACTCGCTGGCGTCGAGCGCAGCCGACCGCACGGCGGCGGGAATGAAATAGGATAGGCCGGCCGCGCTCCGTCCCAATTGCTGTGAGGCGCGCACCGCGAAATTGCCGCTCGAGAGCAGCGCCACCGCGCGCTTGAGATCGGCGAGATCCTGCGGCGCTAGTTCGTCGTAAATTTCGGCGGCGGACATTTTTTGGCGCTCGCTACTGGGCGCCAGGTTGGCAGCGCCGCCAGGGGCATATGGGGCCGACGAGCCCCGGGCCAAGGCGGACGAAGCAAATAAAGCGGCGGAGGGCCTAGATGAAGGCCATCGCCACCAGCGCCAGCACGCCCGCGCCCCAGCAGTAATAGGCGAACGGGTTCAGCGCTTCGACCTCGTGGCTGCGGAAATAGCGCATCAGGAACACAAGGCTGGCGTATGCGACAACGCCGGCGACCACGCCGGAGATGATCGCGGCGCCGCCCAGCGTCGCGCCCGACTTCATTAGTTTGGGCGCTTCCAGCGCGGTCGCGCCGACGATGATCGGCGTCGCCATCAGGAAGGAAAACCGCGCCGCGGCTTCATGGCTCAGGCCGGCCACCAAACCCATGACGATCGTCGCCCCGGAGCGGGAGATGCCCGGAATGAGCGCGAAACATTGGGCGATGCCGATGCCGAGCGCGCCTTTCCAGTTCAACTCGTCCAGCTTGCCTTCTGCCTTCGCGCCGATCTTGTCGCCGATAAAGAGCACAAAGCCGTTGACGATCAGAAAGACGGCGGCGACCACTGGGGTGGCGAACGCATCGCCGAGCAGTTTGCGGAAAACGTAGCCGACGATGACCGCGGGGATGGTCGCGACGATGACCAGCAGGAACAGCTTGCGGTTCGCCGCCGCGCCGGGCGCGTTGCCACGCACGAGCGAGGTCAAAAACGTCACCCAGTCGCGCAAGAAATACAAGAACAGCGCAATCGCGGTGCCCAGATGCATGACGACGAGATAGGGCAGGAAATCCGGAGCGCCCTCATCGACGCTCCATCGCAGCAGGCGCGGAGCCAGCACCGCATGGCCCAGGCTGGATATGGGAAACAGCTCGGTCAGGCCTTGGATGAAAGCCAAAACAATGGCTTGGATCGTCGTCATGTCATGGCCGATCGCTGATTTGGAACTTGGCTAAGGCGCTACGCATTTCAATGACTTAAGTCAATGGTTGGCGCCGCCGGAGGAGGCGGCGTAATCGAAAAAGTCTGGCGCCGAGGCGTGACCCAAGGGTAGGCAGACGCCCTTTTGCGGAAACGGGGCTAGCGATGCCCTGGCAACCCGCCCTGCGCAAAACGCCTTCGCCTTTGGTTTAGATAAATAGAATAAGGACCAGGACCCCTAATTAAGGTTCCGTTAAGGTCCGAAGGACCTTAATTAAGGTCCAAAGGACCTTAACTACCGACCGCGATTAAATCATTTCAATAGATTGCGCGAAAACTCGCTCTTTTCTCTTTTTTCAGGGCTCTTCCGCGCTTGCCTCGCAAGCGTTTGACCCAACACTGATGCATCCTAGCACTATTTCTGAAAAATGTAAAGGAAAAACTGTTCTGGTAATTTTGGCCCTCTACAAACATTTAGGGCGCGGAAAGCCTCCGCGCCCCAAATCAAACCGTCTCAGAAACCGAAAACGTCAGCAGGTCGCGTGGCCGCACTGGCGCACGGCGTCGAGCTTTTCCTTCAGCTGGTCGTAACCGACCGCACCCACCACGACCTCCTGGCCAACGACGAAACTTGGCGTACCGTTGATCTGCAGCGCGTCGGCCATCTTCAGCGTCTCGTCGATGCCGGACTCGACATCGGGATCGTCCATGTCCTTTTGCAGCTTGGTCATGTCGAGCCTCAATTCGCGGGCGACCGCGAGCGCTTCGGCTTTGCCGACCGGACCTTGCGTCGCCAGCAGCTTGGAATGGAACGCCCAGAATTTATCGCCGGGGAGCTGATTGCGGGCGGCGATCGCCACTTTCGCCGCATCGACCGAACCTGGCCCGAGCACCGGGAAGTCTTTCAGGACGAGACGCATCTTGGGGTCGTCCTTCATCAGATGCTCGATGTCGGACAGCGCGCCTTTGCAGAAGTGGCAATTGTAGTCGAAGAATTCCACCAGCGTCGTCTTGCCCTGAGGATCGCCGACGTCAGCCTGGTGCTTAGAGGAGAACACTAGGCTCGCCGAATCCGACAAGGCTTTTTCCTGCGCCGCGGCGCTGGCGTCTTTGTCCTTCTTGTCGAGCGCCTGCATGGCGTCGCGCAAAACTTCGGGATGGTCGATCAAATACTGATGGACGATGTCGCCGATCGCATCTTTCTGCATCGGCGAGAATTGTTCCTGGGCGTGCGCGGAAGCGAGCGGCGTCGCGGCCAAAGCAAGCCCCAAAGCAACAGCCTTCGCCAAAAAGCTAAGTTTCATCGCTCAACTCCTGAAGCCGACGCGCGGCGCAACGTCCTTTATTCGCCAATTAAGGTCATTTTGGCCTTTTGCCACCAGCCGGAGCGCCGTTGTCGCGGCGTCTCGTCGACGGGAGCAGAGGGCTCGCCGCTGAAAAGCGTGACCGGCGCCGCTCGCGTGACAGCCGCGTGTTCGGGTTCGGGAGCCGAGGCGGCCACGGCGGGGGCCGCAGGCGCCTCCGCTCGGACCATGAGCTCGACGGCGGCTTGCGACGAAGCTTCTTCTTGCGCAGAGCCCTCATGTTCGAACTCTTCGCGGACGGACGGCGCCGGCTCGAACAGCTCCTTAGCGCTCTCGCTCACTTCCGCGCCTTCGCCCTCTGTGGCTGTGGGAACGCCCTCTTCCGCGGAAAACTCGCGCTGACCGAAACGCGGCCGCCGCGAGCGGCGACGGCGACGGCGCCCATCGCGCGGTTCGCGCTCGCCCGGCTGCGCCGCCGACGGACCTAACTCGCCGTCCTCGCCAGCGGGCTCACCGCCTTCAAATTCGCCCTCAGCCGCGGAGACCTCGCCTTCGCTCTGCGGCTGCGCGCCGGCGCCCTCAGCGGACTCTTGGTGCCCGCCTTCGCGTTCGGCGCCCTCAAATTCGCCGCCACGACGACGACGACGACGGCGACGGCGACGCGTTCCGTTTTCGCCGGCCTCCCCGTCCGAGCCATGAGCCGACGCGGGCGCAGCTTCGCCTTCCGCCTCGCCTTCGCTTTCGTAGTCCTGGCTCTCGGCTGGACCCTCTTCGGGTTCCTGCATCAGCGATTCCGGCGAGAAGGCCTGCGGCGCGATACGTTGCGGCTCGCGTGGCCCGGCGACGGCTTCGCCGCGCTCGATCGTGTGGCTGGTCGCTCCGGTGAGGCTGTCGTCGGCCTCGATCAGTACGGCGACGCCAAAGCGCTCTTCGAGGTCCCGCAAATGCGCGCGCTTCTGGTTCAGGATGTACAGTGCGACCGCGGTGCGGGCGCGCATGACAATGTCATGGGTCGAGTTGCGGATTAGCGCGTCTTCGATGACGCGCAGCACATGCAGCGCCACCGACGAAGTCGAGCGGACGACGCCGGCGCCCATGCAATGCGGACACTGCACGGTCGAGCCTTCGATGACGCCGCTGCGGATGCGCTGACGCGACATCTCCAGCAGGCCGAAATGCGAGATGCGGCCGACCTGGATGCGCGCGCGGTCGTTCTTCAGCGCATCTTTCATGCGCCGCTCGACGTTGCGGTTGTTGCGCATCTCCTCCATGTCGATGAAGTCGACGACGATCAGGCCGGCGAGATCGCGCAGGCGAAGCTGCCGGGCGATTTCATCGGCGGCTTCGACGTTGGTGCGCAGCGCGGTGTCTTCAATGTTGTGTTCGCGGGTGGAGCGGCCCGAGTTGACGTCGATGGCCACCAGGGCTTCGGTCTGGTTGATGACGATGTAGCCGCCCGATTTCAACGTGACTTGGTTGGAGAACATCGCGTCGAGTTGCGCCTCGACGCCAGCCTTGGCGAAAATCGGCTGGCTGTCCCGATACTGGCGCACCGAGTTCGGCGTGGCTCGGCATCAGCAGCTTCATGAAATCCTTGGCTTCGCGATAGCCCTGGTCGCCAGCGACGACGATTTCATCGACTTCCCGGCTATAGAGATCGCGGATCGCGCGCTTGATCAGCGATCCTTCCTCGTAAACGAGCATCGGCGCGCTGGACGACAGCGTGGTTTCGCGCACGGTCTCCCACATGCGCAGCAGATATTCGAAGTCGCGCTTGATTTCCGGCATCGAGCGCGCGGCCCCGGCCGTACGCAGGATGACGCCCATGCCATCGGGAACCTCGAGTTCCTCGGCGATCTCGCGCATGCGGTCGCGATCCTGGGTGCTGGTGATCTTGCGCGAAATGCCGCCGCCGCGCGCGGTGTTCGGCATCAGCACGGAATAGCGTCCGGCTAGGGACAGATAGGTCGTCAGCGCCGCGCCCTTGTTGCCGCGCTCTTCTTTGACGACCTGCACCAGCAGCACCTGGCGGCGCTTGATGACTTCCTGGATCTTGTATTGACGGCGGCCGCGGATCGCCCGGCGCGGCGTTTCGTCCATCGCATCGCCGCCGATGTGCTCGACGGGTTCGACGTCGTCCTCGTGGCGCTGCGGCGCCTCTTCAACGTTGTGGCCGCCCGGCATCTCCGCGGAGGCTTCGCCATGCTCCTGCGACGACGGGTCGTGATCGGCGATGGCGGAACCGAGCGCCGTCGCCTCCAAATCTGGCGGGGAGGTGTCGGACCAGCTATGCGAAGCGAGCACCGGCGCGGGTTGGTCTTCGAAGCGGACCAGCGGCGGCTGGTCGTCCTCATGCGCCGTCGCCGGCTCGTGCGCCGGCGCCTCGCTTTCGGCGCTGTGTCCGGCGTGATCGCCGCCATCGTGGCCGTTGTCGTCGTGCGGCGAAACGCCGTTGGCGACCTCCTCGACGGTTTCGTGCGGCTCATGCGCCTCACGAGGGTCGTCGCTCTCGTGCCTGCCGAGCGCCTCCTGATCGATCGCCCCGTCATGGGCGGCCAAGGCCTCGTGCGTATCCTCGTCCTCACCGGGGGCGTTCGCCACGCTGGAAACCGATTCATCGCGGCGGCGATGCGACCGTTGCGATGAGTGATGGCCGCCGCGCTGCCGTCGCCGACTGCGGCGCTCGTCGCCCTCGGCCTCGTCCTCGCGATGGCTTTCAGCCTCTTCCTCTAGAAGTGCGCGACGGTCGGCGACTGGAATTTGATAATAGTCGGGATGAATTTCCGAGAAGGCGAGAAAGCCGTGGCGATTGCCGCCGTAGTCGACAAAAGCGGCCTGCAGCGACGGCTCGACGCGCGTGACCTTTGCGAGATAGATATTGCCGCGAAGCGGCTTTTTACTGACAGATTCGAAGTCAAATTCTTCGACGCGGTCGCCTTTGAGCACAACCACCCGGGTTTCTTCCGGATGGGACGCGTCGATGATCATTTTGTTTGGCATGAGGAACTCTCAAAACAGTGAAATCGCCGATGTCTGAGCGCGACGCGGGGTGCGGCGCTCCAATCGGCCTGGAATGCGAAAAACGGGCAAGCCGACGCAACGCACTGCGCCGCGTGGGCTGCGCAAGGCGGTCGGAAACATGTGACGATGCGGAAGACAATACGCCCACGCCGTCGCAACCGACGGGCGCCGAAGAAACTTTCGAAAATGGGGCCTGCGGCAGCAGGACGGGCGTCATGACAGTTTAACCCTAGGCGGGCCGAGCCGCCTGACCAAGCAAAGCGCCTAAATGCTCAGGGGGGACCCCCAACACGCTCTAAGCGCGGCCGCCGCCAGCTGAAGATTCAAAAATCGCTTGCTAAACGATTGAATTCAACCGGCCCGTAGCCTCTCGGGGTTGATCGCCACACGCGCTCCCCGACCCGAAAAGCTCGAATCCGACCGCAGTCCTTTTAGGGTCGCCGCGCTTGCATTGCAAGAGGCTGAGCGCCCGCAGCCGTCGCGAAATGGCAAATCACTACGCGAAAGAAGTCCTAATCTCGGATTGGTCGAACCACCCGGTGAAAAGGATAAATTAACCGTGCGCCCCCTAACCAAAGGCCGCGGCAGGCGGTAAAAGCCGCGAAGCGAGCACGGGCGCGGGGGTAAATTTGGCGTGAGAGTTCCCGCCGCGGCGTTCGTCTTGGCCCTCGCGGTCCTGTTCGCCAGCCCCTTTATCGCTCAGGCCCAGACCACGCCCGGCGTGAAGGCGGTCGACGCCCACCTTGAGAATGAAGCAAGCCAGGCGGTGCTCAGCTTTGACCTCACCGGGCCGGCGCATGCCGCCGCGCACACCCTTAAAGACCCCGACCGAATTGTCGTCGATCTGCCCGCTGTCGTTTTCGCGCTCGATCCTGCCCTCGGGCACGAAATTCCTGAAAAGGCGGGCGACTCGCTGATCCGGTCCTTCCGATTTGGCAGTTTCACCAGCGACGCCTCCCGGGTGGTGATCGATCTCGCGCATCCGGCTTGCGTGAAGACGCTCGAGGATCGCGTGCTTGGCCCCAACGCCGCCGCGAGCCAGCTCCGCATCGTCTTGGCCGATTGCGATCGGAAGGCGTTTGAGGCGACGATCGTTGCCGACGCCCCGGCGACGCCGGCCGACCGATCCTCGCCTGCGGAAGCGGCGGCTGGGGATCAGAATCTCCCCCTTGTCGTCCTCGACCCCGGCCATGGCGGCATCGACGGCGGCGCCTATGGCGTCAACGGTGCGGTGGAGAAGACCATCACCCTCGCGTTCGCCCAGGTTCTCGATCAGCGTTTGCTCAAAAGCGGAAGATACCGGGTAAAGATGACCCGCGAGGACGACACGTTCGTGTCCTTGCCTGACCGCGTGAGGTTCGCACGGGACGCCGGCGCCGCCCTCTTTGTCTCCATTCACGCCGACACGCTCACCGACTCTGCAGGGGTGTCGGGCGCGACCGTCTATAGCGGCGCGGAACGGGCGAGCGACGGCCGTTCGGCGCGAATCGCTGCGCGCGAAAACGCCGCGGACAAGGCGGCGGGCATGGAACAGAAGCACGCTCTGGCTGACGTCTCCGACATTTTGTTCGACCTGAAAATGCGGGAGAGCCGCACCTATACCCACCTCTTCGCGCATGGCCTCGTCGCGGCCTGGCGGACGGCCGGGGGCATGACCCACAACCCAGAACGCGCCGCCAATTTCTTCGTGCTCAAGGCCCCGGACTACCCCTCCGTTCTCGTGGAACTCGGTTTCGTTTCCAACCCCAACGACGTGAAATTGCTGGAGGCTCCGGAATGGCGGGCGCGAACGGCCGACACCATCGCGTCCGCCATCGACGCTTTTTTCGCGCGTTCCGTTTCGGACGGCGCCGTTGCGCCTCAGCCACAGGCGACCGTCGGCGCTGCGCCCACGCCCTGAATGGCCGCAGTTTCGCCGCAAGGATACTGTCAGAGGGTCCCTCGCCCCTAGCCGCCTAAACCAGGGTTGCGCCGGGGACGCGGCTTAATTATCGAGGGCCTCCCGAGGGCGGCGACGCTCGACGTAAGGGTTAAGACAGACCGTCGATGCGCTCACTGTTCCGACTCCTCGGCTTCATCTTCACGACCGGCGCAATTCTTTTTGTGATTGCGGCGGCGGTCGGCGGAGCCGTCATTTGGAAATTTCAGCAGGACCTGCCCGACTACTCGCAGTTGAAGAACTACGAGCCGCCGGTCATGACCCGGGTTCACGCGGCGGATGGCAGCCTGCTCGCCGAATATTCGCGCGAACGCCGTCTTTACCTACCCGGCCCGGCGATTCCGCAGCTCGTCAAGAACGCCTTCATCTCGGCGGAAGACAAGAATTTCTACACCCATAGCGGCTTCGACCTCGACGGCATCGTCCGCGCTGGCCTGGTTTTCCTGCAAGGCCAGAAGCGCGTTCAGGGCGCCTCGACGATCACCCAGCAGGTGGCCAAGAACTTCTTCCTCTCGCCCGAGCGCAGCGTCTCGCGCAAAATTCGCGAACTGCTGCTGAGCATCCGCATCGAGTCGGCCTACAGCAAAGACAAGATTCTCGAGCTCTACCTCAACGAAATCTATCTTGGCCGCGGCAATTACGGCGTCGCCGCCGCGGCGCTCGGCTATTTCGACAAGTCGGTGCACGAGCTGACCGTCGCCGAGGTCGCCTATCTCGCCGCGCTGCCCAAGGAGCCGAGCGCGCTCGATCCGTTCAAGGATCACGAGCGCGCGGTCGAACGGCGCGACTATGTCATCGGGCGCATGCGCGAAGACGGCTATATCACCGCCGAGCAGGCCAAAGAGGCGTTCGCCGAGCCGCTGGTCGTCAACCCGCATGTCGTGACGACCGACTCCATCGCCGCCGGCTATTTCGCCGAGGAAGTCCGCCGCGAACTTGCCGAGCGCTACGGCGAGCAGAAGCTGTATGAAGGCGGCCTTTCCGTCCGCACCACGCTCGACCCGAAAGTCCAGTTGATGGCGCGAAAATCGCTCGTCGACGGCCTTGTAAGGTACGACGAAGCGCACGGCTGGCACGGCGTCGTCAAATCGATCGACCTCGGCCAGGATTGGGGCGTTTCGCTCGCCGACATCCCCGAGTACTCCGACATCAAGCCGTGGCGGTTGGCGGTCGCCTTGGAGGTGACGGACGCCGCCATCCGCATCGGCCTGCAGCCCAACCGCGACAAGTCCGGCGCGCTGAGCTCCGACCGCACGACGGGCTTCGTCACCCTGGACGGCGTCCGATGGACCGGACGGCGGCCAAAAACCTTGGTCAAGCCCGGCGACGTCGTCTACGTCGAGCCGAGCGCGACCAAGGACGGCGAGTATCGTCTGCGGCAAACGCCCGATGTTTCCGGCGCCGCCGTGGCGATGGATCCCTACACCGGCCGCGTGCTGGCGATGGTCGGCGGCTTCTCGTTCGATCAGAGCGAGTTCAACCGCGCCACGCAGGCGCAGCGCCAGCCGGGTTCTTCGTTCAAGCCGATCGTCTACGCGGCGGCGCTCGACAACGGCTACACGCCGTCTTCGGTCGTGCTCGACGAACCGCTGCAGATTGACGACGGCACCGGCAACATCTGGTCGCCGCAAAACTTCGAAGGCAAGTCTGGCGGCCCGCACACGCTGCGCTTCGGCATCGAGCACTCGATCAACCAGATGACTGTGCGCCTCGCCCGCGATCTCGGCATGCCGCTGATCGTGGAATACGCCAAGCGATTTCGGCGTCTACGACAACCTGCCGCCGTTCCTGGCGATGTCGCTCGGCGCCGGCGAAACCACCGTCATGCGCATGACGACCGCCTATTCGATGTTCGCCAACGGCGGCAAGCGCGTGAAGGCGACGCTGATCGACCGCATCCAGGACCGCTGGGGCACCACGATCTACAAACACGACGAGCGCATCTGCCAAGGCTGCGACGCCGTGAAATGGGACAACCAGGACGAGCCGACCTTGGTCGACAAGCGCGAGCAGGTGATCGATCCCCTGAGCGCCTACCAGATCACCTCGATCATGGAAGGCGTCATCCAGCGTGGCACCGGCATCGCCATCAAGGAAGTCGGCAAGCATCTGGCTGGCAAGACGGGCACCACCAACGACGCCAAGGACCTCTGGTTCGTCGGCTTTTCGCCAAACCTGACGTTTGGCGTGTTCATGGGCTATGACAAGCCGCGCTCGCTCGGCGATAGCGCCCAGGCCGCGCTCTACACCGCCCCGATTTTCCGCGACTTCATGAAACTGGCGCTCGCCAATGTGCCGGACACGCCGTTCCGCGTTCCCCCTGGCATCAAGCTGATCTCCGTGCAGGTCGCTTCTGGCATGCGCGGCAGCGGCCCGGGCTCGATCATGGAAGCGTTCAAGCCGGGCACCGAGCCGCCGGATGGCTACAATGGCGGGGGCGGCGGAGGCGGAGGCGGCGCTGCGACCGCTGGCGTCGACATCACGCCGGCGACGGTGGTGTCCGGGCCCGGCGGCCTGTATTGACGGCGCTTCAAGCGTCCCGATTCGCTTTTTCCTGAGCCGGACCTATTTAAAGACAGCCATGCGCGCCGAAGCCCAAGCCCTCGTTGAAGACATCGAGCAATCCGCGGGATTGCTGAGGAGGCATCTTTGACGTCGAGACCGCCACACGGCGCCTTGCCGAACTGAACGCCAAATCCGAAGCCGCCAATTTCTGGAACGATCCGGAAGCGGCGCAGAAGCTGATGCGTGAGCGCACCCAGCTCGAGGATCGGCTGGGTTCGCTGAAAAGGATCGAGCGCGAACTCGACGACGGCAAGACCCTGGTCGAGCTCGGCGAAGCCGAGGACGACGCCGCCACCGAGGCCGAGGGTCTCGGCATGCTCAAAAACCTGAAGGCCGACGTCGAACGGCGCCAGCTCGAGGCGCTGCTCTCGGGCGAAGCCGACGGCAACGACACCTATATCGAAATTCACTCCGGCGCCGGCGGCACGGAAAGCTGCGACTGGGCGCGCATCCTGCTTCGCATGTACACGCGCTGGGCGGAGCGGCGGAAGTTTTCAGTCGAGCTGATCGAAGAGACCGACGGCGACGAAGCCGGCATTAAGTCGGCGACGCTGATGATCAAGGGCGAAAGCGCGCACGGCTGGACGAAGACCGAGTCCGGCGTGCATCGCCTGGTCAGGATTTCCCCGTTCGACTCCAATGCCCGGCGGCACACCAGCTTTGCTTCGGTTTGGGTCTATCCGGTCGTCGACGACCGCATCAATGTCGACGTCAACGAAGGCGACTGCCGCATCGACACGTATCGCGCCTCAGGCGCCGGCGGACAGCACGTCAACAAGACCGAGTCTGCCGTGCGCATCACCCACATCCCCACCGGCATCGTGGTCGCCTGCCAGTCCGAGCGCTCCCAGCACAAGAACCGCGCCACCGCCTGGAACATGCTGCGCGCCCGGCTCTACGAGCGGGAACTCGAGAAGCGGGAAGCCGCCACCGCCGCCGACGCCGCCTCGAAGACGGAGATCGGCTGGGGCCACCAGATCCGCTCCTATGTCTTGCAGCCCTATCAGATGGTGAAGGACCTGCGCACGGGCCACACCACCAGCGCCACCGGCGAGGTGCTCGACGGCGACCTCGACGCCTTCATGGAGGCTTCGCTCGCCCTCAAACTTTCCGGCCGCACCGTCGCCGTCGAAGATGTGGAATAGGCGCCACACTTTGGCCGCCTCGCGGCGGTTCAAGCTTGGCATGCCGTCCCTTCTGCGTTGTCTTCTGCCTGCGGCCGCCTTGGCGGCGGGTCTGGCGCCTGTGCCGGCTTTGGCGCACCCGCACGTCTGGATCACCGTTCGCACGCAAGTGCATTTCGACGACAGCGGCAAGCTCGATTCGCTGACGCACGACTGGGTGTTCGACGATCAATATTCGGCCTATGCGACGCAGGGCCTGGCGCCGGCCGGCAAGTTGGTGACGCGCGAGCTGTTCGCGCCGCTCGCCAAGGAAAACGCCGGCGGCCTCGCGGACATCGGCTACTTCACCTCGCTCAAGGTCAACGGCAAGCCGGTCGCGTTCGGCGACATCACGGATTATTGGATGGAGGAGCGGCCGGACCATCTGGTAACGTTCCACGTCGTCATGCCGCTCAAGACCCCGACCGCTCCTGGACGTTACGGCTCGCTGCTGGTCGCCGACCCCGAATATTTCTTCGATTTCGAGTTCGAGGACAAAGACCCGCTGACCCTCGTCAACGCGCCCAAGGGCTGCTCGATTTCGATCAACAAGCCCAAGCCGCTCGACGATTCCGACAAGCAGAAGCTGAGCGAGAGCTTTTTCTCCAACCTCTCCCCCGGGTCCGATTTCGGCTTCAAAATGGCCCCGCGCGGCATTCTCGCGTGCCCGTAAGGCCCAGCCCATGAGCCTTTGGCTGCGCATCGTCCTGCCCGCCGGCCTTACGCTTCCGCCGGTGACGGCTGTGGCGGCGATGCGGCCGTTCGCTGTGGGCGGCGGCGAGGGCGGCGGCGGCGCGGAGACCGGCCTCGTCGGCTGGCTGCTCAATCTGCAGTCGCTGTTTACCCACATGATCACCGCCGACGTTAAGGCGCTGCACGACAACCCTGCGGCGCTGTGGGGCCTACTCGGCCTCGGCGCGCTTTATGGCGTCGCCCATGCGGCCGGCCCCGGCCACGGCAAGGCGATCATCGCTTCCTACGTCACCGCGAACGACAAGGCCTTGCGGCGCGGCATCGTGCTCGCTTTCCTCGCCGCAATCCTGCAGGCGGCGGTGGCGGTGGCGCTGGTCAGCGTGCTGGCGATCATCTTCAACGTCACGGCGCCCGTGATGAACAACGCCGCCGATTGGCTGGCGCTGGCGAGCGACCTCGGCGTCGCGGCGATCGGCGCCTATCTCGTGTGGAGCAAGGGCGGCGCGTTGCTGCGGGCGCTAAAACTGCGTTTTCAACGGCGCGAGTCGATCGCCGCCTCCGCGCTTTACGCGGGAGCGCCGTGGCAAAGCGCCCAGCCCAAGGCGACGCTCTCGGCCTTCCGCGCCGCCGAACCCGGCGTCGCCGCCGTCGATCCCGATTGTGGCCATTTGCACACGCTGGACGCCGCTGCGCTCGGCGAGGGCTTCACCTGGCGCGGCGCGATCACGACGGTGATCGCTGCGGGCTCGCGCCCCTGCTCCGGCGCCCTGCTGGTCCTGGTGTTCACGCTGGCGCAAGGGCTGTTTTGGGCCGGCATCGCCACGACTTTCGCCATGGCGTTCGGCACCGCCGTCACCACCGGCGCGATCGCGGCCGCCGCCGCGCTGTTCAAGGCGGCGGCGATGCGGGCGGCGTCGGGCGACGAGACCCGCCTCGCCTTGACGGCGCGCGTGGTGGAGTTTGCGGCGGCGGTCGGCGTGCTGGCCTTTGGCCTGGCGCTGGCCTTTGCATCGTCGCAGGGTGCGTGACAAAAAGGGGCATGACGTTCCCCCTTCCCGACGGCCGGCCGCTGACCTCTGACGAACTCCTGCACGGCCTGACCGCGCTCGGCCTGGAGACGGCGACGATCGAGCATCCGCCGCTTCACACGGTCGAGGACTCCAAGGCTTTGCGCGGCGAAATCTCCGGCGGCGCACGCCAAGAACCTGTTCGTGCGCGACAAGAAGGGAAGGATCTTCCTGCTCGTGCTCGAGGAGTCCGCGCGCATCGACTTGAAGAAGGTGCACGAAGTCATCGGCGGCGCTGGGCGGGTGTCGTTCGGCACGCCCGAATTGCTCGAAGAGGTGCTTGGCGTGAAGCCCGGAGCGGTGACGCCCTTTGCCGCGGTCAATGACCGCGAGGGCCGCGCGACTGTGGTGCTCGATGCGCCGCTGATGCGCCACGAGCGGCTGAACTTTCACCCGCTGGTGAACACGCGCACGACCGGTTTGCCGCGGTCGGATTTCTTGAAGTTTCTGGAGGCGGTCAGCCACGCCCCGATGATTTTGCCAATTAGCGGTTAGGCGGCGAAACGCACCGCGAGGCCGGTGGCGGTCAGGCGCAACAGATGGGCGCCGTCGATGTCGGCGCTGGCGAGCGCGTCGGTCTCAAATTGCACGTCGATGACGCCGTCGGCGCCGAATTCTTCCGCTTCGAGCATCAGGGCCTTGATTGCGGTTTCCTTATCGGCGGCGGACGCCGCGCCGCGCCAGGCGCCCACGGCGCGAAGGCGGCCGAGGGGAGAAACCTTGCGCCCTTCGAGGGCCTCTGAAAAGCTGACCAACATGACGCGTGTCCCTGAACGCCCCTGACCCGCTCTGTCTCTCATTTCGCGCCTTTCCCGGGGGTTAACGGAACAGGAATTCGCGGTAATGATGGGCGTGAGGGCTAATGAAGCGTTCTTACGGGACGGCGCGCGGGCTTGGCGGCGACGGCGTTCCGGACGGTTACGCGATCGCCGCTTTCTGCAGCGCAAACAGTTCGTTCGTGCCCTTCTTCGCTAGCGCCAGCATTTCGGCCAATTGCGCCTCGGAGAACGGGGCGTTTTCCGCGGTCGCCTGCACTTCGATCAGGCCGCCGTCGCTCTTCATGACAAAATTAGCGTCGGTCTCGGCGGAAGAATCTTCGTCATAGTCGAGGTCGAGCACCGTCGCGCCGCCGACGATGCCGCACGAAATCGCGGCCACGTGTCCACGCAGCGGGCTCTCCTTCAGAATTGAACGCGACTTCATCCATTCCAGGCAATCGCGCAGCGCAATCCAGCCCCCGGTGATTGAAGCCGTGCGCGTGCCGCCGTCCGCCTGCAGCACGTCGCAATCGATCGAAATCTGCCGCTCGCCGAGCTTGGGCAGATCGACGATCGCGCGCAGGGTACGGCCGATCAGGCGCTGGATCTCTTGCGCCCGGCCATTGACCTTCCCCGCCGAGGAATCGCGACGCGTGCGCGTGTGGGTGGCGCGCGGCAACATGGCGTATTCCGCCGTCACCCAGCCGCGCCCCTGCCCGCGCAGCCACGGCGGCGGCTTGTCTTCGAGCGAGGCCGTGCACAGCACTTTCGTCTCGCCAAAGCTGACAAGGCAGGAGCCCTCGGCATAGCGCGCGACGCCGCGTTCGAAAGTCACTTTCCGCAGTTCGTCGTTGGCGCGTTTTGAGGGACGCATGAGGCTCGCTTCAAGGGTTCCGGGGAGGCGGCGCGTGTAGAACGTTGCGACGGCAAGAGCAACCCTGGCGGCCCGTCGGCTCACAATGGATTGACGGGTGCTCTTCGCCTGTGTATTTAACCAATACGTTAATTACCTATTCGGTAAATCGTCGATGAGCGCAGACCCCCTCAGCCTGACATTCGCCGCCCTCGCCCATCCGGCGCGGCGGGCGATCTTGGCGCGGCTGGCGCTCGGGGAGACCTCGGTGCAGGAGCTCGCAAAGCCGCTGCACATGAGCGCCCCAGCCGTCACTAAGCATCTCAAGAGCCTTGAGCGCGGCGGCCTCATCAGCCGCAGCCGGACGGCGCAGTGGCGCCCGTGCAAACTTGAATCCGCTCCGATCGACGAGGCCACGCATTGGATCGATGAACTGCGCGCCGCCACCGAGCAGAGCCTCGATCGCCTGGAAGCCTATCTTGCGATGCTTCAACCCGAAGCGCCGCAGACCCCAAACGCCAAAGGAGAAAAACAATGAAGCAAGCCGCGCCCTTCACGATTTCCCGCGACGTCAAGGCCCCGCTGGCGCTCCTGTTCGCCGTCAGCTCGGAGCCAAAACACCTCGCGAACTGGTTCGGCCCCAAGGGCTTCAAGACGACCCACGCCGACTTGGATTTTCGCCCCGGCGGTTCCTACCACTACTGCCTCGAAGCGCCCGACGGCTCTGAAATGTGGGGTTTGCAGCGCTATCTCGAAATCGTGCCGAACGCGAAGATCGTGCACCTTCAATCCTTCTCCGACAAAGACCGCAATCTCACCCGACATCCCATGGCGCCGACCTGGCCGCTGGAGATGCTGGCGACGACCACATTTGCCGACATCGGCGGGGGGCGGTCGCGGCTGACGATCAGCTGGGCTCCGCACAATGCCGACGCGGTCGCCAACGAGGCGTTCGACGCTGGCCGCGCCAGCATGACCGGCGGCTTCACCGGCACGTTCGAGCAACTCGAAGAGTATCTGGCTCAGCTGCAGGCTTGAACCGCTCTTCGCCAACACGAAAGGAAGGAAACGCCCATGGCCAAGATGATTTTCGTCAACCTGCCCGTCGCCAACCTCGCGAAATCGGAAGCGTTCTATGCGGCGATTGGCGCAACGAAGAACCCGCAGTTCTCCGACGCAAATTCGGCGTGCATGGTGATCTCAGAAACCATCTTCGCGATGCTGCTCACGCATGAGAAGTGGAAGGTCTTCACGCAGAAGCCGATCGTCGACTCCCGCCGCGAGAGCGAAGTGATGCTTGCGCTCTCCGCGGAAAATCGGGCGCAGGTGGATGCGATGACGCAGGCGGCGGCAGCCACTGGCGGCCGGGCTGACGTCAATCCGAAGCAAGATCACGGCTTCATGTACGGGCGCAGTTTTGACGACCCGGACGGCCATATCTGGGAAGTCGTCTACGTCGACATGTTGCAAATGCCCGCGTCGCACTGAGGAGCCCGCCATGCCTTCGCCCGCGGGCCTCGGCCGCGCCTGCGTCATCGTCGGCCGGCTTATCTTCGCCGCGATGTTCACGCTGGGCTGCGTGTTCAAGTTCGTCGACCTCTCGGGGACCGCCGGCTACATCGCGGCGGCCGGCTTCCCCCTCGCCTTCCCCCTCGCCGTCATCGCGGCGATCTACGAACTGGCGCTGGTGCTCGCTTTCCTCACCGGCGCGTTCTTCACCGAGGCGGCTTTGACGGCGGCGGTCTATGTCGTCTTCCTCGGCTTCGCCTTTCATGGCCCGAGCCATTGGACCGATCAAAGCGAGTTCGGCGCCTTCATCAGCCACTTCCCTTTCGCGGCCGGCCTGCTGTTCGCGGCGGCGCATGGGCCGGGGGACGTGCTCGTGTTCGTGCGGAAGAGTTTTTTGGGCGCGCTGACGTAGCAACGACGCGGCCCCTTCTCCACGAAGTGGAGAAGGGGCGCGCCTCAGTCCGCCGCCGGCATCGTGTAGTTCAGCGCCAATCGCCCGCCGTCCGGATAGATCGTCTGCCCCGTGATGTACGAAGCGTCGTCGCTGGCGAGGAACGCCGCAACCGAAGCGATTTCCTCCGGCTCGCCCGCGCGTCCCAGCGGCGTCCGCGAAAGAATGCGCTTGCGCGCGCCGTCGTCTGTCATGACCGCCTTCTTGGCGAGTTCGGTCATGATCGTGCCCGGGCCGATGGCGACGCAGCGGATGCCGTGCGGCGCAAATTCGATCGCGGCGACCTTGGTGAGCTGATTCAGCGCGCCTTTGGTGGCGCTATAGGCGGAGAGCCCGGCGATGCCGACCAGCGCGTTGACCGAGGACATGTTGATGATGACGCCGGGAATCTTCGCCGCGATCATCGCGCGCGCCGCCAATTGCGTGCCGATGAAGGCCGAGCGCAGGTTGGTCGCGATCACCTTGTCGAACAGCTCGTCGCTCATTTCCACCAGGGTCGCGTGCGGCGCGATGCCGGCGTCGTTGAGTAGAATATTCACCGGCCCGAAGGCGGCGCGCGTCTTTTCGAACATCGAATTCGAGGTCGGCGCGCTTGGTGACGTCGACGGCGCAAAACGCCGCCTCCTTGCCTTGCGCGCGGAGCAGCTTCGCCGCAGCCTCGCCGCCGTCGCGGTCGATGTCGGCGATCATCACTTTCGCCCCTTCCGCGGCGAACCGTTGCGCGCAAGCGAGGCCGATGCCGTTGGCGGCGCCGGTGACGATGGCGACGCGGTCCAAAAGCTTCGACATTACGAATTCCTTGTGTTGGGCACGGTGGGCGGCGTCGGCGCGACGGCGGCGCCTTCGGCGAGGCTGGCTTGCACGATTTGCGCGATGCCGCCGAGCGTGCCCGCGAGCGAAGAAAGCTCCAGCGGCACGATCATCGTCTTCTGGTTGGGCGCCGTCGCCAGCGCGGTCAGAGCGCGGACGTATTTCTCGGCGAGATTGTAGTTGAGCGCCGCGACATTGCCGTCGGCGAGCGCCTTCGGACAACACGTCTGGCCGCCTGGCCTCGGCCTGCGCCGGCGCTCGCGCGCTTCGGCGTCGCGGAAGGCGGCTTCCCTGCGCCCTTCGGCCTCCAGCACCACCGCCTGTTTCTTGCCTTCGGCGCGGGTGATGTCGGCCTGGCGCATGCCCTCGGCCTCCAGGATCACGGCGCGCTTTTCGCGCTCCGCCTTCATCTGCCGGCCCATCGAGTCGACGAGGTCCTTCGGCGGCTCGATGTCTTTGATCTCGATGCGCGTCACCTTGATGCCCCAGGGCTGCGACGGCGGCGTCGATGACGCTGAGCAGGCGCGTGTTGATCTCGTCGCGATGCGACAGCAACTGGTCGAGGTCCATCGAGCCCATCACCGTGCGGATATTGGTCATCACCAGATTGAGCAGCGCCTGTTCGAGATTGGAGATCTCGTAGGAGGCGCTGCGCACGTCGAGCACCTGATAGAACGCGACGCCGTCGACCGTGACGGTGGCATTGTCCTTGGTGATGATCTCCTGCGAGGGCACGTCGATCACCTGCTCCATGACGTTCAGCTTGCGGCCGACGCGGTCGACATAGGGCATGATCAGGCCGAGGCCCGGCGTCAGCGTCTTGTGATAGCGGCCAAAGCGCTCGACCGTGTAGTTGAAGCCCTGCGGCATCTGCCGCACGCCCATCAGGATGGTCACGACGACGAAGATCGCGATCGCGATCGCCAGAATTTCAGCGCTCTGGAACACGCATGGCCTCCCCACTTTCGCGCGGCGAAACGTGCGCGGGGCCATTTGTAAGCGAACTTGGTCAGGAAAAGGAAATGCGCCGCCATGCCTGGCCTCATCCTGACGGAATTTGCGTTGAAGGCTCCGCCGGCTTTAACGCCGAACCCAAGGCTGGGCCCGAATCGCGCATGTTCAAACGTCTCTACGATTGGCTGATGGCGCTCGCCCAGGGGCCCCACGCCGAATGGGCGCTGGCCCTTGTCGCCTTCGCCGAGAGCTCGTTTTTCCCGCTTCCCCCCGATTTGCTGCTGGCGCCGATGGCGCTGGCTAAGCCACGCGCGGCCTGGCGCTATGCCGCGATCGCGGCGCTCGCCTCGGTAGCCGGCGGCGCGCTCGGCTACTGGATCGGCGCCGCGCTCTATAACAGCGTCGGCGTCTGGCTGATCGACCTCTACGGCTATCAGGACCGCGTCGCGACGCTGAAGCAGACCTATGCGCAATACGGCGCTTGGGTGATCCTGCTCAAAGGTCTGACGCCGATCCCTTACAAGCTCGTGACCATCGTCTCTGGGCTGCTCGGGTACAGCTTTTGGACGTTCATCGGCCTTTCCCTGCTCACCCGCGGGGCCCGCTTCTTCATCGTCGCCGGTCTGCTGCATCGTTTCGGCGATCCGCTGCGCGGGGCGCTTGAGCGTCATTTCGCCGCCTTTTTGGCCATAAGCCTGGGCATTATCGTTGTCGGCTTCTATCTCGCGGTGAAAATTCTATGAGCGTCGAGCAAACCTGGCGCACGCCCGCAAGCAACGCTGCGCTGGCGATCGCGCTTCTCGGGGCTCTGACGATTGGCGGCGCCTGGATCTTCCAGGCCTTTGGCATTCAACCCTGCGACCTCTGCCTGGAGCAGCGGACAGCCTATTACGTCGGCATTCCCCTTGCGGCGGTCGCCGCGCTTGTCGCGGCGCGCCTGCCGCGCGCCGTCGCGATCCTGTTCCTTGCGGCGCTCGCGCTGATCTTCCTCGCCAATATGGGCCTGGCGATCTACCATTCCGGCGTCGAGTGGAAATTCTGGCAAGGCCCGACCGCCTGCACCGGCGCCGCCGACGCCATGCCGCTGAAAGCGGGCGACCTGCTCAATCAGTTGAAGACGATCAAGGTGGTGCGCTGCGACGAAGTGCAGATCCGCATTTTCGGGTTGTCGCTGGCGAACTACAACGTGCTGATCTCAGCGGCGCTCGCGGGCATCGGCGCCTGGGGCGTGAAGCAGGCGGCGACGCGGTAGCGCTCAAACGCCGGCCGGCTTGGGGAATATTCGCTTTCAGCGCATAGTCTCCTCACGCGCGTGACGCAGCGTTGGGGGGACCGCATGGCGAAAGTAACGGGACTTTCCGGCAACGAAATCTTTTGCCTTGCGCTGAAGGGCTATTCCGCCGGCGAGCTCGTCGTCGGCAACAGCGTCAATTCCATGGGCTTTCTTGGCTCGCTCGGCGCCGGCATGAGCAATCTGCTCGGCGGCGAGGTGCCGCAAGTCACGCAGGCGATCCACGAGGGACGGCAAGCGTCGTTCGCCCGCATGGTGAAGGAGGCGGCCGACAACGGCGCCTCCGGCGTCGCCGGCGTGACGGGCGAGTTGCGCTCGTTCCACGGCTCGACCGAGTTTCTTTTTGTCGGCTCGTGCATTCACGCTTCGAGCGCAGGCGGGCCGTTCTTCACCAGCGCCGGCGACGCGCAGGAACTCTATTGCCACATGGACGCCGGCTATGCGCCGCTGCAGCATGTCTTCGGCAACGTCGCCTATTCCATGGGCATCGGCGGCGGTTTTCTCGGCGGCCTCAAGACCATGGGCCGTGGCGAGATCCGCGAGTACAGCGACGTTTTCAACGCGACGCGGCACATGGCGCTGGGGCGCATGGTGAACGCGGCGCGCGAAGACAAGGCCAACGCGGTCGTCGGCATCCGCACCACGATCTGCCCGTGGGCCGGCACGCATGAAATGATGATGTCGGGCACGGCGGCCGTCCACCCCGCCTTGCCGCAAAAATACTTCGCCAACCCCGTGACCTCAGACCTGACCGGCGAGGAGCTTTGGGCGCTTTCCAGCCTGGGTTACGCGCCGGTGAAGCTGCTGATTTCGACGTCGATCTATTCGCTCGGCATGGCGCAGGGCTTTCTCGCCGCGTTCAAGTCGTTCAAGCGCGGCGAGATCACCGAGCTGACCACGCTCATCCACGACGCGCGCGAAATCGCCATCGGCCGGTTGAAGGACGAAGCCGACGCGCTCGGCGCGGAAGACGTGGTCGGCGTAAAGACCTTCATCTCGGAAATCGGCTCGGGGCTCGTCGAGTTCCTGGCCATCGGCACGGCGGTGACGAAGATGGACGGCATGAAGGTCGCAACGCCGGCGCTGCCGGTGCAGGCGATCATTCGCGACAAGGACACCTGGATCTACGGCGACTTCGGGTTCTCGCTGGACATGTCCGGCAAGTAGCGGGCCTTCCCCCTCTCCCCGCACTTCCTTCCGTCGTCGGCCAATATCGCGTAAAGACGGTCGCAAGTTCAAAGGGTCCCGCCATGGATGCGCCGAGCGTCAAAAATGCCAACGCCAAGACGATGACGATCATCGTCACCAAAGGCTCGCTCGATTGGGCCTACCCGCCGTTCATCCTCGCCACCACCGCCGCCGCGATGGGCGTCGACGTCACGATGTTTTTCACCTTCTACGGCCTGCCGCTGCTGCTGAAGAAACTCGATCTGCAGATCACCGCGCTCGGCAACGCCGCGATGAAGATGCCGGTGATGGGCATGCATATGGCCATGCCGAACGTCATGGGCATGCTGCCCGGCGCCGACGCGGCGGCGACGACGATGATGAAGAACCTGATCAAGAAGAAGGGCGTCGCCTCGATCGAGGAACTGCGCGAAGCCGCCGTCGAATCCGAGGTCAAGCTGATCGGCTGCCGGATGACCATGGACCTGTTCGAATATTCCGTAGACGACATGATCGAAGGCGTGAAAATCGGCGGCGCCGCGACCTACATGGAGCAGGCGCTGAAGTCGGACGTGAATCTGTTTATTTGACGCCCGATTGAAAGAGGACGCTTGTCATGGTCGATGCGACGTTGGACGCCAGGGGCCTTAACTGCCCGCTGCCGATCCTCAAAGCCAAGAAGGCGCTGAAGGACGTGCCGCCGCGCGGCACGCTCGAAGTGTTGGCGACCGACCCCGGCTCCGTCGCCGATTTTGAAGCCTTTTGCCGCGCCACCGGCAACACGCTGACGGCTCATTCGGTCGAAGCCGGCGTCTACCGCTACCTCATCCAGCGCAACGACTAGGTCTTCGACGGACCCCTTCTCCACTCCGTGGAGAAGGGACTCCCTATCGCGCCGCGGCGCGCTCGACGATGGAGTTCGCCTCTACGCCCTCAGGCAGTGCGCCAAAATGATGCGTCCCGCGCATCGCAATGCGCGAGGCGACGAAGGCGTCGGCCACGGCTTTCGCGTTTCCTCGCGCCAGAAGGCTGACCTGCAGCGCCACCGCCATGCGGTCGCATAGGCTCCGCGCCTGCGCCTCGAAGCGGCTGAGGTCCTCGAGCGCCGTGTGCAGCGCTACGGTTTCCTCGTCCAGCGCGCGGTAAGCGCCATGGGCGGCGGCGAGCTCCTTGAAATAGGCGGCTTTCGCCTCGGGCTCGCGCTGCAACGCCCGCAGGACGTCGAGCGCCTGGATGTTGCCGCTGCCCTCCCAGATCGCGTTGACCGGCGCCTCGCGATAGAGCCGCGGCATCGGCGAATCCTCCATGAAGCCGCTGCCGCCCCAACACTCCATCGCTTCATAGGCATGCGCCGGCGTGCGCTTGCACACCCAGTATTTGCCGAGCGGCAGCGCCAGCCGCAGCAGGCTTTGCTCGCCAGCGTCCAGCGCCCGCGCGAGCCGCAGCGCCAGCGCCAGCGCAGCCTCCGATTCAATCGCCAGGTCCGCCAACGTCGCCGCCATGATCGGATGATGCGCCAGCGTCACGCCAAACGTCTGCCGCTGCCGGGTCCAGTCGATCGCCTGCATCGTCGCCGCGCGCATGCCGCCGGCGGAGCCGAGGATGCAGTCGAACCGCGTCATCCCCACCATGTCGATGATGGCAGCGACACCGCGCCCTTCCTCGCCGACGCGCGCCCCATACGCGCCGCGCCATTCCGTCTCAGCCGAAGCGTTCGAGCGGTTGCCCATCTTTTGCTTGAGGCGGATCAACTCGACCTGGTTTTTCGCGCCGTCCGGCCGCCAGCGCGGCACGAGAAAGCAGGTCAGGCCGCCGGGCGCTTGCGCCAGCGCCAGAAAGGCGTCGCTCATCGGCGCCGACATGAAGAACTTGTGCCCCGTGAGGGCATAGGAGCCGTCAGCCTGCGCCGTGGCGCACGTGGTGTTGGCGCGCACGTCCGAGCCGCCCTGCTTCTCCGTCATCGCCATGCCGATTGTCAGCCCGCGCTTGCCCTCCATCGGCGCGTTGGCGGAGTCGTAGGCGCGGGCATGCAGTTTCGGCAGCCAGGCCTTGGCGAGCTCCGGCTGATGCCGAAGACTTTGCGTCGCGGCGAAGGTCATCGTGATCGGGCAAAGATGCCCGGCCTCGACTTGCGTCTGCATGTAGAATTTTGCCGCCCGCGCGACATGCGCGCCGGGCCCCGGCGCCTTCCAGGGCGAAGCGTGCAGACCGTGATCGATCGCATGGGCCATCAGTCGGTGATAGGCTTCGCAATAACGCACGAAATCGATGCGCCGGCCGCCGCGGTCATGCGTTTCTAATTCGGGGCGCAAGGCGGTTGGCGCGGTCGCCGTCCTCGAACCAGGCGGCCCGGCCGATTTCGGCGCCGAAGGCAGCGAGCTCGTTGGCCATGCCATGAGCGCCTTCGCGTTCCGCCGCCTCGATGAGCGCGGCGTCGGTCGCGTAGAGGTTGACGTCGACGAGCGGCAGCGGCTGATTGAACACCGCGTGGGTTTCGCCCGGGCCGGGCGGGACGGGGCTTTGGCTCATGGCGCGGTGGCCCTCGCGAGATGTGGCAAAGCCTAGGCCTGGCCGCCCACGGCGGCAACTCAATCTTCACCGGGCCATGATGAGTTGCGGCGGCCCGGCGCGGCCTTTATTTCCGCGCGGCCTATTGAGCGCCATTCCATGCCCCAACTGTCCTTCGACCCTCGCCTCACGCCAGCTCGCGCCGACCTTGCCGCGGAAAGCCTGCGTGGCCGCGTCGACGCGCCGCGCTTCGTTGCGCCCCGCGCCCGGTCCATCGCCGTAAGCGTCGCGTCCTTGCGCCGCGCGCCGAGCGAATTCGGCGCCGCAGGAGACGCAGGCGCTGTTTGGCGAGGCTGTCGACGTCTACGACGAGCGCGACGGATGGGCGTGGGTGCAACTGAGCCGCGACGGCTATGTCGGCTATTTGCTGTCCGACTTGCTCGGAGCCGCTCACGCGCCGACCCACCGAGTCGTCAGCCTGCGCGGCCATCTCTATCCCGAGGCGAGCATCAAGACGCCGCCGGTGCTGGCGCTCCCGATGGGGTCGTTGTTGACGGTGGAGTCTGTCGACGAACGCTTTGCGAAGCTGGCGGGCGGCGGCTTTGTCATAGCCGGCCACATTGCGCCTATCGGCCACACCGAGAGCGACTTCGTCGCCATCGCCGAACGTTTCCTCCATACGCCCTATCTATGGGGCGGCCGCACCTCGGAAGGAATCGACTGCTCTGGGCTGGTGCAAGGCGCGCTTGCGCTAGCAGGCATGGCTGCGCCGCGCGACACCGACATGCAGGAGAAGGCGCTTGGCGAACCGCTGCCGCTAGGGTCGCGCGATCTCCGCCGCGGCGATCTGGTGTTCTGGAAGGGCCATATCGGCGTCATGACCGACGACGCCCACCTGTTGCACGCCAATGGGCACGCGATGATGGTGACACGAGAGCCGCTCGCCGAGGCGGAGCGCCGCACACAGCAAAAAGGCGGCGGCGAGGTGACCTCGATCCGCCGCCTAAAACTTTGAAAAGGTCGAAGCTTACTTCGCGCCTTCCACCTTGCCGACCTTCAAGCCGGCAAAGCGCGTGCTGAAACGCGACAGGCGGCCGCCGCGGTCGGTCAGATGCGCCGAGCCGCCGGTCCAGGCCGGATGGGTCAACGGATCGATGTCGAGGTTCAGCGTCGCGCCTTCCTCGCCATAGGTCGAGCGGGTCATGTATTCGGTGCCGTCGGTCATGATCACTTTGATCATGTGGTAGTTGGGATGCGTGTCGGCCTTCATCGGCGGATATCCTGCACAAACAAACGAGGCCTCCAGGCTGCTCGCCCAGGGCCCCTCAAAATTCGAGGCGGGTCTATAATCGAGACGGCCGTGCATGGCAAGCCGCCGTGCGAACCTTTGCCGCCGCGGCGCTTTGTGGCAGGACGCGCGAGGGCCATTCGCCTATTTAGAGCCCGAAATGCCGAAGCGTGAGCCGTTGAGCCCATCCCCTGTCGAAAAGCCGTCGCGGCCGCCGAGCCTTGCCGCGCTGCGCCCGCTGCTGCCGTACGCCTTCAAATACAAAGGGCGGATCGCCGCCGCGCTCGTCGCGCTCGCCGTCGCTTCGGCGGCTTCGCTCGCCGTGCCGATCGCCTTCCGCTTCATGATCGACCATGGCTTCGACGCCGCCAGCGGCGGCGAGATCGAGCCCTTATTTCGTCGGGCTGATCGTTCTCGCCGCCGTGCTCGGCGCTGGCGTCGGGCTGGCGCTTCTATCTCGTGATGACGCTGGGCGAGCAGGTCGTCGCCGATTTGCGCACCGACTCTGTTCGCGCATCTGGCGACGCTCGATCTCAGCTTTTTCGACAACGAGCGTACGGGCGAGTTAATTTCGCGGCTCTCCGCCGACACCACCCAGCTCAAGGCCGCTTTCGGCTCCTCCGCCTCGGTGGCGTTGCGCAATCTTGTTCATGGCGGTCGGGGCGGTGGCGATGATGGTCGTCACCAGCCCAAAGCTTTCGGCCTACGCGATCGTCGCCATCCCCGTGATCGTGCTGCCGCTCTATGCCGCCGGACGCTCGGTGCGCCATCGCGCCAAGGCGGCGCAGGACCGGCTCGCCGACGCCACCGCTTTCGCCAGCGAAAGCCTTTCGGGCGTGCGGGTGATGCAGGCCTTCGGCGCCGAGCGCGCCACCGCGGCACGCTACGGCGCGGCCTCGTACGAGGCGTTCGCCGCCGCGCGCGAAATGACCAAGGTGCGCGCCGTCGTGACGGTGGCGGCGTTGTTTCTGGTGTTCGGCAGCGTGGTGGCGATTTTTGGTTCGGCGCGCGCGACGTCGTTGCGGGCAATTTGTGCGGCGGAACGCTGTCGCAATTCGTGCTCTATGCGATCTTCGGCGGCGGCGCGATCGGCGAACTCAGCCAGGTCTGGAGCGACGTCTCGGCGGCGGCGGGCGCCGCGGCACGCATCGGCGAACTCCTGGACAAGAAGCCGGCGATCGTGTCGCCCGCGAACGCCGCGCCGATCGCCAGCCCGGTGCAGGGCGCGCTTGCCTTCGACCGCGTGGTTTTCGCCTATCCCGGCCGTCCCGACGCGCCGGTGCTGCGCGGCGTCGATTTTCAGGTGCCGCGCGGCGAAGTCGTCGCCATCGTCGGCGTCTCGGGCGCGGGTAAATCGACGCTGTTTCAGTTCGCCGAGCGGTTTTACGATCCGCAAGGCGGCGCCGTTCGGCTCGATGGGCGCGACGTGCGCACGATGGCTTTCAAGGACCTTCGCGGCGCGCTCGCCTTCGTGCCGCAGGAGCCGTTCATCTTCGCCGCCACAGTCGCTGAGAATATCGGCTATGGCCGCCCGGGCGCCAGCCAGGCCGAGATCGAGCACGCCGCCCGCCGCGCCGCCGCCTATGATTTCGTCGCCGCGCTGCCCCAGGGCTTCGCGACGCCGCTCGGCGAGCGCGGCGTGATGCTGTCGGGCGGCGAACGCCAGCGCATCGCCATCGCCCGGGCGCTGCTAAAGGACGCGCCGACGCTGCTGCTGGACGAGGCGACTTCGTCGCTCGACGCCGCCAACGAAGCGATCGTGCAGCAGGCGCTGGAAGAGCTGATGAAAGGGCGGACAACGCTCGTGATCGCCCATCGCCTGGCGACCATCGTCAAGGCTGATCGGATTGTCGTGCTGCAAGAGGGCGTGGTCGCCGAGTCGGGCACGCACGCCGATCTCATGCGCAAGGGCGGGCTCTATGCCCGCCTCGCCGCGATGCAGTTCAGAAGCGGCGCCGAAGCGCTTGAAGCCGCGGCGGAGTGAGCCAACGTCCCCTCGCTCCGCGTAGCGGGGAGAGGGTTAGGGTGAGGGGCCGGGTGATTTACACCACCGTTCGAGCGTACTCACCAAGCCCCTCACCCCGTCCCTCTCCCCGTCTGCGACGGGGAGAGGGGGATTAATCAGCGTTAGCCGACGATCTCGTTGCCGGAGAAGAACTGCGCGATTTCGGCTTTCGCCGTGTCCGCCGCATCCGATCCGTGCGCCGAATTCTCGCCCATCGACAGCGCGAATTCCTTGCGGATCGTGCCCGCCGCCGCCTTCTCCGGGTTGGTCGCGCCCATGACGTCGCGATAGCGCTGGATGGCGTTGTCGCCTTCGAGCACCTGCACCACCACCGGCGCCGCCGTCATCATCTCGACGAGCTCGCCAAAGAACGGACGCTCCTTGTGCACGCCATAGAACTGCTGCGCCTGCGCGAGCGTCATATGGATGCGCTTTTGCGCCACGATGCGCAGGCCGGCGGCCTCGATTTTCGCGTTGACCGCGCCGGTGAGATTGCGGCGGGTGACATCGGGCTTCAAAATCGAGAACGTGCGTTCGATGGCCATGGACGTGGTCGCTTCCTGACAAAAAATGATTGGATTGCGGCGGGCTTATAGGGGGGCGCTGCCGGAGCCGCAAGCCGAGCCTCGGGATCGGCGAGAATCCGCCTTACCCTTCGCGCTCTTTTCTGAGCTTTGCCCAATAATCCAGCCGCTTGCGCATCTCGCGCTCGAAACCGCGCTCGACCGGCTCGTACAGCCGCCGCCGGCCGATCGCCTCGGGCCAATAATTCTGCCCTGAGAACGCGTCCGGCTCGTCATGGTCGTAGCGATAGGTTGCACCGTAGCCTTCGCTCTTCATCAGCTTGGTCGGCGCGTTGAGGATCGTCTTGGGCGGCGTCACCGAGCCATGCCGGCGCGCCAGCTCCTGCGCGGCGGCGAAGGCGGTGTAGACCGCGTTCGATTTCGGCGCAGTGGCGACATAGACGACGGCTTCGGCGATCGCCAGTTCGCCCTCGGGGGAGCCGAGAAAATCGTAGGAATCCTTGGCGGCGAGGGCGACGGCAAGCGCCTGCGGATCGGCGAGGCCGATGTCTTCGGAGGCCATGCGCACGACGCGGCGGGCGATGAACAGCGGATCTTCGCCCGCGTCGAGCATGCGCGCGAGATAATACAGCGCCGCGTCGGGGTCCGAGCCGCGCACGCATTTATGCAGCGCCGAAATCAGGTTGTAGTGGCCATCCTGCGCCTTGTCGTAAATCGGCGCGCGCCGCTGCACGATCTTCACGAGGCCCGCGGCGTCGAGCCTTTCGCCGGGCCGCGCGGCGCGCAGGACGTCTTCGGCCAAGCGTCAGCGCGGCGCGGCCGTCGCCGTCCGCCATGCCGATCAAGGCGGCGCGCGCATCGGGGTCGAGCGGCAGCGGCGCGCCGAGCAAGCGTTTCCGCGCGGCGCAGCAAGCGCTTCCAGCGCCGCCTCGTCGAGCGCGCGGAACACCAGCACGCGGGCGCGCGACAGCAAGGCGGCGTTGAGTTCGAACGACGGGTTTTCCGTCGTCGCGCCGATCAGCGTGATGCTGCCGTCCTCCATGACGGGCAAGAACGAATCCTGCTGCGCGCGATTGAAGCGATGGATTTCGTCGACGAACAGCATCGTCCCGCGCCCTTCCTTGCGCCGGGCGCGCGCGGCCTCAAAGATCTTTTTCAGGTCGGCGACGCCGGTATGGATCGCCGAGACCTGGACGAACTCGTAGCCTTCGCGCGTCGCCGATCATGCGCGCGACCGTCGTCTTGCCGGAGCCGGGCGGGCCCCAGAAAATCATCGAGCCCAGGCTCGGCGCGGCGATCAGGCGCGTCAGCGCGCCGTCGGGGCCGGTCAGATGCTCCTGCCCGGCGATCTCGCTGAGATCATGCGGGCGAAGGCGCTCGGCGAGCGGGGCGGCGGGGGGAACCAGATCGGCCATGCGGGTGCGACCCCAAGCCCGACCGCCTGGGCTTGTCAAACGCCGACCCGGAAGGGCAAGTCGCGGCGGCGAGCGCACGAGGAGCGTTTGATGATCGATTTGGACGTTGTGCAGCGGGCCGGGCTTCCGAGCGTCGGATCCGGAGAGCGGCGGGATTTTCGCCGCGAAGGGCTGGAGCGGTTGTCCAGAGGCCTGCAATCGCTCGTCGACCGCAAACGCGTGCCCGGCGCTTCCGCGCTGCTGTTATCGCAAGGGCGGGGTCGTCTACGCCAGCCATTTCGGCGCGGCCACGGCCTGACGGAACGGCGCTGAACGCGGAAACGATCTTCCGCATCTATTCCATGACCAAGCCGATCGTCTCGCTCGCGGCGATGATGATGGTGGAGGAAGGCCGGCTACTGCTTTCGGAGCCCTTGAGCAAATACATTCCCGCCTTCGCGGAGACTAAGGTCGGCGTCGAAAAGGACGGCGCGCTCGACCTCGTCGACCTCAAGCGGCCGATCACGATCCAGGATCTGATGCGTCACACCTCGGGCATATCCTACGGCTTCACCGGCGTGACGAAAGTCCACAAGGCGTATCATGCCGCCGCGTCTGTCTGCGCGGCGACGTTTCCGCCGAGAGCCATTGCGAAGTCATCGCGAGGCTGCCCTTGCGCGCGCAGCCTGGCGAAGCTTGGGAATACGGCCACTCGACCGACGTGCTGGGCCGGGTGCTTGAAATTGTCGAAGGCAACGAGCCTCGGCGCGCTGCTGAAGGAAAAAATTTTCGACCCGCTCGGCATGGTCGACACCGCGTTTTACACGCCGCCGGAAAAGCTGGAGCGCCGCGCCGAGGCGTTCTCGATGCAAACGTTCAAAACGCTCGGCATCGATTTCATGAATGCGACGTCACCGCCCGCCTTCGAGCCGGGCGGGGGCGGACTGCTGTCGACGCTGCCGGATTATGCGCGGTTCTGCGCGCTGCTGCTCGGCGAAGGACGTTGGAACGGCGTGCAATTGCTGAGCCCGCGACTGTTTCGCTACATGGTGCGAAACCATCTGCCGCGCGAGTGCTCGCGCAGCCATTTCCTGCTGTCGCCGGGTTACGGCTTCGGGCTCGGCTTCGCCGTGCGCGAGGACGAAGGCGTCGCTTCCGCGCCGGGAACGGTGGGCGAGTTCAACTGGGGCGGCGCCGCCGGCACTGCTTTCTGGGTGGCGCCGGCCGACGACATGTTCGCGATCCTTATGCTGCAGACCGCCGATTACAGCGACACCATCAGGCCGCTGTTCCGAAACCTGGTCTACGCAGCGCTCAGCTAAGCGCCGCTCACCAGACGCCGGTGTTTGGCATCGACGTCCAGGGTTCCTTGGGCGCAAGGCCTTCGCCGTTCTGGATGAGTTCGATCGAGATATTGTCCGGAGTGCGGACGAAGGCCATGCGGCCGTCGCGCGGCGGGCGGTTGATGACAACGCCCTGCTTCTGCAGCTTTTCGCAGAAGGCGTAGATGTCATCGACGCCATAGGCGAGATGGCCGAAATTGCGGCCGCCGGTATAAGCCTCCGGGTCCCAGTTATAGGTAAGCTCGAGCAGCGGTGCGCTGTTGGCCTTGCCGGTCTCGACATCGGCGGGAGCGGCCAGGAACACCAGGGTGAAGCGCCCCTTCTCGTTGACGCTGCGTCGCACCTCAACCAGGCCGAACTTCTTGATGAAGAAATCGAGCGACGCGTCGAGATCGGCGACGCGGACCATCGTGTGGAGATATTGCATACCCAGGCGTTCCTCGTTTGCTTGAAGGCTTCCGACACAGCATAAGGGAGCCGCTGGCGCAGGGCCAGGGGGACGCGATGAACACGGCGGAGAACGGACGGAGAAAACGTCGCGCCGCGCTGCTGTCGTTCGTCGCAAGCGCCGTGCTGACGGCGCTCAAGCTCGCCGCTGGTCTGCTTTCCGGCTCGCTCGCCTTGATCTCCGAGGGCGTTCACAACGGCGTCGACATCGCCGCGAGCGGCCTGACCTATTTCGCCGTGCGCGAGGCCGACCGCCCGGCGGACGACGAGCACCCGTTCGGACACGCCAAACTCGAGCCCGTCGCCGCGCTGATCGAAACCTGCGCGCTGGGCGCGCTGGCGCTCGGCGTCGCCGCGCTCGCCTTCCAGCGTCTGGGCGCAGCCTCGGCTCCGGTCGCGGTGACGCCGCTGGCGATCGCGGTGCTGGCGGTCTCCGTCGGCGTCGACCTCTGGCGCTGGCGGGGCCTGGCAAAGATCGCCCGCGAGACCGGCAGCGACGCGCTGGCGGCGGACGCCCTGCACTATTCCAGCGACTTGGTGTCCTCGCTGTGCATTCTCGCCGGCTTCGTCGCGCTGCACTTCGGCTTTCAGGAAGGCGATGCGCTCGCCGCCTTCGCGGTCGCGCTTTTCATCGCGGTCGCTGGCTATCGCTTGGGGCGGCGGACCATCGATTCCCTGATCGACACCGCGCCGAGCGGCTTGGCGGCGGCGATGAGCGCGGCGGTCGAAGCCACCCCGGGCGTGGCGGGCGTTCAATTTCTGCGCTTGCGGCAAAGCGGCCCGAAAGTCGTGGGCGACTTGGGCGTATCGGTTTCGCGCACCCTCCCGCTCGAACGCGTGGGCGCGATCAAGGCGGCGATCGAACGACGGCTCGCCAAGGAATGGCCCGAAGCGGCCCTAACCATCACCGCCGACCCAAAAGCCCTCAGCGACGAGACGCTGCGGGAGCGCGTGATGGTGGTGGCGGCGCGCCGGCGGCTGGCGATCCATCATATCCTTGTGCAGCGCGTCGGCGAGCGCGTCTCCATCACGCTCGACCTCGAAGTGGACGGCCGGATGCGGATTGGCGACGCCCACGCCATCGCCACCCAGTTGGAAGCGGCGATCGAAGCCGAAGGCGGCCCGGAGGTTGAGGTCGATACGCATATCGAGCCGATCGACGCTCGCGAGGCGGAAGGACAAAACGCCGAGGCCTCTCTGACCGACGCGGTGGCCGCGTGCCTGACGCAGCAGGCCAAGGCGCTGGGCGCGCTGACCGCCATCCATGACGTGCGCGTGCGCTTGCTGCCGACCGGCCCCGCCGCGGTCTTCCATTGCGAGATCGCCCGCAGCGCCAGTGTGCGCGAGGCCCACGACGCGGTCGACGCGCTCGAGCGGGCGTTGCGCGCCGAATTCCCCAACCTGGTGCGGGTGACCGGGCACGTCGAACCACAGGCGGAATGATTTTCGCGCCCCGACGCAACCCTCTCCCGCCCTCGCGCGTTTTGTGTCTCATTGGCGCATTCGCCGCCGTCTGCGGTCCCGACAGGGGGAGACTATGGCCGATAACGTCCGTTCGTTCTGGAAAGGCTATATGCGGCTGGCGCTGGTCGCCATCCCGATCCGGCTGGTGACGGCCGAGCGCGCCGAGGCGACGCCGAAATTCCATCAGGTCGACCGCAAGTCGCGCCAGCGCATCCGCTACCTCAAGGTCGTCCCCGGCAAAGGCGAGGTGAACAAGGACGACATCGTGATGGGCTACGAGGTCGAGCCCGGAAACTATGTGCTGTTCGAGGAGGACGAACTCGACGCCGTCCGCCTGGAGTCGCGGCACACGATCGAACTGACGCAGTTCGTCGATTTCGCTGAGATCGACCCGCTCTATTTTGAGCGGCCCTATTATGTCCTTCCCGACGGCGACGTCGCCGAAGAAGGCTATCGCGTCATCCGCGACGCGCTGAAAGAGCGTAAGAAGGCGGCGATTGGGCAGTTGACGCTGCGCGGTCGCGAAAATCTGGTGGCGCTGTACCCCGGCGGCGCTGGCCTGGTGCTCGACACGCTCCGCTATGACAGCGACATCAAGGACGCCGACGACATCTTCTCCGGCCTGCCGCGCCAGCCGCCGCGGGCCGACATGCTGAAGATGGCGGAATCGCTGATCGATAGCCGCAGTGCTCCGTTCAATCCTTCGACCTTCAAAAACCACTATGCCGAGGCGCTGCGCGAATTGGTGAAAACCAAGCTGCAGAGCGGCAAGGCGGTCAGCGTCGATGACGGCGACAAGCCGGCCGGTCAGGTCATCGATTTCATGGAGGCGCTGAAGCGCTCGCTCGGCGATGCGCCCAAGGCAGCCGGTGGGCCGGCTAAGAAAAAGCCGGCGCCTAAAGCCAAAGCGGCCGTGAAGCCCAAGGCGAAGCCGGCGAGGAAAACGCCGGCCCGACGCGCCGGATGACCCGCGCCACCGCAAAGCTCGCGCCCGATAAACTCGCGACCTATCAGGCCAAGCGCAATTTTGCGCGCACCGCCGAGCCGAGCGGAAAGCGCGGCGCGAAGACGGCTCCGGCCTCGCGTCTGATCGTCCAGCATCATTTCGCCACGCGCGATCATTTCGACCTTAGGCTCGAGATCGACGGCGTGCTGGCGAGTTGGGCGGTGACGCGCGGGCCCTCCGCCAATCCCGCCGACAAGCGCCTGGCGGTGCGGACGGAAGATCATCCGCTGTCCTACGCCAGCTACGAGGGCGAAATCCCCAAGGGCGAATACGGCGGCGGAACGGTGATTCTCTGGGAATCGACGACCTACTCGCCGCTCAACGGCGATCCTGCGCAGGCGCTGGCCAAAGGCGAGATTAAATTCGAGGCGCACGGGGAGCGGATGCGCGGCGGCTGGGTTCTCGTGAAGATGAGGACACGGGAGAAGCGCGAGAACTGGCTGCTGATCAAAGAGCGCGACGCTTTCGTCGAGAAAGACGATTCGCTGGCGACGCGCTATCCCGACAGCATCGCCACCGGGCGCGACAGAGAAACGATCGCGCAAGGCGCCGCGCCGAAGGCTAAGAAGGCCACGAAAAAACCGCCGCCTGAGGAGGTTGCCATGCCGAAACAACGCGCGCCGTTGCAGGGCAGGACGCGAAGCGCACCCACGGCGGAGCCGTCGGCGATCACGCACGCAGATCGTGTGGTGTATCCGAAGGACGGCGTCACCAAGGGCGATATCGCGGCGCACTATGAGCGCGTCGCCGAGCGTATGGCGCCGCATCTGCGACAGCGCATCATCAGCCTGATCCGCGCCCCCGAAACCATCGAAGCGGAGATGTTCTTCCAGCGCCATCCGCTGAAGGGCATGGCCGCCGGTGTCGTCGCGGTCGATATCGGCGATGAAACCTACATGGCGCTTGAAGGCGCGGCAGGGCTGCATACGGCGGCGCAGTTCGGAGCGATCGAGGTGCACGGCTGGATGAGCAGGATCGATACGCCCGATCATCCCGACCGCATGATCCTCGATCTCGATCCCGACCCCAAGGTCGATTTCGCCGCGGTGAAGACGGCGGCTAAGGATATCGCCGCAGGCCTCGACGCCATCGGCGTGCGCACCTGGCCGCTGGTCACCGGCGGCAAGGGCATTCACGTCGTCGCCCCGCTCGATGGCGCGCTGACGACCGAAGATGTCGAGGAATTCGCCCATCACTTCGCCGGGGGCCTCGCGCGCCAGGAGCCGCAACGCTTCGTCGCCACCATGAGCAAGGCGCGGCGCGAGGGGCGCATTTTCATCGACTGGATGCGCAACAAGCGAGCGGCGACCGCCATACTGCCGTGGTCCTTGCGCGCGAGGCCGGGCGCGCCGGTCGCCATGCCAGTGAGCTGGGCGGCCCTTGCGCGGCTGACGTCGGCGGCGGCGTTCACGATTAAGTCGAAGCTGAAGGCTGACGATGGCTGGAACGGTTTTTTCGAGACGCGGCAGACGATACCGCGGCAGGCTCTGGAGTTCGTTCGGCGCGCGGCGGCGTCGTGAGCGGGACGTCCTAATTCCTAAGAACAACGCACGCGCCGCCCTCGCGCAGTATCTTCGTGCACAGCGCCTGCCCTTCCGCCCGCGTCGCGGCCGGCGTCCGCACCCGATAGTACGCCGCGTAGCCGCGCCCGCGCATGCGGCCGCCGATCAGCATCGGCTCGAAGGCGCCGAGCACGTCGGCGTAACGCTTCCGCGCCCGCAGGAAGGCGCCCAGCGCCGCCGCCTTGGAGAAGCTGCCGGCGAACTGCACGCCCCAGGGCGCTGTCAGCGTCGAGAGCGATGCGGCGGTCGGCGCGCTGGCGCGCACCGACGCTACCGCGTCAGCGCAGGAGGCGTTCGGGATCGCGGCGTCGCTTTGCTTGGCGGCGGCGCCGCCGGCGGTCCATTCCTCTACCACATGCCCAGTGACGGCCAGGACATAGTCGCGGGTCTCGAACGGCAGGCCGCCCGAACCGGCGAGCCAACTAGCCACCTGCGTCGGCCCGGCGTTGTAGCCGGCGGCGGCGAGGCCAAGATTGCCGAACTGCGTCTTAAGGTCGGCGAGATATTCCGCGGCCTTCGGGATCGCCTCCTCGGGATCGTAAGGATTGACGAGGCCGCGCTCGGCCGCCGTCCCCGGCATGAATTGCGCGACGCCTTGCGCACCGGCGGGACTCACGGCGTCGACATGAAAGCTGCTTTCCTGCCAAATCAGCCGCGTCAGAAAAGCGACGGGCAGGTTTTGCGCCTTTGCCGCGGTCTCAATCAGCACGCAGATCGGATCCGCGGCGGGAACGTCGGCATGCGGCGGCTCCTCGGCGGCGGCGGGCGAGGCGAGCGCGAAGGCAACAGCCAACAGTGTGCAGGCAAAGCGGCGGAACATCGCCGTGCCTTACTCTAAATCCACGACAATGGTCACGAACGTCTCAGGCCGCCGTCCGCTTTGCGGCTGAGGCACGCGCGGCGGCCTCGCTCGTCAGCGTGGCGAGCGTCACGAAATCCGCGAACAACCGCCGACGCTCTTCGGCCTGCTGCTCAGGATCTGGCAAGCGAAGCACATAGGCGGGGTGGACGGTCACAAACAGCCGCCGGCCGCGAAACTCACGCGTTGAACCCCGCGCCTTCAGCAGGCCGCCGCGCTCGCCCGTCAGCGCGAACAGCGCCGTCGCGCCCATCGCCACCACGATCGGCGCCGGCACCGCGGCGAGCTCCTTTTCGAGCCACCAACGGCACGTCACGATCTGCGGCGTATCCGGCGTATTGTGAAGGCGACGCTTGCCACGTGCAGAGAATTTGAAATGCTTGACCGCGTTGGTGACATAGGCGGCCGAGCGCGGCAGGCCGGCGCGCGCCATCGCCTCGTCGAACAGCGCCCCGGCCGGGCCGACAAACGGCCTTCCCTCCAGGTCCTCATGATCGCCGGGCTGCTCGCCGACAAACAGCAATTTGGCGTCCGCCTGCCCCTCGCCGAATACGGTTTGGGTGGCGTGCGCGCCGAGATTGCAGCGGCGGCACGTCTCGGCGTCCCGTCGCAGCGCTGCAAGATCGCCCGCTTCGGCCATAGTGACAGGTTGCGGCGCCTGCGCGCGTCGGCGCGTCGGCGGCGCCGCGGGCGCGGCGAGCAACTGATCGACCCGCAGCGACGCCGACGCGATCATCGCAGGAATTTGCCGGGTCTCCGGCAAGTTGGCCCAATACTTGACCGGCATTTCGTTGCGCATTGCGCCGGGCATCAGCCGCGCCGGATTGAAGATCGCGCGGTAGTACGCGTCCCACGCCGGGGAGAAGCCGTCGCTATCTGGCGCCGCGGTTTTGTCGGCTCCCGGGCCAAAGCTGAGGGCGGCGTTCTGGAAGATAACGCTGCGCCGCGGCATCAGGATGATGAAGTCGTGTTGCGCGAAGCGGTCGACAAAGAACGGCGCCGCCAGTTCTTCGATGTAATGCTCGGGTTCGAACCAGGCGACGAACAGCGGCTTGCCGGCGTCGCCGGCGGTTTCGCGAAAGCGAACAAACGCCGTCATCTTGTGATGGTCGCGATCGACCGCCTTGACCATGCGTTCAAGGCGAAACAGGTCGACGTCGGCGGGATTGTCGATGAGCCCGCCCTCAAGCTGCAGCCGAAACAACAGCCGATACATCAGAGCGAAGCGCTCGGGATCGCGGTGGCAAATCGCCCGCTTGGCAAGGTCAAGGAAGCGGCGAGGGACGCGAAAGGCCACGGCCGGCGCGCTCGAGGGCGGCTTGTGGAGGCTGTCGAACAGAACGCCATCGCTGACCGTCCAAACGACCTCCGGCGGCTCGACGCGTTCAGTGAGCAATTCGCGCGCGGCGGCGCGCCAGCCGTCGAAATCCGTGTCCGACGCCAGAGCGACGCCAATCATGCCGCGAAGAGGTCCAGCTGCTGCGACCCCGCTGGGGCGCTCAGCGCCTTCGCACGATCAAGTTCCCGGCGCGGCCGCCAGTCCGGCGTCGTGATGAATGGCCTGATTCCATCGATGCGCCGCGTCAGCCTGGCGAGGTCGGCGATCCGCAACTGGCCATGTCTGCGGGACGCGATAATTTTGTCGACGACGCGAACGCCCAGCCCGGGCGTGCGCAGCAGCATCTCGCGCGGCGCCGTGTTCACGTCGAGCGGAAACCGGTGGAGGTTGCGAAGCGCCCAGGCGCGCTTAGGGTCGATTTTCAAATCGAGCATCCCGTCGGCGCCGTCGAAAATCTCGTCGATGGCGAAGTCATAGAACCTGAGCAGCCAGTCGGCTTGATAAAGGCGATGCTCGCGAATGAGCGGCGCCGGCTTGATCGGCAGGCCTGCCGCCGGGGACGGGATGGGGCTGAAGGCGGAATAGTAGACGCGCCGCAGCGCGTAGCTCGCATAAAGCGCCGCGCTCTTGGTCATGATTTCGAGGTCCGGCGCGGCGTCGGCGCCGACGATCATCTGCGTGCTTTGGCCCGCGGGAGCGAAGGCGCGCGGCCGGTTTTTGCCGCTGCGATCGCCGGCTTCCTCAAGCTTCAGCCGCAGCCCCGCCATCGCTTTGCGGATCGTCGCCGGCTGCTTTTCAGGCGCCAGTTGCTTGAGGCTGGCCTCGGACGGCAGCTCGACGTTGACCGAGAGACGATCGGCCCAGCGCCCGGCTTCCTCGATCAGGCGGCTATCGGCGCCGGCGATGGTCTTGAGATGGATGTAGCCGCGAAACGCATGCTGCTCGCGCAATTCGCGCGCGACCGCCACGAGCTGCTCCATCGTGTAGTCCTCGTTGCGGATAATGCCGGAGGATAGGAACAAGCCCTCGATCATGTTGCGGCGATAAAAGCCGATGGTGAGCTTGACGACGTCTTGAACCGAAAAGCGCGCGCGCTCCACGTTGCTCGAAACGCGATTGACGCAATAGGCGCAGTCGTAGACACAAAAGTTGGTCAGCAGAATTTTGAGCAGCGACACGCAGCGTCCGTCCGGCGTGTAGGCGTGGCAGATGCCGGATGCGGTGACGGAGCCCAGTCCCTTCCCGTCGCGCGAATTGCGCTTCGCGCCCCCGCTCGATGCGCACGAGGCGTCGTACTTTGCGGCGTCGCTCAGAATTTCGAGTTTTCGCTGCAAACTTGCATCAATGGTGTTCATGATTTGTTCGTAACGCATTAACCCATCTAAGTCGAGGACATCTGATCCGGAACCCGAACGAAAATGGGCTGGGAGGTGAGCTCGGAAGGGGCGATGACATCGCATAATACAGCTTTCATCGCGCAGTCGTCAGAAGGAACAACTGCGCCGCCTTCGCGGTCTAGAGCAGAACCCGAACTGAAGGAATCGGAGGGGATTCCCAAATCGGTCTGGGTCTGATTCAGGCTGTTTGCCGGATCGGAGGCCGGCGGGCATGTCGAAGGCGCTGTCTCTTGATCTTCGGACGCGGGTTCTGGCTGCTGTGCATGCGGGCGCCACGCATCGAGAAGCGGCTGAGCGTTTCGGCGTGAGCGCGGCGAGCGTCAGCCGCTGGCGCACGCGGGAGCGCGAGCAAGGCGATCCCCGTCCCAAGGCGCTCGGCGGCGACCGCCGGTCGCAGCGCATCGAAGCTCACCACGCCGCCGTGCTGGCCGCGCTCGGCTGCGACGGCGACGCCACGATCGAAGAAGTGCGCCGCGATCTTGCGTCGCAGGGCCTCAGCTTCGGCTTCGGCACGATCCAGCGTTTCTTTACGCGCCACCACATCACGCGCAAAAAAAGACCGCGCACGCCTCAGAGCAAAGCCGCCCCGACGTCGCGGAGCGGCGCGAGGAATGGTTCGAAGGCCAGCTCGATCTCGATCCCGAGCGCTTGATCTTCATCGATGAAACCTGGGCCTCCACAAACATGGCGCGGCGCTATGGCCGGGCCCCGCGGGGCCAGCGGCTGCGGGTCGGCATTCCCTTTGGACATTGGAAAACCACGACACTTCGTCGGCGCCCTGACGCTGCGCGGGTTCATCGCGCCATTCGTGATCGACGGCCCAATCGACCGTCTCGCCTTCGAGGCCTACGTCGAGAAGGTTCTCTTGCCCGAACTGCGCAAAGGCGACATCGTGATCATGGACAATCTCCCCGGCCACAAAGGACCGAGAGTGCGCGAAATGATCGAAGCTGCGGGCGCCCGCCTTCTCTATCTCCCGCCCTACAGCCCTGACTTCAATCCCATCGAGAACGCTTTCGCCAAGCTCAAGGCGCTGCTGCGAAAGGCCGCCGAGCGAACCGTCGAAGGCCTCTGGAAGGCCATCGGCCAACTTATCGATCTCGTCACGCCTCACGAAATCCAAAACATGTTCGCCGCCGCTGGCTACGATGCATGATGATCGGATTCTGCTCTAAGCGGAGATGAGGTAATTGAGCCCGAGCAGCGTGATGGCGAATACTGTTAGGAATGCCGCGGCCACGATAAGCCATGCCGAGAAAGCGGTCGCATCCTCAACGACGGGATATTGTTCCAGACTTGTCATCACGGCCCTCGCTTTAACTTGGACACAGCTAGAACGCGTCGAGGCGCACTGGGTTCCCGATGTCTCCAACAGCTGTCAGGCCTCTTGCGCTAAGGCTAAAACCTTCCTGCCGGCGACGACGGGAGCGAGGCGCGCTGATACGAATCCCGGCGGCCTTTTTCAGCAGCCCGTAAGCTGGATCGGCGAGCAGCGGCGGACACCTATGGCGCCGTCGTAGCCAACGCGATACCGCAGAACATCGGCAAATGGCCACACTTCTAACGCCGGAGATCACATATGACGGCTGACATCACGGTGTCTCCCTTGCGCAGATCGCTGCGCCAGTGCTCTATCGTCGTCGGCGCGCTGGTCGGCATGCTCATGCCCTCGCTTGCTGTCGCGCAGGATCAGCCGATCGCCTCCGTGGCGACTACGGACGGCAAGGTGCACATCGATATCCTGTCGCTCAAGCGCACCGAGGGCGAGACCCTGACGTTGCGCCTGGCGATCACCAACAACAGCAACGACGGATACGATCCGGTGCTGGGCAACACGCGTCTGATCGACTTGATCGGACGCCGCATCTACAGCCCCGGCCTGACCTCGCCCACGTGCAATACGCCGGTCGGTCAGAAGCAAAGTTGCTACGCCATCTTTGGCGCGCCGCCCGCCGGCACGCAGAAATTGAACATCCAGTTCTATGAAAAGCTAGACTTGATCGCCGGCGTCCCTGTGAGCGAGTGACGGCCTATGTCCGTCCTCCGCCCTCTCTGCCTGTTCGTGCTGGCGTTGACCATCATCGGCGTCGCGCCGGCTAAGGCGGGCGATGCATCGAGCAGCGCCATCGATTTCCCCTCCTCGCCGATCAGTTTCAGCGCCTCGAAAATCGATCTGCCGTCTTCGGAGATCAGTTTCTACAGCGCCTTGATGCAAACGGAGACCGCCAAAACCATCGAGGTCACGCTGCCGGCCGATATCCTGTTCGATTTCGACAAGGCGGATATCCGGCCGACGGCCGAACGCGCGCTGAAGGACGTCGCCGATCTCATTCGCAGCAAGGCGCACGGACCGGTCGCGATCCAAGGCTATACCGACGCCCTGGGCGCGGACGCTTACAACCAAAAACTTTCCGAACGCCGGGCCGCGTCGGTCAAGACGTGGCTGTCGACGAAAGAAGGCCTGCCCGCCGCCCGCTTTAAAACCGCGGGATACGGGCCGCGCAATCCCGTGCGCCGAACAAAAATCCTGATGGCTCCGATGACCCCGAAGGCCGGCAACTGAACCGACGTGTGACGCTCATTATGCAGAAATAGCTGGAAGCCCGGAGGCGGCGCGCCCTATTGGCGCGCGGCTTCCAGGCGGCGCTCGCGCGCGTGAAGCTCCTGCAGCGGCGGAATAGTCTCGTACATGTGGCGATCGAGCCGATCCCAGACGATGCCGCAGGTCGGCTTGTGCGGGCTGTCGACGCGGATCGTCCGGGTCGGCGTGAAGATCACGTCGGCGACGGTGTCGAAAACCTCCGGCGCCAGCGCTTCGTCGAGCACCTGGCAATCGTGCACGACGGCGGCGACCGGTGTCTCCGGCGCGACGCGCCCAAGCCGATAGAGAATGCCCCATTCCGAATCGAAAAAGCCGTGGCCTTTGCCGAGCCGCACGCCCTGAAGGTTGATCGCGCCGGTGCCTGTGACGAGATAGTCGACGTTGGGCATGGCGGCGATGGCGTCGAGGTCCACCGGGCGGCCCAGCCGCTCCATGCCGTCGAGCGTGGAGGCGTAGGCGTAGTCGGCGGAATTGATCGACTTGGGATCGAGCAGCCAAAAACCGCGTCGGATCGAATAGGTCGTCATCAACACCGTCTTGCCGTCGCGCAACGCCCTGAGGCGCAGCCGCTCGATGCAATTGTCCGGCGTGATGAAGATTAGCTTTGACTCCTTGTAGTAGCGGTCAGCGGCGAGCCGCTCGCACGCCGCTTCGCCGCCTTCGAAATCCGCAATGAATTCGCCGAAATCGTAATGAAAGCGGCTGTCGGGAAGCGCCACCTTGCGCAACTCTCCCCACACGCGCTCGCGGACGCTCGCCTTGTCGTTCATCGCATTTTCCTCTTCTAGGCTCGTCCCAGCCGCAGCGCGGTCCGCCGCTCGAGCAAGACCACGGCTTGATAAAAGGCCACCGAAACGAGCACGGAGACGAGCGCCACCGACCAGATCATCCCGTAGTCGAGATGGCCGCGCGCTTGGTTGAGCAGATTGCCAAGACCGCGGCCCGTGGCGAGCCATTCGGCGATCATCACCCCGAGCAGCGCGCGGGGCGCGCCAAGCCTCGCGGCGGCGAAAAGGTGCGGGAGCGAGGCGGGCAGAGCCACCAGCCGGATTTCCGTGAGCCATGACGCGCCATAGGCGCGCGGAAGGTCGAGCGCGGTCTGCGGCACCAAAGCGAGCCCCTGCGCGATGGTCGCGAAGGCCGGAAAAAACGTCACCGACGTCCCGATGGCGAGCGTCACCGCGAGGCCGCGGCCGAGCAGCAGCACCAGCAGCGGCGTCAGCGCCACCAGCGGCATCGTCTGCGTGACGAGCGCGATCGGCAGCAGCAGCCGCGCCAACCCCGGCGCGGCGGAGCCGATCAGCGCCAGCGCCAGCGCGACGGAGAGCCCGATCGCCAGGCCCAGCACCGAAAGCGGCAGCGTCTCCGCAAGCGCCGAGGCGAGCAGCGCCTGCGCCTTCTCGGCTTGCGGTCCAAACGTGAGATAGTCGAACACCGCCAGCGGCGTCTTGGCGATCAAGCTTGGCAACTGGAAGCCGCTGACGAGGCCGCCCCAGATGAGGAACGGCAGCGCGACGGCGCCGATCCCCAGTGCGACGCGCCAGCCCCGCGTCAGCCGCCCGTGCGGCTCGACGGCCTCGGTTTGCGCGGCGAGCGTAAGGCTCCGGCTTCGGCGCGTGGCGGCCGCGCCGAGGGCGGCAAAGAACCCGTAGGCGACGCCGGCGATGGCCGTCGCGGCAAGACCGATGCCCCATAGCCGCGCCGGATCGGCGCGGCCAAGCGAGCCGATGAGGTAGGCGCCCAAGCCGTAGCGGCCGCCGCCGCCAAATTCAGCGAGAATGGCGCCGAGCACCGCATTGGGCGCGGCCACGCGCAGGCTGGAGAGGATCAGCGGCAGGGCGCTGCGCAGCCGCACCAGCCGCAGCACGTCCCTCCCCTTGCCGCCGTAGGCGCGGACGACGTCGATGGCGCGCGGATCGGCCTGCTCGAGCCCGAGCACGGTCGCCGTCATCACCGGGAAGTAACAGCCGATCGCCGCAAGCGCGATGCGCGGCCATGTTCCCGGTAGGCAAAGCACGAGAATCGGCACGACGGCGATCGGCGGCAGCGCGAAGATCGCGACATTGAGCCCACGCGCTAGAAAAGACGCGACTGGCGACAAGTTAAAGACGATGCCGGCGAGGATCGCCACCGCGCAGCCGATCAGAAAGCCCGCCGCGCTCGATTGCAGCGTCGCAAGGATGTGCGCGGGATAATCGGCGCGGTCGTCCCACAAACGCGCCAGGATCGCACTCGGCGCGGGCAACGCGCCATCGGCGACGAGGCTGTAGCGCCCCGCGACCTCCCAGGCGATGAGCAACGCCGCGAAGGCGAGCGCCGTGCGCAGCCGGCTCACGCCGCGTCTCCGAAGCCGTGCAGAGCCTCGGCCACCTCATCGCAGAGCTTGTGGAACGCCGGGTCGGCGAACAGCGTCGGCGCCCTTGGCCGCGCAAACGGCACGTCCACGATCCTGACGATGCGCCCCGGACGGCTATGCATGACGGCGATGCGGTCGGCGAGAAAGACGGCTTCGTCGATGCCGTGGGTCACTAGCAGCGTCGTCGCGCGGCTCTCCAGCCAGATGCGCTGCAATTCGAAATTCATCTGCCGGCGGAGGATCTGATCGAGCGCGCCGAACGGCTCGTCGAGAAACAGCACGACGGGATCGGTGACGAGCGCGCGCGCAATGGCGACGCGCTGGCGCATGCCGCCGGAAAGCTCGCGCCGGCAGCGCGCGTTCGAAGCCATGCAGCCCCACCAGCTTCGACAAGACCGGCGATGCGTTGCTCGGCGTCGCGGCGCGAGCGCCTGAGGACGTCGAGCGGCAGCGCGATATTGGCGGCGACCGACCGCCACGGGCAGCAGCGCCGCGATCCTGAAAGGCGACGCCCGATCTCGCCGCGTCGCGTCGAACTCGCGCGGCGGCGCGCCGCCGATCGTCACATTGCCCGCCATCGCGGCTGATCCAACCCGAGCGGCAAGGCGCAGCAGGGTGGACTTGCCGCAGCCCGAGGGGCCGATCAGCGCGGTGAACGAGCCGGGCTCGCATGTCAGCGACACGTCGCGCAGCGCCTCGAACGGCTCGCCGCGCGTGGTAAACCGGCGACTGACATGTCGTCGGCGACGATCGGCGCGTGAAGCGTGCGTCGCCGCGACCGCGCCTCCGCCGGCGGCATGGCGTCCGACCGCAACCCTTACGATCTCGGCGAGCAGACTGGTGTCGAACATCGCTTTGGTCGCCTTGATGCCGACCCGGCCGAGCGCGTCGATGTTCTTCTGGATGTCCTCGTCGGTCATCGCGAAGATGCCCTTCGGGCGCGTCGATCAGCGGCTTCTGCGCGGTGTTGTAGAAGAGTTCGTTGTCGATCGTGCGGCCGGTGCCCTTGAACCAGCTGTCGGCGAACTGCGGCGGATATCTGACGGGATCGGTGAAGTTCTCGTCCCAGCCCGCGCGGCTCGCTCTGAGGAAGGCGACAAGCTGCTTGCGCTTGGCCTTGAGCGTGTCCTCGGTGACGACCACGGTGTCGTTGTAGATGGTGAAGCCGAAGTCGTAGAGCAGGAAGGAGACGGCGTCTTCTCGCCGCTCTGCTGCTTGATCGTGTAGGGCACGTTGGTGACGAAATCGACCGAGGCGTCGATCTCGCCTTTGATGAGCGGCGTCGGGTCGTACTCGTAGGGGACGATGTTGACCTTAGACTTGTCGACGCCGTTCAGCGCCAGCATGGCGTCGACCGAGGCGCCGTTGACCGGCGGCACGGCGAGCACTCTTGCCCTCAAGATCCTTCGGCGTGTGGATCGGCTTGCTCGCCAGCGAGACGACGCCGAGCGGGTTCTTCTGATACTGCGCGCCGATGATCTTGAACTTCGCGCCCTGGTCGGTGATGGCCTGAACCGTGGTGTCGGGCGTCGTCAGCGTCAGGTCGGCTTTGCCGGCGGCGATCGTGCTTTCCGGCACGACGTCGGGACCGCCGGGCAGATAGTTGAGGTCGATCCCGCCAGCCTTGTAGAAGCCCTTATCCATGCCGACGAAATAGCCGATGAACTCGGCGTCGTTGGTCCACGACGCCTGAATCGTCAGCGTATCTGCGGCCCGCGCGGCGCTGCCGATAAAAGGAAGCGTCGCCGCGGCGGCGCCAGCGGCGAGAAATCCGCGGCGATTGATTGAAAGCGTCATAGGTTGGCTCCCTGGAAAAAGGATGGGGTTAGGCGGCGAGTCCGTGGAGCCGCCGCAACTCGAGAAGCGGCGGCGCGTCGGCGATGTCCTGGGGCTCGAGCAGTTCCCAGCGCACCCCGCGCGGGCGCGGCGTCGTTCGCTGGACCGAAATCAGGCGGGTCGGCGTCGCGATCTGGTCGACCAGCAGATCCGTCGGGCTCGGAAAGAGCTTGTCCTCGACCACCTGCGCGTCGTGCACGAGAGCGACCACCGGGGTGCGCTCGTCGACCACGCCGATGTCGCTGAACATGCCCCATTCCAGATCGAAATAGCCGTGGCCCTTACCGAAGCGGACACCCTCGGTTGAAACTGCGGAAGCGCCGGTCGCCATCAGGTCGAAGCGGCCCCGTCGCGCGATCTCGGCGAGCGAAACCGGCTTGCCGAAGTGTTCCAACCCGTCGAGCCAGGCGGCGTAAAGCTCGTGGCCGGCTGGCACGGTCCCCGGCTCGATGATCCGAAAGCCGCGGCGAATGTTGTAGGTCGAGACCACCAACGGCACGCCGGCGGCGATGAAGCGGCGGCGGAGCTCGACGAGGCTGTTGTCGGGCGTGGCGAAGGCGAACTGGGCGCCACGGACGGAGGGCAGCGCCATCGCGCGGTCTGTCGCGACAGACGATTGCAGGAAATCCGGGATGACGTCTGCGAAATTCAGGTGGAGGCGCGAGTCCGGCAGGGCGACGGCGGCGAGCCGCCCCCAAATTCTTTGCCGAACCGTCCTGCCTTGAGCCATGGGCGACTATGTTCCAGTCGTTTCATGTATTAGAAACGATTGTTTCAGATTGCAAGGCGCTTGTCATGCGCAAATGCAGCGCAGCCGCGCACAGAGATTGAGCATGACGCCGCGCCGCGATGTAGAGATGCTGGCGCTATGTCCACCCAACTCGCTCTGCGCATTCAGCAACGTCTTGATGAGCTCTCCCCCAGCGAGCGCAAGCTGGCGACGCTCGTGCTGGAGCGGCAGGACGAGCTGTTGACCTATTCTGCTACGGAGCTCGCGGGCTTCGCCGGAGTCTCCAAAGCCACGGCGGCGCGGCTGTTCCGCAGCCTTGGCTACACCGATTTCAACGAAGTTCGACTGCAGGCGCGCGAGGAGCGCAACCGCACCTCGCCTTTCGAGCGCAAGGCGGCCGGTGTGATCGAGGCGCCGATCTCGCGCTCGCTCGGCAGCCATCTGCAGGCGGAAATCGTGGGCCTTACGCGAACGTTCGAGGACATGCGTTCGGATGCTGTCGCGTCGGCGGCGGACATTTTGGCCGAAGCGCCGCGCGTCTGGCTCCTTGGCCTCGGTCTCGAAGACGGGCTAGCGCGCTATGGCCGCTTGCTGCTGGCGCGGTTGCGGGCGGACGTACAGCTCCTAGGCGCGCAATCCGGCGGATGGGGCGAAGATCTCGCGATGACCGGGGCGGGCGACGCGCTCGTGCTGCTAACCGTTTCTCCGCGCGCGCGGCTGCTGCGCCCGCTGATGGATTACGCCCTCACCAGCCGCATGGCGATCGTCGCGCTGGTCGATCCCGCTTCGGCCGCCTGGGCGCGCCGCTACGCACGCGTCGCCTTGCTGTGCCGCGGCGATGGACGGCAGGTCGGCGGAACCCACACCTCGCTTGTCTCGACCCTGAACCTCCTCGCTTCCGCGCTGGCGTCCCGCCTCGGACGGGTGGCGGCGCAGCGAACGGAGTTGCTCGAGCGAGATCCACGAGGAACTCGAGGACGAAGAGTAAGCGCGCCGCGCCGATACCCGTCATTTCGCGACGCGCGCGCCCTTGATGACCAGATCGGCGGCGCGGGGGAGCTCGCCGAAGCGGCGCACGCGCGCGGCGAATGCGCGACTGTTTTCCCGCACGATTTTGTCGGCGAGCAAGGCCGTGACCGCGTCGCGGATTTCCAAAGGGGACGCCTCGGAGGAAAGCGCGCGGCCGAGGCCGAGCGTTTCGACGCGGGCGGCGTTGTCATTCTGATCGCGCCCATTCGGCAGGACCAGCAACGGCGCGCCGGCGCCGGCGCTGAACATCGCGGTTCCCAAACCCCCATGCGTGACGACGAGATCGACGGCGGGCAAAATGGCGTCGTGCGGGGCGAAGGCGCGCGCTTCAAGGCCGCCTGAAATCGGCAGCGACTCCGGCGCAACCCCGCGCCCCGTCGTCACCAAGACTTCGAGCGGCAGCGTGCCCAGCGCCTCGCAGACGTTGCGCAGCGTCCGGTCCTGCTCCTGAAACACGCTGCTGAGGCTGACGAGCACGAAGGGGCGGTCCGGAAAGCGCCGCGGCCAGTGCGTCTCAGCCACCGGCTCGCGGATCGGCCCGACGAAATGCACATGCTCAGGAACCCGCTTCGCCGTGCCAAATTCGGGATAGGTGGTCGCGAGCACCGTCGGCGCGCGCTCCACGAGGTCGAAGAACGAAAGGCCTGTGTGGTGCGCGGCGAGCCCGCCAAGCTTGGCGACGACGTCCGCTTCGAGGTTCCAGGCGAGGTGATTGAGCACGACATAGGGCAGCCCGCGCGCGGCCACGTCCCGCAACGTCGTAAACAGCATGACGTCGATCACGCTGATGTCGGGGCGAAGCGCGTCGTGAACGGCGAGAAAATCCGACGCGAACGCAGCGGAGCCGCCGACATGATGGACGATGAACTCGGTCTCGGCGCCCGGCGCGTGGGGACGGGCGCCGTCCCATTGCGGCGCGGTTGCAAGCGCGTGGAAGCTTGCGCCGTCCGCGGCGATGGATTGGCTCAGCGAATTGTGGGTCAGCACATGGACGTCATGCCCGCGGCGCGTCAGTTCGCGCGCCAGCGCGCGCTGCGGCGGCACGTTGCCGCCGCCGTCCCAGTAGGTCAGCAGCGCCCGCAGCCGCTTGCGGCCCGTCCCCGTAATGTCCGTCGTCATGCCTGCCCCCTGCTTGAAGATGCCGTCCATCGCGTAAAGCGAACAACAGTGGCGACGCCAACGCCTTAATCGAAATGGCGCGCATGGGAAGACGAAGACGCGAACGGGAGTGGAATTTAAGCCTGACGCACGTCGGTAAAATACAATTCAGCCACGTGTGAAAGAGTGGCGGCGCGTAAACTAAATTCGGCAATCGCCATTGCTGGTTCAGGGGTTCTTAATGGCCGCGCGCCATTGTGGCCTCGGGTTCTATCGATTCCGCGCTCGGTGAGCGCGGGCCCGCAGGCATGAGGCCGTCAGATCCCGCCGGTCGCAATCCGGCATTTCCCGCGACTTCCATTTCCATCCAGTCGGCGCGCGACGCTTGCGTGGTGTCACGGTTCATCCCGCCTCCGCGCAGCGGACTCGCGTCGCCGCGCAAAGGTCGGGATCACTGCCCCATGTTGAAACTCGCAAACGCTCTTAAAATCGTTGTTGTCTCCCTCGTGGCGCTCGCGGCAAGTTCCGGCCTAGCGGCCGCCGACGACGCCTTGTTTGTTGTCCATTCCAAGGACGGCAAGGTCACGCTCGACGTCACCGACGCGGTGATCGCGAAAGTCGGCGCGCATACGTACAAGGCGGTGCTGCCGTCCAGCGACGGCGCGGTCGTTACAGTGACCGGCCCTTATCTGCGCGATTTGTTGAAAGAGGCGCATCTCACCGGCGCGCAAGTGACGGTGCGCGCCCTCGACAATTATGAAATGGCGGTTCCGGCGGAAGACTACGCCAAATACGACGTGATCTTGGCCACCGAAATCAACGGCGCCAAGCTCTCGGTGCGCCAAAAGGGGCCGGCCTGGGTCGTGTACCCAACGGTCGATCATCCTGAAACGCAAAGCGAGGTCTACCAGTCGCGCAGCGTCTGGCAGGTGAAAGAACTCATCGTCGAATAGCCATGCTGCGAAAGGGGGCCAGCTGGCATTGGATTCGCGTCGCCCTGGTTCTGGGCTTGGCGGCGCCCATGCTCGCCTCGATGGAATATAGCATCAGCCAGTTGGCCGCCGGCCTCGATCAGGAACTCTACTATTCGGCGCGTCTTGAGGAGACCAGCAAACTCGACATGGAGGCGACGCGCCTGTTCGACGCCGCCGAGCTCTATGTCGAATTCGGCGGCGCGGACTTGCTCAAAGCGGTGAACACCAAGCTCGATCTGGTCTGGTCGCGGGTCGAGACCGCCAAGACCAAGAGTTATCAAACCGTTCTGGAAGAAGACAAGCAAGCCCTCTCCCTCATACCGGAACTGTATGACGCGCTGCCGTCGTTCGATGCTGCGGTCAAAGATTTACGGCCGGGGGATCGATCGAGCCTGAATGCGCTCGACGGCTTGAAACGGCGCTTCGGGCCGCGCCTCAATAGGCTTAGCGAATTGGCGTGGGGCTCGCGGGTGAAGCGCGTGTCCATGCTGGTCGAGCACAATCTTGCGACCGTCACGCTGGTGCGCTCCATTCAAACGGGATTTGCCGCGATGTCGGCGCTCGGCTTGTTCCTGTTGTTGTTCGAGCTCTGGTCGACGCGACGCATGAATCGCCGCCTCAACGATCTGGTGGCCGAGAAGCGGCACTTGTTGTCGACCGACATGCTGACAGGGATCTGCAACCGCGCCGCCTTCGAAGCTCAGCTCTCACAGCTCTATGTCGACCCCGAGCGCAATTTCTCGGCCGTCTATATCGATCTCGATGGTTTTAAGAAGGTCAACGACACGTTCGGCCACGCCGCGGGCGACGATCTGCTGAGGGACGTCGGCGGCATTCTCGGCGCGCTGGCTGGCGCGCAAGACATGGTGGCCCGTTTCGGCGGCGACGAATTCGCCGCGCTGATTGTCGGCGGCCGCGTCCGCGCGGAGGCTTTTGTCGAAGGCCTGATGAGCCGCGTGCGCGCCCTCAAACCCGCCAATCAGGCGATTTTTACGGTCTCGGTCAGCGCGGGCGTCTGCCATTCGACGGAAGCGACGCTCGCCGAGTCCTTCGGCGCGATGATGAGAAACGCCGATGTGGCGCTGTATTCGGCCAAGCAGGCCGGCCGCGACCGCATCCATTGTTTCTCGCGCGACATGTTGGCGGCCCACGAATTGCTCGCCAAGCTCGAGCAAATGTTGCCGGTCGCCATCGCCGAAGGCGCCTTGCAGGCCGCTTTCCAACCGATCGTGAATGTCGAAACCGGGCGCGCCTTTTGCGCCGAGGCGCTGGTGCGCTGGAATGCGCCCGGCATCGGGCCGGTGCCGGCGGATCGCATCATCGAGATCGCCGAACGCGCCGGGCGGATCGGCGACCTGACGACGCTAATGCTGCGCGGCGCCGTCGAAATGCGCCGCAACTTGCAATCCGCGGGGCACAAGATTGACATCTCCGTCAATTTGTCGCCGACGTTGCTGGCGAAGGAGGGCCTTGCGCTCGAACTCAGCCGCTTTCTCGCGCAGAACGGCGTCGCGCCCGGCGGCATTTACTTCGAGCTGACGGAAACCTCTCAAATCGCCGAAAGTCCCGCGGCCGAAGCCAATATCAGGGATTTGCAACTGTCGGGGATCCCGATCGCCGTCGACGACTTCGGCAAGGCCTATTCCAATATGCATCGCCTGATGAAGATCAACTTTCGTCTGCTGAAGCTCGACAAGCAGATTATCGACAGCATCACCTCATCGCCCCGAGCTCTGCAGATTCTTTCGGGACTGAACAGCCTCGCTGAAGCGGTCGGCGCCGAGACGGTCGCTGAAGGCGTCGAGACGGCGGAGCAATTGAATGTGCTGACCCAAGCCGGCATCCGCAATGCACAAGGCTACCACTTCTCGGGGCCGCTGCTTCGCAATGATTTCTTGGCCTATTTGTCTGGCCACGCGTCCGCCGGCTCGAACGTCGTCTCGTTGGGGACGCGACTGAAATCAGGCGCACTAAGCCATGAGCCGAGCGATCGGCTCGTGCGGAATTACCGTGGCACTTGCTTCAATACCCAATGAGCCCGCGAGCATGTTTGCCTATCGCAATGTTTAGTCAGGCCCGTTACCGAGCGCTGGACTGGCCGCTGTGCACGATCCATAATTATAGATTACAATTTATCAATGGATCGTCCAGTTGGACCCGCTCAGTGATGTGATCGCCCTGCTTCGGCCGAGCACGGCCGTGTCGAAGCTCATCTCCGGCCGGGGCGTCTGGGCCGTGCGCTATGCCGCCCACGATGCCCCCGGCTTCACGATCATTCTGAAAGGCGAATGCTGGATTGCATTTGAGGGCGAGGAGCCCTTGCAGCTGGAGACGGGCGCATTTCTGCTGCTGCCGTCGACCCCTGCCTTCACGTTGAGCCGTCACCCCGGCGCGGCCGGGACGCCGACAGACCCGATGGATGTGCCCGTTCGCCATGGCGAGCAGGAGGGCGAAGCGGATTTCGAGTCGCTGGGCGGCACGTTTCGCATTGAGACGGCGAATGCCACGCTGCTGCTCGCCCTGTTGCCGCGCATGATTCATGTTCCGCCGTCCGAAAGGCGATCGGCACGGCTCGGTCGGCTGATCGATCTCATCGCGGAGGAGTGCCGTGGCGCCGACGCGGTTGCGCTCATACGAAGATAGAGCGCACGGTGCGCTATCCCGGTGTCGACGTCGAGGACGCGCTCGCCCTCTCCGAGAATACGGAAGTCTAGCAAGCAACGGGCTCGTCAGCCCATTGGCCGACGAGCCCAGTCAAAATGCGCCCAGGGCGGCCGTTCAGCCGGTGTTCGCGGCTTCTCGGAAACAGACGTTCCGGCGACCGAATCGTTAGTCCGACTTTCATCCGGCCCTCTCCAAGGCTCTGAAGCTTAGCAACTTCAGCTTACTCGCTCCGGACCTGGATGGACGGCCTATTGAAAGCTCACATTTAGCCGCTGGCGCGAACTGCGCCAGCGGCTTGGTGTCGTGCCAGACCAGGCTTTGAACGCGCGCGTGAAGGCGCTTTGTTCCGCGAAGCCGAGAGTGGAAGCGATTTCGGAGAGGGATTTCTCTTTGAGAAGAAGCCCTCTCGCGATATCGTAGCGCGACGCGTCGGCTAGTGCAAAATACGTTGTCGCTAGCGGCTTTAAACGACGGGCCAGCTCGCGCGGACTGACGCCGAGCGCTCGGCACACCGCCTGCCGCGAAAGCGTTCTTGCCGCGATTTGGGCGCGGATGCTCGCTTTCACTGCGGAGAGAAAATCCGGGCTCGCGTTCAAAAGCGCCTCTTCAAGCAAGGGCGCAAGGATGTTCCTGTAGGCGGGATCAGGACTTCGAACGGGCGCGTCCAGGGTCGCGGCGTCGAACTCGATGCAGGTGCGCGGCGCTTCGAATTGCAACGGAGCGCCGAAGAATTGCGCGAATAGCTTCTTGTCGAACGGCGGTTTGCGGGCGAATAGCGCACGGGAGGGGCGCCAACCGGCTCCGCAGAGCTGGCGCATCGTATTGACGGCGATCGCCAGCGAAGCGTCCTCGATCTGCTCAACCGCCAGAATATCTGGGACGAAAACGGAATAGCCGAAGTAGGCCAGACCGGCTTGGACCGTCAAAAGGGCGGTCCCGCCGGTATCGCTGGTCCTTAACGTCTTGATGATCACAGCGATGCTGTCGCGCACAGTCGGCGAGTTAATGGAGACGATGCCGGTCAGGCCCATCGCGGATGCATTCGACTTCACCCCGACGCGCAAGCCGAAGTCATCGCATCCGCTTGCTTCGACGCATGCAGCAACGAAGCGGCCCAGCAAAGAGTAGGGAAGGATGTTCTCCGGGTTGGCGAACGCTTCGGGCGCAATCCCGCATTTACTTAGTACAATTTGGGGATCTACGCTCAGATCTTGCAACACGGATAGCGTTTCGAGCGCATTTCTGACCTTGACAGTCGCCACGGCGGTCGCGGGTTCCAAAGGAAATTCCTGGTCGATGTTTCTGAGATCAGCTTGCTGCCGCAACTTCGCCCAATTTGTCAAAAATGCGTCCCCTCCGTCAATGACATGGGCAATCAGTCCGCCTAGGGAGCCGCCTCAAGCGCGCTGACGGAAGCGATGTCGTCAGCGCCCAAATGGCGGAACGGAGAAATCGAATGCGTATGACGGTGATAGGGGCGATCGCGACGGCGTGGGTTCTCGCAGGCGCAGCCAAGGCCGATCCGGTCGATCTTTCGGCCTATGTCGACAAGAACGGTTCTCTCGACGTCCAGACGCTTACCTGCGCTCAACTCGCCAATACCTACCAAGAAGACGCGGACGCGCTGACCTCCTGGTACAGCGGCTGGTACAACGGGCTCGCCCACAGGCACTTCCTCGACTACAAAAAGGGCCGCATCGCCGAGCATGACGTCATCGAATATTGCAAGGCGCATCAAAATGAGAAGATCATCCACGCCATCAGCGTCGTGTTCAAGGACATGCGCGCCGAACAGGGCATCGAGATGAAATAGGCTTAGCGACGAGCGTCACGTCGCTGTCGCTCAGAGCGTGAACTTCTGTTTTCGGCAGGTCGGGGAACTCCGCAATGAGCATGAATAGGCGTCAATTATTTTTGCATTCAGCGCGCGGCGCGATCGCCTCCGGTTTGGCGGCGGTCGGTTTGAGCAGACCGGCGCAGGCGCAGTCCGCCACGTCTACGGCCTTTCCCGACAGCAAGTCCCTTCCGATCCCGACGCCGCCGTTCACCGGCGACATCGAGCCCAATCTCGTCGATTCCTCGCCCGGCTGGCCTCCCACCGTTGCGCCGCCGAAGGGGCGACCAACGTCCTCCTCGTGCTGCTCGATGACGCTGGCTTTGGCTCCAATTCGGCGTTCGGCGGTCTCGTGCCTACCCCTACTCTTGAAAAGCTGGCCAAAAGCGGCATCCGCTACACGCAGATGCACAACACGGCGCTTTGTTCGCCGACCCGCGCGGCGCTGCTCACAGGGCGAAACCATCACGCGGTCGGCTTCGGCAACATCGCCGAGGCGGCCACCGGGTATCCCGGCTACAACTCGATCATTCCGCCGGAAACGGCGCATATCGCGATGACGTTGAAGGAGAACGGCTATTCCACCGCCTGGATCGGCAAAAACCACAACGTTCCGACCTGGGAGGCCTCGCCGCAGGGTCCCTTCGAGCAATGGCCGACCGGCCAGGGTTACGACTTTTTCTATGGCTTCGTCGGCGGCGACACGAGCCAGTGGCAGCCGGGCAACCTCTTCCGCAACACGACGCCGATCCATCCCTACGAAGGCAAGACGGGCTGGAACCTCAACACGGCCCTCGCTGACGAGGCGATCGAGTACATCAGCGGCCAGACCGCGATCAATCCCGAGCGTCCCTGGTTCATCCATTACGCGCCCGGCGCGACCCACGCCCCGCACCATCCGACCAAGGAATGGGACGACAAGATCAGCGCGATGCAGCTCTTCGACGACGGCTGGAACGCCGTCGCGGAACGCATCTTCGAGAACCAGAAGAAACTCGGCGTTGTGCCCGCGAACGCGAAGCTGCCGCCCTGGCCGGATTTCCTCCCGAAATGGGAGACGCTGAACGCCGACCAAAAGAAGCTATACCTGCGCCAGATCGACGTGTGGGCGGCCTATTTGGCCTACACCGACCACGAAATCGGCCGCATCGTCGAAACAATCGAGAAACTCGGAGCCTACGACAACACCCTCATCGTCTTTGTCTGCGGCGACAATGGGATGAGCGCCGAAGGCTCGCTCAACGGCACGTCCAACGAGGTCGCGTACTTCAACGGCATCGAGTTCACGGTCGAGCAGATGCTGCCGCTGATTCCCGCCTGGGGCACCGATCGCACCTACAACCACTATGCCGTGCCGTGGGCCTTCGCGATGGACACGCCCTATCGTTGGTGCAAACAGGTCGCCTCGCATCTGGGCGGCACGCGCACCGGCATGGTGGTGAGTTGGCCCAGCCGCATTAAGGACGCGGGCGGCATCCGGCATCAATTCCACCATGTCATCGACGTCGGCCCGACCATCTTGGAAGCGATCGGCATTCCGCAGCCCAACGTGGTAAACGGGATCGCGCAACGGCCCTTCGATGGCGTCAGCCTGTCCTACACTTGGGACAAGGCGAACGCGGCCGCGCCTTCGACCCGAAAAACGCAATATTTCGAAATCCTCGGCAACCGCGCGATCTATCACGACGGCTGGATGGCCAACACGATTCCTGCGGCGCCGCCGTGGGCGGGCGTCAACGGCCACGTGCCGACGGACGTGCTGAACGGCTACGAGTGGGAACTCTTCAACCTCATCGACGACCCGACCCAGACGAACGACCTGTCAAAACAGGAACCCGAACGCCTTCGCTCGATGCAGGAGCTTTGGCTGATCGAGGCTGAGCGCAATCAGGTGCTGCCGCTTAACAACTCGCTCGTCGCAGTGCTGACCGTTGAACGGCCGGGGCCGGCCGCGGGGCGAAAGCAGTTCGTCTACACCAAACCCCTGACCTCTAACCAGTTCGGGGTTTCTCCTGGTATTCTCAACCGCTCGTACAAGATCACGGCCGAGTTCGAGGTGCCGGAGAGCGGCGCCAACGGCGTGCTCGTCACGTGCGGCGGACGCTTCTCCGGATACGCGCTGTATCTTAAGGATGGCAAGCCGACATTCACGATGAACTTGCTCGATGTCGAACGGCCGAAATGGCAAAGCGACCTGCCGCTGAAAGCCGGGAAGCACACGATCGTCTTCGACTGGACGATGGACCCGCAGGGCCTCCCGGTCGGGCGCGGCGGAACCGGCGCGCTCTCTGTCGACGGCGCCGAGGTCGCGCGCATGTCACTGCCGAAGACCATTCCCTTCATCTGGGCCTGGGACGAAACGTTCGACGTAGGCCTCGACACCGGCACGTCCGTGGACGACTCGGATTACGCAGCGCCGTTCCCGTTCACGGGGAAATTCGGCAAGGTCCAGTTCGATCTTGGCGAGTCGAGCATGACCCCCGAGGCGATCAAGGCGATGATGGAGGCGCTGGCGAAGAGGCGCGACCGCTGATCTTTAATTTTTCCGCGCTTGCACTTTGAGTGGTTTATATTGCCAGGATCCGGATGTTTTTCGGGCTGTGCTCAAGCTCGCACAGCCCGACGCGCGGTCATGGAATGTCCGCTAATTCTTGAAATCTCCTGAAACCCGCCCTTCCGCTATCGTGAAGAGTTTCGGATGCCGTTTGGCGTCCGAAAGTCCCCGAGGAACGAACCCGCGGCGTGCAGCGCGAGACTTATGGGGATTTGATGTTTTGGTTGTGCCGGGGTGGGCGGTCGTGAAGTGCGCCGAGCGTCTTCGATTGCGCATGTCGAGAACATTGCGTGACGATCACGGCCGAAGTCCGAGGCGGTAGACTGGCTATTTCGGCGATCACTGGGGAGATCGGTGCTTTTCTAGACGCGCGCGTGGCGATCGGCGCGTGGGGCGTCGGTTGTCGAAGCGATGTGGCGACGACATGACATGGGAAAGAACAGTGCGGGGTCACGACGGGGCCTCGGTGGCGCGAGGCGGCGCACGCGGCTGCATCCACCGCTCGAAGGTCTCGATGATGCGCATGCGTCCGCCGCAGCAGGGACAGGGCGGGAGCAAGTCAGGCGGCTCTTCGGCCTTGAAAGCTTCTGACGGCGGCGATGATGCAGCCAGCAGTTCTCGGACGCGGGCGATGTTAGTCTTGCGTGTCGCGCTCGCGAACAATCCGTAATGCCGGATGCGGTGGAAGCCGTGCGGCAGGACGTGCAGCAGGAACCGGCGCATGAACTCGTGGGCTTCGAGCGTCATGACCTGCTGGCGCTCTGGGCCGCTGCGCCGGTAGTCCTTGTAGCGGAAGGTCACGCCGGCTTTGTCAAAGGCGATCAGGCGGCCGTTCGAGATTGCGACCCGGTGCGTGTAGAGCGAGAGATAAGCGAGCACCGCTTCGGGGCCGCTAAACGGCGCCTTGGCATAGACCACCCATCGCTTCTTCCTGAGCGGCACGAGATGGCGAAGGAAGGTGCGTCGTTCGGCAAGGTCGGCTTGGGCGCCGAAGAAGACGAGCTTGCCGGCGTCGTGAAGCTCGACCAACCGAGTTCAGAAACAGTCGGCGGAAGAGCGCGCCCAGAACGCGCACCGGCAGGAGGAAGGCCGGACGCGACGATATCCATCGCCGCCCATCGAGCGAGATGCCGCCGCCCGGCACGATCATGTGGACATGCGGATGATGCGTCATCGCCGAACCCCAGGTGTGGAGCACGGCGGTGATGCCGATGCGCGCGCCAAGATGCTGGGGGTCGGCGGCGATCGTCATCATTGTCTCGGAGGCGGCCCGGAACAACAGATCGTAGACGACCGCCTTGTTCTGCCAGGCGATGTCGGCGATCTCGGCCGGCAGCGTGAAGACGACATGGAAATAGCCGACCGGCAACAGATCGGCCTTGCGCTCGGCGAGCCAGGCTCGCGCGGCGGCGGCCTGACACTTCGGGCAATGGCGGTTGCGGCAAGAGTTATAGGCGACCCTGAGATAGCCGCAGTCGTCGCAGCCATCGACATGGCCGCCGAGCGCCGCCGTCCGGCAGTTCTGGATCGCCGACATGACCTTTAACTGGGCTAGGCTCAGACGCCCCGCCTGAGCGAGACGGTAGCTCGGACCCATGGCTCGGAAGATATCGGCGACCTCCAGCGAGGAGGTCCGCACAGAGACTCAGCCGCCGGGCGTCGCGGGGTCAGGCGCAAATATCCCGAGCTTGTCGAGCGGGCTGGTCACGGCGCGCACCGTTCGCGTCGCCACCTTGGTGTAGAAGGCGGTGGTGTCCAGCTTGACGTGGCCGAGCAGGGCCTGGATGACGCGGATGTCGACGCCGTCCTCCAGCAGGTGCGTGGCGAAGCTGTGGCGCAACGTATGCGGTCCCACGCGCTTGGCGATGTCCGCCGCGCGCGCCGCCTCGACGACGATCCGGTGCAACTGTCGGGTGCTGATCGGCTTGCCGGCATGCATGCCAGGAAACAGCCAACCCTTGGGATGCATCACGCCTTGGCGTCGACCGACCTTCCACCACTGGCGCAGCAGAGCGAGCATGTCCGCCGAGAGCATGGCGTTGCGATACTGCCCGCCTTTGCCGCGTTCGACCTTGAGCAGCATGCGCTCGCTATCGATGTCGCTGACCTTGAGGGTCGAGACCTCGGCGACGCGCAGGCCGGCGCCATAAGCGACCGACAACGCCGCCTGGTGCTTGAGGCAGGTCGTCGCGTTCAGCAGGCGGGCGACTTCGTCGGGGCTCAACACCGCGGGCAGCTTGCGCGCATGCATTACTCGGACCAGCCTGCGTGCTAGGTCGGGCCGGTCGAGCGTGTGCGTGAAGAAGAACCGCAACGCCGAGACGATGCTGTTCATCGTCGGCACGGGAACGCCCGCCTCGCGCTGCTCGACCTGGAAGCGGCGCAGATCCTCCGCCGTGGCCGTGTCGGGCGAGCGTCCCAAAAACGTAGCGAAGCGTCCGACGTCGCGAATGTAGTTGCGCTGCGTCTCGGGCGAAAACCGACGCATGTTCATGTCGTCGATCAGTCGTTGGCGCAGCGAGCTGACGGGGGCGGCGGCAATTGGGCTGTTCATCGAAGGCTCCTCTGGTGAAAGGAGCCGCGATGCTCTGTCCGCGGCCGACGCCGCTCAACCGACGCCCAAACGTCCCGAAATTACCTCACCCTCACCGGGCGCACCCTCCCGCGGAGCGGGTTCGTTCTCCGGCCGAGCTTTCACGTTCACTGACTTCGCGACTGTCTTCAACGGTCGCGCGCGTATGCAGTCAACTGCATAATCAGCGTTCGCGTTGGTCGCATCGACGGTCGCGACAACCACGTCGTGCGGGGTCTCGGAAACGCCGACCTTGAGTCGCGATAAGCGAAGGTTATCGGAGGTAAAGCGCGGGACGCGGTTCACTCGATCGCGACAAACCAGGCACCGCACTTAGGTCAAAAGCTCGCGCTCGATGCAGGATCGTCGAAATGCGGCCACCATACGCTCGTCGACAACAAACAACCTCCCTCTCGCCCTTTCCCATGGCGCCCCAAGGTCAATGCCATTCCCGACCGGAACGGCATGCTTGCGCGAACCCACATTCAAAACCGGAACAGTTTAACTCCAACCGGCAATGCGGACGCAATGGCGCTCACACCCAGAGCCTCGGCATTTCCACTTAGGTCCCCTGCTCCATTGGGCCTGCCTCGGTTGCCGCGCGTTGCTTGACCCCGCAATCGCGTGCCGTTCCTTTCGTTCGGCTCCTACAAGCTTAGACATCGAGCCGGGCCAGTCGGAATCGGCGCTTTTGGACCAATGTGCACGGCGTGTGGCTTAACTTTTATTTGCATATGTAAAAAATACTTGCCTATATGAAAATAACTGATAAGCACTTGGGTGCTGGGCAATAGCCCGCGCCAGGGAGGAATGGCCGGAGATGACGAGACTCCGCGGTCTTGCGTGGGATCATCGACGATGTTGGGGTCCTCTCGACGCCAGCGTCAGACCGTACTGTTCCGCAAATCCCGGGCTGGAAATCCAATGGGACCGCCGCAGCCTGTATGAGTTTGGGGAAGGCGCGCTCGGCCCGTTGCTCGGCGCCTACGACCTCATCGTTTTCGACCACCCCTTCATCGGCGACATCGCCCAAGATGAGTTGATGGTGCCGTTCGACACTTATCTGTCGGCGGAGCAAATCCACGCGTTCGAGCAGGATTCGGTCGGTCCCTCCTGGCGTTCTTACGAGAAGCGCGGACGGCACTGGGCGCTGCCGATCGACGCCGCCTGCCAAGTCGCATCGTATCGCCCGGATCTTCTCGAGCGTTACGGCGCTGTGCCGCGCAGCCACGAAGAGGTCGTGGCGCTCGGCCGTCGCGTTCGCAAGGAAGGGAAATGGCTTGGCCTGCCCTACGTTCCGACGGACGCGATGTGCCTGATCTTGTCGCTCGCCCATCCGCAGGAAGATAACGAGTTCCTTCGTGGCCAAGGAGAAGATCGAACAGGCTGTAGCGCAATTGCGCGAACTCGCCGCGGTGTCACACCCGGACTCGGCCAATTGGAACCCGATCCGCTGCTACGATCATATGATCGATCATGACGACGTGGTCTACGTGCCGTTCGCGTTCGGCTATGTGAACTACGCCTCGAAGGTCGACAGGCCGCATCTGCGCTTTGCCGACGTGCCAACCCCCGGTTCCGCCGGCGCGCTGTTGGGCGGGGCCGGCATCGGCGTCAGCGCCCAGTCGAAGCACAAGCAGCCGTCAATTGATTATGCGCTCTTCCTATGTTCGCCGGAGTATCAGCGCGGCGCCTACGTGACGTCGGGCGGTCAGCCCGGATCTCTGGCGGCGTGGGAGGACGCGACGGTCAACCATTTTGCCGGGGATTTCTTCAGCGCGACGCTACAGACGATCCGCTCGTCCTATCTACGTCCGACGCACCCCGGCTTTATCGCCTTTTTTCGGGAATGCGCGCCGCATGCGGCCGCCGCCATCGTCGGAGATCTTTCGGCTGGAGACCTCGCCGACCACGTAAACCGCCTCTACCGCGAAAGCAGGCGGCCGGCTCGGAGCTTCGCCTGATGGCCGCCCTCGCCGCCGAAGCGATCGATGAAGGGGAAGGCGCCCGCAGCGGATATCGCGTGCCTGCAGTCGAGAAGGCGCTTGATGTTCTGGAGTTCATGGCGTCCAGCGCCGACGCGCTGACGCAGACCGAGATCGCCAACGGACTTGGCCGATCCATTCACGAAATTTATCGCATCCTGTTTCTCCTGGAGAATCGCGGTTACATCTTCCGCACCCAATCGGACCGCTTCCGGCTGTCACTAAAGCTGTTCGAACTGGCGCACATGCATCCGCCTGTAAATCGTTTGGTCGAATGCGCGCTGCCGGTCATGCGTGAATTGGCCGCCAACGCAGATCAGAGCTGCCATTTGGTGGTGCGCGAGGGGAAAAACGCGCTAGTGGCGCTGCAGATCGATTCACCGCTGCCGATGCGCTACTCGGTTGCCCTCGGCTCGCATTTCCCGATCCTCGAGACCAGCTCCGGCGCGGTGCTGCTTGCTCTCTCGCCCCCCGCCGTGCGCGACCGCATTGTCGAGCGAATTGTGCCGGCCGGCGAAGGCCAGGGTACGCGGGCCGAGATCGAGGCGAGGCTGAATGAAGTGGCGCGGCTCGGCTACGAGATGCGCGCATCGTTGGCAGTCGCGGCCTGCACCAATATTTCCATGCCGGTGCGCGATCACACCGGCGCCGTCATCGCCGCGCTGACGGTCCCCCTGCTGCTGCAGAAGGCGGCGCGATTCGACCAAGAAACCGTCTTCGAGAAAACCCGCGCCGCCGCGGAGAAAATATCGGCGGCGCTCGGCTGGGGCGAAAACAGCCCCTTACGTGCGGACCCGGAACGGCGGGCCTACCCGTTCAGCGACTGACATAAACGAGAAACGTGGGAGAGAGACAATGCACATGACCAAATCGATCTTATTCGCATCCGCGGCCATATTGGCCATCGGCGTTGCGTCGGCGCAAGCCGACAACATGCCCAAGAAAATCGGCTACGTCACCAACTACGCCACCCATGAATGGTACCAGAACGTCATCAAAGGCATGAAAGCGCACGGCAAAGAACTCGGCATCGATGTCGAGGTGCAAGACGCCAACCTCGACATCGCCAAACAGGTCAGCGAGGTCCAGGACTTTATCGCCAAGGGCGTTGACGTGCTGATCATCACCCCGGTGAACGAAGAAGGCGTGGTGCCATTGCTGCGTCAAGCCAAAGCCGCCAACATCCCGGTCGTGCTTGAGGGCAATCCGGTCAAGGGCATGACCACGATGGTCGCCATCTGCGACTACGACACCGGCTATTCCGCCGGCGTCGAGGCGGGCAAATACGCCAAGGACAAGCTCGGCGGCGTCGCCAAGGTGATGAATGTCGGCTTGCCGCTTCTTTCCGCCACCGTGCTCCGCTCGCAGGGCTTCATGGATGGGATAAAGACAATTGTCCCAGGCGCAGTCCTGGTCCATGACCTTGACGGCGGCGGCAATCCCGACCGGGCGCTCGAAGTGTCTTCGGCCGCGCTCGCCAAGAACGGCGACATCAACATCATCTACGGCATCAACGACTCGTCGTCTCTGGGCGGCCTTCAGGCCTGGAAGGCGGCCGGCAAGTCGCAAGATGGATTGTTGACGGTCGGCACCGGAGGCGAGGGCCTCGCCTTCATCAACGCGATGCAGAAAGAGCCGTCCTATCGCATCGAAGCCGCCATGTTTCCGGAGAAGGAGGGCTTCACGACGATCGATGCAGCGGTCAAGCTCTTCAACAAGGATCAGGTGCCCGAGCACATCGTCAGCCCGACCGCTCCGATAACCGGCGACGGCTGGAAGGCGTTTTACGATTACGACGGGACCGTCCGCACGATCAAATGGGACGCCGTGAACGCGCTGCAGCCGCCGGCGAAGTGCATGAAGACCTCGGCCGATCTGAAGAAGTAACCCTACGATATCGCCCTTCCCGCGTCGCGGGAAGGGCGCCCGGCGGCCGCCTTGGCGGCAAGGGCATGCACAATGCGCCAGCCCTAAGATTGACCGGAACGAAGGCAAATGAGCGAACTCACGCACGCCTCTGGGCCTACACGCACTTTCGGCGGCCAGCTGCTTGGCAGCGGACAGCTCGTGCTGGGCGTCCTCTTGGCGGCGCTGTGCTTCGCGATCTCGATCGCGGCGCCGCAGTTCTTTTCCGAGGCGAACATCGTCGCCATCCTGCGCCAATGCGCGCTGGTGCTGATCGTCGCCTCGGGAATGACGATGCTCATCATCACCGCCGAGGTCGACCTCTCGGTGGGCGCGTCGCTCGCCTTCGTCGGCTGCATCGGCATGGCCGTGCTCAATTCCACCCAAAGCCTCGCCCTCGGCATGCTGGCGGCGCTCGCCTTCGCCGGCGGCGTCGGCGCTGTTCAACGGGTTGGTCGTCACGCGGCTCAAGGTGAACTCGCTGATCGCCACCATCGGCACGATGATGATGCTGCAGGGCGGCGTCTATCTGTTCACGCGCGAGGCCGTGCAGAACCACAACCAGCTGGCGAGCTTCACCGATCTTGGCGCGGGCTATGTCGGCGCTCGTGCCGGTCCCGGTGCATCCTGGCGGCGCTGATTTTCGTCGCCGCCTATGTGACGCTGCGCTTCACCACGCTCGGCCGCTACCTCTATGCGCGTTGGCGCGAACGAAAAAGCGGTGCGCCTCTCCGGCTTGCGCTCCGAACGGCTCAAGCTGTTTGCCTTCGTCGTCACCGGGCTATGCGTCGGCGTCGCCGGCATGATCCTTTCGTCGCTGATGAACGCGGGCCAGCCGACCGCCGGCCGCGGTTTCGAACTGACGGTGATCGCCGCCGTGATCCTCGGCGGCACGTCGCTTCTGGGCGGCCGAGGCTCGTTGCTCGGCACATTGCTCGGCGTGCTGGTGCTGAAGGTGATCGACAATGGCATCATCATCCTCGGCTGGAATCAAGATCTGCAAATGATCGTGCCGGGCGTCGTCATCATCCTCGCGACCTATCTCGACATCCTCAGGCACAAAGCCAATGTCGGCTGACTTTCTTCATCCTCGCGAGAGCGCGGCGATCGACGCAGCCTAGCCGGCGCTGGAGCTGCGCGGGATCGACAAGCGCTTCCCTGGCGTCGTTGCGCTGGAGAATGTCGATTTCACGCTGGAGCCCGGCAAGATCCACGCCCTGATGGGCGAGAACGGCGCCGGCAAATCGACGCTGATCAAGATCATGGCCGGCGTTTACGGCAAGGACGCCGGGTCGATCCGCATGCGCGGGCGCGAGGTCGAGATAAAATCTCCGCGCGACAGCCTCAGGGAAGGCATCAAGGTCGTGTTCCAGGAGATCGCGTTGATCTCCGAGTTCACCGTCGCCGAAAACATCTTCCTGGAGGGCTATCCGACCGGCAGGATGGGTTCTATCGACTGGAAAAAGATCCGCGCGGATTCTGCCGCCTTGTTCAAGCGAATCGGCTTCAACGTCGATCCCGCGGCGCGCACGGGATCGCTGCCCGTCAGCCAGCAGCAGATGGTCGAGATCGCCCGCGCTCTCGCCCACGAGGCCCGCGTCGTGGTGATGGACGAACCTACGTCCTCGCTGACGCCGAACGAGGTTTCGCTGCTGTTCGCGGTCATACGCCGGCTGACGTCGCTGGGCATCGCGGTGGTTTATGTCAGCCACAAAATCGACGAGGTCTTTGCAATCGCCGATACGGTGACCGTGCTGCGCGACGGGCGCCGCATCTCGACCAAGCCGATCGGCGAGCACAACAGCGACACGCTGATCCAGGACATGATCGGCCGTCGCATCGACACTCTTTTTCCGCGCAAACGCGGCGCGCCGAGCGACCAGGTCGCTTTGTCGGTGGCCAAGCTCAGCACGGCGAGGAAGCTCAGGGACGTGTCGTTCGAGGCGCGCGCCGGCGAAATTCTCGGCTTCTTCGGATTGATGGGCGCGGGCCGCACCGAGCTCGCCAAGGCGATCGTCGGGTACGACCCGATCACGTCGGGCGCGATCGTGGTCGACGGCAAGCGCCTCGCGCCCCACGACACCCGCACGGGGGTGGGCATCGGCATCGGCCTGCTTACAGAAGACCGCAAAGGCGAAGGCCTGCTCAGCGAACTGCCCGTCTACCAAAACGCCAGCCTCGCTTCTCTTGGAGCCTTCGCCCGCTTGGGGTTCGTCGACAGGGCCAGAGAAGCCCGCGCGGTGCAGGACTACGTCGATCGCTTCCGCATCAAAACGCCTAGCCTGTTTCAACAAGTGAAGAATTTGTCGGGCGGCAATCAGCAGAAGGTGTTGATCTCGCGCTGGCTGATGCGGGGCTTGAAAGTCATTGTCGTCGACGAGCCGACTCGCGGCATCGATGTCGGCGCAAAATCCGAGATTTTCGCGCTGATCGACCGGCTTGCCGGCGAGGGCCTGGCAGTCGTCATGATGACTTCAGAGATGCCGGAATTGCTCGGCCTTTCCGACCGCGTCGCCGTCATGTGCGAGGGCCGCTTGACGGCGATCATGTCGCGAGAAGACGCAACACAGGAGAAAATCCTCAATGCTGCGATCGGCTAGGACGATGAGGCGTCTTGGCGGCGCTCGCCTGCGGCCGGCCCTTGAAAGGAAGCGGAGCGTTGAGCGCGACGATCGCCGCTGCCGCGAAAGGCCCAGCCGTCCGTGCGTGGCGCGCCTTGTTCGCCCGTCAAGAATTGGCGCTGGCGGTCTGCCTCATTCTGGTGCTGGCGTTTTTTTCCGTGACGGTCGAGAATTTTCTCTCCGTGCGCAATTTGACCAACGTGCTTGGCCAGGCGTCGCTGCCGCTGATCGCGGGCATCGGCTGCGCGATCGTCTTCATTTCCGGCGAGGTCGACATCTCCATCGGATCGCTGCAAGCCGCAATTGCGTTGCCGCTGATTGTCGTAATGAACCACACCAACTCGCTGCTGCTTGGCGTCTGCGGCGCTCTGTTGTTGGGCCTGATCGTCGGCGCGATCAACGGCTATCTCACCGCCTACGCCGGCATCAACTCGCTGATCGTCACGCTTGGGACGATGTTCATCATGCGCGGCGGCGTCTATCTCTACACCGGCCAGCGCGCGATTTCGGACGACGCCAGCCTCGACAGCTTCATCGCTTTGTCGGACGGCCGCTTGTTCAACACCGTTCCGTATGCAGCCGTGATCGCGATCGTCTTGCTCGCCGCTTTTGCCTACATGATGCGGCATCGGCCGTTCGGACGGCAGCTCTACGCCGTCGGCGGCAATCCGGAAGTGGCGCGGCTGGCGGGCTATGACGTGCGCCGTGTCAAGTTCCTCGGCTTCATCATCAGCGCGCTGCTGGCGACGGTCGCCGGAATCATCCTGGCGGCCCGCGTCGGCTCGGCGCAACACACGGCCGGTCTCAATTTCGAATTCCAGGTCGTCGCCGCGACGGTGCTCGGCGGAGTTAGCCTCGCAGGCGGCATCGGCAGCTTGACCGGCATGGCGCTCGGCGTGCTGATCCTGCAGTTCCTTTCCAATGGGCTGCGGGGACTTGGCCTGCCGACCGAATGGCAATTGGTCATCACCGGCTTGATCATCATCGCCGCCGTCGCGTTCGACGAAACGAAGCGCCGGCGCGCGATTGGAGGCTGACATGGCTCGACTTGCGGGGAAAATCGCGGTCATCACCGGCGCTGCCGACGGCATTGGGCACGCGATCGCCGAAGCGATGGCGCGCGAAGGCGCACATGTCTTCCTGAGCGACATCGCCGACCGGGCCGGCGAGGCCTTCGCGGCCGATCTGCGCGCTGCGGGCCATAGAGCCGACTACGTCCACTGCGACGTCTCGGAGGACGCCGACATCGCCGGCCTTATCGACGGCGCCGTCATGAGAGACCGGACGGCTCGACATTCTCGTCAACAACGCTGCGATCGCCATTGGCGGCATGCCGGTGCACGAGATGACGGACGAGCAGTGGCACCGGCTGATCGCCGTCAACCTGACCAGCGTGTTCCGCGGCTGCAAGCACGCGCTGCCCCACATGATCGGGCAGAAGTCGGGCGCCATCGTCAACATGGCGTCGGCGCAGGGCCATATCGGTCTCGACGGCTGGACGGCCTACGCCGGCGCAAAGGGCGCGGTGATGGCGATGACGCGACAGATGGCGGTTGAGTTCGGCCCGGACGGCGTCCGCGTCAATTCGATCTCGCCCGGCACGATCAACACGCCGATGAACGACAAGTTGATCAAGGAAATCGGCGGCAACCTCGCCAAGGCCTGGGTCAAGATGCATCCGCTCGGGCGCATTGGCGAACCTTCCGAGGTGGCGGAGGCAGCGGTCTATCTCGCCTCCGACGCCGCAGGCTTCACGACGGGCATCGATCTCCGTGTCGACGGCGGCCTGACCGCGGCGCCGCGCTACGTTCCTGAACTGCTCTAAAAACACGAAACGAGACAAGAAATGAACAAGGCCCTCGAAGGCGTCCGCATTCTCGATTTCAGCCATCTGTTACAGGGGCCGTTCGCCACGCAGCTCCTGGGCGACATGGGCGCGGATGTTATCAAGATCGAACGCGCTGGCGCCGGCGACATGTTCCGCGGCATGACGTTCTTCGCCAAGTGGGTGGGCGGCTCCGAAAGCCCAAACTTCCTGGCCTGGAACCGCAACAAGCGTTCGATCGCCCTCAATCTGAAAAGCCCTAAAGTGCATGGGATCATCATGGAGATGGCCAAGAGCGCCGATGTCGTTGTGCAGAATTTTCGTCCCGGCGTGCTGGCCAAACTCGGCTACGGCTACGATGACTTCAAAGCCGTCAATGCGCGCATCATCTATTGCTCCGGTTCGGGCTTCGGCGAGGAAGGCCCCTACGTGACGCGGCCGGGCCAGGACATGCTGATCCAAGGGCTTGCCGGCCTGATCGCCAACACGGGCCGTGGCGATCAAGCCCCGGTGCCCGCCGGCGCGGGCCTTGCCGACCAGATCGGCGCCATGAACATGGTCTACGGCATCCTGTCGGCGCTTTATTATCGCGAAAAGACCGGAAAGGGCCAGAAGATCGAGGTCAATTTGCTGGCTGGCCTTCTTGCGCACCTCAACCAAGAATACGTCGCCGTCCTCAACCTCGGCGAAGATTTTGTGCGCCCGAATTCCGGCATCGGCCATCCCGGCATACAAGCGCCTTTCGGCGTCTATGAGACGAGCGACGGCGGCTACGTGTCGATCGCCATGAGCCCGTTCAAGACGCTGTACACCGTGCTCGAAGCGCCGCAACTCGCTGTCTACGACGATCTCAAGACCTTGTATGACAAGCGCGACGAAGTCTTCGACAAGGTCAACGCCGAGACCAGGAAGTTCGCAACGCAAGAACTGCTGGCGCGGCTGCTTTCGGTCGACATCTGGTGCGCAGAGGTGAAGGATATCCGCCGCGCGGCGGAAGATCCCCAGGTCAAGCACATGGGCATGATCACGAGCTATGAGCATCCGCGCGGCGGGACGGTGCGGGTGGTGGCGCCAGCGGTGAAGATGAGTGAAACGCCGGCGACCATCGATCGACCGGCTCCGCTGGTAGGCCAGCACGGCCGCGAGATTCTTGCCGAATTTGGCCTTTCCCAGGATGAGATCGCCGCGCTTGAGGCATCGGGGGACATGACCGTGGACGCGGCTTGACCATGGACGCCTACCAGACGCTCACGATCGAGATTTTGGGCCGCGTCGCCCTCGTCACGTTCCGGCGCGCCGACCAGCTCAACGCCATGAACCGGCTTATGCAGGGCGAGATCACCGAGGTCTTCGAGTCGCTGTCCGGCAATGCGGGCGTTGGCGCCATCGTGGTGACTGGCGAGGGGCGCGGCTTCATGGCCGGCGCGGACATCAAGGAATATGCGGCGCAGACAGCCCCGGAATTTGATGCGTTCCAGGCAGCTGGCGTGCGCATGTATGCCGCTGTGGAGAACAACGCAAAGCCGGTGATCGCGGCGGTCAACGGCTTCGCCCTGGGCGGCGGCATGGAACTGGTGCTTTGCTGCGACATCGTCATCGCCAACCCGTTCGCCAAGCTGGGCCTGCCGGAGATCAAGCTTGGATTGATCCCGGGCGGCGGCGGCACGCAGCGCAGCGTCGCCAAGCTTGGCCGCAACCGCGCCAATCTTTTGCTTATGACCGGCGCGATCGCGCCGGCGTCGGAATTTGTCGGCGCGGGCCTCGTCAACGAGATCGTCGATGTCGACAGGCTGATGCCCCGCGCGCTGGAACTGGCTGAGATGATCGCGAGCGAACCCGCCGCCGCGATCGAAGGTCTGAAGGCGCTTACCTCCCACGCCGCGTCTGGCGATTTGGCCAGCGGCCTCGCCATTGAGCGCGACGTTTTAGGCGGCCTCTATCGCGGCGAGATCGGCCAGCGCCGCGTCAGGGAATTTGCGGAGCGTAGCGCGACCCGCGCGAAGAAGGCTGGCCTATGAAAGCCGAAGATGAGTATCGCGGCCTGGGCTGGGCGCATGGAGCGCTAACCGTCCAGCGGCTTGGCGCGATGTTAGCGCCGATCACTTTCGTGCTGGCCGACGGCCGACAGGTGTCGCCGATGCATGTCGCGCCTTGGGCGAACGCGCCTGGCACCGAGGCGCTGCCGGGAATTTTGCGCAAGCTTCGCGGCGAGTGGCCCTGCGTGCCGTTCGGCTATTCTGTGCCGGCACACGGATGGGCGGAAGCTTGGGCGTGTGTGATGGGGCCTCCGGAGCCGGACGAAGAAGCCCACGGCTACAGCTCCAACCACGCATGGAATTGGCTCGACGGCGACGATGGATCACTCGCTCTCACGCTCGCCTATCCCAAGGCGAGTCCCGTCGCGCGCGTGGAGCGCAAATTGACGCCCGATCCGTCGGCGCCCGCGGTGGACATTGAGCTCAGCGTAGCTGTTCGCCGCGCTTGTCGCTTGCCGATCGGCCTGCATCCGGTGTTCCGTTTGCCGGGAGTGGCCGGCGCCGCCGCACTGGAACTCGGCCCCTTCAGGGAGGGTCGCACCTATCCGCACGATGTCGAACCGGGCGCCGAATGGTTCGCCCGCAATAAGACCTTCGCCAAGCTTTCAAGCGTGCCGGCACGCGGCGGCGGCGTCGTTGACGCTTCCCGTTTGCCTCTCGCCGATGACACGGAGGAGCTGCTGCAGATCGAAGGTCTCGATGGCATGGTGGCGCTCGCCAACCCGCTGGAGGGCTATCGGGTGAAACTTTCCTGGCAGAAGGAGCATTTCCCGAGCCTTTTGCTTTGGTATTCGAACCGTGGCCGCAAGGGTGCGCCTTGGGACGGCCGCCATGTCGCCATCGGCATCGAGCCGATCTGCTCGCCTTTCGGGCTCGGCCCGGCGACCGCACAGGCCGACAATCCGATCGCGCAATCGGGCGTTCCGACAGCGTTAGAATTTTCCCCTGAGACGCCTTTCACAACCCGCTATCGCATCGAGGCGTCCGCGCTGTGACGGGGCGTTCGGCGGCGTCCCTGGTCAAGCCGAACCGGCCGCGCTTCACCGATGTCGAAAGCCTTGCAGCGATGGTCGGCCGCGGCGATCGATTCGGCGTCGGCGGCCACCACTTCGCCCGGCTGCCGATCGCCCTGCTGCGTGCGATTGCGCTCTCGGGCGTCCGTGACTTGCGCTATGTCTGCTGGGCCGGCGGATTGCCGCTGGAGCTGTTGCTCGAAGCGGGCGCAGTCGCGGAGATCGATCTCTGCTTTTCCAGCCTCGACATTTTTGGCCTGCCGCCAAAATTCCGCGCCGCAGCCGAGTCCGGCGCAATTCCCGTGCGCGACTGGACAGCGCTGGCGATGATCCAAGCCTTGCGGGCGGCGCAACAGAACCTGCCATCCATGCCGTTCCAGCTTCCCTTCGGGTCCGACATGATGACGCGGGTGCCAGGCGCAATCGCCAAACTCGATCCCATCGAAGGGACCCAGGTCGGATTCATCCCGCCGTTGCGGCTTGATACGTTCGTTTTGCACGCCCAGCGCGCCGACGAAAGCGGCAACGTCCAGATCCTCGGACCCCGCGCCCTCGACTTCGCCATGGCGGGGGCGGCGCGGCAGGTGCTGGTCACGGTCGAGGAGGTCGTCCCCGCCGGGAAGCTGCAGGAGCAGGGACGCCAGAGCATCCTCACCCGCAATCAGGTCTCGGCGATCGCGCTCGCTCCCGGGGGCGCGTATCCCGCCTCTTGCCTGCCCATCTACGTCACCGACTATCAGAGATTGTCGGACGCTTTCGCGACAAAAGAAGCGTTGCTGGCCGACAGTCTGAGGCCCCTGTCTGGCGGCGTTCCCGATCTCCTTCGAGACGCTGCGCGCGTCCGCGCCGAAACGGTCTTCGCCACGCCCCCGCTCGTGCAAAGCGAGCGGAAAGCGTCCATCGACGAAATCATCGCGGCGCGCATCGCCGCCGAACTTGACAATGGAAGCTTCGCAAGCGCCGGCGCGGTCTCGCCGCTCGCCAACGTCGCCTACCGGCTGGCCAAGGCGACGCACGCGCCTGACATGATCATCGCGACGATGAGCTGCGGCCATCTCGATATCGCGCCGAGCCCGATGATTCTATCCCTGCTCGAAAGCCTGGACGGCGAGACGGCTGTAGCGCACGCCGGCGGTGACGACACCTACTCAACCTATTACCAGGCCGGCGCGGTGACGCATGAAATCGTCGGCGCGGCGCAAGTCGACCGGCGCGGGCGCGTCAACACCATCGCTCTACGCAGACCCAGCGGCGGCGCGCTTCGGCTGCCGGGACAAGGCGGCATGGCCGACGTCGCCAACATGCACCGCGACTACCTCCTCTACATTCCCCGCCATTCCGTCCAGTCGTTGGTCGATGAAGTCGAGATTGCAAGCTCCGCCCGAGGGCTATTGACGCCCGACGGAACGTGAGCCAATGGGCTATCGCGCCGGCAAGGCGCTGGTTTTCACTGATCTCTGCGTTTTCCGGCTCGATCAAACGACCAGGGCGTTGACGGTCGTCGAAATCATGCCTGGCGTCACGCGTCCGCAGATCCAAAACGCCACCGGATTCCCGGTGACATTCGCCGCCGATTGCATTGAGGTTTCGCCGCCGTCCGACGACATGCTCGCGGTCTTGCGAAGCCAGATCGATCCGCTCGGCCTTCGGCGCCTTGAGTTTGTCAGCGCGAAGGAACGCGGCGCGCTGATCGCAGAGATTCTCGCCGCCGACCGCGCAATGGTCGAACGTTGCGTCGCCGCGCAGAAATTGATCATTGCAAGCTGAGGGGCGCTCCGATGTCAAAGCCGCTGCTCGATATGTCCGCCGCGCGCGTTTTTTTCGACGGCATTTTCACCAGTCCGCGCGTTGCGCATCCCGAAGGCGTGGCTGTCCACTCCGACGGTTCTATCTGGTGCGGCACCGAAAACGGCGAGCTCTTGCGGCTGGCCGCCGACGGCCGATCCGTCGAGCGCAAAGGTGGCACGGATGGCTTTCTGTTGGGAATCGCCTTCGACCGCGCAGGGAATTGCTTTGCGTGCGACCTCAAGCATGCGGCGATCTTTCGCTGGGACGCTGCGACGGGCAGCATGGAGCGTTTCGCCTCCTCGGGCATCCGCGTGCCGAACTACCCCGTGGTCGATGACGGCAAGGAATTGGCTGTTCGTTTCCGATAGCGCTGGCGAAGACAATCGCTCAGGTATTTTTCGCTACGATCTCAAGACCGGCGAAGGCGGGCTATGGTGCAACGAGGCTATGTCCTTCGCCAATGGCATGGCTATGGCGCCGGACGGCGCCGGCCTCTACGTCGTCGAAAGCAAAGCGGCCCGCATCAGCTATGTCCCGATCCTCGACAACGCGGCGGCGGGTGCGCGGCGGATCGTTGTCGAAGGCGTACGCAATGTTCCCGACGGCGTTGCTTTTGCGCCCGACGGTTCGATGTTCGTCTCCTGCTATGAGCCGAGCCGAATTTATCGCTGGCGGGAAATCGGAGGCCTTGAATTGCTGATCGAGGATCCCGCCGCCACGACGCTCGCGCATCCAACAAACATCGCGTTCAAAGGCGACAAGCTTTACACGGCGAACCTCGGCCGCTGGCACATTACCGAGATTGATCTGGCGGCAATGCGTATCGAAACTACGACTTGATTTTTAGCAGGGACGGCTGAAGAGCTCGCGTCTGCCATCGCGCGATTGCCGATCCCTTCTAGCTTCGACGATCTTCACTACCCTTGCAGATGATTCGACGTGGAACTCCCCGCCGCGTGCGCGAATGTCACGCAGCCGCAAGGTGTCATGGCCAATTTCGGCGCCGCCACCTACGGCTATTTCAAACGTTGGAGCTTTAAGTGCGCAGGCGGACTGACCGTTGGCACAGTCCACGTCGCCGGCCTCAGCGCGACGATGACCGACGCACTGGTGCACCAAACGATTTAGGTCGCCGACGTGCGGCGAAAGATGGTACCAAGAGAACGGCATAGCGAGTTTGCCACGTCGCTCTTCGCTGGGGGAGAGCGACTCCATTGCTTAGGAGTTCTCGTGACCTCGACGAAAACTATCGCGGTGGTTATCGCCGCCGCTGCACTCTCACTTGGCGACGAATTTTCCTATGCGACAGCCTGCACGCGGATTTTCGCCAACGACAAGGGCGACACAATGCTTGTTGCGCGCAGCATGGATTGGGCGACCACCACCGAACCAATGCTGACGGTATTCCCGCGCGGAATGACGCGCGATGGAGGCCATGCCGGTCCGATGACCGTAGTCGCCGACAACCCGGCCCAATGGACCTCAAAATACGGCAGCGTCGTCACAACGATCTTCGGCATTGGCACGGCCGACGGCATCAATGAAAAGGGCCTCGCCGCCCACATGCTCTATTTTCCTCCGGCCGGCTATGGCGAGCGCGACGCGTCCAAGCCAGGGGTCCAGGCGGCGCTTTGGGCGCAATACGCTCTCGACAACGCGGCCACTGTCGACGAGGCGCTTGCTGCGCTGGCTAAGGTGCAGATCGTCAAAGTCGAAATCGACGTGCATGGCCAAAAACAGACTGGCACGGTTCACGTCGCTTTGGAGGACGCCACCGGCGACTCGGCGATCCTCGAATATCTCGACGGTAAGTTGGTCATTCATCATGGACACGAATTTCGGGTCATGACCAATGCCCCTGAGTACGACAAGCAGCTTGAGCTGCTCGGCAAGCAGCAATTCGCCAACCCGACGATGGAGACTGATGTCCCAGGCAACGTCAATCCGCGCGACCGGTTTCAACGCGCGACCTATTTCCTCTCCGTTCTGACCAAGCCAGCCTCGGAGCGCGCCGGCGTCGCCGGCATGTTTGGGCTGATCCGCAACGTGTCGATTCCGTTTGGCGCTCCGGTCAATGGCTCGACGTTCGACACCGAGTACCGCATCGTCAGCAATCTCACGGGCAAGCGCTACTTTTTCGAATTGACCACCGCGCCGAATGTCATTTGGACGGATCTGGCCAAACTCAACTTCAATGAGGGCGCCCCGGTGATGACGCTCGAGCCGAACAATATCGACCTTAGCGGCGACGTGAGCGGGAATTTCCTTCCCGCAAAGGCACCATTCTGATCTAGAGAGACTGCGTCAAGGCCGTTGATCGCGTGCGTCCGCTGAACGAACGCTTTCGAGCGCTGAAGATCTGCTTTCGAGCCTGCGCGGCTTTCGGCTGAACGGCCAAGTTGGGCGCAAAGAGGACGGCTCTGTCGCTGAGCCAAAAACACCGGCCGGGCGGAATGGCGGCCGTCAGCATAGGGTCGCGGGAACCAGACATTCACCTAGAGCTGTGGCTTCGCAAACTACCAAGCGACGCATGCCTGAGGCGATCCAGAGATCCTGCGCGTCAGGATTACGTTTTCGAGCTCGAATCGACAAATGCGCGCAGCGCTGCTGGCTTCAGAACCGTGACGCCGCGATATCCGACTTCGATCAGGCCGCGTGAGGCCAATCGCTTCATGATCGCGCCGACGGTATTGCGCGACAGATTGGCCGCGCCAGCAAGTTCGACTTGGGTGATCGCCGACTCGGCCGGCCGGCGATCGCGGGCGCCGGCGAAACGGCGTCCGCTCAGCCGCAGCAGAGTAGCCGCGCATCGCCGCTCGCTGTCGCGGATGAGCAAATCGGCGGCGACGCCTTGCGAGGCGTCGCCATATACGATGGCGGGCTGCAGAGACAGCGCCACCATTGCGGCCGCTCCGCCAACACGCCTTCGATATGGGCTTGCGAAATCCGGGCGACACAGGCCGGGAGCTTGGCGTGCGCCGCGATGCGCCTGGGTTGTCCGGTGATGATGGGGACGTAGCCGAGCCAGAAGACCGGATATGCGAAGTGCATGATTGGCGTGTCGGCGGGACCGAGAATGGTCTTGAGCGCGAGTACGCCGCTCGCGAGCCCGATCAACTCTCCCGCCTCCTCGCCGCCGGTCTGGATCGGTTCTCCGGCTTCGTAATGAAGCCACCGAGCCGATGTCAGGACCGCACGCCGAAAGCCGGCAGGCGTGCCGCTTAGCCATTCGCCTCCCGCCAGAATTTTCAGACCCTCGTCCCGATCCAAGGCGGTCCCCAAAAAATATTCGTGGTTCAGGGGTTGAGTTGCACAATATTGGGCTCCCTAGCAATCGGCCCAATGCTAATAACCGCAAAGCCTCTCGCGTAGGGTCATGCGAGAGGCCACGTTCGAAAGAAATCGTTGGAGATGGCGATGAAACGGCTCGCTTTAACAATGTCGTCGGCGATGATTGCGCTCTCGGTAGGCTCCGCGAGTGCGGCCACGTCGATTGCGGGACAGGTCCAGGCCGGCGGGGCGCCGGTGGCAGCCTCGACAGTGACGCTGTGGGCGGCAAGTGGCGACGCGCCAAAGCAACTTGCGCAGGCGAAAACTGCGGACGACGGGACATTTACGCTCGCCCTCGATGACGCTACCGCGCCCGGCCAGAGCCTCTATCTTATCGCCAAGGGAGGCGTCGCGGCCACCAACAAAGGCGCCGGCGATAACCCTGCGCTGGCGTTTCTGGCCGTGCTCGGCGGCCAACCGCCGGCGAAGGTCACGATCAACGAGATGACAACGATCGCATCGGCGTGGACAAACGCTCAGTTTCTCGATGGGACGGCGCTTAAGGGTCCGGCACTGAGCCTGAGCATCGCCGCCGGCAACGTGCCGAACTTCGTCGATCTGGCGAGCGGCGGCTGGGGCGGCATGATTCAGGACCCGCTCAATAGCCAGCAGACGCCGACGATGGCCAATTTCGCCACGCTCGCCGACGTTTTCGCAGGGTGCGCCACACGGGTGACCGTCAACGCTTGCGACAAGCTCTTCATCGCGACAACGCCGCCAAAGGGCGACGCGCCAACCGATACGCTGACGGCGGCCGAAGCGATCGCGCATAATCAGGGCTATAAGGCCGAACGGGTCTTTGCGCTTTTGGACGCGTTCTATCCCGTTCCCAAGGGCAAGCCGATGCGGGCGGTTCCGTTCCTGCCCTATTTGAGCCTCGCGCCCGGCGCCTGGACCTTGCCGCTGAAGTTCGCCGGCGGCGGCAGCGCCGGCAACGCCAAGGTGATGTTCGACAGCAAGGGCAACGCCTGGATCGGGGCCAACTTCATGGTGGGCTGGCAGGGCCACGACGACCTTTGGAACGGCAATTTGGCGAAGTTCGCTCCCGATGGCCACGCACTGTCGCCGCCGACCACCGGATTTACCGGCGGCGGGATGCTCGGCCCAGGCTTCGGCACCGCGATTGATAGCAACGACCACGTTTGGGTCGATAGCACCAGCGGACAGACGATCTCCCTGTTCGACAACGACGGCAAGCCGCTCTCGCCGCCGGAGGGCTATAATTTCGGCGGCAAGCTGAAGACGATGCAGGGCGTCATGGTGACGCCCAGCGGCGACGTTTGGGCTTTGGACTTCGGCGACGACAAGGTCGTCTATATGCCGAAGGGCGATCCGAGCCAGGCCAAATTCTACTGCCAATCGACGAACGGAAGGCCCAACAAGGATAGCGCATGCAAGCTCAACGGTCCCTTCGCCTTGGCGATCGATCAGCAGGATCGCATCTGGATCACAAACGCGATCGGCGACACCGTCACGCGCTTTCCCGTCAGCGATCCCTCCAAGGTTGAGGTTTTCAAGACCGGAGGGGGCAGCGGCAAGGGCATGGCGATCGACAGCAAGGGCAACGCCTGGGTCGCCAACACGGCCGGCGCTGGGTTGAGCCTCGCAATCAAATTGCATCTGCTTGAACTCAAACTGCGCGGAGCGACGCTTTCGGCGATCGATCACGTCGTCGTGGATTTTCTCGAGAGCCATCCCGGTCTTGGAAGCGTGTCGATGTTGCGGCCCGACGGCAGTCAAGTGCCGGGATCGCCGTTCAATCCGGGTAGCATTTGGGGCGCATGGGCCGTCTCGATCGACGGCAATGACCACGCCTGGATTTCGAACTTTGCCCCTGGGGGCGGCCTGACGGAATTATGCGGCGCGCGCGTCGAGACCTGCCCGCCTGGCATGAAGACGGGCGATCCGATCTCGCCGAAGGGCGGCTATAAAGGCGGCGGCATGCAATTGCTGGTCGACGCTTCGATCGATCCGGCCGGGGACGTTTGGACTTCCAACAATTGGCAAGACTATGCGTCGTGTTACGGCACGCCGGCTGAAGGTCTTACCACCCGCTGCGGCGGCCAGGGCATCGTCGTTTTCTACGGCATGGCCAAGCCCGTCCGCGCGCCGCAGATCGGGCCGTCGCAACCGCTCGAGTGAGGAACGCGGTCTCGCCGGCTGAAATGTTTCCATGTATCCGGGAGCCCTGCCTCTCAGCGCGCGTTCAGCGCACTGGCCCATGGCTCCCGGCGGAAATTGCGTACCTCGGCCGCGTCGATTTTTTCGAAGGCGCGACCGACCGAGACCGGCTAGCGCCAATCAGAAATCTAGACGGCAGACTCGACGAGCACGCGTAGCCCCGTCGAGCGGTTAGAGCCTTCATTCCGAACCGCAACAGCGCGTCCGCTTTGGACAAGCGCCGCACAGGCTGATTGTGACCAATGGCGCGAAGCTGACGCATAAAGCCACCCGGCAATTTCGCTTTTAGCATTGCGAACGCGTCCATGGTCGACGGGTCCGTTACTCAGTTCAAAGCAGGACCCCGGCGGCATTGTCGAGGAAAAGCTCGCCATCCCGCACGTATCGAGAAAGCATGACATCACTGGCGTGTCCGGTCTGCGCCCGGACCTTCAATGTTGATAAGCCCGCCTGCACCGCGCTCGTTGCAAAGCCTGCCGATTTTCGTCGCTCCCCGCAGGACCAATTGAACTTCACGCCGCGCCTGTCACAGACGTGACGGGCGGCGACTTTCTCGGATACTCTCTCGTTCCCGGCAAAGGGCACGGGTCCAATTGCGTCCAATGCAAGCCAGGCCGGAGACGGGCCGAGCGACTCAAAGCCAACTTGAAGCAGCGTCTGGAAGCGCGCAAGGCCGACGAGGACGCTTTCGAAGTGGGAGAGAACTATTGGCGACAGAGGTTTGCATCGCAAAGTGGCTGGACGAAAGTTCCGCGATTTAGTCGAGATGTGTCCCGGTCGATAACCTCCTCTTATATCGACGACTTCTTGCACGGTCTGCCGATGGGCGTTTGGAATTACGTCAAGCCGTCGCAGTCGGAAGCCCAGCCCTACTCAAAAAAGTGACCGAGCGGCCTTAAAAACTCTGTTCGCCCGGCGAGATAGTTGGCGTTGCGCTTGTCCATTTGACCGCGCCGCAGCGCCAGAACGGGAAGTGAACGCCGTCCCCCTAGTTTCCCCCAGTCGGTGGGGGAAAATGGGGGAATATTCGGGGTTCGTTCTCCGGGGGAGTGGGGAGTGCTTGATCCCCAATCGTTTGAATTATTGGATAAAACTGGCGCACCCGACACGATTCGAACGTGTGACCTCTGCCTTCGGAGCAATTTAATCTGCCCTTCGACGCTTTACGATGGGTTTCGCTCCGATGCGCTATGTTACTGTAATCACTAAACAAATTGAAATTTCGGCTCGCCTGACGTACCCTCGAACACGCTCCGACTTGCGTCCTGCTGCTTACGTGGTGCTTACGCGAGAATGGGAGTTTGGACGGGAGAATTCCCATGGCTAAGCTCACGAAGCGGCTCGTCGATGCCGCCGAGTCCCTCGAGAAAGACTACGTCATCTGGGATGACGAGCTACCAGGTTTCGGCCTGCGCGTCTTCGCTTCTGGCAAGCGCAGCTACGTCCTTCAATACCGCGCCTTGGGCCGCTCGCGCCGCTACACCATCGGCTTGCATGGCGTCTGGACGGCCGAAAGCGCTCGGCAGGAGGCGAAGGTCCAGTTGGGCCGCGTTGCTCAGGGCGACAACCCTGCCGAGGAGCGCCAGCTCGATCACAAGGCCATCACGGTCAAGGAGCTCTGCACGCTCTACGTCAATGACCTGAACGCAGGCCTCATCTTGGGGAAGGGCGGGCGGCCCAAGAAACCGACGACCGTGGGGACGGACACCGGCCGCATCGAGCGGCACATCATCCCGCTCCTCGGGACGCGCCGCGTGAAGGACCTAACCAAGGCCGACATCAACAAGGTCCTGAAGGACATCATGGCCGGCAAGACGCGAGTGCCGGTCAAGACGAAGAAGCTGCGTGGCAAGGCGATCGTCCGCGGCGGCGCCGGAACGGCCACGCGAACCGTCGGGCTCCTCGGCGGCATCCTCACCTATGCGGTCGAAGCTGGCATCATCACCACCAATCCTGCCCACGGCCTGCGGAAGCCAAAGGACAATGTCCGCACCCGCCGGCTCACGGAAGCGGAGTACCGGACGCTGGGCGAGATGCTGCGCGCAGCCGAGAAGGACGAGAAGTACGCGACGACGGTGGAGATCATTCGTCAGATCGCGCTGACCGGCTGCCGCCGGAGCGAAATGATCGGCCTGATGTGGACCGAAGCAGATACCGATGGGAGCTGCCTGCGGCTGATCGACAGCAAGGAGGGCACCTCGGTCCGCCCCATCGGCCTGCCTGTTGTCGAGTTTCTCGAAGCGCGTCGGAAGACAGCCTCCGGCACCTATGTCTTCCCCGGCTACGGCGACGACAACGCGTTCGGCAGTTTCCCGAACCATTGGGAGCAGATCTTCAAGGGCTCGCCGCTCTCGGATGTCACGCCCCACGTCTTGCGACATAGTTTCGCGAGCGTCGGCAACGATCTCGGCTTCACCGAGGTGACGATCGCGGCGCTGGTCGGCCACGCCAAAGGCTCCGTCACCAGCAAATACATCCACGCGCTCGACACGGCCCTCATCATGGCTGCGGACACGATCGCTGGCTACATTGAGGGCCTGCTCGACGGGAAGGAATTCAAGCAAACTGCCTACGCGCTCGATCGAGACTCGCGAAAGACAGCCCTTGCCAGATTCCTAATGAAAGCCGCTGGCGAGGATAAAGCCAATCCGCGGGAGCAACGTTCCCTTGCCGCATAGGGCGATCGAAATCGGTGCTCTTGTCCGCCAATATTCCATCTTTGCCCTTTGCGGGTGGCAAGCGAGGCCAGCATCAGACGGCTGGGATGAGCAAAACACAGATGTCGTCCTTCGGCGACATGATCGTTGTGCGAGACTTCGCGCGCGTGACGCTAACCCGAAAATTCTGCCTGGCCTGCGTCATCGCTCCGTCGCGATAGTTGCCGCCGACGATGCGGTCGGGATTCCCGACAATTTCTCCCTTCACGCGCTTCGGCCACCCCTCGAAGATTATGACTTCGTCGAACTGCTTACCCTTCGCTTTGTGCATGTTCATCACGACGACGCCTGATTCAGGCCTATGCGCCGTGGCGAAATGCTCCTGAACAAACGCCTGCCGCGTCACCGCGAGGGCGTTTCGATAGCCGCCAAAATCCCGCCAGTCTTGCGACAGGCCCTGGCGGAGCTGCGTACCCCGTTCCAGCAATCGAACATTGCGAGCCTCCCTGGCGACTTCGACAAGCCGTGCGCACCCGCCACCCTCAAGGACGGCCCTCAACGCCATCCAGTCGGCATCGGGGTCGCCAGTCAGCTTTACCGCCGCCACAGCCTGATGGGCCGCAAACGTCGCCTGAAGGACGCTGTTAGCCGGCATCGCCTTGCCCTTTTCGACACAGTCGTTCCACTTCACCAAGGCGGCCCGGAACCGAGCGGCCTCGGACAGGTCTCTCTTGGTCGGCGCCGCCCCACCGCGCCCGTGGAAGAAGCTACATAGAACCTCCACGAACTCGTCAAAGCAGCCATCGTGACTTCGCTGCTGCAGGAGAAACGCGATCAGCTCCGCCGCCAGGATCGGCCCTTCCATGTCGACGGCCGCGGTGTGCGCTATTGGGGGCACATTACCGAACGGCTCGCGCAGATTGTCGGAAACGAGGCGGGTCATCCGCTTCGTAGGAACGAGGATGGCGAGCGACCAGTCTTTTCGCCCCAATTCGATGAGCCGCTTTCGCGCCTTCAGCACCTGGGTGACCAACGATGCTAAGGCTTGATTTGGATTTGACGCAAATCCCTCGAAGTCTATCCCCTGATAGGGTTCTTGGCGGAATTTTCCCGTCAGGAGATGGTTGCCGAACAAGGCAATGTCCGTTCCCTTGCTCCGGTGGTTCTCCCCCGCCAGATCGTGGGTGGACGGCTTAAACGCCTCTATGAAGTGGTTGAGGCGCTCCGGGTCGGCGCCAATGAAGTCGAAGATCCGCTGCTCGGGATCGGCGAGCGCGATGAGCGTGCTGCTCTTTCCGATCGCCTCGACGGCGCGCCATTGTTCCGCGGAGGTATCCTGAAACTCATCCAGGATGATGAATGGGTACATCGTCGACACCAGGTCGCGGACCTTCGTCGACCCGTGGAGAAGAACCGCCACGCGCTCTGCAAACAGGTCGAAGCAAACCTTCCCCTCCTCGGTCGCCAGGCGCGTGCGCTCCGCGACTTCCAGCGCGGCCTTCTGCGCCTTTTCCTCGGACGACAGCTTCGAATGCGCTTTGAACCCGCTGCGGATGACCGAAAGTGCGGATTGCGCCTTTCCGTAAACCCGCCCTGGCGGCTTTGCTGATGTCCGTCGCCTCGCTCGGTGGCTGCGCACACAATTTCATTCCGCCTGACATCAATTACGACAGTGCAGCTCCGGCCAAGCTGACCGTCGATCCGCCAGCACCCATCAAGATCGTGGAGTTGCCGAAGCCTTTGCCGCTCCCGGGGCAACTGAAACCAATCGACGGTGGAAAGCCGACACCGGAAGCCGCCGACCCGACCGTGCGCGTCAACCAGGCCAACGCCGCCGCGCGGATCCAGCCGGTGCGCAACGGCTTCATCAACGCGGTCCAGGTCTATCCCTTCTCCGGCGGCGCGCTCTACCAAGTCTATACGGCGCCCGGGGAAATCACCGACATCGCGCTGCAGGAGGGTGAGCAGCTCGTCGGCTCCGGGCCCGTCGCGGCCGGCGACACCGTGCGCTGGATCATCGGCGATACCGAGAGCGGCGCGGGCGCCACCAAGAAAGTTCACATCCTGGTCAAGCCGACGAGACCCGAGCTGCTCACCAATCTGGTCATCAACACGGATCGGCGGACCTATCTCCTCGAGCTGCGCTCGACCGAGAAGACCTACATGGCCTCGGTCTCCTGGCAGTATCCCGAAGATCAGCTCATCGCGCTTCGGCGGCAGAACCAGGAGGCCGACGCAGCCGCGCCGATTGCCAGCGGCGTCGATCTCGCCTCGATCAATTTCCGCTACGCGATCCAGGGCGACAACCCGGCCTGGCGTCCGCTGCGCGCCTTCGACGACGGGCACAAGGTCTACATCGAGTTCCCGAGCGGCATTGCTCAGGGCGAAATGCCGCCACTGTTCGTCATCGGACCGGCCGGCGGCTCCGAGCTGGTGAACTACCGGGTCAACCGCAACTACTACATCGTCGACCGCCTGTTCGCCGCCGCCGAATTGCGTCTCGGCGACAAGGATAGCGAGCGGCGCGTGCGCATCGTCCGCACTGACGGAAGGCCGCGGTCATGACGGCGGAAGGTCCTGAAGAACAGCCGCCGTCGCCGACGCCCGTCGTACCGCCTGACCTTCGGCTTCGGGGCGAGCGGCCGCGCGTCACGCGCTTGTCGCGCAGGGTGCTGATTGGCCTGGGCGCCGTTTCGGCGCTCGCCGTTGCGGGCGCGCTCGGCTACGCGCTCCAGACTCGCAACGCGGCGCAGAGCGGCCAGGAGCTGCTCTCCACGCAGAACCGTCCCTCCGCCGAAGGCCTCGCTGGACTGCCGAAGGACTACACCGGCCTGCCGCGCCAGGCGCCCCCGCTCGGGCCGCCGCTGCCCGGCGATCTCGGCAAGCCGATCCTCAATGCCGGGGCTGCGCCGAATACCGTGACTCCCGGGACGACGCCTGATCCGG
>CAVSSV010000034.1:0-45371 GCA_963730695.1 uncultured Pseudomonadota bacterium
CATCTGCGGCGTGCTGACGGTGATCTCCGCCATCTTCTTTGCGATGTACACGCGCTCGATTTCGCCCGCCAGCCACGGCAATTTCTACGAGCTTTACGCCATCGCCGCTGCGGTGCTCGGCGGCTTCTCCTTGCGCGGCGGCGAGGGCTCGATCATCGGCGTCATCCTCGGCACGATCCTGCTGCAGGAGCTGCAGAACCTGGTCAACCTGCTCGGAATTCCCTCGTCGCTGAACTTCGCCGTGATGGGCGGCGTCATTCTCATCGGCGTGCTCGCCGACCAGCAATGGACTGCCTATCGCGAGCGCCGGCGCACGCTGGAGACGGTGCGCGCCAGCCAAGCCGCGACGGCCCCGGCGGAATGACCGACGCGCCCACGAAAGGGAGCGTCACGGCGCCCGCGAAGGCCCGGGCCGAGCAAGCCAAGACGGCGCGGCGGGTGACGATGGTGGAGGTCGCGCACGCCGCCGGCGTGTCGCAGACGACCGTTTCTTTCGTCCTCAACGACGTCAAAGGCGCGCGCTTTACGGAAGAGACACGCGAACGCGTGCTGCAGGCGGCCCAGCGCATCGGCTACCAGACCACGCGCCGAAGAGCCGCGACGCCGGCGGCCGGGCAGGGGGCGATCGCCTATCTCTGCGACGAGATGTCGACCGATCCATGGATGGCCCTTGGCTTGGAAGGGGTGCGTGAGAAGGCGTCAGAGCGCGGCCTTGTCGTGCACACGATCGTGACGGGCGGCGCGACCGAGGCGATCCAGGCGGCGCTCAACCGCCTCGCCGCTCCCGACTATGTCGGGGTGATTTTCGGCTGCATCAATCTCAGGCGGATCGACGAAGTGAGCTTCCCGCGCGACCTCCCGACGGTGCTGCTCAATTGCTACGTCATCGGACATCCGCTGCTGTCGATCATTCCGGCGGAAGTGCTGGGCGGACGCGCCGCGACGCAACGGCTGATCGCAGCCGGCCATCGCCGCATCGGCTACATCAACGGCGAGCCGTGGATGGACGCCTCGCGCGATCGTCTCAAAGGCTACCGCCGCGCGCTGGCCGAAGCCGACATCGCCTTCGATCCGAAACTGGTGCGCGACGGCAACTGGGAGCCGTCCGCCGGCTACGAGCAGACGCTGGCGCTGATGGCGCTCAAAAACCCGCCGACGGCGATTTTCTGCGCCAACGACATGACGGCGTTCGGAAGCTACGAAGCGTTGCGGGAACTGGGGCTCGCGATCCCGCGCGACGTCGCCGTGATCGGTTACGACGATCGCGAAATCGCGACGTTTCTGCACCCGCCGCTGACGACCTATCTGCTGCCCCTAGCGGAGATGGGCGCCGAGGCCGCCGAATGCCTGTTCGACCACATCGGCCGTGCGCCGAGCGCGGCGGGGCAGATCAAGATCGAGGGCAAGCTGATCGAGCGCTCGTCGGTGTGAGTGGGCGCGAACTCTGAGCGCTAGAGCAGAACCCGAACTGAAGGAATCGGAGGGGATTCCCGAATCGGTCTGGGTCTGATTCAGGCTGTTTGCCGGATCGGAGGCCGGCGGGCATGTCGAAGGCGCTGTCTCTTGATCTTCGGACGCGGGTTCTGGCTGCTGTGCATGCGGGCGCCACGCATCGAGAAGCGGCTGAGCGTTTCGGCGTGAGCGCGGCGAGCGTCAGCCGCTGGCGCACGCGGGAGCGCGAGCAAGGCGATCCCCGTCCCAAGGCGCTCGGCGGCGACCGCCGGTCGCAGCGCATCGAAGCTCACCACGCCGCCGTGCTGGCCGCGCTCGGCTGCGACGGCGACGCCACGATCGAAGAAGTGCGCCGCGATCTTGCGTCGCAGGGCCTCAGCTTCGGCTTCGGCACGATCCAGCGTTTCTTTACGCGCCACCACATCACGCGCAAAAAAAGACCGCGCACGCCTCAGAGCAAAGCCGCCCCGACGTCGCGGAGCGGCGCGAGGAATGGTTCGAAGGCCAGCTCGATCTCGATCCCGAGCGCTTGATCTTCATCGATGAAACCTGGGCCTCCACAAACATGGCGCGGCGCTATGGCCGGGCCCCGCGGGGCCAGCGGCTGCGGGTCGGCATTCCCTTTGGACATTGGAAAACCACGACCTTCGTCGGCGCCCTGACGCTGCGCGGGTTCATCGCGCCATTCGTGATCGACGGCCCAATCGACCGTCTCGCCTTCGAGGCCTACGTCGAGAAGGTTCTCTTGCCCGAACTGCGCAAAGGCGACATCGTGATCATGGACAATCTCCCCGGCCACAAAGGACCGAGAGTGCGCGAAATGATCGAAGCTGCGGGCGCCCGCCTTCTCTATCTCCCGCCCTACAGCCCTGACTTCAATCCCATCGAGAACGCTTTCGCCAAGCTCAAGGCGCTGCTGCGAAAGGCCGCCGAGCGAACCGTCGAAGGCCTCTGGAAGGCCATCGGCCAACTCATCGATCTCGTCACGCCTCACGAAATCCAAAACATGTTCGCCGCCGCTGGCTACGATGCATGATGATCGGATTCTGCTCTAAGCCGCGCGATCAATGCGCTCTGCGATCCATAGCTTGACCAAAGCCTGCCTGGTCACGCCCAGCCGCGCCGCTTCGCGGTCGAGCGCTTCGACAATCCATGTCGGGAAATCGATGTTGACGCGCTTGATCGCAAGATTGGGGCGCACGGCCTGCGTCCAATCGATGGCCCCGCTAACGTCCTCGCCTTCGTCGAAGGCCTTATCGAAGGCTTTGGACTTCATAACGCTCGATCTCCTCATTCCGCGCGCGACGCACGGAAATGATGCGGACATTGTTGTCCCGCAGCGTAAAAATTGCCGACCAATGCGTGCCGCCGATTTTTCCAATCGCAATAAAACGAGGTTCGTCGACGGTTTTGGCGGCGGCCAGGATTAGGTTCAAATCATCCCACAACGCCTGAGCGGAATGAAAATCGATTCCATGCTTCTCGCGGTTCGAACGGCTTTTCGCGGGATCGAATTCGAAAGGCACGGGGCTACCATAGTATAATAATTATACCTTTTCAACCCACTCCTGCGTCCACCCTGTCCTGCTTACATGGCCGATCGCGATACCCTGGACCCGGCTCCAATCGGCCTCATCACAACCACTTCTTCCAACGGAAAAACATATACGGCCCGATGGCGGCGCAGACCATGGCGCACAGCGCCAGCGGGTAGCCCCAGGGCCAGTCGAGCTCCGGCATCGCCTTGAAATTCATGCCGTAGATCGAGGCGATCAGCGTCGGCGGCATGAAGATCACCGCGAGCACCGAAAACAATTTGATGATGTCGTTCTGCGCGAGGTTGATGAGCCCGAGCGTCGCGTCCAGTAGGAACTGCACCTTCTGCGCCTTGAAGCTGGCGTCCTCCTCGAGCGACTGCAGATCGCGCAAGGCCGCCCGCGTCGCCTGCTTGACCGATTTGGAGAGGTCCTCAGGCCGTCCCTCCGCCGACAAGAAAAGCAGCAGGCGCTCGAGCGAGGCCATGCTCTCCCTGAGGTTCGACACTTTTTCGTCCTCGCGGCCGAGCGCCGACAGGGTCTCGGTGTAGATGCGGTTACGCGTCGCCTGGTCGCTGTCCTTGGCGTGGAACACGGCGTTGCCGATCCGCTCAAGACTGGCGCCGGAAATGGCGAGGGCGCGCGCGGAGCGGTTGAGCACGGTGTTGATCAAGCCGAGAGCGATGGAGTTAGGGGAAAGCGAGCCCGGCGCCATCTTGGCGAATTTGGAGGCGTAGAGGTCGAACGAGTTCCGCCGAGTCATAGCGCACCGTGACCAGCGTTTTGGCGGCGATCACAAAGGTTACGCCGGTGACGTCAGGCGTGTCGTCCGCCTCGCTGACGACGCTGGCATGAACGTAGCGTGCGCCATTGTCCGCGTAGTGCGCCTCCGGCGGTTCGGTATAGTCGGGATCGGCCTTGGTCGGCACCGTGCAGCCGGCGAAGTCCTGGACCAAACGGTCTTCTTCCGCGGTCGGGCAGAGCAGGTCGATCCAGATCGCGTCGGCCGGGATCGCTTGCCCATCCGCGAGCCGGAGGCCGGTGGAAGAGGCGCCCGCGTGCGGGGACTTCGGGAGCGAATGGACGATGATCAAGGCAGGCCTTCCCCAGTGTTCGTGCGCCTAAGGACCGACGATGGATGAAGGTTATGTGACGGTCTAGACCGTTCCGACCGCTTGTCCTTGGGTGGCCACGCTACGGCGTGATAAATATTGCGCATGAAGCGCTTTGGCGAGCGTCCGCCGGGCCAGACGATGGGAGCTCTCGATTGGCCTATCAGCTGTATTATTGGCCAGGCCTGCAGGGGCGCGGCGAATTCATCCGGCTCGCGCTCGAAGAAGCGGGCGCGGCCTATCTCGAAGTCGTTCGCGGGCGCGGCGAAGGGCGCGGCGTGCCCGCGATGATAAAGCTGCTCGAACTCAAAACACGAAGCCGAATTGCCGTTCGCGCCGCCGTTCTTGCGCGACGGCGATCGGCTCGTCTCGCATGTCGCCAATATCCTGGCCTATCTCGGTCCAAAACTTCGCCTCGCGCCGCCCGTTGCGCTTCGTCACTTCGCCAACGGCGTGCAACTGACGATCACCGATATGGTCGCCGAGATCCACGACGCGCATCATCCGTTGTCGGCTGCGCTGTACTACGAGGACCAAAAGCCGGCGGCCAAGACGCGCTCACAGGCGTTCCTGGAGCAGCGCGTTCCAAAATATCTCGGCTATTTCGAGCGCGTGCTTAAGCAAAACCCGGAGGGGCCGACGTATGCGGTCGGGCGCAAGCTGACGACAGTCGATCTGTCGCTGTTTCAAGCGCTGGCAGGATTGCGTTACGCTTTTCCCCGCGCGACCGGCAAAGTCTCCGCGCTTTACCCACGCCTGAACGCGCTCGCGGAAAGCGTCGCCGCACGGCCGCGTATCGCCGCCTATCTCAAATCCGATCGCCGTTTGCCGTTCAACGAGAGCGGCGTGTTCCGGCACTATCCGGAATTGGATCAGGATCCCTGACGGCGCGGACTAGGCGACGGCGGCGTCAGCTTTGACCCGGTTCGCGTGGCGCCCGGCCTCGCCCTTGTCCATCGGCCGTCCGAACAGATAGCCCTGGCCGAAGTTGCAGCCTTGACCCGCGAGCCAATCGACATTGGCGTCCGTCTCGATGCCTTCGGCGATCGTCTCCAGGCTCAGGCTCGCACCGAGATGGATGATGGCGTCCACCATTTTTGCGTCATCGCTGCCTTGTTGCAGCGTGGTGACGAAGCTCCGGTCGATTTTCAGTTTGTCGAACCGCAATTCGCGCAGGTGGTAGAGGCTGGAATAGCCGGTGCCGAAATCGTCGAGCGCGATTTTTACGCCGAGATTATGCAGCGACAGCAATGCGGCGCGAGCGCTTCTGAGGTCGTTGACCACAGCGGTTTCGGTAATCTCCGCCTCCAGGCGATGCGCGGGAAACCCCGTTTCCGTCAGGATCTCGAGCATCTTCACCGGCAGCAGCACGTCGTGCAATTGCGCCTGCGAGATGTTGACGGACAGGAAGAGATCCGAAGGCCACGACATTGCGTCGGTGCAGGCCTGCCGCAGTATGCAGAAGAACAGGTCGCCGATCATGCCGGCCTCTTCGGCGACCGGGATGAAGAGATCGGGAGCGATTTGGTCTCCATCCGCCCGCTGCCAGCGCGCGAGCACCTCGAAGCCGACCAGGTCCTTTTTGGGCAGCGACACGATCGGTTGATAGAACGGCACGATCTCCTCGCTGACGATCGCGGTGCGCAGATCCTTTTCGATCAAGGCGCGGGTCTTGATCGCCAGCTCCATTTCCGGCCTGAAAAAGCGGAAGGTGCCGCGGCCCTGGCGCTTGCCCTGGTACATCGCAATGTCCGCGGCATGCAGCAGCGCTTCAAAGTCGGCTTCGCCGGAGGTGGCGACCGCAACGCCGATCGTGCAATCCACGCCGACCTCGCCGTTGTGCCACGGGATCGGCCGACGCGCGGCGGCAAGGATCCGCTGGGCGAGCCCGACGAGGAAGCGGCGATCGCCGCGAAAGGGGATGAGCATCGCGAACTCGTCGCCGCCAAGCCGGGCCACCGTGCTGCCCTCCGGCGCCAGCGCGCGCAGGCGGTCCGCAATCGCGCATAACACGGCGTTCCCGGCGATGTGGCCGTGCGCGTCGTTCACCGGCTTGAACTTGTCCAGATCGATCATGATCAGCGCATGGGGGCCGCTGTCGGATCGCGCCAAGGCTTCGTCGAAGCGCTCGTGAAAATAGCGGCGATTGGCGAGGCCGGTCAGCAAATCGTGTCGTCCGCTCGTCTCAGCGGCGGCTTCGGCAAGCGCGAGCGCGGCGAGCGCCCTGCGCAGCCGATCCGATGTGCGGGCCAAACTGGTCAAGGCGCCCAATCCCATCAGGCTGCTTAAGATTACGGGATCGATGAAGCCGTGCAGGGAGGCGTACCGTCCGATGTCGGCGAAAATGCCCAGGCGCGATCCGTCGACCCAGAACGTTGCGCCAATGAACATGAAAGCGAGCGGCTTGTAGACCTCGTAAGGGCGCGAGGTGCTTACCTTTGGAAATGACATTTTCCATCCCTATCCCACCCGGGGGAGTGGAACTGCACGATGCCAGATGCAACTTAAAGTCGTATCAAGACATGTGGTGAATGGTTTGCTGCGCGGATGGCGGGTGCGACACACGCGCGGCCGATACAGGCCAGCCGGGCTTGCGCGCGATCTGCGGCCTATTTCTTTGCAGACCGACCCACGGGGTGAACTTTTCGCTGAATCCTTGCGGTCGGCCCTCTTCCGACTCGCCGCTCGAGTTCTAAATAGAGAACAGCCGACGCTCGCCTCAGCGGGCCGGCGATGGGTCGTTCTTTGTCGCTTCGGGGCAAAGGACGGGGCCGTTAAAGGGGTTTGACGAATGAATTTGGAGAAATACACCGAGCGCGCGCGCGGCTTCGTGCAGAGTGCGCAGTCTTTGGCCATCCGCGAGGGCCACCAGCAATTCACGCCTGAGCATGTGCTCAAGGTGTTGCTCGACGACGAGGAAGGCCTTGCTGGCGGCCTGATCGACCGGGCGGGCGGGCGTTCGCGCGACGCGCTGGCGGCGACCGAAGCGGCGCTTGCGAAGCTACCAAAGGTTCAGGGCAGCGGAGCCGGGCAGCTCTATCTCGCGCCGGCGACGGCGCGCGTCTTCGATTCGGCGGAAAAGATCGCGCAAAAGGCCGGCGACAGCTTCGTTACCGTGGAGCGCCTCCTGCTGGCTCTCGCCGCCGAGAAGGGCTCGGACGCGAGCAAGATCCTGGCGAACGCCGGCGTCACCGCACAGACGCTGAACGCCGCCATCAATGAGCTGCGCAAAGGCCGGACCGCGGATTCCGCCTCGGCCGAGAACGCCTATGACGCGTTGAAGAAATACACGCGCGACCTCACCGAGGCGGCGCGGACGGGCAAGGTCGATCCGGTCATTGGACGCGACGAAGAAATCCGCCGCACCATTCAGGTGCTGGCGCGCCGCACCAAGAACAATCCGGTGCTGATCGGCGAGCCCGGCGTCGGCAAGACGGCGATCGTCGAAGGCTTGGCGCTGCGGATCATCAATGGCGACGTGCCGGAATCGCTGCGGGATAAGAAGTTGCTGTCGCTCGACATGGGCGCATTGATCGCCGGTGCGAAGTATCGCGGCGAATTTGAAGAACGCCTTAAGGCGGTGCTCAACGAGGTGACGGCGGCCGAAGGCGGCATCGTGCTGTTCATCGACGAGATGCACACCATCGTCGGCGCCGGCAAAGCCGACGGCGCGATGGACGCCTCCAACCTGCTGAAGCCTGCACTTGCGCGCGGCGACCTGCATTGCATCGGCGCGACGACGCTCGACGAATATCGCAAGCACGTCGAGAAGGACGCGGCTTTGGCGCGACGCTTCCAGCCGGTGTTCGTCTCGCAGCCGAGCGTCGAGGACACCGTCTCGATCCTGCGCGGCCTGAAAGAAAAATACGAAATGCACCACGGCGTGCGCATCACCGACGCCGCCATCGTCTCCGCGGCGACGCTGTCGAACCGCTACATCGCCGATCGCTTCCTGCCAGATAAGGCGATCGACTTGATCGATGAAGCCGCCTCGCGGCAGCGCATGCAGGTGGACAGCAAGCCCGAAGCGCTCGATGAGTTGGATCGTCGGATCATCCAGCTCAAGATCGAGGCCGAGGCGCTGAAAAAGGAGCCCGACGCGGCGTCGAAGGACCGTCTGACGAAACTCTCTAAGGAACTCGGCGAGCTCCAGGAGAAATCCGACGCGCTGACCGCGCGCTGGAAGGCGGAAAAGGACAAGGTCGGCGTCACCCAAAAACTGAAAGAGCAGCTTGAGGCGGCGCGCAATGCGCTCGCGCAGGCGCAGCGGCGCGGCGAGTTCCAAAAGGCCGGCGAGCTGACCTATCGCGACATTCCGGACCTCGAGAAGAAGCTCGCCGACACTGAAGCGGCCAAAGGCAACGCTCTCGTCAACGAAGAGGTGACCGCGGATCACGTCGCGCAGGTCGTCTCACGCTGGACTGGCGTGCCCGTCGACAAGATGCTGGAAGGCGAAAAAGATCGCCTGCTGCGCATGGAAGAGGAGCTCGCCAATCGCGTGGTTGGCCAGGAAGAGGCGGTGGCCGCCGTCGCGACCGCGGTTCGCCGCGCGCGCGCTGGGCTGCAGGACCCGAACCGGCCGATCGGCTCGTTCATGTTCTTGGGGCCCACGGGCGTCGGCAAGACCGAACTCACCAAGGCGCTGGCGTCGTTTCTGTTCGACGACGATACGGCGCTCGTGCGCATCGACATGTCGGAATACATGGAGAAGCATTCGGTCTCGCGGCTGATCGGCGCGCCTCCGGGCTATGTCGGCTACGACGAGGGCGGCGCGCTGACCGAAGCGGTGCGGCGGCGGCCCTATCAGGTCGTGCTGTTCGACGAGATCGAGAAGGCGCATCCCGACGTCTTCAACGTTCTGTTGCAGGTGCTCGACGACGGGCGTCTGACCGACGGCCAGGGCCGCACGGTCGACTTTCGCAACGTGCTGATCGTCATGACCTCGAACCTGGGCTCGGACTATCTGGCCAATCAGGGCGAAGGCGAAGATGTGAAGGCGGTCGAAAAGCAGGTGATGGGCGTCGTGCGCGGCCATTTCCGCCCAGAATTCTTGAACCGCATCGACGAGATCATCCTGTTCCACCGGCTGCGCCGCGAGGACATGGGGCGGATCGTCGACATCCAGTTCAAGCGGCTCGCCAAACTGCTCGAGGACCGCAAGGTCACGTTGTCGCTCGACGCCAAGGGCCGGCAATGGCTGGCCGACAAGGGGTACGATCCGGCTTACGGCGCGCGGCCGCTGAAGCGCGTCATCCAGAAATGGGTGCAGGATCCGCTGGCGCGGCGGGTGCTCGCGGGTGACGTCGCCGACGGAGCGGTCGTAAAGATCGGCGCGCGCGATGGCCATTTGATCATCGACGACAAGACTGTCGGCGGGGAGGGCGAGGCCGAAGAGGCGCCGCGCCGCGCCAAGCCAACCGTCGTTCACTTTCCAGGAAAGGGCGCGTAAACTGCGCGAGGGGGCCGGACACCGGTTCGGCCCCTTGGGATGAAGCTTCGCTTAGAATCGCCTAAAGGTCGCCTTAAAGGGCGGCCAGAAGGCTACCAACCACGAGCGAACCATGAACAGCACCCTCACGCGTTTCCTAGGCGGCTCGCCCGGCGCCGTTCTGATCCGGCTGGCGCTATTGTCGTTCGTGGTCGGCCTGCTGATGGTGACCTTCGGCTACGAGCCCGAGGACATCATTGAAGGGGTGCGCCGCGCCGTGACGCACATCTTGGACTACGGCCTCGCCGATCTGCATCACATCTGGCGGGTGCTGGCGACCGGCGCGCTGATTGTCGTGCCGCTGTGGTTGATCACGCGGCTGATGAGCGCGCGCGGGGCGCGGTAGTAAGAACGCCACTTCCGCGTGGTTGCGCAACCGTGGCCGGGCCGGCGCCGCGACGAGCACCAGGCCGCGTTGCCGCGCGGAGTTGCACGGCAGCTCAAATCCGGCGGTGTCGTCGTGTTTCATGAGGTCGAGTGGACGACAGCGAGATCGTCTCCGCTAGCCCCGCTCTATGATCAGTGCGCGCGATGAATTGTCGACACGTTCAGAAAGGTCGGGTCCGAAGCCTATATGGGCGGGCGCATGTATCGCGCGTTTCAGGACGCCGGCTTGCCGGCGCCGAACATGGCGCTATCGGCCTTGACCGGGGGTGGAGCCGATGAGCGCAACGGCGCGGGAATGATCGCCGACCTCGCCGTGACGATGGCTCCGGTCATGGAGCAGCATGGCGTCGTGACGCAGGCGGCGTTGGACCCATCGACGCTAAAGGAGCGAATGATCGCCGAAATCGTGGAGCGCGGCAGCGTCGTGACGGGCCGGTCGGAAGTGGGGGCTTGGACGCGCGCCACGTAGGCGCCTTGCGCAGGACGGCGACGACGCGCCGTGATCTTTCAGACGCTTTTTGCGAGCCCTGACAGGATTTCTTCGACGAGCGCCGGCCCGCGCATGACGAAGCCGGTGTAGAGCTGCACAAGAGTGGCGCCGGCCGCGAATTTTTGCTGCGCCGTTGCAAAACTCTCGATGCCGCCGACGCCGACGAGCGGGAAGGCGCGTTCGACGCGTTTTGCGGTCTCGGCAAGCAACTCGGTCGAGCGCGATAACAGCGGGCGGCCGGAGAGTCCGCCGGTTTCTCCTTTTCTCGGGCTTTGTAGGCTTGGCGGGCGCGACAGCGTGGTGTTGCCGATGATCATGCCGTCGAGTTTTCTCGCGCGCGCGATCGCGACGATGGCGTCGAGCTCATCGAGCGTGACGTCGGGGGCGATTTTCAGCAGCACCGGGCGACGCACTGGAGGCGCTTTCGCGCGCGTCCATCACCGCGGCCACGAGCGCGTCGAACGCTTCCGCCTTCTGCAGTTCGCGCAAGCCCGGCGTGTTCGGCGAGGACACGTTCATCGTGAAATAGTCGGAGACGTCGGCGAAGGTTTTGATCCCCGCGACATAGTCGGCGATCCAATCCGCCGAGTCTTTGTTCGGCCCGATGTTCACGCCGAGCACGCCGGTCTTGCGCAGGCGGCGAAGCCGCTCGAGCGCATCCAAATGACCGCAATTGTTGAAGCCCATGCGGTTGATGATCGCGGCGTCTTCGGTCAGCCGAAACAGCCGCGGCTTTGGGTTGCCGATTTGCGGCCTGGGCGTCAGCGTGCCGATCTCGACAAAGCCGAAGCCCAGGCCGAACGCGCCGGCGACGGCTTCGGCGTTCTTGTCGAAGCCCGCGGCCAGGCCGATTGGATTGGCGAATTTCAAGCCGAACGCTTCGACCTCAAGGCTTGCATCGCTTGGCTGAGGAGCGGCGGAGGGCAGGGCGGCGAGCGCCCGGATGGCGAGCCGATGCGCGCTCTCCTCGGGCAGCACATGCAGCGCAGGCGCGGCGAGTTGCGCGAGGCGCGTAAGAACCGTCAAAGCGCGCCGATGTCGTGCAAGCCGTCCGGCCGATCGACAATTGGACGCGCCCATTGCACGGCGCGCATCGGCAGCGGCGCATAGAGATGCGGGAAGAGGTCGCCGCCGCGCGCGAGCTCGTAGCGCAGCGCGTCGCCGAGCGCCGCCGTGTCGACGGCGGCCAGAACGAGCGCGCGCCGCCCGGCGAACCACTTCTTCAGCGTCGCCTCGACCTGTGCGCGCGTCGAGAAGTGGATAAACCCGTCGGTCAGGTCGAGCGCGGAGCCCTCATAAACTCCCGTCGCCTCGGCTTCGGCCCAGACGGCGGCGGACTCGATCTTGTAGATGAGGCCGTCCGCGCTCAATCGAGCAGCATCCGCGTCAGCAATTCGATGTCGTCCTTGAGGCCCGTGTCGCTCTTGCACAGGCCGTCGATTTTGCGCACCGCGTGCAGCACCGTGGTGTGGTCGCGCCCGCCAAACCGCCGGCCGATCTCAGGGTAGGAGCGGGGCGTGAGGTGCTTGGAGAGATACATCGCCACCTGGCGCGGCTTGACGACGATGGCGTTGCGCCGCGCCGACAACAGATCGGCGCGCGTCACTTGATAATGCGTCGCCACCAGCTTTTGGATGTCTTCGATGCGCACGCGTTTGTCGTTGCGCACGCCGACGAGGTCGCGGATAGCCGCCTCGGCGATCTCGACGGTCAGCGAGCCGGCGAAGCTCGAATGCGCAACTAGGCGGTTGACGGCGCCTTCGAGATCGCGGCCGTTGGAGACGATGGAGCGGGCGACAAAATTGATCACCGCTTGCGAGACGACGAAGTTGGGCGCGCGCTGCTTGGCCGCGGCGACGCGCAATTCCAGGATCTTCACCCGCAACGGCTCGTCGAGATCGAGCATCTCGACGCACAGGCCGCCGGCGAGGCGCGAGCGCATACGCTGGTCGAGCTGGCCGAGTTCGTTCGGCGGACGGTCGGCGGCGACGACGACTTGCCGTCCGGAGTCGATCATCTCGTTGAGCAGGTGGCCGAATTCGTCGGGGATGGTCTTGCCCTTAAGGAACTGCGCGTCGTCAAAAATCAGCACGTCGATGGCGCGAAGACGCTCCTTGAACGCGACGGCGCTCTGGGATTGCAACGCCGAGACGAAGCTGTGCATGAAGTGATTGGCGGTGAGGTAGACGACGCCACGGCCGCTGGCCTGAGCCCGGTGGGCGATCGCCTGCAAAAGGTGCGTCTTGCCGAGCCCGACGGAGGAGTGGACGTAAAGCGGGTTGAAGTCGAGCGTTTGCGACGGCGCCCGTTCGGCGACCTGCCGCGCCGCGTCAAAGGCGAGCTTGTTCGCGCGGCCGGCGACAAAGCTTTCGAAGCTCAAGCGGCGGTCGAGCGGCGCGCCCGAGGCGGCGTCCGACTGCGCCTCGCCGAGCGGCGCCTTACGCGCGCCATCGTGCAAAGGCCGCGCGTCGGCGCGCACCCGCACGTCTTCGATACGCGCCGGCGCCATCGGTTTGCGTGCGCCTTCGGCGATGCCCGCCCGCGTCGAGCTGCGGACCTCGACTTGCAGCGAATACAGTTTTGGAAATTCGCGTCGCAGCTGCGTCAGCAGACGTTCGGCGTATTGCGCCTCGATCCAGCTCTTCAGGAAGCGGGTGGCGACCGTCAGCGAGGCGATGCCGCCCTCGACGCTTCTCAGCTCAAGCCGCGCAAACCAGCTCGCAAAAACTTCCTCGCCCAGCTCCGCCCGCAGCCGCTCGGAAACGCGCCGCCACTTCAGCGTAATCGCCTCGGGACCCTCGATTGGCTCGTCGAGGTCGATGGCGGAGGGAGGCTCTTTGGACATGGCTTGGCTGTTGATCTCGAAGGTCATGGTCAATCGCTTTTTGAAAGGAGAAATTAAGTTTGAGCCCAGGGCAGACCCGAGGCCTTCCAGCCTCGTTCGGCGCCCCGGTGGCCCGCGGAATCGCGGGGCCCCTCAAAACCGTCGGTGACATTGTAGCAATGCTTCCAGCCAGCCGCGGTCATGGCGATGGCTGCTGCGCGCGAGCGGACGCCCGAGCGACATAGAAAATAGACGGGCGCGTCCGCGGCGAGCCCGCGCGCCTGCAGGGTCGCGCGAAGGCGCTCGACAAAGGCCGGATCGACAGCCATGGCGGGGTAGCTCTGCCACTCCTGCAGGACAGGCTTTTTCTCGAGAGCGACGAGGTCGGGCGTCCCGACATAGGCCCATTCCGCTTCGGTGCGCACGTCCACCAGGGTCGCCTTGGCGTCGGATTGCAGCGCCTGGAACGTGTCCTTGGGGCTGACGTCACCGGCATAGGTATTGGACTGCGAAGAGCTCATAGGTTCCCGCCCGACAAAAAATCAGAAATATACCCGTCGTAATTTTTAAAGAGCGCGCCTCTGTTTGCGCTACAACTCAGCTATGCCTGAAGCTTTCCCGCGCAATCGCAAATATATGAAACACAAATCTGCGAATTATACATTGAGGCCCCCGCCAAATCGTAAGTAATATGTACGTTTCTATTTTATTAGACGCTTAAGTAACGATACTGGTCTTAAACTGCCAACTCAAATGTTATGGCATAGGGCCCGGCGCTGATCAACCTGAGGGGTTCTGAATCGCCGGCCTGAGCCCCCGTCATCCTGGGGTCGAATTTTGGAGCTCTTCTCTCAGCTGCCCCTAACAGCTTGATTCCAACTTCAAGTTTTGGCCGGCGCAGTGGGATCGCCGCCGGCAAACATTAACAAAAGGTTTTTTTTCGCTACGGGCGCTGACGGCGGTTTCTCACCCCTTTCCGGCAAGCTTGCGTATAAATTGCTGAAACTTATAACTATTTTATGACCGGTGACGCTTTTGCGACGCAAATTAGGCGAGACGTCGCAACGGCGCCACAGTCAAGTTGAAAGTGAGGAGAGTCGGGCGATTGTCTGACACATCGTTAACCTAGTCAGCGCTGCTCAGGGCCTTTTCCATGACGCGACGTAAACGAGCGGCAAAAGCCACTGGGTCTTTCGGCGCGTCGCCTTCCAACACCTTCGCTTCGTCGAGCACCAGCCACGCCGCGTCTTCGACCAGACCCTTGTCGTGGGCCGCCTTCAGCCGCCGCGCCAGGGAGGCGACGAGGGGATGCTGCGCATTCACCTCAAGGATCGGCTTTGTCCGCTCATTGAGGCGCCCGTGCGCCGCCAAAAGTTTCTCAAGATGGCGGTCGGGCGCGAATTCCTGGGCGACCAGGCAGGCCGCGCTATCCGTGAGGCGGTCCGAGACCCGGGCGTCGGCGACTTCGTCGGCCAGCGTCTGTTTGAGGTAGGCGAGCAGGGTCGCCGTTTCGGCGTCCGGCTCCGTCGTTTTCGCCTCCCCGTTCAGCAGAGCGATGGCCTTGATGTCGGCTGCGCCCTGGCTGACGCTCTTGAACGGCTTGCCGTCGAAGCCAAGGGCGTTCGACACCCAGAAGCCATCCACGGCATCCGACAAAAGCAGGACCTCGACGCCGCGCGCCTTAAACCCCTCGAGTTGCGGACTGGCGGCCAAACGCTTCGCCTCCTCGCCAGTGTGGTAATAAATCGCGGTCTGGTTCTCGCGGAGATCCTTGATGTAAGCCTCCAGTGTGCGGCCGCCCTCGGGGGCCTTGGTGGAGGCAAAGCGCGCCAGTTTATAGAGGGCGTCGCGCCGCTCGGGATCCTCGTAAAGCCCTTCCTTCAAGACTGGGCCGAAGTTCTCCCAAATTTTGGCGTACTTATCCGGCTCGGCCTCGGCGAGCTTGGTCAACTCTTGCACGATGCGGCTGGTCAGGCCTTTTTTGATCGCGGCAAACACCGCGCTTTGCTGGATCATCTCGCGCGAGACGTTCAGCGGTAGGTCGGCGCTATCGACGACGAAGCGGACAAAGCGCAGCCATCCCGGAACCAGATCGGCGTCCTCGCTGATGAGGACGCGGCGGACATAAAGCTTATTGCGGCTCTTGCGGGCGGGGTCGAACAGATCCATCGGCCGCGCGCCAGGAATGAACGCCAGCGCCGTATATTCATGCCGGCCCTCGGCGCGCCAATGGACGGTCAGCGCCGGATCGTCGAATTGCCCGGAAAGGGACTGGTAAAAGTCCTTGTAGTCATCTTCCGTGATTTCGGACTTGGGCTTGGCCCAAAGCGCTGCGCCTTCGCTGAGGGATTTCGCCTCCTCGCCGGGTTTGCCGATGATCTCGATCGGGATCGCGATGGCGCTCGAATGCTGGCGCACGATCCGTTCGATCTTGCCGGCCTCGCAATAGTCTTCGCTCTCGCCGTTGAGGTGCAGCACGACCCGCGTGCCGCGCTTGGGCGCATCCTCGAGGGGGGCGGTGGCAATGGTGAAGCTGCCCTTGCCGTCCGACGTCCAGCGAAAGGCCTCATCGCCGCCTGCACGGCGCGAAAAAACGTCAACCTCGTCGGCGACCATAAACGCCGAATAAAAGCCGATGCCGAATTGGCCGATCAGCGATTGCGCGCCGTCCTTGCCTTTTTCTTCCGCTGAGATCTTGTCCAGGAACGCGCGCGTGCCGGACCGGGCGATCGTGCCGAGGGCGTCGACGAGCTCCTCGCGATTCATACCGACGCCATTGTCCGTGAAGGTCAGCGTCTTCTGCTCGGGGTCGACCGCGATCTGGATGGCGAACGGGGCGCCGTCGGCGGTCAGATCGGGCTGGGCGATCGCTTCATAGCGCAGCTTTTCGCAGGCGTCGGCGGCGTTGGAGATCAGTTCGCGGACGAAGATGTCGCGATCGGAATAAACGCTGTGCGTCATCAGATGCAGCAAGCGCGAGACGTCGGCGGCGAAAGATTGGGTTTGCGGCGCGGTCGCGTTTTCTGCGGCGGACAAATCTATCTCCTCGGAGCGGCGAAGGGCTCGCCGCCCATATCGAGGGAGCCCGGCGAAACTTCAAGCGACGAACGCGACGTAAGAAGAAGCCAACAACAGGAAAACGCAAAAAAAAAGCGGATCGGCGAGGAGGGGGCCTGCCGATCCGCCGCCTGCGTGGTCACTTCAGGACCGGGCGCCTTCTGGGGGCTGGGGGGCAAAAACCAGAAGGACCACTAATCCCTTCCATCGCGGCACGGATGTTTTCTCTCAAGCCTGTGCGGCGTTCAAAAGACGCAAACAGGGCAAAAGCGAGGCAATTGGCCTGGCGCTTTACTGAGCAGGAGTCGCCGTTGCTGGCGCCGCTCCGGCGGCTGCTTCCTGCGGAAGTTTCTTCGCCTTCTTGTGGGCCGTCGCTTGGGGCTTCGCCGGCTTTTTCACGCCCTTGATGGCGTCAGGCAGTCCCGTTGCGTCGATCATGCGATCCGAGCCGACGAGGGCCAGCGGCGCCGACGAAGGCTCGCCCGTGGCGTTGGCTTCCGCGGCGCTCGCTGGCGGAAGCACGTCCGCCGCCTCGGCGACTGCAGGTTGAGCGATTTGCTGGCTTCGGTTGACCGCCATCAAAGCCTCGGGCTTGCGCGGGCCAAGCGCCACGCCGTTCCAGCCGGGCTTCGGCCCGACAAAGAGCGCGATGGGATCGACGGCGGCGGGCTCGACCGAAGAGAGGCTCGCTTGTGCCGGGCTTCCGCCGAAAAGGCCGAAGACGCCGTTGGTCGGGAACGTGTCGGCAGCTTCCGCCTCTGCCATCGCGGCGCGGTTGCGCGCGACGCAAACCTGGCCGCGCATGTTTGGCGCCTCGCCGCCGACCGAGGGCAGGCTCGCGAGACTGCCCATCGACCCGCCCCACGAGGAGAAACCCTGATCCAACAGCTTGGCCGCCGCGTCGTCGCGGGTGGGGACGGTGGCGTAACCCAGGGCCACCACGATAATCCGCCGACCGCCGCGCGTGGCGCTGGCGACGAGATTGAAACCGGCGGCGCAGGTGAAGCCGGTCTTCATGCCGTCAGCGCCGCTGTACTTCCGCAAAAGGCCGTTGTGATTGAGATAAATGCGATTGTTCAGCTCGAAGGCGCCGATCGAGAACAGGTCGTTGTGCTCGGGAAAGTCGGTCAACAGCGCCCGGGCGATCATCGCAAGATCCCGCGCCGAGGAATAATGGTCGGGGTTGTGCAGCCCGTTCGGGTTGACGAAATGCGATTCTCTCAGGCCGAGGCGCGCCGCCGTCGCATTCATTTCCGCGGCGAACGCCTCGACGGAGCCCGAAACGCCCTCTGCCACGGTGATGGCGATGTCGTTGGGCGAATGCACCATCAGCATCTTCAACGCGTTGTCGAGCGTGACCTGACTGCCGGGACGAAAACCCATTTTGGACTGCGGCATGCTGGCGGCGCGCGCCGAAACGATCAGCGGCGTATCCAGCGTCAGCCGGCCCTCGCGCACAGCAGTGAGGGCGACGTAAGTCGTCATCAACTTGGTGGTCGATGCCGGGAACCAAGGCTCCGTGGCGTCGGTGGCGCTGATTACCTGCCCGGACTGGGCATCGACGATCAGGGAAGGGTTGGCCAAGGCGGGGAGGGCGAAGAACGCGAACCCCAAAAAGGCGAAGAGGCGGCGTAAGGGAAATGCGACCATTGTCCGCCTGTAGCGAAAACGGATCGCCGCCTCAAGCCGGGGCGAATCGCCGCACGCACACGTGGCTGTGATCCCTAAGGGTTAACCGAAGCTTACCAGCTCCCCGAGGCGCCGCCTCCGGAGGACGTTCCTCCGCCGCCGGAGAAGCCGCCGCCGCCGGAAAAGCCGCCGCCCGCGTCGGGAGAAGGCTCCGCTGGAGGCCGCGACGTACGCGAGCGTGCCAACGGTCGAGTTGCGCCGGCTGAAAATAATGATTGCGATGAGAATCAGCCAGATGGTGACGGGCGCCCAGGACGGCATGTCCGATTTGGGCTCCGACGTTGGGATTTTGGTCTTCCAGTCCGACGTGTCCGAGGTCAGCGCGGTGATGATGTCGTCGACCCCGCGCGTGACGCCGCCGTCAAAGTCCTTCGCTTTGAAACGCGGCGTGATGGCGTTGCGGATAATGATCGAGGAGACGGCGTCGGTCATTACGCCTTCCAGCCCCGGCCCGACTTCGATGCGCACGCGATGTTCGTTCGGCGCCACGAGCAGCAGCAAGCCGTTATTGGTTTTTGAGTCGCCGAGCTTCCATTGCCGGAAGAGCGCGTTGGCGTAGGGCTCGATTTCGTGACCGTCGAGGGATTTGACGGTCGCGACCACCAACTGGATGCTCGACTTGGCCTCGAGATTCGCGAGCTTCCGCTCAAGGTCGGCCTGCGTCATCGGATTGAGGATGTGCGCGTCGTCAACGACGCGTCCGGTGAGGGCGGGGTAGGCGCGAGCGCCAAAGTCGCCGAAGAGCAGTAGGATCGCGAGGGCGGCGATAAGGCGCGATGCAGCGGCGCCCGCCCTGCGGAACAGGGACGTCGACGTCGGCCGTAGAAGCCTCAATCGGCATGGAAATGTCCGCGCGGACGCGACGGCGCGCTTGGACCGGCGGGGAAGGGCGCCGCCAGCAGCGCCGCGGCTCGATCCGCCGCTGACGTTCAGCCCCTCTTCAAGCTGTTCGCGCGCGATGCTTGAGGTCAACTCGTCGATCAGCCGCCTGCCACTGGGCGAGCGGCACGGCGGCGAGCGCGGCGGGACCCGCCTCGATGCGGGCGGTGCGCTCGACGAGCGAGACATAGATCAGCACGCCGTTCTGTTGCGCCGCCGCGGTCAAGCCGCGCGCGGAAAATTGCGCCAGCGCGGCGCGATGCACGTTGAGACGCCGAGCCGACGCAGGGCGTCAGGACGACGCCGAAGCGCGGCCACAGCGACAGCAGCGCCAGAGCCGCCGCCACAAGCAACTGAGCCGCATAGATCCATCACGTTGGGCCAGTGCGTGAAAGCCAGCAGCGGCCAGGGCAGGAAGAGAGCGACGGCGATCGTCACCAGCAGAACCGGCGTTTCGTAGTGGCCGGAGGCCGCGACGAGAACGCCCTCCAACGGAGCGGCGGTTCGCCCCTGCGCGGCGAGAAAACGCTGTTCGATGCGGGCGAACGCCTCCTGCTCGATCATCGTCACCAACTCCCCGACGCGCCGCCGCCTGACGACGTGCCGCCCCCTCCGGAAAAGCTGCTCGAACTGCTTCCGCTCGACCAGGACGAACTCGACGACGAGCCGCTCGACCGCGACGAGCTTGAGCCGCCGCTCGAGAATGAACTGCCTCCGCCCCAAACAATTTGATGCCGCAGCGCCGCGCGAACGAACAGGAAGATCATCAGGGAGATGAACAGGATCGGGATCGCCATGATGATGAGGCCGATGACGATGTCCTGGGTCGTCGCCTCAGGCTCCGTTTTCGGTTGCCAATCCGCGGAGTCCGTCGTCAGCGCGGTGATGATGTCGTCGACGCCGCGCGTAATCCCGCCGGAAAAGTCGCCCGCCTTGAAGCGCGGCGTGATGGCGTTGCGAATGATCACCGAGGAGACGGCGTCTGTCAGCGTGCCTTCGAGGCCGGGTCCGACTTCAATGCGGACGCGATGTTCGTTGGGCGCCACGAGCAGCAACGCGCCGTTGTTCTTTTTGGCTTCGCCAAGCTTCCAGAAGCGGAACAAGTCGTTGGCGTAGGGCTCGATCTCCTGTCCGTCGAGGCTCTTGACGGTGGCGACGACGAGCTGAATGCCGGATTTGTTTTCGAGATCGACGAGCTTCGGCTCGATCGCGGTCTTGGACGCGTCGTCCATGACCTGCGCTTGATCGACGATGCGCCCGGTCAGTTCGGGAAACGTCGTCGCCGCATAGGCGACGACGAAGGGCAGGAACGCCAGGAGCGCCGCCGCCAGCGTCGTGCTGAGCGCCTTGCGCATGGAGCTTGGCCGCCGCGCGCGGCGCTAGAACTTCACCTGCGGAACGGTTTGCGCCGCGTCGCTCGCGTTGAATTCGACCATCGGCTGCTCGCTGCGGAAGAACGTCGACGCCCAGAAGACGCCTGGGAACGTTCGCAAGGCCGTATTGTACGCCTGCACCGCCCCGATATAGTCCTTGCGCGCGACCGCGATGCGGTTCTCGGTGCCTTCCAATTGCGACTGCAGCGCTAGGAAGTTCGCGTTCGACTTGAGATCGGGATAGTTCTCGCTGACCGCCAGCAGCCGCCCGAGCGCGCCCGAAAGTTGATTTTGCACGGTCAACAATTGCTTGACCTTCTCGGGGTCGGAGAGGTCGTCGGCGGTGACGTTGATCGCGGTCGCCTTCGCGCGCGCCTCGGTGACGGCCTCAAGCACGTCCTTTTCCTGTTTGGCGTAGCCTTGAACCGTGGCGACGAGGTTCGGCACCAGATCAGCGCGGCGCTGATATTGGTTCTGCACCTCCGCCCATTGCGCCTTGGCGTTCTCTTCGAGGGTGGGGATGGTGTTGTAGCCGCAGCCGGAAAGCGTTGCGGCGAAAACCAGGGCGAGCGCAAATCCGCGCAGACGGTGCAGGGCCGAAGTCATGGCGTCCCCATTCAAGTTCGACGAGCGGGGCTAGGCTGTAGCTTCGCGCGCGAACGTCGGCAAGCCCACCTGTTGCTGGACGCTGATGGCGCGGGCGGGGCCCTGATCCTTCTCCAGCGAAGCTGGAGAAGGACGCGTCTCAAGCGGCGTGCAGCGTGACCTTAGCCGTAGGAAAGCGCGGGCACGTCGCCTCGATCGTGATCTCGCCCGCGCCCCCCGTCGTCTCTAGCCAAAACCCCGTCGACCCGCCCTTGAGCACAAGGGCCGTCGGGCCGAGCACTTTCGCCGGGCCCGTCACGCGCAAAGTCACGACCTCGTCGAGGAACGGCAGCTTGTTGCCGGCCTGGTCGAGCGCGCGCACGATCACTCGTGCGGCGTCTTTTGGCGCGGCGGAGAGGGTAAGCGTGTCGGGCGCCACTTCAAGCGTCGTCGGCAGCGGGTCGGCGACGAACGTGTGCGTCTTCACGGGCCGTCCGCCGATGAATCCGGTCAGCTTTGCGCCATGCCACGCCATGCCCCAGAGGCCAAGCTCTTCGGCGGTGAAGTGCCTGTGGTCGATGACGACAGGCGGATGCGGCAAGTGCGGGAAATTCTCGCGGTCCGGCCCCACGCGCTTCACCAAGCTGTCGCCATAGGCGAACTCGACCTCGTCGCAATTGGTGAGCACGATCAGCGGCAGAACGCCGCCGATGTTGCGCTCGCCGCGCGCCCAGATCGTCGCCGGGCTGCATCACCGGCGTCCTCGCCCGGCTCGCCCTGGCTGGCCTAGGCGTAGGCGGCGAATTTCGGCTCGCGGAAAATGTCGGTGACGCCGTGGTGGCAGATGCGGTCGCCGGAGCCGAAATCCTTGTGCGTGTTGTAGTCGGCCATGCACCAGCCGATGCAGCCGGAGATGTTCTCGGTCGCCATAGGCGGCGTTGAGCACCTGCAGGTGCCGCGTCACGTGCTCCGCCAGGCGCTGCTCCTGGTCGCCGCGCTTGGTCGGATACATGTGGCCGTTGAACTCAGTGATGAGGTAGGGCACGTCGCGCTTCAGGCCGGTGACTTCGCGCTGAGGCCGCAGCGCGATGCGCCCGCGGTTGGCCCCCGGCGTCTCCTCCGAGCCCAGCACGAAGTCGTTCATGGTGTAGACGTCTTCGAGCAACTCGCTGTCGGCGATGTAGCGCACGCCGCCGGTTTGGCGCGTCGTATCGAGTTCGTGCGCGAGGCGATTGGTCGTCGGCGTAGAAATCGTGGTCGTCCGCGGATTCGTTGATGCGCACGCCCCAGATCACGATCGAGGGGTGGTTCCAGTCGCGCTCGATCATAGCGCGCACATTCGCGATCGCCGCGTGCTTCCAAGCGGAATCGCCGATGTGCTGCCAGCCCGGAATTTCTTCGAACACAAGCAGGCCGATGCGGTCGCAATGGTCGAGAAACCAGGGCGATTGCGGATAGTGCGAGGTGCGCACGAGGTTGCAGTTGAGCTCGTGCTTGAGGAGCTCTGCGTCGCGCTCCTGCGCGCGGCGGCCCATGGCGTAGCCGACATAGGGATAGGCTTGGTGGCGGTTGAGGCCGCGGATCTTGAGCGGCTCGCCGTTGAGGCGGAAGCCTTTGGCGGTGAATTCGGCGGTGCGGAAGCCGATGTGCGTGGTGGCGACGTCTTCGCCATGTTCCGTCGCCAACGTAACGGTCAGTTCATAGAGTGCGGGATTGTCGATGTCCCAAAGCTCGACGGCGAGGCCGCTCATGCGCAACGTCGTCGAGTCGCTGGTGGCCGCGCCGCTCGCCGCGCCGACTTCGCGGCCGTGCCTGTCCTTCAGGCTCGCCTTCACCGTGCCGGAAAACTTCGAACCGCCGGGATTGGCGACGTCGCAGCGCACGCTCAAGCTTTTGGCCTCGCTGAGCACGTCTTGCGTCTCCGCTTTGATCCTGGCGATCGACACGGGCGTCGAGACGGTCAGCCACACGTCGCGATAAATCCCGGCGTAGGTGAGATAGTCGATCTGGCCGCCGAACGGCGGGATGGCGGGGTTCTCCGAGCCGTCGATCTTTACGGCGATCAGGTTGGCGCCGGGCTTGAGACGCCCCGTCAGACGCGCCGAAAAAGGGGTGTAGCCATCGGGATGGGCGACGATTTTTTCGCCGTTGCAGTAGACCACCGCGTCGGCCATGGCGCCGTCAAAGCGGAGGCTGATTTCCTTGCCTGCGAATTCTGGCCGCCACGACAGCGTCTTCTGGTAGCAAAACGCGCGCTGGAAGGTCTTTTCGTCAAAATAGCTCAGCGGCAGGTCGACGGCGTTGTGCGGCAGCGTCACGGCGGCGCCGGCCGCCGACGCGCGGGTCAGCGCCTCTGAAAAGCCTTCATGAAAAACCCAGCCGTCGTTGACGTTCTCGCGCGCGCCCATTGAGCCGTTCCGTCCCTGCCTTCAAACTTCGCGGCACCGCATGGCGCCTTGAGGCGACAAACGCCAGCGGCTTTTGCCGTCCACGCGCCGGCCCCACAGTTTTTCAGGCGCCCGCGACGGCATTTCCCCGCGACCCAAAATTGTTCTAAGGGCGGGCCGACTTCAATCGACGGCGCCTTCATGCCCTACGGCCTTTTGCTGCTGCTTCTCGACGTCGCCTTGATCGTCCACGCGGTCAAGAGCGGCCGCAACACGATCTGGATCATGGTCATCCTGATGCTGCCGGGCATCGGCGCCGTCACCTATGCTGTCGTCGAAATCCTGCCGGAATATATGGGCTCGCCGAAAGTGCGCCGGGCGCAAAGCTCCTTCGCCAAAAAGTTGAACCCGACCGCCCGGTTCAATGCGTTGAAGGACCAGTTGACCGTCGTCGACACCATCGCCAACCGCTCGGCCTTAGCCGAGGAAGCCCTGAACATCGGCCGCTACGACGAGGCGTTGAACCAATATCACGCCATCGTCGCCATGCCGATGGGGGACGAGCCCGGCTTCTTCCTGGGCCTCGCCAAGGCGGAGGTCGGATCGGGCGATTTTGCCGGAGCGATCGTCGCGCTGGAGGAGATCAAGCGCCGCTGGCCTGACTACAATTCCGCCGACGGTCATCTCCTCTACGCGCGCTCGCTCGAAGGGGCCGGGCGGCGTGACGAGGCGCTGGCGAACTATGCCGATGTTGCGACCTATTACCCTGGCGTCGAGCCGAAGGTTCGGCAGGCGCAGTTGCTGGCCAGCGTCGGCCGCCAGGCGGAAGCCAAAACGCTTGCCGCCGAAGTGATCGCTGGCCTCGCGCGTGCGCCAAAGCATGTGCGCGACAATCAGCGGGAATGGCTGGCGGACGCTCGGGCGTTGTGCAAATAGCAGCGGCGGCTCGCCATCTTGCCATTCGGCGCCGCGCCAACTATGGAGGGCGCGGCTCGCGAAGCCGCCTTAGCTCAGCTGGTAGAGCACCTCATTCGTAATGAGGGGGTCGGGGGTTCGAATCCCTCAGGCGGCACCATTTAAGCGTTTGAAATATAAGTCGCAATTCGGTTCAGCTCCGCGAAACGTTGATCCAAATTATTGTTGCGGACCTGTGGCGGACCTTTCAATCAGACAACTTTCGTGAGCGAACCGCTCGATGATGTTTAGCGCACTCTGATCAGCCGAATGCGAAGGATTGGTTCAGCCGGCCGCAAAGCGGTAGGGCCTGTAGAGCGCGCCCCGGTAATGTGGCAGGTGCGAAGTATGCTTTGGGTGCGTTCCACATTTTGTTGCAGGCGAAACCATCGTTTTGGTCGAATGCAAGGTTGAACTTGCGGGTGCCTTGTAAGCGCAAACAAGACTTGTCCGAACGCTCAAGCCCTCGGCAATTGCTTCAGCGGGTCGGCAAGGTATTCGGAGATAGCCTCAGCGCAAAACGCCTCAAGCGCTTCTTTTTGATCTTCTGGAGCGTGCTCCGCCGCGACAAGGCGCAATGCGGTAATCACCATCAGCGTGTTAACCCGATCCGACGGCAACATGCTCATAAACTTAGCCCTGTCAAAGCCGAGCGCAATCTCTACGACTGCGCGTTTGACTTCGGCAGGCCAAGGCGTCGTTTCGGCCCACTGCTCGGCCTCCTTGCGCTGCTTCTTGTCGCGCTCGGCCAATTCTTTTTTGGTCAACGTCCACCACACGATAGCCCTCCTGCACTTGTGAGCGCGCGCCGACAATCCCTTCATGGGCCAAGAGGCGATAGGCCAAGCTCAGAAGAACTAAGACTTGCCGGCGGGAGACATCCCAGCACGAATTGCGTCCGCGAGCTCTGGGACAATCCAGCGATCGTTATCGTCGATCAGAAAGTCAATCGCCTCCAACATTTCTTCGTCTCCATCGGTGCCCATAATAATGGTCCGAATTCGAGTCAATTGCTCCTTAATCCAGAGACCCGTTTCTGTTTCCTCGATATTGTCTAGGTTGAGCAAGTTATACTTTGCTGTGGTCGATTTTTGGGCGTCGATCATATTCTCGGAATTGATCTTACTTTTCATGCGGTCCTCCTGGAGTTGAAATTTGAGCGAACGGCAGAACTGATCATTGTTCTTTTGAATGACGCAGCGCATCGATAACTGAGCGCTGGCGCAGCGCGGCCCGATAGGCTGACGCCTGGTTATAATACTTCTGGCTTGTCGCCAGGGTGGCGTGGCCGAGCACGGACTTAGTGATCCCGACATGGATCGGGTCGTGAATGGCGATGTCGGTCGCTGCGCAATCGCGGAACAAATGGGGCCCTATCCTCCGCCCGAGGTTCGCTTTTGTCACATTCCCAATTCTCTGAGTGATCTCTTCGCCATCCATGGGTCGGCCACGCCTCCCCACCCACAACATTCCATCGTCAACCCCGTCAGAATGAGAACGCAGGATCGGTCGGGCCTCCCGAAGGTAGAGATCGAACACAGGCACGAGGAAATCCGGGTAGTCGAAGGCAATCTTCGAGCCGGTTTTCGTCTCCCTAGGGTCAAATGCAACCCGCGCCTCCTTTCCATTGAAAAAGAAGGTCCTGCCGATTTGTAGCGCAGCGAGATTGCGGCGTCGGAAAGGGCGTGTCGCCAAGGCAGTGAGCATCAAGCCGTCGCGAAACGTTTGCGCGCCGCTGCGATACCCGCGATGAAGCTCGTCAGTCCCATTCTTCATAAGTTTGTCGCCCAGCGCGAGAATCTCTGCGAGGCTCGCCATCTGCGCCGTCTTGTTTTTCACGGGCGAAGCGCTGTTCGCCATTTCGTGGGCGGTCCTCGTCAGCCACGGAGCCCCGTCCGGCGGATGCGTCGCGCGGACCAAATACGCGACGCCGCGCACGATGAGCGCGACACCACTTGGCGCGTGGTCAGCGCCATAATCCTCAGCGAATGCGTAAATCATTGCCGGACTAATTCGGTCGATAGGTTCAGCGCCCGGATCGAGCGCGCCGCGCATCAGGACCCACGCCAAATAAGTGCCATATCCGTGTTCGGTGAGACGTATCGTGTCGGGCCGAAAGTCCGCTGCGCGACCCTTTTTTCGGAAAGGGCGGCCGGGCAGTTTTGCTTCCGCCCAGAGGCTGCGGTCGCGCACCGGCCAATGCTCTATGGGAACAAATGCGAGTTTCTTGACCATCACAAGGTCTCTCCGTGCAGCTTGGCGCAGCTAGAAGCTGCCAGGCTCGCCGGATTCTCGCGCAAGGAGTCCACGATGCGATCCATCTGACGAAAGGCCGCGCGGTTTTCAGCACTCGCGTAAAATTTCACGGTCGTCGCGATCTGCTTGTGTCCCAGCAACTGACGCACACCCTCATAGTCGCCAGGGCGCGCTTCAAGGTAGGCGAAGGCCATCAAGTGCCGCATCAGATGGATATTGACGTCCAGCCCGAGCTCCCGCCTTACAAATTTGAAGAACTGCTTTGAGAGCCGCGACGCTCCTTTTGCGTTCCCGCTCTGACCGACAAACAGCGCCCCAGTTTTCGCGGGGCCGAGTCTCGGGCGAAAGGTGGTGACATAACTTTGCAAGAAGCTGCTGGTGTCGATCGAAAGCAGCGCGTCGATGGCCTTATCATTCTTGACCTCGGCCTTCGGGATGTGAAGACGCCACTCGCCGGCTTTGCCACCGACAGGACGCTGGAAGTGCTTATCGAGGTCCAACGAGGCGGCGCTTTTGACGCGCAGCGGAATGTGGAGGAGGAGCTCCAGCAACGCCGCCATTTGCATCTGATGCGCCTGGGCCCTTGTCGGCGACTTCACGTCCTTCAGGCGCTCGGCAATTTCCCAGGGAAGGCATGCGAGCTGCTTCAGGACCTTCGTGTCCTTGAATGGCTGAATGCGGGCCGAATTCTTTTCAGACATACCCTCCGGGCGATGCTCCGCCTCCTTCGCCAGCCTTTTCAATTCAACTAACTGGGGTCCTTCGATATCAAGATGCGCCGCAAGGCTGAGGGTCGCGGTCATCAATCCGTGCAATTGCGGGCGCGCGTCGTCCATTTCGCGCCCTTTGAGCAGCAAATCGAGACCTTTCAGGACCACATCAGGGTCTACGAGGGCAGCCAGCGAGGCGAAACGCTCAATCGGCTCCTGGCCAGCCTCGACGATACGCGAAGCCGACTGGCGCAAAGTCGCGAGATAGCCCTGCATCGTGACGGGCTTTAGGGCCTTGCGACGCCTTCGCGCGTAATTCGCGCTGATTGTGCTGAAGGGGCTGGTGGAAGTCATTTTCTTCGACCAAGCAGTCAGCTCCGCACCGAACTCCGGGGGGAACGCCGAGAAGGGAAGGCCGCGCCAGCCGGGCGGTTCGACATCGGCGACTTGAGGGACGTCGGAGTCTGAGACGGCGAGGTAACGGTTCCAGGCCCTGCGCGCGGTGTGCCAACGTTCTTTGGGGTTCGCGACCGTCGAATACTGACGCAGGTAAGCAAGATACTCGTTGAAGACGGCCTGGGTCACCTCGCTAGGCGAAACGCCACGAGCCGTGCACCAGCCCGCGAACCGATGAAGGCCCAGCCTGGCATCGGCCCCGCACTTGTCGAGTCGTTCCTCCCATGCGGGGCTGCAACGAAAATTGCGACGCCGGTGGATAGCAATATTCAGCGCCGCCAAGCCCGCAAGCGCGCGCGACTTTAAGTTGGCCCAAGAGGCCCGGGTGAGCCCAGCCTGTTGCCAGGACGCTTTGGCCATAAGGCCTCGGAGCGACGGCCCATCAGCCAGGACGGACGACGGAGGAACGCCGACGATTTCGCATAGTCGCTTGATCGCCGATTTGCTCTCAGTCCGCTTTATGGGCGTAAGGCCGTGAGCGCTTTCGAGCAAAATGTAGGCGTCTTCCAGCGTCTTCGTTTGCACGCTCTGCGTAGGCATTGTTATAGTCCTGGTGTAAACGGCAAACGACTGGTGATGCCAGCTGCTGACACCAGTCCTTTTTTGTGAGATTGTGGAGATGTATATTTGTTGAATATTGGTCGAGAGAGTTTCACCACTCGATAAAAAGTAGTGAAACTCTCTTGCCTAGAGATGACTCACGCCGCCGGGCCGTTCATCGCTTCAAAGATGAGAATGACGGCAAGCGTGATGCGCACCAAACGACCGATGCGGTGCACCCTCAGGCGACCGTCGGCGATCATCCGCCAAATCGTCCGCTGCGAAGTTTTCCACCGGTCCGCAAGCTCGCGAACAGTCAGAAAGGTCGCGGACGACTGATTGCTATTCGACGCCATTTACCTCTGCTCCTCGTTGACCTCGCGATGACGCGAGTTGCCTCAGGCGGAGGCCTGAGGTCGAGGAGTGCCATTAGGCTCACTAAAAAAAGACAGCAAAGTCAAATGTTTACAAAAATAAAAATCGTTTTTTGGACATCCCATAAGGTTAAAGGGCGTGGTCAGGTTGGGGGGGAGCTTTGTTGCGTTTCTCGTATCGGGCGTGCCTAACGAATGACTCGCTTCGACCCATGGTCTTTGCAACGATCGCGAACGCCACCTTCAGGTTTGTTCCTTGTTGTCTTAGCTGCTCCACTTGCCTTGCGGCTTCGTGCTCGGCAAATCTGGGTCCACGCCTCCTGCGCGGCCGGCTCGGTTGCCACCTTTTAAAAATTATCCGATAGGGATGCGTTGCCCTCATAAGGTGTTCGTCATCCGTTTTGCCGTCGAGCATGAATGCGATGACGTCTAATACTTCTCGTCCGACCTGTTCGACCCCTCGAAGCAGACTGGCGAGTTCACCGGGGCGATTATCGTTCAGATAGCCAATAACCCTCTCCTCGATTGTAATTTCCTCTCCGCAGGTGTCCCCGTCGGGTTCTATTAGGTGAGCATCTGCTCGGGCATGATTCTCGGTCATCGGCTGGCTCGCAATGCCTCAGCAAATCTGGCAGGCCCGCAGGCGGACAACTCAAAACCTAACGCGCGATCGCAAAGACTTTCTGAAGTTCAAGGGGCGCAACATTCAAGTCGCGCTAATTGAGCATCGGCGAACTGTGTCTTGGTTAGTCGAGAGTCGCTTGCAGCGCGGCCAGGAGGGCAGCCTCCTTGTTATGGTAGCCGCCGTCAGGCGTCGGCTTTGCGCCATACGCGACGATCTTCGACGCGAATTTGTCGAAGTCGGGCAGAGTGAAACGCAACAACACAGAACGCGTGCTGAAGGTGCTGTCTCCGCTCTTGAGAATGACCTGCATGTCCCACGCGGTATGAAGCTCCGCAAATTGCAGCGCGTCGAGAATATTGTCATCGTTGACGAATTTAGCCAGCAAGGACAGCTTGGTCCAACCGATTTTGTTCAGCCTCACTGCCAATTCCGGTTTTCCGCCGAAGACTTTATCAATTTCAATCAGGTAATAGGCTTTTCTCCTGCCCAATTGCGGTATTTCATACAAAGTCTTAAAGTTATCGAAGTTGCTAGATTGCAATTTTCGCAACAATGAACCAAGTTCAAGGAACTTACTTCCGAGAGCTCCTACCAAGCTGAGAGCTTCAATGAATGTGGGATCGATATTGTTAGTCATGATGCATTCCTAGAGATTTTAAACTAGAAGATACTATCATATTTATTACTTGTGGCAATATTGACTGGACTATATTGCTCTTTTGTCGGGTTGATGGTTATTTTTCCGGCGCGGTAAAGTCTTCCTCCTGTCGCTCCACACCGCTCCAAAGGGTTCCGGTTGAGGACTGGCGCGCTCGGAGCTTCGGTCGCTGCGTTCCGCCGAATTTCAACTTGAGGACATATCAAGTCAGGGATTGACACCGATTTTGAGCAAAGATAATTTGAATCATGCTCAAGCTGGAAGATATTGCTGACGTCTACACGGGCCTCCCCTCCCGAGAGTCCAAAGAAGGGGATGTCCGATTCCTTCGCCTGTCAGACATGACCGATCTAGCCCGAGGGAAAATGCCGACTCTTGCTCGCGGCGAACTTTTAGACGTCGGCAGGGCGCTTCCGATCCAACAGTGCGATATCGTTGTTGGAGCTCGCGGATCAACGACGGATGTGTGCTGCGCGGATGAACGGATCGTCGGCGCTTACGTCTCCCTCGAGCTTTACCTAATTCGGCCCGACATCGGCAAAGTTCATTCTTCCTACCTCAAAGCGGTCTTGCGGCTGCCGAGGACCCAGATGCACTTAAGCGCTTTGAAGCAGGGCACGGGTCTCACTCGTATACCCAAAGAGGCTCTTACGCAGCTAGATATACCGCTACCTGACCTTGCAACTCAGCGGACAATCGCTGAGCTCGCCGATCTCGTCGAGCAGGAAGAACGCCTCCTCGCCCGTCTCGCCGAGCGCACGACCATCTATCGCAGTGAACTTGTGAAGCGGGCGGTTCGATCCGCTACGCGCCCCCGATCCTAAAAACGGAGTTCCCGTGGCATCCATTCGGCAAGACGACATTCTGGCGGCGGTCTGGCGGGCCTGCGACACATTTCGCGGCGCCGTCGATGCCACTCAATACAAGGATTACGTGCTCACCGCGCTCTTCCTGAAATACATCAGCGACGTCCGCCGTAAGCACGTCGAAGAGTTCCGTCGCGAATACAACGGCGACGAACTTCGCATTCAGCGGCGGCTGGACCGTGAGCGGTTCAAAATCCCCACCGTGCCGCCGCGCAAGAGCACTGACGGTAAAACAGAGGAGGACGGCTTTCTCGCCGACTTTTACAGCCTCCATGAGCGCCGCAACCGTGAGAACATCGGCGAGCTTATCAACATGTCGCTCGACGCAATTGAAAAAGCCAACGAAGGCAAACTTGGCGGGCTCTTCCGCGCCATCGATTTCAATTCGGAAACCAACCTCGGTCAGACCAAGGACCGCAATAGGCGGCTCAAGACCCTTCTTGAGGATTTCGCGAAGCCCGGCCTCGACCTCGGGGACACATCCGAGGACATCCTTGGGGACGCCTATATTTTCCTTATCGAGCGCTTCGCGTCCGACGCTGGCAAGAAGGCCGGAGAGTTCTTCACGCCGCGTAAGGTGTCAGAAGTCGTCGCCAAGCTTGCGAATCCGAAATCGGGCGATCGCATCTGCGATCCGGCCTGCGGGTCAGGCTCGCTGCTGCTGCGCGCGGGCGAAGAAATTCCAGATCGCAATTTCCAGCTGTTCGGCCAGGAATTGAACGGCAGCACGCGCGCGCTCGCGCGGCTAAACATGTTGCTCCACAATCAGGACAATGCCCGTATCGATTGGTGCGACACGTTGAACTCGCCGACGCTGATCGAAAGCGATCACTTGATGCATTTCGACGTCGTGCGTCGCGAACCCGCCCTTCAGCCTCGACAAGTGGTGGGAGGACGAGAAGAAGGCGGACCCCTACAAGCGCTTCACTCCGCACATGCCGCCGAAGAGTCGCGGCGACTACGCCTTCATACTTCATATGTTGGCGATCACTCGGCCTGTTTCGGGACGTATGGCCGTCGTCGCGCCGCACGGCGTTCTCTTCCGCTCGGGGGCCGAAGGGAAGATTCGCGAAAAGCTGATCCGCGACAATGTCCTTGACGCGGTTGTCGGCTTGCCGGGGCAGCTTTTCCCGACAACGGGCATTCCGGTTTGCATCATGGTCTTTGACCGCTCACGCGAGGCAAATGGTCTTCGCGCACATGAGCGCGACATCCTTTTCATCGACGCCAGCCGAGGTTTCGATCCGGGTAAGAGGCAGAACCACCTACGGGATGAAGACGTCCGCAAGATCGTGGATACCTACAGGACCCGAACTGAGCGCGACCGCTACTCTCACAAGGCGACCTTTGAGGAGATCGAGGGCAACGGTTTCAACCTCAACATACCCCGCTATGTGGATACCTTCGAACCCGAGCCGGAGGTTGATCTCCAGGCAGTGCAAAACGAAATCCGCGAACTCGAAGCCCGTCTTGCGCAGACCCGCGAGAGGATGAACTTCTACTTCAAGGAGTTGGGAATCATTGTCTGACGAGGTGGAGCGGAAATCCGGATCGTGGACCTGTGAGGGGAAGAAAGATGAGCTGCAACCTGTCGCTGGCTAGGGCCCACAAAACCTCAGCCCATGTCGTTGCAAAACTTTCGCCCGCTTATCGTGATGGAGCGGCTAAGTGACAATGTCCTTTCCAACAGATTGGCGAGACTGTCTGGTCGAAGAAGTCTTCGAGAGGCTCAAAAATTCTGCCGTCGAGGTCAGACCCAACACACTCTATCAGGAAATCGGCATTCGATCACACGGTAAGGGTCTATTTCTCAAACCGCCGACCCTAGGCTCTCAGCTCGGTGATAAACGAGTATTTTGGATCGAGAGCAACTGCTTGATACTAAATATTGTGTTTGCTTGGGAGCAGGCAATTGGTCGGACGACCAATGAGCACAAAGGCCTAATTGGGTCGCACCGCTTCCCGATGTTTCGACCAAAAGCGGATCAAGTTGATCTAGACTACATCGTTTATTTCTTCAAGTCGAAATGGGGGAAGCGGCTTTTGGAGATTGGTTCACCCGGCGGGGCCGGCCGTAACAAAACCCTTAGTCAGAGGGAGTTTGATGAGTTACCGTTGTGCCTTCCTCCGTTGGCAGAGCAACGGCGCATTGCTGGTCTACTTCGGGAATTCGATCGACATATTGACCAAGCAGAGTCGATGGTCGCCGCTAAGCAACGGCGGAAATCAGCCCTAGTCGGCCGCGTCCTGTTCGACACAAGCGCAAAGAAGGGCTTCATTCGAGATATAGCTGACGTGAACCCTCGAAATCCTCGTGTGATGCCGGACCGACTAGTTTCCTTCGTTGGCATGGAGGACGTATCTGAAGCGGGCGCTCTCACTCGCAGGTCAGACCGGATTCGCGGTGAACTGGGTAATGGCTATACCCAGTTTCAGGAAGGGGACGTGCTTATTGCGAAAATCACCCCGTGTTTCGAAAACGGCAAGGGCGCGCTAGCGCTGAACCTGACAAACCGCGTGGGCTTCGGAACGACCGAGTTCCATGTAGTCCGGCCCCATGAGGCGGCAGACGCCGACTACATCCACCAGATCACGCTCACGAGTAGCTTTCGACTCGCCGGGGAACGCCAGATGACGGGTAGCGCCGGGCAAAGGCGCGTGCCTCCAGAATTCATCGAGGATTTCCCGATCTTCATTATGGAGCGCAAAGCCCGACGAACAGTTGGTAGCCTATTGGCCGCTGTGGATGAGGAACTCGCTGTCCTTGTAAATCAGATTGTTCGGCTCCGGCAGCAAAAGGTTGGCCTGATGCAGAAGCTGCTAATGGGCGAGTGGCGTCTCGACAGACGTTTCGAACCTCAGGCCGCACCCGACGGCTTGCTGACTGCAAGTGTCATGGCATGACTAAGAAGATCCAAACCGTGTCGATCCGTCTTCTTCGAAGCGGCAAACAACCTGCCGACGCGATACGCGACGGCGTTGTCTTAAGTGCGTGGGACAAGATCGAGGGCGCGCAAATCGACCTCGGCACCCTCACAGGGGGGACGCCCAAGTGGGCGAAGTTCCTCGACTTAACGGAAGACGAAAAAAAAGAGGTTTTCAACGTCTCGGCCTACGGCCTGGTATTCATGTTTTCCGCCGGTCGCTGGTTCGCGATCTCCTTTGGCCTCGGCCACGTCAAACTAAACCCCGACGCTTTCGAGCAGGATTTCGGTTTGCGCGTAGTGCTAAACACGGTGGCGGCGGATCGGCTGCGCAGTGCCGACATTCGCACGCCGGACGAGAACACGACGACTAGGCGAACTCAAACCGCGCGCCGCTCCGACCAGACCGCCTTTAGCATCGACGTCGAGCGCGATATCATCCGAGGTCTGGCCGGAGAACCCACCGACAAGATGTTCGCACTCCGAGTCGCTGGGAGTGACGGTCTCACCCTCACAAAGGAAATGGAGGTCGCCGACCTGCCGAGGGTATGCTCCGACGTGCTCGCTGCTTTCGGCAAGACCGACTACAAGGCGAATTTCGGCTGGGTCGATCAGATCAAACACGTCCGCGACAAGGCCGTGATTAAGAAGCTCGATACGGCGCTCGCTGCGGCCCTCCAGGCCGCGCTTACGGGGCCGATTCCCGACACGCTTCATCTAGCCTATCCCGTCATTTACGACCCGGAGAAGGCCAGGCACATCCAGTTCAAGGGCTTTCGTTCGAGCAACGTCCACACCGATATGGAGATCGGCTGTTATATCGGGGACCTCAAAGAACGCCTGGTTACCGCGTATTCGGTTGAAAACCTGGCGGCTCACAAAGTTTTTGAATGCGATGCGGAGGGCAAAGACAACGGCGAAAGCTGGAAGATCAGTGAATGTCTCGTCTTCGAAGTTGATCTAGGCGGCCAAAAATATGTCCTCGCGGGTGACCGATGGTATTGCATTGACTCCGATCTCGCGAAGGAGGTCACCGATTTCTTCGCCAGCATCCCGACGATCACGATGCCGCCGGCGTGCGCAGACGACAATGAAGAAATATACAACTCGCGCGTCTCATCCGGCGGCTACGACATGCTGTGCTTGGACCGAAAAACGGTAAAGCCGACGGGTGCAAACTACGCCATCGAAGCATGTGACTTCCTCGCCAACGACGGGTCGCTGATCCACATAAAGGATCACACATCGTCCTCTTGCCTCAGCCATCTTTTCAATCAAGGGACTGTTTCAGCCAGAGTGCTGAAAATCGACGGTGCGCTCCGTGATCGGCTCAGAGTTGAAATCGGGAAACAGGAAGCCGCGCTTGCGATTACGGGCTACCAACAGCTTGTTGCTGACGGTTCAAGTGCTTTCGACGCGATGAGGCATAAGGTCGTTTATGCGGTGCTTTGCGCCGCTGGGACTGCTCGGCTACCGTTCTTCAGCCTCGTCACCTTTCGTCAGGCCGCAAAGGAGCTTCAAGCTCTCGGCTACGCGTGCGCCTTCGCATGGATAAAGAAGCCCGCTTCGACCAAAGGCAAAAAGACGCGAAGCGCTAAAGCAGCTATTGGACGCGCGGCGTGAACTACTCCCCTCAATTCACGACCTCCGAGGCAGGTGGCGCGCAACTGCAAGCGGTGAACACTCTCGTCAATTGCGGCTGGCGCTATGTGACGCGCGCGGAGGCTGATCTCTGGCGGGACGGGCGCCGCTCGCTGCCCTTCTTGGAGACCCAGCTTCGGGCCGATCTCGCGCGCATCAACCGCATCACGCTAGAAGGGCGGTCCTATCCGTTTTCAGAAGCCAATATCGACACCGCCGTCCGACGGCTTGCCAATCGCATCCCCGAAGGCGTCGTGCGCGCCAACGAGCGCATGACCGACGATTTAATGCTCGGCATCGCGCTGCCCCAGACTATCGGCGCGACGTCGCGCGAATGGCCATTCAAATTCATCGACTGGTCGGACTGGCGGGCAAACACCTTTCAGGTGACGAGCGAATACAGCGTGAGCGAGCCCGGCGGGAATACGATCCGCGTTGACCTGGTGCTTTTCGTCAACGGGCTGCCCCTCGGCATCATCGAAGTCAAAGCCTCGCACGTCGCCACCAACGAGGGCATTAGCCAGCAAATCCGAAATCAGAAGACAGGGGAGGGCGTGCCGTCGCTCTTCTACAGCGCTCAGCTCCTGGTGGCCGCGAACACGTCATGATCCGCAATACGGCACGATAGGGACGCCCCGGAAGCTTTGGGGCGTATGGAAGGAACGCGAAGACGCCCACGGCTTCGCCGCTGATGTCGTCAATCGGCCGCTCGATGATATCGAAGCCAAGCGCGTCGCTTCCGATTTCGCGCCCCACATAAAGCGCCACACCGGGTTGATGGAGGAGCGCCGCTTCGCCACGCCGCTCGACGAAATGCATGGTGTCGCTTTGCCGCCCGGAGCGATTCATGCGCCTGGCGCGCCGCTACATGCTGTTCGATGGGCCGCACAAGAAGGTCGCGCGGTATCAGCAGGTCGCCGTTATCGAGACTTTGCTGAAGCGCATGGAAGAGCGCGACGCGCACGGCAGGCGAAAGGGTGGCATCGTCTGGCATACCCAGGGCTCGGGAAAGAGCCTGACCATGGTGATGCTCGCCAAGGCCATCGCCATGAGCAACCCTTCTGCGCGCATCGTGATCGTCACCGACCGCACCGATCTCGACGAGCAGATCTCCAAGACTTTCCGCGCCGTCGGCCAGGAGCCGAAGCGGGCGGCGACCGGCGAGAACCTGCTGACCCTGATCGAAGACAAGACGCCGGTTATCACGACGCTGATCCACAAATTTCGCGCCGGGTCTGAACAAGCGTCGCGTCGTCGATACATTCGTCAGACATTTTCGTCCTGGTCGACGAGAGCCATCGCAGCCAGTACGGCAACCTCGAAACAGCTCTATCGATACGCCCGCATGCGGGAGGTGCTCCCCAACGCGTGCTTCATAGCCTTCACCGGCACGCCGATTGCCAAGAAGGAAAAGAGCACCTTCGCCAAGTTCGGCGACCTTGTGCAGCCCTCCTATTCGATGCGCGATGCCGTCGCAGACAAAGCGGTCGTGCCGCTGCTCTATGAGGGCCGCGAGGTTGTGACCGACGTTGACGAGGGCCAGATCGACCGCTGGTTCGAAGTCCATACCCGCGGACTATCCGACGAACAGCGCGCTGATTTGAAGCGCAAGATGAGCCGGGCGCGGGAAATCGAGGGTATCGAGTTCCGCCTCCAATACATCGCCTTCGACGTTGGTCAGCATTTCGCGACAAACTTCAAGGGCACCGGCCTCAAAGGGCAGCTGGCCGCTCCGTCGAAGAGGGCCGCCATCCAGCTGAAGAAGCTCTTCGACAGTTTTGGCCTTGTCACGACCGAAGTCGTTATCTCCGCACCCGAAATGCGGGAAAGCGAAGATGAGGTCGACGAGGCCGACGACGATTTGGTCCGCACGTTCTGGCGCAAGATGATGGAGCGTTATGGCGGCGAGGACGCTTATAACAAGACAATTGTCGAGCAATTCAAAGGGCCCGGGCGATCCCGAAATCATCATCGTCGTCGACAAGCTGCTTGACCGGCTTCGACGCACCGCGAAACACGGTGCTTTATGTCGCACGGCGACTAAAGGAACATGGCCTGTTGCAAGCCATCGCTCGCGTCAATCGCGTTTTCGATGAGGAGGGCGCGCCGGAAAAGCCGTTCGGCTATATCATCGACTATACCGGCGTCCTCAAGAACCTCGGCGATGCGCTCGCCAGCTACGATGCGCTTGCAGGGCTTCAGCGACAGAGGACATCGCGCGCAGCGTCGTCGCGATTCGCGAGGAGGCGGCAAAGGTTCCTGGCGCCCACGCGGCGCTTCTGGACGTTTTCAGGTCCGTATCAAATACCTTCGACGCGGAGGCCTACGCCCGACTCCTTGCCGATGAAGCGATTCGGGCCGATTTCTATCGCGCGCTTGTCGGAGTTCTCGCGCGCTTTCGCCGTAGCTCTGGCCTCTCCGAGCTTCGTCGAGGCAGACTAAGCCGGAACTGCTCAAACGATGGAAGGACGATCTCGGGCGGTTCAGTTCCTTGCGAGCAACAGTCAGCCTTCGCTATGCGGAGCGCGTGGACTGGCGCGACTATGAAAAGCGAGTTCGGCAGTTGCTCGATCGGCACGTCGTCGCCCGGGACGTCGTGACGTTTGGTCGAGCCGTTGAACATTTTCGACGACATCGCTATTGAAGCCCGACGGACAGGAAAAAACGAAATCCGACGCGTCGATCGCCGACACCATCGCGCATCAGCTAACCCGCTCGATCGAGGAAAAATGGGACGAGGACCCGACCTTCTTCGAGAAATTCTCCAAGCTCATCCGCGACACCATCGCCGATTTCCACAAGGGTCGGATCAGCGAGTTGACCTATCTGTCGAAGGTCCGCGCGCTGCGTGAAAAGGTCGAGCATCGTCAAGACGACGCCGATCCCACTCCGGCCCGACTTCGCGACGATAGCCACGCGCAGGCGTTTTGGGGCCTCGCGCGGCGCAGCCTGAGACGGCGGGCGTGGATGACTCCGAACTGGCGGCGGATATCGCTCTGGAAATGAGCAAGAAGGTTCAGGAGCGTCGCAAAGTCGGATGGCAAAATGACCGCGACATCGAGAACCTCATTCGCAACGATATCGACGATTTCTTTTTCGAGGAGCTGCGGGGGCGTCGTGGCATCATGCTCGATCCCGCAATTCTCGACGGCATCGTGGACGAAATGCTCGGCACCGCCCGAACGAGGCTCGCCCTTTGACGCCTGGACCCTCCGAACTCGCGGACTCGATGGTCCTCAAATGGGGCAACAGAAGCGTGGCCGCCCGACTTCGCCTGTCCGAGCGCCGGGTACTCAAAATCGAGATTGATCCAGAAGGCGTCGTGACCGTGCATGCCCCTCACGGCGTCGATTTAGATGAAATCGCTCGCAGAGCCGCCCAAAAGAGCTCCTGGATTTTTCGCGAACTGGACGTGATCGCTGCCCGACCAGCAAACACGCCGCTCCGGCGCTACGTTTCCGGCGAGAACCACCTTTTTCTCGGCCGACAATATCGGCTTCAGATTGAGAAAGCCGACGAGGCGCATGTTCGTTGTGACGGTGGCAGGATGATCGTGACCGCGCGCGAGCCCGATAACCAGGCCCACTGCAGCAGGCTGATCAAGGCGTTCTACGTGCTCAGTGCCCGGTCGGTATTTCGAGAACGGCTAGAGTTGCAGTCCGTGTCCTTCGAGCGAAAAGGCCTTCGCCGTCCGCATCTTGTCATCCGTGAAATGTCCAAGCGCTGGGGTAGCTATACCCCGAACGGGCGAATTGTCTTGAACATCGATCTAATTCGCGCCGCGCCCGGGTTGATTGATTACGTTATCGCGCATGAACTCGCGCACGGCCTGTATCCGGATCACGGGGCGGAATGGAATAACCTGCTCACGCTTGTCATGCCGGATTGGAAAGCACGGAAGGCGCGATTGGAGGCAGCGCTGAGGTGAGCCACTCGAAGTTTTGCGCTTCGTCTGTCGTCTGGAATGACCAGGCCTTAGAAGGCCCTCGGGCTAAAGCCTATCCATTGGACCGTCGCTGACGAGGTGCAACCGGAGTGAAAGTTTCCAAAAAAACGGATTACTGGGTTGAACGGGTCAGGAGATATTTCGTATTCAGTAAATCCTCCGCAAATGTCGGTCCCAATCAAAGACGCCGTATATGTCCACCCCTGAGTTGGTCGAACGTTTTGGCAATCCGCCGAAGTAAAGATAACGTCAATTTGCGTTCCACCATTTACCGCGAACTGCTTGTGGCACGACAACATACCAACCTGAGCCGGAGGCGTCTTTGTGAATTGATCAAAATTCGAGGACATTTTCTCCGCCGCTGCTTGCGCCGCCAATGCCGCAGAAACCGCTTGCTGAGCACATTCGAGTGTCGTTTTGCACAACCCGGCATCCGCCGGAGTAGGGGCAATAGTTGCAGCAGTTGCAGAAGTTGTGGCAGACGTGATCGACTGGCTTCCGAGAAACCCTCGAATATTATTGGAAAAAATAGAAAATATAAATACGAAAACAATAATAAAAGCAGCTCCAATCCATTTTGACATCTTACTCTCCCGAAAATTACTATTCTTTGACCGGAGTTACAACGCGGACCCAAGGCATAGATAATCTTTCCATATCCGCAATCTCTTTTGTCAACCTCAAATTTTCGGCCTCTTGTTTACGAAATATACATTTTAGGGACCAAGCCGCAAATTCTATATTTTGATATACAGAAAGAATTTGATATGCGTTCGAGCTTTCTGTAGTATCGCAATTTAGATCAGACAACAGCTTGTTTTTTTTACTTTCGAATTTCAAGTCAGCGGTCGCGAGATCATCGCTTGGGTCAACTTTAAGGGAAAACAGCGGAATAAAACCGAATAATAATATTCTAGGATTAGCCTCTTTTACCTGTTCTCTAAGGTCAACTACGGCACGAGGAACTTGATCTGCCCCAACTTGCTCAACAACACATTGAGTTTCATCCAAAAATCTAATAGAATCTTTGTAAGTCTTATCTTCGAGATCATTTATAGCCTTTGTTTCGATTTCTAACACAGACGCTATATGGGATATATCGTGATCTATAGCATTTTGAACTGTATTGACAATCTCATTTATTTGATTTAACCGCTCCTTCACGTCTACATTGGCCTGCCCCTCCAGCTTTTGTAAGCTAAGGACCGTCCTTTGAAGACTGGCGGAGAAGTCACGGAGCGCATCCGCTGATTTACCCAGTTTGAGAGGGTCAGTTACAACGCCTGCAGCATCGCTCCAGACATCTGCGCGAGCGGGCCATTGCGTCGCTGTGGTAATAAGTATTGCAGACACGCAGATCGGAATTGCGTTAGCTATTATTTTTCTTGGGAAAAATTGCTTCGCGATTACGTGAGCCATCTTCGCCCCACTTTCGTACGAAGTATTTCTTTTGATTATCGCCAAGAACGACAAAAGATCAATGGGAAAGTTGGATTGCCCGGGACAAATCGCTTGCCTTATGTTTAGAGATCGTCTGACCAAGTGGTGCCTTCGTCAATGATGCGAGATACATAGCTGCTCCATTTGCAGAGCGCTTCATTCTTTTCATCGGCGTAGTCATGACGCTGGTAAACACCGACAATTCCCGCCCGGCTACCAGACACGTGGTTAAGCACTGCCTCTGTGACCTCCAACCTAATGCCTAGCTTCTGCAATCCGGTCGCGACCGTCCGTCGCAAGTCGTGTAAGGTCCAGTCACTGGTGCCGCTGCGCCGGTCGAGTCGATCTTTTGATTTGCTCCATCCCGAGAATACTCCACGTTCACCGGGGAACACTAAAGCCAGGTCATCTTGGTCGGCATTGCCGAGAGTGGGCGCGGTTTGCAAGATCGCATGAGCCGGCTTTGGCAAGGGGACAAGGTGGGCGACTCCATTCTTGGCTCGGCCTGCAGGGATGGTCCAGAGCGACCGCTCGAGGGAGACCTCGCGCCAGGTCATGCCCGCGACTTCTTCACGTCGCTGTCCCGAGATCAAAAGCATTCGAACGATGGCGTTGAACGAGCCCGCGCCGTCGGTCGCCGCCCAGATTCGGCGGATTTCGTCTTCGGACAGAACGCGCTCGCGCCGCGTGGTGGGGGCGAGCGGGACTCGCTCGAAGGGGTTCGTCGAGACCGCGCCACGCCTCACTGCCCAGCTGAACATCGCGCTCCCATATCGCGCCGTTGCACTTGCCATGGCGGTCTTGCCATCTTGGGTGAGGCCGTCGAGGGCTCGGATGACAGCGGCCCTGTCGAGGCTGGATGCCGGTCGTCCCGACTGCTGAGCGAAGACGCGCCGGAGCGTGCTTTCTGCCGCTAACGCATAGTTCGGCCGCAGCCCAGACAAGTGGAGCTTGGCCCACCGATCAATCAACTCTGCCAAGGCCACGCTGTTCTGTGAAGCTTTTCGCCTGGCCTCGTCGCGCTCGCTGGCCGGGTCCTTGCCTTTGGCTACATCTCCAAGGAAGGCCCTGACGGCCTCGCGTGCCGCCGCCAGTGAAATCGCCGAGCACGCGCCGAGCGGGATACGGCGCTTCGCGCCAGCAAAACTATATTGAGCCAGAAATGTCTTGCCGCCTCCAGCAGTGACGCGGACGCCTAGCCCACGTTGTTCCTCGTCAAAGACCAGTATGTCGCGCTTGTCGGCCGGGCACTTGAGATCGTCGATCCTGCGCTGCGTCAGCTTCATGTTTCGCAATCGTCCTGGAATTGCGGACCTCCAGCGGACCTCCCGAGCTGGCATATCGGGACGCTGAGTGTCGCTTACCTTCACACATCTCTATCATAACCATCAGAAAATTAAAGAGATAAGTCGGATCAGCTCAACTCCTGGCAGATTCTGTCAGAGTCGAATATGTTATTCGTAATGAGGGGGTCGGGGGTTCGAATCCCTCAGGCGGCACCAGCAAAATCAAAGACTTAGAGAAAATCGAGAGACACGCCAGGCACTCCCTAGGCCCCGGAAGCGAGCGGTTCGCCATGAGGCACTGCGCGTTTCGGTGATGAACATTCGGGAACGCTTTTGGCGCGAGCGGGTTGTCTTCGCATGTCAATGCCCCATCCAATTCACGCAGATCATCCTACGGCTACCGTCGGCGAGTATGGCTGGAGCGGCGAGACCATCATCAAGTATGGCGCGCTCGTCGCCTTCACTGTGAAATGCTGCTTGGCCGTCGTAGCGGCCGTCGAGATTTTCTACGAAGTTTTTCACCGTTGATTTTACGCGCGCTTTGCGTTCGGCTGGCCGGGCAGGTGAAAAAGTAGCGCTACTTTCCGAGAGCCGCAACGCGGACATTTGAGCCGCGTGCCGAGGTCGGCGACGGGGAACGCAGCACCTCGCGTCTAGCTCAAAGTTTCTAAGTCCAGCCGGATGCTCTCCTTGCACTCCCGTATCCGCTTCATCGCCTCTCGCTGGCCGAAGGCGCAACGGGCGGTGATGCGCATGCCGGCGTCTCGTGCTTGGGCGAGGGTTTCGATCATGGGAGAACATAGCCGCAACGAATTGTGGCGGTCAATCAATCCGAGGCTGTCCGAGACGACCGTGAGCTTCTACAGTGAGCGATAGCTGTCGGGGCGGCCCAAAACCCGGCGCGTTAACGGTTTCTATGATGCTGAAAGCGCCGGCGCTCGCCGCGGGCGGCATGCGAAAAAAAGGTCGAGGCCAATTGCCGGGATTTTGATGGGCGGCTCGATGCCCTTGGAATGCACGAACGTGACCGCCATCGTCAGCTCGCTCGGCCTTAGAGAGTTCATAGACAAGGGGGCGGCGAGCCAAGCTCGCCGCCCCTAATCGCGACGCCGCTTAGTGCATTCCGGCGGCGGTTTCGTGCATCGCCTTCAGCGCATCGTCGAGCGTGAAGGTGTTCGGCTTCTGGATCGGCGGGAAATCCTTGAACGTCGCCGCCCATTGCGCCGCCGCCGCCTGCGCCCCGTAGATCATGAAGACGCGGTGCAAGTACCAGTCGTAGTAGCTGTTCGAGGTGACATCGGCCCGCTCATACGGGTCGGTGCGCAGATTGAACAGTTTTGGCACCCGCAGCTTGGTGAAAGGCTCGGCCCAGACGCGCAGCGTGCCCGGAGCGCGCTGCTCCATGAACACGACCTTCCAATTGTCGTAGCGCAGGCCGAGAACGTCGCCGTCGTCGCTGAGATACATGAAGAAGTTGCGCGGGCTCTTCTTCTCCTTGCCCGTGAGGTAGGGCACGAGATCATAGGCGTCGAGGTGGTTCTTGTACGTGCGCCCGAGCGCCTGATAGCCCTTCTTCAGCTTCTCGATGATGTCAGGCTCGCCGGCCATGTTGAGGAAGGTCGGGAACCAATCGTGGTGCTGGACGATCTCGTTCGAGACCTGGCCCGGCGCGATCTTGCCAGGCCAACGCACCATCAGCGGAATGCGGAATGCGCCTTCCCAGTTCGAGTTTTTCTCGTTGCGGAACGGCGTCATCGCCGAATCCGGCCACGAGTTCATGTGCGGGCCGTTGTCGGTCGAGTACATCACGAAGGTGTTGTCGGCGAGGCCGAGTTCGTCGAGATAATCGAGCGCCTGACCGACGTTCTTGTCGTGGTCGATCATGGTGTCGTGATAGTTCGACTGCCAGCGTCCGGCCTGACCTTTGCTCTCCGCCTTGGTGTGCGTGAAGGCGTGCATGTGGGTGGTGTTGAGCCAGACGAAGAAAGGCTTTCCTTCGTCGTTTGCCTTCTTAATGAAGCCTTTGGCGCGGGCGACGAAATCGTCGTCGCAGGTTTCCATGCGCTTTTTGGTCAGCGGGCCGGTGTCCTCGATCTTCTGCTTGCCGACGCGACCCCACCGCTCCTGTTCCGTCGGATCGTCGACGTCGGTGGCGAAGGTGTGCATGACGCCGCGCGGTCCGAACTGCTTCTTAAAGTTCGGGAAGTCCTTCTCGTTCGGGTAGTCTTCCTGCTCCGGCTCTTCCTCGGCGTTGAGGTGATAGAGGTTGCCGTAAAATTCGTCGAAGCCGTGGTTGGTCGGCAGCATCGAATTCAGGTCGCCCAAATGGTTCTTGCCGAACTGCGCGGTCGCATAGCCCTGGTTCTTGAGCGCTGCGGCCATGGTGATGATCTTATCGCTCATGCCAATCGGCGCGCCGGGAATGCCGACCTTGGACAGGCCGGTGCGATAAACGCTTTGCCCCGTGAGAAAGGACGAACGGCCGGCGGTGCAGGATTGTTCGCCGTAGGCGTCGGTGAACAACATGCCTTCCTTGGCGATGCGGTCGATGTTGGGCGTTTTATAGCCCATGAGGCCTTGCGAGTAGCAGCTCAGGTTCGCAATGCCGATATCGTCGCCCCATATAACCAGGATGTTCGGCTTGTCCGTTTTCGGTGACTTCGCCATTCATTGCTCTCCTTGTTTTCCGGACATTGCCGGATTTTGTGAACCTTGTTGGGCAGGGCGCCGGGGGCGCGCATCACGCGTGCTCGGCGTTCAGAAAGGACCCCAGCCAAAAACCATGTTCATGATCGCCGCAGCGCCGATCAGCAGCAGCAAGATTGCGATGATCAACGTCAGCGAGGTCGGGAAGCGGCTTTCTCCATGCACAAGCCCGGCCGCCACCATCGACGCGCGTTCGGCGCGCAGCTCCAGCATGAACTGCACGTGATAGATGATGCCGAGGATCAGCATCGCCATGCCAAGCGACACCAGCGTGACGCCGAAGTTGCGCGCGGGCGCGGCGCCGGTGATGACATTCTGGTCGCGTAGCTTTTGGAAGACCTGATAGATGGTGAAGCCGAAGCTGATCAGCGACAGCGACGTGCGGATCACCGACATCAGCGTTCTGTCCGCGCTCATGCGGGTGCGCTGAAACGACATGCCGGTGCGTCGTTCGGACAGCTCGACCGAAATCGCGTCCGGCGGCGATTTTGCTGTGACGGGGTCCAGGGGGCGCGTCCTCACCGGGCTTGCCGGGACAAGAATGGGTTTTCAGTCCTAGCGTTGTGCGGCACGCATCGTCATGCCGCACAGGTCGATAAAGGAAATGTTCGAGCTACCTTAGCGCGCTGAAAGCGTGTCTGCAAACTTGCGCTTGGGACGCGAGCCTAAGGTTTGATGGACACATACAGGCTATGACTTTCGCGGGCGATGGGGATGCACTCGGTGGCGGG
>CAVSSV010000035.1:0-27666 GCA_963730695.1 uncultured Pseudomonadota bacterium
AGGCCGGCGATCACAAACTCGGCAGTTCCTATTGAGAATGTACCGAGCAACAAGGAAAGTAAGGCCGGGCTCATCACTATTCCCCCGTCGTCGCGTCGGTGGAAGCGTCAGAATATCAGTCAGCGGCTCCGCAAGCGCTGGTCCCCTATGCCGAGGCAGCCGCAAGCGTCGCCTGCCCAGGCCGGTTGCGAAGCAGATAGAAGGACATGGCCGCGACAATGCAAAGCGCGCCGGCGACCAGGAACGCGGGAAGATAGGTCGACAGCGCGTCGCGCGAGATGCCAGCCGCGAAGGCCATTGCGCCGGCCCCCAGCTGATGTGCCGCGAAGCACCAGCCAAATACGACCGGGGCACGCTCCGGTCCGAATTCCTTGGCGATCAGGCGAACCGAAGGCGGGACCGTGGCGACGAAATCGAGGCCGAACAGCATGGCGAATATCGATAGTCCGAACAGAGAAAAGCCGGAGTAGGGAAGCCAGAGCAGCGACAGGCCGCGGAAACCGTAATACCAAGCGAGCAACCAGCGATTGTCGAAACGGTCCGACAGCCACCCCGAGCCAATGGTCCCGATGAGATCGAAAACCCCAATCGCCGCCAGCATGCTGGCGGAGAGCATAGCGCTGACGCCAAAATCGCCGCAAAATGTGACGAAATGGGGCATCAAGCCGATGCTGGACACACCGCAGACGAAGAATGCGAAGGTCACGACCCAAAACAGAAGCGAGCCTGACGCCGCCTGAAGCTCGCCGAAACTAACGGCGAAGACATTGCTCGATATTGGGGAAGGATCCGGTAGGATTTTGTCCTCGCCGAACGGCGGAAGCCCGACATCGGCGGGCCGGTCGCGCGATAAAAGAATGAACAAGATGGCTAGAGCAGAACCCGAACTGAAGGAATCGGAGGGGATTCCCGAATCGGTCTGGGTCTGATTCAGGCTGTTTGCCGGATCGGAGGCCGGCGGGCATGTCGAAGGCGCTGTCTCTTGATCTTCGGACGCGGGTTCTGGCTGCTGTGCATGCGGGCGCCACGCATCGAGAAGCGGCTGAGCGTTTCGGCGTGAGCGCGGCGAGCGTCAGCCGCTGGCGCACGCGGGAGCGCGAGCAAGGCGATCCCCGTCCCAAGGCGCTCGGCGGCGACCGCCGGTCGCAGCGCATCGAAGCTCACCACGCCGCCGTGCTGGCCGCGCTCGGCTGCGACGGCGACGCCACGATCGAAGAAGTGCGCCGCGATCTTGCGTCGCAGGGCCTCAGCTTCGGCTTCGGCACGATCCAGCGTTTCTTTACGCGCCACCACATCACGCGCAAAAAAAGACCGCGCACGCCTCAGAGCAAAGCCGCCCCGACGTCGCGGAGCGGCGCGAGGAATGGTTCGAAGGCCAGCTCGATCTCGATCCCGAGCGCTTGATCTTCATCGATGAAACCTGGGCCTCCACAAACATGGCGCGGCGCTATGGCCGGGCCCCGCGGGGCCAGCGGCTGCGGGTCGGCATTCCCTTTGGACATTGGAAAACCACGACCCCCGCCTTCGCGGGGGCAGGCTCTTCGTCGGCGCCCTGACGCTGCGCGGGTTCATCGCGCCATTCGTGATCGACGGCCCAATCGACCGTCTCGCCTTCGAGGCCTACGTCGAGAAGGTTCTCTTGCCCGAACTGCGCAAAGGCGACGTCGTGATCATGGACAATCTCCCCGGCCACAAAGGACCGAGAGTGCGCGAAATGATCGAAGCTGCGGGCGCCCGCCTTCTCTATCTCCCGCCCTACAGCCCTGACTTCAATCCCATCGAGAACGCTTTCGCCAAGCTCAAGGCGCTGCTGCGAAAGGCCGCCGAGCGAACCGTCGAAGGCCTCTGGAAGGCCATCGGCCAACTCATCGATCTCGTCACGCCTCACGAAATCCAAAACATGTTCGTCGCCGCTGGCTACGATGCATGATGATCGGATTCTGCTCTAGCGCGCCATTCAGAACCACGAACGGCAATAGCGCCGCCCGCCAGCCATAGGTCTCGGTTATCCACGCCGCCGCGGGCAGAAATATCAATTGCCCGGTCGCGGTGGCGGCGCTTAAAATTCCGAGCACCAGCCCGCGTTGGGCCGAGAACCACCGCGTCGCAATCGTCGCCGCCATCGCAATGGCCGTCAGTCCAGGAGCGACGCCCATCAAGACGCCGAGCCCCAGCCACAACTCCCACTTGGCATTCATCGTAATGACGAGGAGCAGGCCAGCGATTACGAGCGCCGCTGAGGCCGTCAGCACGACGCGCGGCCCATAAAGGAGAATGAGTCCGCCGGCGAATGGGGCCACCAGCCCGAAAAGGGCAACGCGCAGTCCCAGAGGACCCGACAATTCGCTGATCGACCAGCCGAGATCGTTGCTCATCGGCGTCAGAAGTACGGACGGCACACTCATCGCGGCTGACTCAAGCAGCCCGGCTAAGAAGACGAGGCCTGCCATAACCCAGCCATAGTGGATTCCGCGCGCCGCCATGGCCCGAGCGACGAAGGCCGCGATCATCGGGTCCCCCTAGGTCTAGGGCGTCATACGACCGGCAACGGCAATTACGGCACCCTTGGAAAGCGATTATACACGTCGAAGTGTTCCGGCAACTAATATGACTTATGCATAGCGAAAGGCGCGCTTGCTGGAGTCACTAGCCTTTCTGAATTTGTCTTTATTGCTACTCTGAGAGACTAAATTTCCAAAGTAGTCCATCTTTTGGGCCACTGCGACAGACAGAAGGGAAATTTTTTTGCCCTTCTGCGTAGAGCACTCACGACTTTCAATGGCTCCTGGGAGCTATCGCAATTCCGTTTAACGCCGCGAAGGACCGTAGACTCCGAAGGTGAGCGCTGGCTTTGCCGTCATGCTGATTCCGGTGTTTGCGTCCACGGGAGGCGCAACGGGCATATAGGCTTTGCCCCACTCGGAAAGCGGGACGGGAGATTTGCAGTGAACATTCAAACCCCAGCCACCGCGGTCTGCGCCGCGATCTTGAGTTGCTTTCCCGCGGTTTGCGCCGCGGCCGCGCCGAGCGCGCAAGATCGAACGACGCCCTTATTTATGGCTATTCGCTGATCACCACGGACGTGACGCGGTTACAGATGAGCAACGTCGACAAGGAGGCCGGCTTGCAAGCCCCCATGGGCCAATTCATCAACATCCCAAGCTATCCTCCTGCGGACTACCGAGGTGCCGGCGGGGATGACGCAGATTAAATCCGAAACGCGCTACGTGGTGATTCTCGGCCGCACCTATGCGGACGGGTCGGAGTAAACCTGTCCAAGTGCGCGTGGCTTCGTCGATCAAGATTTTTGACGCCTCGAAGCCTCGGCACGATCCGGCAATCTCGGGGCGGGAACTCACTCTCCAAACTCGCGCAGATCCTAAGTCACCTGCCAAAAAGTCGCAATGTGCACATCTTAACCGGGAGGAACGAGAAATAGGGAAAGCTTTTGCGATTTTGCGCGCGGATATGACCATACGCGATGACCAGGGCCGACTATGGAAACGCGCCAAGGTTCCATCACGGCCGATTCGGCCCGAAAAGTCAGAAGATCCAGCGAGCTGATCACTCCGGCGCGACTCGCGTTGTTCCCGCCGCACTGAGACGTTCCCTCCGCGCGAATCACTGGTCGGATTTCGGCGCGGGTCGTCAAGACTCGTAGAGCTTGGCGACCCTAACCACAGTGATCTAGGGGGAACGATCGTGGCTCGCTTCCCATATCACCTCACGCTGCTTGGCGCCACGAGGTCCAAACTGATTCACCAATGCCGTTAGCCTTCTTTTCATCTTTCCTTTCGTTCCTTCCGGTAAAGTGTTTACCATCGCCCACCAGCAGACCCGAGGAGTTTGTTGTGGTCGACCAATTTGAAATGACGGGACGAGACGATCAGCGCCGCAGCGAGCGCAAGCCAACGCGCCTTAAGGTTTGGGCCGATCCTGGTGGCGTCGCGTCGGCTACCGACTGCATGATCGTCGATATGTCCGCGGGTGGCGCGCGGGTCGCGCACCCAACAGCCACGAGTTTGCCTGATAGTTTTTCGCTTCTGCAGGGGAACACGAAAATGGCCGACGTCGAGGTGGTATGGCGCGGCGCTGGATTCGTTGGCGTCAAATTCGGCGGCCCGAAGAAGGCGTGAAAGTCGGCGAAAGTGTCGTCGCGCCCCGTTAGGAAGGGCGAAAGAAAATGGCCGCGCGCGCTTACGACATTGTCATTCAATGCGAAAACCCTAGCGATTCGACGACGCTGTTCCGCTTGATGATCGGCGAGAAAATAATCACCGAGCATATGACCACGGTGCAAGTCCATCTGCTTGTTGGCGATATTCTTGAGCGGCTCGTCAAACCTAGGGACGAACCTATGCCACTTCTGCGGCCATCGCGGTCGGCCAGCCCCACGAATTGACCGAACGGCGACGGTGTCGGCGACGCCAAAATGACGACAGAGCTCCTCCACAGTCTCGCCTGCCGCCGCCACATTCGCAAGACCGGAAACGTTCCGGCCGACCGACGGGATGCGATCGCCACCTATTTTGAAAGGATGAAGGCGATCAGGTCCTTCCGCCTTGTGCATGAACGCGAGGGCCTTGAGATATCCTCCCAATGTCGCCGTTCACGCGCATATCGTCAGATCGGCCCCCGATGGACGGCAAGCGCGGCGAAGATGCCCGTAAAGGCGAAGAGCCCACGACGCATTGGCCGTCGTCGATTTCTGGCGCGAAGCCGGACACTTTCCGTGAATCCGTTGGCGATCGGTAAGATCGCTTGCGCGAAACACTCCCGCTCGAAAGCGCCCTGAAAGGCTTGCGGGTTCGAGCGGCCGCCTCACGCGAAGGGGCGAACAATCGGGAGAGCGCCTCATGTCGAAAACTTTTACGCCCAGCGCCGTTTGGGCGAAGAACTCGGGCGTCGGCGCAGCGTTCGCTGCGGACGACGCGGCCCGAATTTGCAGCGTCACCGGCGAGATTTACATATCGGCCGCCAATGCATTGAACGCGTCCGACCTGGCGTCGCTCTTTGCCCCTGAGGGCGTTTTCATTACGCCTGATGGCTTTTTCCAAGGACATAGGGCGATCGCCGACTACATGGCGGCGTTGCTCAAGCCAGGCTTTCATCAGGAGCCTGACGTAGTCAAAGGCGGCGTTCGACGTGGAGACGTCACCATCGGCTGGGGACAGTACGCACTCACGTTTGCTCCCGGATTTCCCATTGCAAAGGGCGCCGGCAACTTCACCAAGGTGATCAGCATGCGCGGCGAAAACTTTTGGATTGACGCGCTCACGATCGACTACGGTCCAGGCCAAATGCCCTGAGGCTTGCGAGCAAGATCGAATGTCCGCGCGCCGTCCACGATGACCTGGAAAGCCCGAATATTGCGCGATCGGTCAAGCTGGACCATTTCGCCGGAAAACGTGGAGCCTCCACGCGGAGGCCGGTTAAATGCGTATTTGCCACGTTGGCGTTTCCGTGATCGGCTCGCCGCCTGGCGACGCGGCCAGTGCACTGGCAGGGAAAAACGCGACCTTGGCGATCATGCGGCGGCAATTCGAGGGCGACCAGCGCAACAAGACGATCAAGGCCGCCAAGAGTGCGCAAAACGGCCTATTGACCCAATGTTGACCTCGGCAAAGTCGCTGACCGCTCGCCGAGGCAAGCTGGCTCTTTCGCCGGTTGGGAAGATTGCGACGTCCGAGACCCGGTCTTGGAGCCCAAGCAAGATCACGCGACCGACGCTTGGCTTGACGGCGGCCAATGAGCGGCTTTTCGCTCGGCTCGACGATGCGGCGACGCGGCCGGTTATTTGGCTGTACGGACCTCCGGGCGCGGGAAAGACCACGCTTGTCGCCAGTTGGCTCGCGGCGCGCCGTCGCGCTTTGCTTTGGTACCGGATCGACAAGGACGACCGCGAACCGTCGACTCTATTCTTTTTTCTCGCCATGGCGAACGCGCGCGCGCGCAAAAAGAAGTCGGCGCGGCTGCCGCTTCTAACGCCGGAATTTCGCAACGGCGTCGGCGCCTTTAGCCAACTCTTCTTTCAACGACTTTTTGATCGTTCGGCGCCACCGGTCCTCGTTTTCGACGATTGCCATGAAATCGACCTTGGCTCGTCCATCCACGAATGCCTCGCCGAGGGCATGTTGCAGGTTCCCAAGGGCGCGTTGATTGTCGTGATCAGCCGGGCCGCACCGCCAGGGCCATATGCGCGCCTGAGGGTCAACGGCATTGTCGAGGTTATCCAGCCTGAACTCTTGCAACTAAACGCAACCGAGGCGTCGGCCATCGCCGCGGTTCGCGGCGCGCCCTCCGGCCTCGTCGAAGCTGTCCTCAGCCGGAGCGAGGGGTGGACCGCCGGTTTCGTGCTGATGTTGGAGGCGTTGCGGACAGGGACGGCTCTCGCGAGCGGAGACCGCGGGATTGTTCCCGAGTTGCTGTTCGACTATTTCGCCAGCGAAGTTCTGCGTGCAATGGAGCCGCGCGAGCAACGCTTGCTCATGACCTTGGCGGTCATGCCCAACATGACGGCGGCGTCGGCGCTGAGCCTGACCGGCGACGCAAGCGCCGGCGCATTGCTCGAAAGCCTCGCCCGGAGCGGCTACTTCACTCTCCGGGACGACGGGAGTGAGCCGAACTATCGATTTCATCCGTTGTTTCGCGACTTCCTCGCCGCCAGTGCGAGACGATCGATCGACGCACCCGAACGCGCCCGCCTGCGGTTATGCGCCGCCGCCTGTCTCGAGGAGTCCGGACAGCCGGACGCAGCCGCGTCGCTTCTGCATGAGGCAGGCGCGTGGGACCTCTTGGCAAGCCTGATTCGCAAATGGGCCGGTCAGCTCGAACGCGCAGGACGTCTGCGGACGCTGTTGGCCTGGCTGGACTGGCTTCCGCAAGCGCGAATCGAGGAGGACGCGTGGCTGGCCTATTGGGCCGGCGCGGCAAGATTGCCCTCGACGCCTGCAACCAGCTTGCCGTACTTCCGGCGCGCCTTCCTGGCTTTTGACCGGGCGGGCGATTGGGAAGGGGCCTATCTCGCCGCCGCCGGCCTCGAAGACGCAATCCTTCGCGACGGCACGGCCGACTTTGCCGAGTTGGACGTCGCCATTGGCTGGCTGCGCGGACTGATTGCGCGCAACGCACCGTTTCCCTCGGTTGCGGCGGAACTGCGCGTTTCCCTTGCGATGTTTCGTGCGCTGAGTTGTCGTTCGAGCGATCGGACGGAAATCTCGCGCTGGCGAGAACGCGCGCTCGCCGCCGCAACCTCGACCGGCGATCCGGAGCACTTGGCCTATTGCCATCTGGTCATTGCGATGCGCGCTTTGGTCGACGGCGCATTCGTCTCCGCGCGCGAGCACCTCGCTGCGGCGCGATCCGCCGACTCGATGGACTCCAATCCATTCGTCAAATCCTTCTATTTCCTCACGTTGACGGTTGCTCGAGGCCATCTGCAGGCGCCGGGCGCTGTAGTTGATAGCGCCGCCCAGGCGTTCGCCCTGGCGGATCGCACAGGCATTCGCAGCGACCTTTATTTGCAAGCGATTTGGGCCGCGCTCGACTGCCTGCGCCGCCGCGATCTCGGTGAGGCGCGACTTTGGGCGCGCCGCATCGGCGACACCGCGGAGCGGACGTCCGAACCCCGCAGCGTATTTGATTATGCGATGGATTGCGCGCTGGATCTTTTTGCCGGAGACCATGTTGGCGCGCTGGCAAATGGACGCCGAGCGGTGGAAATCGCAAGCGCGGGCCATTTCCACTACGTCGACGCGCTCATACGCATGCGCCTGGCCTACGCCCTGCTTGAAGCCGGCGAACTGGCCGAACTCGATCGTCAGCTTGTGGCGATTGAGGCCGCGTTGGAGAACAGTGCGTCAGGTTCGCTTCGGTTGCCTGCAGATTTGCTGCGCTCTGAGCATTTGTTCCGGCGCGGCCTGCATGACGAGGGTCTTGCCGTTCTTCGCTTCGCGCTGGCCAAGGGTGAACGCGACGAGGCGCGGTTGTTGTATTTGCCGCCGGCGCTTGCGACGCGCGTTTGCGCCCGCGCCCTCTTGAACGAGATCTCGCCGAGCTATGTGCGTTCGCTTATTCGTCTCAATGACGTGCCGCCGCCGTCGGAGCGCATCTCGCAATGGCCCTGGCCCCTGAGAGTCGTGTCGTTCGGAGAATTCGCGCTATTCAAGGATGGCGAACCGCTCATCTGGTCGCGCAAAACCCCGCGCCGGTTGTTCACGCTGCTAAAAGCGATTCTCGTGTTCGGTGCTCACGGCGCACCGGTGGAACGGGTGGTCGACGCGGTTTGGCCGGACCAAGATGGCGATCGCGCGCGCCAGTCCTTCGATGCCGCCGTTCACAGGTTGCGCAAGTTGCTTGGCGATCCCCATTTTATCTTCGCCAAGGGCGGGCGCGTTGGGCTCGATCCAGAGCGGTGTTGGGTCGACGCGCAAGAATTTGGCCTTGGCGTTTCCATGCGCGGCGCGACGCCTGCGCAATTAGGCGGTTACCTCGCCCTCTACGCCGGCGATTTCTTGGCCGCCGACGAAGACCTTGCATGTGTCGCGCCAAGACGGCGGGATTTGCGCGCGAAATTTCTCCGTTCGACCGAAGCCCTCGCCACCGCTCATTTCAATCGCCGCGAAATCGACCGCGCGCTTGAGTTTTATCAAAGAGGCCTTGCTGCCTGCCCAGACGCGCTGACGCTTAGCCATGGTATCGCGCGTTGCCAGCACGCAACATCATGAGAAGCGCGTGATCAGCCACTAATCTGTTGTTGCCGACGCGAATGCCACCGGCCTCAATGGCGACGCGGACGAAAGTACAGCTGCTGCATTTCCGCGATGGGCCGGTAAGCGCCTATTTTAAGTGGAGCAAACGGAGGAACCTCACAATGCCACAGAAAAAAACCGGCTTCATTGTCGCCTCGCACGAAGGGCCGACCTGGGACATGGAGGCAGGCCGCCCAGCAACGTTCAAACTGCTCAGCGATGACACAGGCGGGGGCATGGCGATATTTGAGGAAATTGTGCCGCCAGGCATGGGAACGCCTCTGCACATTCACACCACTAGTGATGAAGCAATTTTCGTATTCTCTGGGCAGTTCTCCATGCGACTTGGCGAGAAAACTCACACCGTTTCCGCCGGCTCATGGACATTCATTCCTCTCGGATCGGTCCACGGGTGGCGAAATAGCGGCGCTGAGAACGGCCGGATGTTTTACATTTTTAGCCCAGGCGCCGGCGCACGAGCTTTCGAAGAAATGCGACATCAGGGCATGCCGCTTCCCGATATCGCTCCGAGCGTACGCGACGAGATATTCATTCGACACGGGTATGAGTTTGTTACTTGGAATTGGAATTGAGGAGAGCGGCTGGAAGCGAAATGGCGGTTTGAAGGAGATGGGGCGGCTGCTCTTATTCGGTGGAGCGTCAAGTTACCGCCGAGGCTGTCGAATAAGCCGCTCGGCACCGTTCGTGACGGAGTGCGCAGACTGCAACTCGACTATTTGCTACCAGCCATCATCCACTGGCCGCTAAGGCGATCGGCGTGCACTTATTGTCTGCGGTAGGCGGGCGTAAAATCCTGTGGCGGCGTCGTCACCGCTAAATAAACGAACGGCTCGTGACCTGTATTGCTTACGCCGTGGACAGTGTCTGCCGGAGTGCGAACAACGTCGCCGACCTTAACCTCATCTGTTCGATCTTGATCCATCAAAAGCGTTGCGCGACCCCGCTCGACGATCCAAATTTGCTCGCTGTTTGCATGTGAATGTCTCACCGAGACGGAACCTGGCTCCATCGTGACCCGCGTGATGGTCACGCAAGCGTCAGGCGCATTTTTGGGCCAGACGATCTGCAATGAACGGATGCCGACGTTTTCGAGCGTCGAAAAGTCCGCGGCGTTGAGACGTTGGATACTCACATTCATTCCCGCAGCTATGTAGGAGGTCGGCTTTCGCTTCGAAACGCGATAGAGGCGCTTTCGACATCATAGTCGTAGAGGGATTTGCGGAAAGCCGCGGAGTTCGCGATTTCGCGGTCGCGTTGCTCGAACTTTCGTATTTCGAATCGAACCGAAGCCCGTTTTTCCGCGCCTCGCCTTGAATTACGTCGGTTCGAGGACGCCTCAGTTTTTCGTATTCAAGCGCGACGGCCGGAACTTCGGTCGGGTCGCGCCCCTCGAGTAGAACCGCTAGCGCGACGCCGTCTTCAATCGCTTGATTTGCCCCCTGGCCAAGATGCGGCAACATCGCGTGAGCGGCGTCTCCCAGTAAAACGAGCCGTCCCTTTGTCCACGTTTGCAAGGGCCTGCGATCGTACAAGCCCCACCAATAACAGGTCTCTACCGATTGGAGCAGTCGAACAATTCTGGAATCCCACCCCTCGAAGGACCGAGCAAGCTCTGAGCGATCCCCGACGGCGGACCATGACTCAATCGTTTCATCTTTGGTGGGAACGAAGCCGACGTAGTTGAGAAGTCGGCCGCTTCGAACGGGGTAGACGATAAAGTGTTTGCCATCCCCCATCCAAACTTGATGAGCCTCCTCCGGCCAGTCGGGAAGCTTTTCGCGTGGGATCAAACCCCGATAAGCGCGAACGCCAGAATATTCCGGCGGCCCCGGCTCGACGACATATTTCTGCAGCGTCGAGTGAATGCCATCGGCGGCGATCACAATGTCGGCCATGGCGGTTTCACCGTCGGTGAACTTTATTGTCGCAGAGCCCGCGTTTTGTTCAAACGCAATGCAGTGATGGCCGGTGCGTACGACGCCTGAAGGGAGGCAAGCAGCGAGCACATTCAACAAATCCGCCCGATGCATGCCGTACATGCCATTCCAGCCACTCGAGTTGGTAGTCAGGACTTTCCCAACCGCCGTCCCGTCGGCCCGGTAGTACTGTGAGCGCTCGCCGATCTTTGCGCCGACGGCTGCCAGGGCTTTCGCCAAGCCCATTCGCTCGAGTTGCCGAAGGCTATTTGGAAATATAGTCAGGCCCGCCCCGACCTCGCCGAGCGCCGCCGTTCGCTCGAAGACTGTGACGTCTATGCCTCTCATGTGTAAGGAGCAGGCGACTGCGAGGCCGCCAATGCCCCCGCCGACGACAGCGGCCCTCAGACGTTTCATCGTTCTAACTTTCACATTTGTTGAGGCTTCTGGCCTGTATCGAGTCGATGCCCTTTAGTATGCATGCGCTACTCTAAGAGGACCCTTGCCAGCGCGGGCATCTCAACACCTAACATGCTCACGCCGACAAAGGACTCTAAGCCGACACGCCGCTGGCGAAAACCGCAATATTGCCGAGCGCGGCCGACTATTCGCGGTTCAGCGAAATTGTGGCTTCGTAGAAGCGTGCTGCTCGGTTCAGAACGGTCAAGCGATGTGATTTTTCGTACAATCGGACTCGAGGGTCCGTGCTGGTCTCTATGGGTCCCTGTGGCTTCGTCGTTGAAAATGTCGCGATTGTGCGTCACGGAGCATGCCTAAGGCCAACTCGGCCGCCGCTCCTCAGCCGGCGAAGCCGCCTTCATCCAGATACGCCTGTTCCGTCGGCGTCATCGCGCGCCCGAGGATTGGATTGCAATGGCGGAAGCGCCCAAAGCGTTTAACGATGCGGCGATTTCCCTCGGCGTCCCACAACTCTGTCACCTTGGCGACGACAAGGTCGCCGCTTTGAACATAAAGGGGCACCGGGCCCTCGCAGCGCGAAATGCGCGCCATCATTGCGCTGAGCCATCTGTCCATGTTCGCTTGGACCCACAATCGCCTCGAACGTTGCGCCCGGCGATGAATGAACCGGCAAGCACTAAGCCACCTGATGCCAAGCTCGACTCTTGGAGAAGCACCATGATGTCACGATCGCGCCCAATAGAAATCAAATCCAGCATGCAATCGCTTATACCCCTGATATCGATTTCCGGGTTCCTTCGCTAAAGGCGGCGGCGCTAGACGCCGCTAGGACCGTTTCGATCCCGTGATTGGAGTTCGCGCGCCGCGCGAAAATATTGATGACCGACCGCGCACGCAATATGCCGCTTAGCGGCAATTCAATGCCGCGTTTCGGCGGGCTCGCATCGATGATGAGACTGCCAACACAGTCCTCCGCGGCCGGGCTCGACGCCTGTTTCGTGGGCGTGCCCCTCGACATCGGCACCTCAAATCGCGCGGGAACGCGGCACGGGCCAAGGCAGATCCGAGCCAAGTCCTGCATGGTCCGTCCCTACAACATGGCGACGCGAGCCGCGCCGTTCGACAGCCTCATGGTCGCCGACATCGGCGACGTGCCGATCGACACTTTCAATTTGACCAAGAGCGTAGAGATCATCGAACAGGCGTTTGCCGCGATCCTCGCGACCCGATGCCGCCCGCTGACCCTTGGCGGCGATCACACGATTGCCTACCCAATTCTGCGGGCAGTTGCCGCGGCCCACGGGCCGGTCGGGCTGATTCACGTAGACGCCCACGCTGACATCAATGAAACGATGTTTGGTGAGCGACTGGCGCATGGCACCCCGTTCCGCCGGGCGATCGAAGATGGACTGCTCGACACAAAACGCTGCGTGCAGATAGGCCTGCGTGGCACCGGCTATGCCGCCGACGATTTCGATTGGCCGCGCCAGCAAGGCTTCCGCGTCGTTCCCGTCGAGGAGTGTTGGCAGCCTATCGACGCACTGCCTGCCGGGCTTGCTGCGCGACGCTGCCGATTTGCGTCCGCGCGTGGCGGCTTAGCAGTCGGTGCCAGTCACGAAAGGGGCGCGTCGTTCGCGATGGGAATGTCTTCACTTCGCGCGTGTCGGACACAGTAGGTTCGACGCCGGGTTCATCACCGACGACGAGACCGAAAGGAAGCACTGCGTCTTCAAAGCCGAACGCTTGCTACGCTGTAAGCCGCGCTGGCATCGGCAACTTGGCGAGTAGACTTCGACATCGAGGCGTCGCGGTCTACGGCGGATCGACCTTGGCGAGCATGCCTTCCACGAAGGCGATCCATCCCTTCTTATCCGCTGTCAACCGCCCGGCCGCGTCGAGCGCCTTGAGGATCGCCAGCGCTTCGGTCAGACGCGCGCGGGCTTCGCCGCCGGCTTGTGCGCACTTCGCCAGCGAGACAACGAGATTGGTCTGGGCTTGGGCGTTGGCCTTGTCCTTCGCCAACTCACGGGCGATGGCGAGATCTTCCTCATAGGCGGCCAGCGCGCCGGCTCTGTCGCCCGTTTGCAGCTTCACGTCGCCGATTTTTCGCAAGCTCACCGAGACGTCACGCTGCCCCTGAACATTGGCCTTGTCGTTCGCTAACGCTCGCCGAATGGCGAGATCTTCCTCATAGGCGGCCAGCGCGCCGGCTCTGTCGCCCGTTTGCAGCTTCACGTCGCCGATTCTTTCCAAGCTCACCGAGAGATCGCGCTGCGCCTGGGCGTTGGCCTTGTCCTTCGCCAACTCACGGGCGATGGCGAGGCTTTCCTGATAGGCGGCCAGCGCGCTGGCGCTGTCGCCCGACTGCAGCCTCACCGCTCCGATCTGGTCCAAGCTCACCGAGAGGTCACGCTGCGCCTGTGCGCTCGCGTTGTCCTTCGCCAACTCGCGCTGGATGGCGAGGTCTTCCTCATAGGCGGCCAGCGCGCCGGCGCTGTTGCCCGTTTGCAGCTCCACGTCGCCGATTCTTCCCAGGCTCACCGAGAGGTCACGCTGCGCCTGGGCGTTCGCCTTGTCCTTCGCCAACTCGCGCTGAATGGCGAGGCCTTCCTGATAGTCGGCCAGCGCGCCGGCCCTGTCGCCCGATTCCCACTTCACTTGACCGATAATTTCCAAACTCACCGCGACGTCGCGCTGCGCCAGGGCGTTGGCCTTGTCCTTCGCCAGCTCGCGCCGAATGGCGAGGCTTTCCTCATAGGCGGCGAGCGCGCCAGCGCTGTCGCCCGACTGCAGCCTCACCTCGCCGATCTTGTTCAAGCTCACCGAGACGTCGCGCTGCGCCTGGGCGTTGGCCTTGTCCTTCGCCAACTCGCGCCGAATGGCGAGGCTTTCCTCATAGGCGGCCAGCGCGCTGGCGCCCGATTGCAGCTTCGCGTCGCCGACCCTTTCCAAGCTCAGCGCGACGTCGCGCTGAGCCTGAGCGTTGGCCCTGTCCTTCGCCAATTCGCGCTGAATGGCGAGGCTTTCCTCATAAGCGGCCAGTGCGCCGGCGCTGTCGCCCAATTGACGCTTCACGTCGCCGATTGTTTCCAAACTCACCGAGACGTCGCGCTGCGCCTGGGCGTTCGCCTTGTCCTTCGCCAATTCGCGCCGAATGGCGAGACTTTCCTCATAAACGGCTAGCGCGCCGGCGCTGTCGCCCAATTGACGCTTCACGTCGCCGATTGTTTCCAAACTCACCGAGACGTCGCGCTGCGCCTGGGCGTTCGCCTTGTCCTTCGCCAATTCGCGCGCGATGGAGAGGCTCCGCTCGGCCGCTGTTTTGGCGCCGGTCGTATCGCCGGCGGCCAAAAGCGTTTGCACCGCCTGATCTAGTGCAATGAAGTGAGACCGGAGCAGTATGGGATCGACTTCTCCGGCGGCGGACAGCTTGTCCTCAAGCGCCAGGATCGGGTCGAGCAGCGCCTTCATAACCGAGATCGGCATGCCGACCTGATCGCGCACTTTCAGCGCCACTTGGAACACCACCGTATTGACGGCCTCGGCGGCGTCGTGGACGGCGCGGTTGGCGCGCTCGGCCTGGCGGTCGGCGGCAAGCTTCTGCGACCAGGCCCAACCGCCCAAGCTGGCGAGCGCGAGCGCCGCGATTGCCGCGGCGAGCGCTAGGCGACGGGCGCCGCGGTTTTGCGCCTGAGCCGCTTCGGCCTTGGCCTCAGCGGCCAGCGCCTCGGCTTCAAGCCGCGCGCGTTCGTCAGCGCGGGCTTTGGCGCGCTGCGCGCGGCCGGCGTCCTCTTTCGCGCTGCAAGCGGCAAGATAGAGGCGGTCGCGGGCGTCGAGCTGGGCCGCAAGGTCGGAACGCGCGTCGAGGCCGCGGGCGTCGGCGAGCCGCTCGCCTTGATGGGCCAGCCAATCCTCGCCGCGCGCGTTGGCGTCCCAGTCGCGGACCGCGCGGCGCAAGGCTTCCAGCGTCGCCAGTTCGCCAAGATCCTCTTCGAGCCAACCTTTCAACAGCCCCCATTTGCGCAAGAGAGCCTCGTGCGCCGGCTCCAGCGTCTCGACGAAGCCCCCGCTTTCCTCCGCCCGCCGATCTGCGACAAGCAAGCGTTCTTCGACCAGAAGGGCGACCAATGCACGCGCCTCCGCTGGAATGTCGCTCGTGCGGGCGATACTGCGGCGGGGACTGCGGGTGTCGGGATCGATGCCGGCGAGCCAGGGGATGAGGCCGCGACGCAGCAGCCTTTCCCGCTCGCCGCGGTCGGCGGGAAAATGCGCCGGATCGGCATCGGCCTTGCGAAACGCCCGCTCGACCGCACGATCGATGGCGCCGCCCATCGCGCCGAACGCCGCGTAGTCGGCGAGCGTCAGCCGGCCGCTCGCGCGATGATCCTCGTAGAGCTGCTGCAGCGTGAAGGCGAGCAGCGGCAGCGCGTCGGCGCCGGCCTCTTGGTCGATGTCGGCGAGCAGGCGGGCCGTCAGTTGCGGGTCGATCGCCAGCTTTTGCCCGGCGTTCGCCGCGCGCTCCGCCGGGCCTTCGATGACGGAACGGAAGTTGCCGCGCGGCATGGGCAGCAGCGGCTGCGCTTCCTGAGCGAGGCCCAAAAGTTCGCTCGCGTGTTCGAGGCGGTCAAAGCTGTCGGAGCGGATCGCAAACAGCGCGATGCACGAAGGATCGTCGCTCTCGACGAGCGCGCGCACCAAGGCCAGCAACTCTTCGCTCTCTCTGGCGCCCTCGGCACGAAACAGATCTTCCCCTTGATCGATAGCGACGAGAATCGTCGGCGACATTGCCGCGGCGCTCTCCCGTTGCTCGGCTTCCGCTAATTCGACGAACAAAGCTTTGAGGCTTTGCGCGCCGTTGCCGAGGGCCGCGCGGAGCTCCGCGCGCGGGCGCTTGGGAAACGCCTGAACAAGTGCGCCCAAAAAGCCGTCCTCGCCAAAAATCGCGTCGCGGCCGGGCCGGATGGCGGCGAGCGGCAGAAAATTCATGTCGTCGCGCCGCAGCCGCGCCAGCAGGCCGGCGCGCAGATACGAGGATTTTCCTGCGCCCGACGCGCCGAGCAGCGTCAGGATGCGCGGCGGCGCGCGCTCGCGCATCCGCCGCAGCCGGTCGACGCCCAATACGATGTCGGCCTCGCGCCCGAACAGGATGGCCGCGTCTTTTTCCTCCAGCGCAAGCAGGCCGCGATAGGGCGCCCGGTCCGGTTCGCCTTCAGGCGGCCAAGGGAAATACTTGGCGTCGAGACCGGATTTTTCGAGACCGTTCTTGAGGCGCCGCAAGCCCGTGCGCGACCAGGTGACGTGGCCGGAAACAGCCGTGCCCGGCAGCTCCGCCTCGCGCGTCTCGCCGTCTTGGCCGTCGGCGAGATTGACCACCTGCCAAGCCTCGCGGAACTGCGGCTTGAGGTCGGCAAGCGTCAGCGTGTGGTCGATGATGACGCTGAACAGGTTCTTATTGAGGTTGCGCGCCAGGGCGAATTCGCGGTCGCACCAGTCGGAGGCGAGCCAGTTCTTGCTGATGAGGAAAATCACGGCCTCGCAGCGGTTGGCTGCCTGATGCAGCGCCTTTTCCCATCGCTCGCCGGGGTTGATGCCCCTGTCCGGATCGAGATCGAGGAAGAATTCAGCAAAGCCGTTCTCGCTCAGCCAATCCGCCATCGCCTGCGCAGCGACATTGTCCTTGGAGGAATGACTGAGGAAGATTTTCGACATGGGGGATCTATTCCCTCGTCGACGATATGTCTGCCAATCGGCTAGTCGAGCAACGCTGCAACGACGACATCCAGGTCGAAACGTCCGCCTTTGAGATCGTGGGCCGCTCCTTCAATCGGCGTCAGTTTGGTTCGCCCTGGGATCAGCGCCATAGCTTGCTCAAGTTCGGTGATTGAGCCGAAAGGATCCCTGGTCCCGTGGACAAAAGTGACTGGCGTTAGCAACCGCGTAAAATGTTGAGTTCGGAGCTGCGTAGGCTTAGCGGGAGGATGTAACGGATAGGACAGCAACAGGAGACCCTGGACCAGGCCCGGCTCGTCGGCGGCGAGCACGCTGGCTTGGCGACCCCCGTAGGAGTGCCCGCCCAAAAAGACTACGCCGCGAACTTCCTCGCGCAAAGCCTCGACGGCGACCCGTAACCCAGTTCGATCCGCAGCCGCTTGCGCTGGGAAGGGCGGACCTTTTGGTCGTTCCTGCCGAAACGGCAAATCGCAGCGCAGTACGGCAAAACCGCTCGCGACGAGGTTGTCGGCTATCGCGACCAATAAGGGGGCGTTGCAGTTTGCTCCCGCCCCGTGCGTCAACACAATGCCTCGCGTGGCCGACGCGGACGGCGAGTGCAAAAATCCGCGGACACCGTCTTTCTGAAACGGAGCGACGTTCACCGCTTCTGATGACATGAACTCCTCCTCTGCGCTCATCGCTTGCGGACCGACCCTGTCGCTTTGCCAGATAGATTTATCCAACTTGCACCGTGAGACGGATCAATCAAGCAGGCGATTTTCCGGTCTTCACCGCCCGCGGCCTCGCCTCCGTCGGTTTGGCGCGTTGCTTGATCTTGAAAAACTCCGCCCAAGGATCGCGTGCGAGGTTGTCCATGCGTCGACCAATGTTGCCGAGGCGGTAGTGGTCCGACTTTATCGCCTCCGACAGTTCGTCCCAGCCGATCGGTATCGAAACCGCCGCGCCTGGCCGCGCACGCGTCGAATAGGCGGCTACCGCGGTCGCTCCCCGGCCATTGCGCAGGTAGTCGATGAAGATTCGCGATGCCCTTTTGCTCTTCGCCATATTGGCGACGTATCGAGCCGGACTGTCGGCCTCCATAGTCTCGGCCAAACTCTTGCAGATCGATTTGGCGCGCTCCCAACTGAAGTTCGGAATCATCGGAGCGACGACGTGAAGTCCCTTGCCGCCTGTCGTCTTGACGAAGCTTTCAAGACCGAGGCTTTCCTGAAGACGCCGACGCACTTCGATAGCGGCCTCGATGACGGCGCTCCAAGTGACGCCCTCGCCAGGATCGAGGTCGAAGATCAAGCGATCGGGCCGCTCAATGTCGGCGAACTTGGAGCCCCAGGGATGAATCTCCAGAACGTTGGCTTGAACCAGAGCGAACAGACCTTCGACATCGTCAATTGCGAGCGAAGGCTCCTTCTCTCCAACGGGGGCGCGCCGAATGGCCTGCCCCATCCCGCTCCAACCGTGCTTGGCGAAGAAGCATTCGGCCGTGATGCCGCCCGGGCAGCGAAACAGACTTAATGGCCGACCAACCAGATGCGGCAGTATCCATGCGGAATAATTAGCGTAGTAATCGCCCAGTCCTTGTTTCGAGATCCCGTCGGCCGGCCAAAGCATGCGCTCGGGATGGGTCAGCGCGGTTGCATGAAGTTGGACCGGTCTGCCCGCGTCACCGCGCGTTTCCCGGATGATTTCTCGTGGCCTCTTGTCGTCCCGCAGCCCTCGAAAGGAGGCGTGCCTGAGAAGGCCGTCCGACGACCAGCCGTGATATTGGACTTGTGCGACTAAGCGGGGTTCGACCCAACTCACGCCCTTTTCGGCCTCAGCTGGAGCCCTGCGCGCCAGCGGCGATTTCTGTATTTTAGTCGGATCAAGGGCCGTGAAGAGGGCGGCGGCTTCGTCCAGCGAGAAGCCAGTGCCGACCCGACCCGCGAGCGTTAGCTGATCGGCCTCATAAAACCCGAGGACCAGCGATCCCACGACGCCGCGGGACGTCGTCGACGGCACATAGCCGATAACAACGAACTCCTGGCTGAGGACGCAGCGCGATTTCAGCCAGCTGTTGGATCGCCCCGACCGGTAAGGCGCGTCCCGCAGCTTGGAGACCATTCCCTCCAAACCGAGGCGGCTCACGTGCTGAAAAAAGCGTGGGCCGTCGGTCTCAAAATGCTCGCTGAGAGCGATCCGCGCGCTCGCTGGCGAGGAAGTCAGGATCGTCGCTAGGGTTTCCTTCCGATCGACGAACGCGGCCTTCTGAAGGTCGACGCCGCTGAGGTAGAGAAGATCGAAAACGAAGTAGCGAAAGCGATCTTGCCGCCCAGACTTTAAGTCGCTCACTAACTCGCTGAAGTTCGAGATGCCTGCGGCGTCCTCGACGATGATTTCGCCATCGAGGATCGCTGATCCCAACCCGAGGGCTTTCACGGCCTCGGCGACACTCACAAAACGAGACGTCCAGTCGAGGCCGCTGCGCGTGAGAAGCCGAATGTCTTCGCCGTCAATCCGGGCTTGGACGCGATAGCCGTCAAACTTGACCTCTTGCACCCACTGCGCGCCGCTCGGCGGCGCATCGGCGGGCGAGGCGAGCGCCGGCGCAACGAATAGGCTCATGAGCGCCTTCCGGCCGCCTTTAATGTTCAGGGGGTCGGGCAATTTAGCGGGCCGCGCCGCTTCGATATCGGTCCTCTTCTTGTGATCTTTTCGAACCGCGGCGGGTGTATCCAACTCCGAGTTGCTACGCCCGGACAAGACCGAGGCTTCATATTGTTTGAGGATGTCGGGCTCTGATGCGGAGCGAGCATATGCGTCCGCCGCTTTGATCAGCAGCCACGGCTCCGATTTCTCGCTCGCGCGCTGTTTGATGCGAACGAGGTGCCAGCGCCCCTGCAGTCGCTTGCCGAATAGCTCGAACTCGAGGTGGCCTTTGGCCAACCCCTTTTCAGCGTCATAGGCCGGGGTCCAAAACCCGCGGTCCCAAACGATCATCGTCCCGCCGCCGTACTCGCCCTTGGGAATGGCGCCCTCGAAATCGAGATATTTTAAAGGGTGGTCTTCGGTGCGCACCGCAAGGCGCTTTTCCGTAACGACGAGGCTCGGTCCGTGCGGGACGGCCCAACTCAGCAGAACGCCGTTCAGCTCAAGCCTAAGATCGTAATGGAGGTTTCTGGCGTCGTGCTTTTGGACGACAAATCCCCGGCCCTCATGCGCCTCGATCGTGGGCTCCGGTTCGGCGGTTCGCGTGAAATCGCGTTTCTTCGCGTATCGCTCCAAACGAACAGACGGGTCTTTTAAGGGCGCCACCGCCTCACCTTTTTCTTTTGCGACGATGGACGACGACCGATCGTGCAGCGCACCCGAATGGCGCTAGTATCAACCCGCTTTCTGACGCTCGGTGGAGGTCTTCGTGGGCGACTTCTCTTCGCTCGGTTTCTTACCAGGAATAGGCAGCAACATTTCTCGCTGACCGTCGAACTCTTGGCTTCGGCTTCTTCACCCGCGCAGACTGCCTAACCGGCTTGAGATCGCTCGAAGGCAGAAGAGAACGTCCTGCGAGAAGCGCCTGCCTGTCCTCATGACGAGAGGCGACCTCTCGCATAATGGCGTCGGCCTGCGCGTCATTGGCGTTCAGCAGGTATTGCACCGGGTCGTCGAGGAAACGCCTTTGTTCTGCAAGCGAGAGTTCGGGCAGCAAATAGCCGTCGATATTAAACAAGCTTCGGACGCTGTTGATGAAGGCCGCTTTATCCATCAGGGGACACTCTTTTCCGCTGCCAGTTCGACGACCAAATCGCCCGCCGTCCGACACGATGGGTGAATTCGTCGTTCGATGGTCAGCTGGCCTTTCTTCGCGAGGTCGCCGCGGGCGCCGCCTTCTGCTCCTCCTCAACCTTTTTACCGGTGATCGGCAGCAACAATTCGCGCTGGGCGGGATTGCGAGGCTTGGCCTTCTTTGGCTTCGCGTTAGACGCTGTCGCCGGAGAAGCTGCCGCCGGCGCCGCCACATCGTTCGCGGCCTCCATAGCCAAGCTGTTGCGAAGGGCATCCATCAGGTTTGTGACACTGCGGGCCGGCGCCAGCGCCTGTACGGTGGCGGTGGGAAGCCCTGCCTTCTTCTTATCGAGCATTTCGAGGACGGCCTGCTCGTAGCGATCGACGAACTTCGTAGGATCGAACTTCGCCTCCTTGGTTTTCAAAATATGCTGCGCCAGCGTAAGCAGCTCGGGCTCAACCTTCACGTCAGCGATGTCGTAGAAATAATCCTTCGCTTCGCGCAGCTCGTATGGGTAGCGCAACGTCGTGCCCAAGCAGCCCGTTGTCCCAGGGTTGGAGCATGATCACGCGTTCGCGCTTTGAGAGCACGACCCGCCCAAGCGCGACCATGTTCTTGCCCCGCATCGCCTCGCGGATAACCGCGAACGCCTCCTGCCCAACAGGCTCGTTCGGAGCGATGTAATAGGGGCTGTCGAGAAAGCGTTCGTCGATCTCGCTGCGCGGCACGAACGAGTCGATTTCGATCGTGTGATTGCTCTCGATCTCGATCGCGTCGAGCTCTTCATCCTCGATCATGAGGTACGAGCCCTTCGCGTATTCGTACCCCGGCCCTTGTCTCGAGCCTCGACCGGCTCTCGCGTCTCGTCGTCGACAAGCTGCTGGCGCAAGCCGATTGCCGGTCTTCTTATTGATTTGCCTAAAGGCCACGCGCTCGCCCGACGACGAGGCTGTCCAGAGGCCGATCGGGCAGGACACGAGGGCGAACTTGATATAGCCCTTCCAATAGGGACGAGCAGCTGGCACGCGGCTAACTCCTCTACGCAAAACAACAAGCTTCAAATACTGGCACTTCGCCCGAAAGAGTCAATAATACGGGAAAACCGTTAATGACTGAATGATGCCAGGGAGGCGGCGACGGACCCGAGCCGCGCTGGCTGGGTTCGCATATCCCAGCGACTCAATAGGCCCGGTGGTCCCGAATGGCCAACCTCTAGCTGCAGGATGAACTCTATGGCGGTAACCTACCACGTGGTTGTACTCTTCGATCGAGACGGCGAAGGTAACCTTGCGCCCGGTGAACCCCGCGAGCTTCAAAGCGGCGACGCCGCCGTGCGCGCTGCTCGAACATCGGTGATTGGCCACGCAGGCGCAGTCGCCTTTTCGCGGACCGGCGATCCGGTGACGGGCGAGTTCGAGAACGCCGTGATCCTCGCACAATACGGCGAGGTCGATATCGACGCGCTAAGCGTATGACGGCGCTTCCCGGCATGTAACTCCAAGTAGCCTGTCCACAATGCCGCGCGGCCAGTCGGCGGCGGGCCCCACGGAACTTTAGTTCCGAAATCGCCAGCCCTAAGAGGCGCCGTCGTCGCTGTCCCGTTCTTTTTGGCGGAGACGCGCGGCCGTCCTCGCGGCGGCCCTCTGGCGTGTCAATTTCATCGTCACTAAACGGGCGCCACCGCACGCGCGGCTTCAAACATCCCTGTCGGATTGGCTTTGATCCGCATCTTCGGGACTTGCCGCGGCTGGGATCCGGGTCTCGTTACGACGGTCGGCGTGTGACTGCATCGACGCCCTTTTGCATCAAGTCGCGCGCAGCTTCCCCCCCTTCAGCGTGGCGCTTTGCCAATTCGGTTTCCAAGTTGTTGATCTTCGTCACGTGTGACCCCCAAGGGAGAGGTTGGCATCAGGCCCGCTTGGCCGCTCCAGGCGTCGGCGCGACGTAGAGCACGATGACCTTGCGCGAACCGCAGCGCGGGCATTGCAGGCGCTCTTTCAGCCGCTCCAGCGGAAAGCTTGCGCCTCTCGTCCATACCAACGAAGCGACGTCGAATCTCACGCTCTCGCGGCACGGCTGGGACGGCCGATGGTCATCGTCACGGCTCCAACCCGCACATTGCGCGGTGATAGCCATGCCGCGTTGAAGGGCGTCCTTAAGCGTCTCGGCCATGAGAACGAATAGCGAACAGTGGCGAACGCGTCAACGGCGCCTAGTGCTCCGCCGACCGACGCCAATGGATGCTTAAGTTCGATTGCAAGACCCGGGATGCGCGGCTAGCGTCGCGGCATTATGTGCAACCTCTACAGCCTGACCAAAGGCCCCGAGGCCATCCGCGAGGCCGCACGCGCCATGCGCGACGTTTCGGGCAATTGGCCATCGATGCCGGGCATTTTCCCTGACTATCGCGCCCCGATCGTTCGCAACGCTCCCGACTGTGGTCACCTCGGGTAACGGGTTGACTTGGCCACCATTTTCGAGCGGCTTCATTTTCTGCACAATTATTGGTTTCCCAAGGCTGCACGGTTGCAGGAATGTCATGTCTCAAAACTCCAATGCTGGCCAATTCGACGTGCTTTCGAAAAGGCTCGTGCAGCCGTTCACGTTGCGGCCGCGGTTGACGAGCGGCATCGGCGTTGGCCTGCTCGCGTTCGTCCTGTCCACCTTCATGTTTTCTGGCCTTGAAACCAGCACGCGCGCGGTCGTGTGCTGGGATTTGACCTGTCTGTGGTTCGTCGGATTGACCCTGGCCCATATGCGAAAGCAAACGCTGTCGGAACTCAAAGCCCATGTCGCCGCTCAAGACGAGGGACAAGCGATCATCGTCACCGTGGTGATGATCGCCGCAGCCGCCAGCTTGTGGGCGGTCGGCTTGGAGCTGTCGCTCGCCAAGGACGCCCACGGCCTAGCCAAAGAGCTGAGGGTCGTGCTTGCCGTGACGACGGTGGCGCTCTCGTGGTTCACCACGCAGGTCATTTTCGCGTTGCACTATGCGCACAGCTATTACGAGCCGGACACAGCCACCCCTGACGAAAATGACGTGATAGGCGGCCTCAACTTTCCCGGCGGCGAAGAACCTGACAACTGGGACTTCCTTCACTTCGCCGTCGTGATCGGCGTTGCGTCGCAGACCGCAGACGTCGCCTTCACCGCCAAACGGCAGCGACGCATCGGCACGGTGCACAGCCTTGTCTCCTTCGCTTTCAACACGGCGGTGCTCGCCCTGACGATAAATCTTCTCGCGGGATTGTTTTGAGGCCTCGTCAAACTTGGGACGATAGATCAGACGCGCGTTGGGGTCTTCAAAAAGCGCGGCGGGAATGAGGGAGGTCAGCCGTCGCGCGGGCAGACGACGCGACGGCGCGATTCGCGAAAAGTCGATTGTGGAACTCCGGATATTAGGCAGCCGGTCGGATTTTTCGGAAGAGGGATCTGAACCATGCGACCCGGGATGCTTTCCGATTCGATCGATGATCTTGCTGCCTCCTAGCAGCGCCGGGTGATCGGGCTCGGCTGTCAATTTCAGCGAAGCTGGACTTGCGCGCAAGCTGCGCCCGCGAGACGATCGGCGTCGGTTTCCGCGCGTGTTAGCCGGTCCGCAGAAACGGCAGGACTCCCTTGCTCACCCTTGCCGACATAGGCGTCGAATTCCTGCGCTTGCTGGAAAGTCATCCACATCGGCGCGCCGAAACCCTTAACGATTGCCGCCGACCACAACAGCAAAACATTGATCCCGCGATAGGCAATGCCATTTGCGCGCAGCGGCAGCGCAACGCGCCCTTCGGCATGCTCCGCGCTCCACGGCTTCATCCATGGCCGGACGCCCTGCTCAAGCTCCTGGACGATCTGATCGGCAATCCGTTGATAGAGATCGCCTCATGGTCTCACCTCCTTGAGTATGGGTTACAGCTGCTGCTGCCACCCTGTCCGTCGGCGAGGCCCGGGGTAGTAAGGGCAAGTAGGCTCCGAACGCGTATCGCCGACGGGGCCCCCAGGAGGGCCCCGCCCCTTCGCGGGGAGGAGTGGGGATGCGGCGGGACGTGTTTGGATGTCTTGCGCGTGCGAGGGGCTGGCCCCTTAGCCCTTACCGGCCCCGCCTGCGGACATGTGAAGCTGCGCCAGGGATGGAAGCCCGTTAGGGCGGAGACCCGCCTAGGGGCTCCGTTTGCGACGGCCTGAGCCGGAGCGGCGCGCACGGAGAGGTCTACCGGTTACCCCGGCGTGGAAAGGAGAAGTCTTGAATAGCTAGACCGCCAGCCAGAAACGACATCCTTGCGGCCAAGTGAACGACCGGGCATGTTTGTCGCAGGGGGGGCCAGTCCGGCGAATGGATATCGCGACTCAGATTAGGGAGCAGATACTTCGACGCGAGCAGTTTCCCGGCGAATTTGATGTTTATCGTGCTGCCGTCGAATGGGATCTTGCCGAGCCAATTGTCATTGAGAATCGCAACGATCTGAAGTCGGAAGCCCGGTGGAAGGGCCGGGTCGAGCCGTATCATCATCAAGTGACAAACTTGATGACCTTCTGCCGCCGCCTTCCGGTCACCCTTCTGGCCGATGATGTGGGGCTCGGGAAGACCATCAGCGCGGGACTTGTAATCTCGGAGCTTGCCGCGCGCGCTAGATTGTCCCGCGTGCTTATTGTCGCTCCAAAGCTGCTAGGTCCCCAGTGGCAGGAAGAACTGGGAACAAAGTTTGGTGTGCCGTCCGAAATTGCCATCGGGCGCGATCTCATTGATGCCGAGCCGAAGGAATTCGGCGCGATCATCACCACCTATAATTCAGCGCGCCTATACCTCGAACAAGTTCCTCCAGATCGTTTCCAGATGCTGATACTCGATGAGGCACATAAGCTCAGAAACCTGTACGGCGTCCCGACCCCTCCTCAGGTAGCGCTCGTCTTTCAGAAAGCTCTTATCGAACGACGGTTTCGTTATGTTCTGATGCTAACGGCGACGCCGATTCAGAACCGGCTATGGGACCTGTATTCGCTTGTCCATCTGCTTAGTTCGGCGCGCGGGCATGAAAATCCCTTCGGCAGCGAAGGCATGTTCTATCGTCGATTTATTGCGGATGAACGTGATAGAGCGCGTCAGCTGAAATCCGAAGCCAAGGATGACTTTCGCTCGATCGTTTATGGCTACATGTCTCGGGTCCGACGTGGTGACGCCAAACTATATTTTCCTGATCGCCAGGTTCAGTTGCATCGCGTCAAGCCATCGATCGATGAGCTGCGCCTCATTGAGGCCATCGCGGAACCGATTCAGGAGCTCAATCGGCTTGTACAAATTAGCATATTGCAAGCACTAGCCAGCAGCCCGGAGGCGCTCTCGGCCCAACTCCAGAACATGGCGAGGAAGGGGTCTGTCCGACCGGAACTTGCAGCCACCGTCAAGGGCATCGTCGGACAGATGGCCCGACCGGCGAAGCTCCAAGGACTCAGCATCCTCATCGACAGACTTCGCGCCGAGAGCCCGGACAAATGGCGCCTAGTAATTTTCACCACACGCCGCGAGACGCAAACGACTATCGAAGCCTACCTCTCTGGGCTGGGGCTGAAGGTCGGCATCATAAACGGCGACACGAGCGGCCGTAACCAGGACACGCTCGCGGCCTTTTGGGCTAAGCCGCCGAAACTCAACGTGATTGTCTCGACAGAGGCCGGTGCTGAAGGCGTCAACATGCAGGTCGCCAACGTGTTGGTGAATTACGACCTGCCGTGGAACCCGATGGTGGTGGAACAACGTATCGGCCGCATCCAGCGCCTGGGCACCGAACATGCGAGCGTTGGCATTTTCAACATCGTTTTGTCCGGCACGTTCGAGGAATATATCGTCGGTCGCCTGATGGAAAAGCTTCAGTTGGCCTCGAACGCGATCGGTGACATCGAGTCCTTGTTGGAGGCCTCGGGAGTGGGCGATGAAGCGGACGGCGGGATGGATGAGCGGATACGTGCGCTTGTCGTTGCCGCGCTCGCCGGGAAAGATGTGCGAGCTGCGCTTCGGATGGCGACTGATAGTATCGACAAGGCCAAATCAGAATTGGAGCGCGAACGCGACAACATCGATGCAATGCTTGGCGGCATGGATGGAGCGGAATTCTCTGGCCCTCGCGCGCCGTCGCTTCCTCCGCTCGAACGCTCCATGAATCCACGAAGCTTTGTCATTGCGGCTTACCAGACGGTGGGCGGGAAGGTAGTGGAGGACTCCGAAAGACGATTGGTAATTGAGCACGACGGCAGTCGTGAACGCGTCTACTTTGGCACGGACAATGAGCCGGCAATGCGGGGCACAAATTATGAACCCGGCACCGCGGCATTTTCTCGACTTGTCTCGCGTATTGCGTCAAGCGGCATTCATCGCGTCACTGACGAAGCACCTAACGCCGAAGATCGGGTGATCGAGGTTGCGCGGCGATGGGTGACCGGCTTTGGCGGAAGGCCTCGCACGGTCAATGTTGTGGAAGCGACGCGAAGCTTTTCGGGTGAGGCGGTCGTGCGCGCGCGAGCGCTCGTGCAACATGATAGTTACGAACGATTAATCAGTCTCCCCTGCAAACGCGGAGCGCATGCAATACGTTGTGTGCGCGCGTACGTATTGCTCGCTTCGGCGATTTTCTGCATCGCCAAGCCGAGCTCCACTCCGGGCCGCATCCACGGGACATAGGCCATTCGACCGCTGAAGATCTCCCGCGTGAGGCGCTCGGCGTCGGCTGAGGCGGCGATCGCAATGATCGCGTTGGGGTGCATGTGGTCCACGTGCCGCCCCGGTAAGTAGGAATGAAGCGGCGTGTCGATCGAAGGCGCCCGCGGATTCAGGTCGAAGGTGGCGTGGGCATACATCGCCACCATCTCGTCCTCCGCGGGCGATTTGAGGCCACGGTCCGTCCGTGCAAGATAAGCCGCCCTGAGGTCGCCGAGCCTCCCCTGATAGAGTGAGGAGAAATTTTCCCTGGTGCCGGTCCGTAGGTCGCCACCCGAGCCTTTCACCCAAAGCACCTCGACACTCTCGCCCGTGATTGGATCCGTGCCCGCAAGCTTGGAGGAGGTGTTGCCGCCGCCGGTG